>CAZQNE010000060.1:0-25299 GCA_964594535.1 uncultured Lewinella sp.
TTAACCCCTCGTGCGCCGCGCATGTGGACCGCGGATTACGCCGATGTACGCAGATGGGTAGGTGCTACTACTCCAATATAATCTCTCCGCGGTACCGAATTGGCACCCGGACCGAATTCGCGATAAAGCATTTTTTCCCGGCTTGCTCGTGAAGTTCCCGCGCTGCGTGCACCTGCGCCCCGCCGCCCGTAATGTTGACAACCGGATTCAGGGTAACCGAAGTGAAGCGCCCCCGCCCGTCGGCCTCCTCGGTCATCACCCCCTCCGCCCGGTCTTCGTAGTTCAGCACCACGATATTCTCGATCGCGGCCAGGTGGAGGTACCAGAGCATGTGGCAGGCCGAAATGCTGGAAATGAACAGCTCCTCGGGATTGTAGCAACGGGAATCCCCCCGAAATTTATGGTCGCTCGACGCTTCGATCTGGTGGATTTTCCCTTCCGCGGAGATCAAATGGTCGCGTCCGTACGCCCGGTAGTCGAGGGTTCCGCTGCCGCGGTTGCCGGTCCAGTGCGTGGTAACGGTGTAGTGGTGGGTGCGGCTCATGCTCAAAAGATACGCTACCGAACTAACTTCGCCCCCCAGCGCTTTGCTTATGCAATGATCCAGGGCACCGTCATCAAATCTACCGGAAGCTGGTACCAGGTCCGCCTCGACGAGCCGACCCCCGGCGGACTGCGCGACCTGCCGTGCCGGGTAGCCGGGAAATTCCGGCTGGACGAACTGCGGCTCACCAACCCCATCGCCGTAGGCGACCGGGTCAGCGTAGCGGTGGAGATCACCAACGATGCCGAAACCGGGGCCATCCGCGGGATCGAGGACCGCCGCAATTACGTGGTGCGGCAGAGCCCCCGGCGCAAACACGACCTCCACCTGCTGGCCAGTAACGTGGACCAGGCCGTGCTCATCACCACCATCATCGAGCCGGGGGTGAAACTGGGCTTCATCGACCGCTTCCTGCTGATGACCGAGCCCTTCGGCATCCCCACCGTCATCGTGGTCAATAAGGCCGATCTGTACGGGGAGGATGAGATGGACACCTTTCGGGTCATCCACGAGCTGTACTCCGATATCGGCTACACCGTGCTGCTGGTAAGCGCCACGACCGGCCGGGGCATCCCCGAACTGCGGGAGCTACTGGCGGATAAGCGCAACCTGCTCTCGGGCCAGAGCGGGGTGGGGAAGTCGACCCTCGTCAATGCCATCGAGCCCACCCTGGACCTGCGTACCGGCGAGTTGTCGGACTACACCGGCAAGGGGCAGCATACGACCACCTTTGCCGAGCTGTTCGAACTGAGCTTCGGGGGGGAACTCATCGACACCCCCGGCATCAAAACGCTGAGTTTTAACTACCTCAAACCCCAGGACGTGGCCCACAACTTCCGCGAGATCTTCGCCCTGAGCGAGGAATGCCGTTTCGGGGGCGGCTGCCTGCACCGTAGTGAGCCGGGCTGCGCCGTAAAGGAATCGGTAGAGGAGGGCGACGACCGGGTCACTGACCTGCGCTACTACAGCTACCTGCAGTTGCTGGAAGAGGTGGAGGCGCAGAATTACTGGGAGCGGCGGAAGGTATAGGGCAGGTGCACGAGAGAGATAATAAATATAGGGCGGTTTACTGAGGGCAAACATATGGATTGATTATCTTGTGATACTATCATATGATACTATCATGCCGTATAAGCCGCCCTATACGATTACGTCATCCATACTCAAGCAGGTTAGTGAGATTTCGCGGCTAATCGGGCGGATCGAGGGATACCAATTACTGCCGGGTAGCGTACGGCTGCGCAACCGGAATAAGATCAAATCACTCCAATCCAGCTTAGCCATTGAAGGTAACTCCCTTAGCGAAGACGAAATAGCGACGCTTTTGGAAGGAAAGTTAGTTTTTGGGTCACGGAATGACATTCTAGAGGTACAAAATGCATTTAAAGTCTACGACTCCATACCCCGGCTCGATCCACTGAGCGAAGACGATCTGCTAAAAAGTCACGGTACGCTCATGTACGGGCTCATCACCGATGCCGGTCGGTACCGTAACCAGGGCGTCGGGGTGGTGGATGGAGACCGGGTCATTCACATTGCTCCCCCACACAATCGGGTACCCAGCCTGATGGGTGACCTGTTTGACTACCTGGTTCATTTTGACGAAGAGGTGATCCTGAAGAGCTGCGTGTTTCACTACGGATTCGAGTTCATCCATCCCTTCTCGGATGGAAATGGCCGTATGGGCCGGTTGTGGCAAACGGTCATTCTGAAGTCGGCCTATCCGGTAATGGCCTACGTACCGTTCGAGAATATCATCCTTCAGCGGCAACAGGGGTACTACCAATCCTTGCAGGATGCGCAATCCGTAGGTACCTCTAACCCCTTCATTGATTTCATGCTCGATGCGCTCGCGACTTCACTGAGGGAACAATTAGACCGCACCGCCAATATCCAGGACTACGAGAGTCGCATGGCAGCCTTCCGAGAACACATTGGAGCCGCTACCTTTGCCCGAAGGGATTATCAACTTTTCCATAAGTCTATCTCCACGGCAACCGCTAGTAGGGAGCTCACCAGGGCGGTCGATGAAGGCCGCTTAGCAAAAGATGGTGACAAGCGAAAATCCGTCTATCGCTTTGTGTGACCGTCCCTTACCTAATTTCCCGCCCTACCCATGCCCCACTGGATCCTCAAAGCCGTCGTATAAAAGGCCATTTCCTACCTGCCCTATAAGCAGGACCTGAACTTCTTCTTCCAGCAGTACGTCACCCGCGGCGTGGCGCTGACCGACGAGCACTTTCGGTACAAACTGGAAGCGGCCCGTGACCACCTGCGGTTCTACCGGCAGTTCGCTACCGTGCCGCCCGCCGAAGCCCGGGTACTGGAACTCGGTACGGGCTGGTACCCCATCGTTCCGGCCTTGCTGTACCTGGCGGGCTTTAACCGTATCGAGTCAGTGGACATCCGCAACTGGCTGACCGCCGATCGCCAGCGTACCGCCTACCAAAAGGTACTCGCGTACCACGACGACGGAAGGTTAGCGGCCTACTTGCCCGACCCCGACCCCGGCCGGATCGCGGTGCTGCGGGACGTTTGCCGCGAAGCCACGAAGGATACCGCCGCGATCAGTAAACGAGTGAGGCTGCAGGCCCGGGTCATGGACGCAACCGACCTGGACTACGGAGATGCCTCCTTCGATCTGATCTGTTCCAATAATACCTTCGAGCACATCTACGAGCCGGTGCTGCGGGATATTCTGCGGCAATTCCAACGCGTGCTCCGGCCGGGGGGCGTGATGAGTCACTTCGTCGACCTGTCGGACCACTTTGCCCACCTGGATCGATCCATTACAATCTACAATTTCCTCCGCTTCAGTCAGCGACAGTGGGAGAAGATCGACAATAGTATCCAACCGCAGAACCGGCTCCGCTGGCCGGACTACCGGAAGATGTACGCCGAATTGGGCATCCCCATTCGTTTCGAGGAGGTGCGCCCGGGGGACCCCGAGGCACTGGCTACCGTACCGGTGCATCCTCAGTTTGAACCATACTCCGCCGCTGAACTCGCTATCAGTCACGGCTACCTGGTGAGTTAGGGTCATTACCTTCACCCCCGTGGCATTCCCCCGGTTCTCCCTTCCCCACCTTGCGCTGCTGGCCAGCTTCCTGCTGAGTGCCGCCCTCCACGCCCCCATCTTCGATCGGGAGATCCAGGGGGTGCACAACTGGCGGCAGTCCCAGACCATGTGGAACGTCCGCAACTTCGTGCGCTACGAAGACGACATCCGCAACCCCCGGGTGAGCCACTTCAACGGCAGCAACGACAACCTCTACCGGTACGAGTTTCCCATTTACCAGTACGCCATCGCGCGGGTGCAGCGGCTGGTGGGGGAGGAGCTCTGGGTGGCCCGGGGTATCACCTTTCTGATCGGCGTGCTCGGACTGCTGGCCTGCTACGGCTGGCTACGGGTGCTCGCCTTCCCGCCCTGGGTAGCCGTGGCGGCTACGGTAGGCCTCCAGTTTTCGCCCCTCTTTTATTTCTACACCGTCAATCCGCTGCCGGATAATCTCGCGCTGGCGGCCTCGCTGGGCTACCTCTGGCTGGTCTTCGCCTGGTTCCGGCACGGACACTGGGCACGCTTGCTGGGGGCGGTGTTCCTGCTGGTATTGGCTACGCTGGCCAAACTGCCCTACGCCATGTTCGGCATCGTGGGGGTGGTCTGGTTTCCGCGGCATTTGGGCGGCGGGGCGCGGGTGCGGTGGAGGGCGGGAATGTTCGCCGTGGCCCACCTCGTGGCTATGCTCCCGGCCTATCGCTGGTACGCCTGGGTCATGCCGGGCTGGAAGAACAACCCGGTACTGTACGGCATCTTCGGTCGGGAGGCGGACTGGGACAAAAACCTGGAAATCCTCTGGTTTCACCTGAGCGAGACCGTGCCCTACCACTTCCTCTCCCCGGCGGTGTGGGTGCCGGCGGGGCTCGGACTAATTTTCGTTTGGCGGCGGAAGTTCGTCGGGTACTGGTTGGGGCTGGTCGGTATTACTTTGCTCTACTTGGTCCTGCAGTGGGACGTGATCGGCATCGTACACGATTACTATCTATTGCCCTTTCTGCCGTGGGTGTACCTGCTCGTCGCGGTGGGCTTCGGCAGCTTGGCACGGTGGGCGAAGCACTCACGGTGGGTAGCGGTGGTACCCCTGCTCTGTGCGCTGGCGGCCCCGGTAGCGGCTTACGTACTGCGGCAGGGCGACTGGCGGGCGGAGCGCGGCTACCTCTATAGCCAGCTTCAGGAGGTTTACCGCCACCAGGATACCCTGCAGCGCCTCGTCGATCCCGACGATAAAGTCATTGTACTCAATGACCATTCCTACTACATCTTCACCTGGCTGCTGCGCCGGCGGGGCTACGTATTCGCCGGCAATGGGCTACGGGGCAGCTGGATCGACGACATGCGGCGCCGGGGGGCGACCCACCTCTTCTCCACCTCCCGTAGGGTGGAATCCGATCCCGAGGTGCGCAAGAGGTTGGGGGAGGAGGTCTTTTCGGCGGGCAATTTGCGGGTGTACCGGCTGAACGATTGACCGATGGGAGAAGTCTGTGACGCGGGCGAATTTCACGGCCTTATTATATTCATCGAATCATTCTTTCCTATCATGCCACCGACCGAGAAGTACGTAAACCCGCTGACTGATTTCGGCTTCAAAAAATTGTTCGGCGAAGAACCGAATAAGGACATTTTGATCAGTTTGCTCAACGAGATTTTACCGCGGCGACATACCATCGAAGACCTGACGTATGCCAAGAACGAGCGGCTCGGCGCGGGTGAAATAGACCGAAAAGCAATATTCGATCTGTACTGCACCGCAACTTCCGGAGAACGATTCATCGTAGAACTCCAGAAAGCAAAGCAAAATTACTTTAAGGATCGCAGCGTGTACTATGCCTCATTTCCCATTCAGGAACAAGCCAGGCGGGGAGAATGGAACTTCCGTCTGGAAGCCGTCTATACAGTGGGTATTCTTGATTTCATCTTCGCCGATCATAAGGATCAAGACGAACTTTACCACCTAGTCGAACTCAAGGACCAACAAAATCGGGTTTTTTACGACAAGCTTAAGTTCATTTACATCGAGTTACCTAAGTTCACTAAGCAGGCTGATGAACTTAGCTCGAATTTTGAGAAATGGCTCTACGTATTCCGCCATCTGTCCTCCCTGAATGATCGCCCTCCGGCCCTACAGGACCGCATATTCAAGAAGCTCTTCACAGTAGCCAGGATCAGTAATTTTACCGCGGAAGAGCGGGACGCATACGAATCGAGCCTGAAATATTATCGTGACATCAAAAACGTAGTGGACACTTCCCGCGAGGAAGGCCGCGCCGAAGGCCGCGAGGAAGGCTCCAAACGGGCTATTGAGCTAATCGCCAAGCGTATGCTCGCGGAAGGGATGGATCGGGAAAGCGTTCGCGACATAACGGGATTAACCGAGGACGACCTACGCGCTCTGTCCTAACCCACCCGCCGCCCCACCGCCCGCACCACGAACCACAGCACCACCAGCCCCCCCGCCATCAGCGAGAGACACACCAGCCAGCCACCCCCGAGTAGGGTAGCGAGGAAGCCGCAGGCCAGGGCCACCGAACCCACCGTCAGGGCGTAGGGCAGCTGGGTACGCACGTGATCGATGTGGTTACAGTCGGAAGCCAGGCTGGATAGGATGGTCGTATCCGAGATTGGGGAGCAGTGGTCGCCCAGCACACTAGCCGCCAGCACGGTACTGATGATGTTGTAGAGCAGCCCCGCCGCCGCCGCTTCCTCCCAGCCGGCCAGCATGGCTACCGTCCAGGTCAGCGGAATGGCGATGGGGTAGAGGATGGCCATGGTCGACCAGCTCGATCCCGTGGAAAAGCTGATCAGGGCCGCCAGCACGAAAATCACCGGATGGATGAAGTAGGGGTTGAGCGCGTCTCCCAGTAGATCCACCAGAAAGGAGGCGGTATGCAATTCCTCCGTCGTCAGGGCCAGCGCCCAGGCCAGCGTCAGGATAATGACCGCCGAAAACATAGCCTTGAAGCCCGCCGTCATCGCCCCGATGGTCTGTCCGATGTTCATGATGCCCTGGCTAACGGTCAGCAATAGGGCCACCACCACGCCACTCACGCTGGCCCACAGCAGGGCAGTGTAGCTATCGGCCGCCCCGATGGTCAGGCCCAGCTTACCGAAAAAGCCCCCTTCCAGCGCCCCCCAGGTAGCTCCCCAGTCACTGCTGGGCGGCGGGGCCTCCAGGTCGGCGTACAGGGAAGCCAGCCCGGTATCGATCAGTCCGACTAGGGTCATCAGGATGACGACCAGCACCGGGATGGCCGCGTTTCTCGCCCGCAGGGGAGCTCCGGGGACGGGATCTAGATTCTCCTGCTCCTCCGCCGCTTCCCCCTCCGGTCCGTTCGCCTTCACCACCCCCGTCGACCGCGCCCGGTCCTCCGCGGTCAGCATGGGGCCGTAATCCCGCTGCTGTACGATCAAGTAGAGGATAAAGACCAGCGTCAGCACCGGGTAGAAGCTATACTTCAGGGATTCGATGAAAACGGCGTAGGGGGTGGTATCGGAAAAGTACGCGACCCGGGAAATTCCGTCATCGATGTAGCCCAGTTCCGCGCCGATCCAGGTGGTGATGAAGGCCACCGAGGCTACGGGCGCCGCCGTGGAATCGACGATGTAGGCCAGCTTTTCCCGGCTGATGCGGAAGCGGTCCGTGACCGAGCGCATGGTATTACCGACGATGAGGGTATTGGCGTAGTCGTCGAAGAAGATGGCCACGCCGAGCACCCAGGTCACCACTTGCCCCCGCCGCGCGTCCGTCGCGTACACGGTCATACGCCGCACCACCCCGGCCATTCCCCCGTTGCGGCTGATGATGGCCACCATGCCGCCGATCATCAGACTGAAGACGATGACGGAGAGGTGCCCCGCGTCGTTCAGGGCATTGATGAGGAAGGTGTCGATGGTCGTAAGCAGGGCCCTGATGACCCCCAGGAAGGCCTCGAAGCGCAGCCCCCCGGCGATGAAGGCGCCCACCCAAATGCCCGCGAAGAGGGAGATGACCACTTCCTTGAAGAGAAGCGCCAGTCCGATCGCGATCAGCGGCGGCAGGATGGAGAGCCAGAGCGGGATGTAGCGCAGGTCGCCCCCCTCGCTCAGGTGGTACAGTAGGGTTTCCTCCTCGGTTTCGATGAGTTGTAGCCCCGGTCCGGTCGGGTAGAGCGTTCCTCCTGCCGTGGGCACGCCGGGAATGACGGTTTCGTTCACGGTTAGCTCCGCACCTGCGTCCGCGCCCGCCACTACGATGCCTGCTTCCGAACCGTTGAGGGTCAGGGTCTGAGAAGACAGCAAATCAGCAAGCAGGAAAAGGAGGAACAGAAAGGAACTACGCAACATCGGGTGAGCTTGGTGGGCCAATATAGCACCTGGCCCCGCTGCTATTCGGGAGATGGGCTAACGGCGGACAAACTTTCGCGACCCGCCGGCGTAATTTGCCTAAGCCCGCTCCGCATGCGCCGACTACTTGTTCTGTTATTTTTTCCGCTCGGGCTGTTCGCCCAGATCGACCTGCGGCCGGCCTTCCCGGAGGTGCGCGACCCCGACGGCCACATCCTGCCCAACGCCTGGCTCGGCGGTCTTAACGCCCCCCAGTACCAGTCGAGCGACCTCGACGGAGACGGCACGGGCGACCTACTGATCCTGGACCGCGCCGGCGACGCCCTGCTGGCCCTGCGCGGCAATGGCAGCGGCAACTACTCCACCGCTCCGGAGCTAACGGCCGGTTTCCCCGCCGACCTCACCGGCTGGCTGTTGCTGCGCGACTACGACGGCGATGGCAACGACGACTTGTTCACCTACGCCCCGGTGGAGGGAGGGTTTCGGGTATTCCGGGGCCGGCGGGAAGCGGGCCGGCTAACGTTCGGGGCTACGCCCACCTTCCCCAGTCTACGTTACCCCTTCAGTGGCAACGACCTGGCCATCTTCGTCACCGTCACGGATTACCCCGAAGTAAAGGACATCGACCGGGACGGCGATCTGGACATCCTCACCTTCAGCGCCGGTGGGGGCTACCTGGAATATTTCCGCAACCAGAGCGTGGAACGGGGCTTCGGACCGGACTCCCTGCTTTTCACCCTGGAAGACGAGTGCTGGGGGGGCTTCTTCGAAAGTGGCATCACCTCGGCCCTCGATCTGGGGACGGGGCCGGGAGACTGTTTCGGCAAGCTACCCGCCGAATCGCCACTGGAATTTCGCCACGCCGGCTCGACGACCCTGGCGCTGGACTACAACGGCGACGGACTGCAGGACATCATGCTGGGCGATATCTCCTTCAATTCCATCGTACTGGGGCTGAACGACGGTACGCTGAACGAAGCCTACATCGCCGAACAGGACCCGACCTGGCCCAGCGACGGGACGACGGTGGACATACCCTTCTTTCCCGGTATGTACCACCTGGATGTGGACGGCGACGGTTTGCGCGATCTGGTGGCCGCACCCAGTCAGACCCTCAATGCCGAGGATACCGAGGTGGGCTGGTACTACCGCAACCGGGGGAGTGAGGCCGAGCCCGACTTCGCGTTTCAGCGGCGCGACTGGCTGGTGGGCGGCAGCATCGACCTGGGTACGGCGACCCAGCCCGCCGTACTGGACTACGACGCCGACGGCCGCCCCGATCTGGTGATCGCCAACCGGGAGGAGTACAACGATGACTTCGTCGCCAACAGCCGGCTCCACCTCTACCGGAACGTCACGCCACCGGGGGGAGCGGTGGCTTTCGAGAAGGTGGATGACGACTTCCTGGGTTTTTCCCGCTTCCAGTCGATCGGGTCGGCCTACGCGCCCACCTTCGGGGACCTGGACGGGGACGGGGACACCGACGCCGTGATCGGGCAGCGATCCGGGGAGTTGACCTACCTGGAGAATACGGCCGGACCGGGAGCGGCGGTCGCGTTCGCCGAACCGTTCTTCGGCTACCAGGACATCGACGCGGGGCAACTTTCCCGGCCCGCCATCGCCGATCTGGACCGCGACGGGCGGGCCGACCTGGTCGTGGGGGGCTTCGACGGTCGCATCCGCTACTACCGCAACGTAGGGGACGCCGGCACGCCCCGGTTCAATCCCGATCTTTCCGCCGCCGGTAATACGATCCAACTGGGGGGGATCAATACGAACGTGCCCGGTTTCAGCACCTCCCACCCGACGCCGAACGTGGTTACCTACGACGATCGCTTTCTACTGCTCACCGGCAGTCGCACGGGTACGCTACGGGCCTACGAGTTTTCCGATCCGACCGCTACGTTTCCCATTCTGGAGGATACGATCGCGGGGCTGGACGTGGGGGCATTCAGCAACCCCACTACGGCCGACTTCGACGGGGACGGCCTGCTGGAATTGGTGGTCGGGAACGAGCGGGGTGGCGTAACGTACTACCGCAGCGACCTGGCGGTCGGCAAGACGACGGGACTATTCCGTACGGCGGATGCTACTTTGCGGTTTTCGGTGTTCCCCAATCCGAGCGCGGGGCGGGTGGAACTAACCGATTTGCCGGGCACGCAGGTGCAGTGGATATCGGTATACGGAAGTGATGGACGGAGGGTCGAGTCAGTGAACGTTCCGTACGCAACGCATTATACGCTCGATCTGAGCGGGGAAGTGGGGGGATTGTATTTGATTGCGGTGCGGACGGGGGAGGGGATCGGGGTCGAGCGAGTTGTTCGGGAATGATCATGTTTTCATAGCGCTGCGCACTATGGAATTTACAGAGCACTCCTCCGGGGCCCGCTGTTAAAGCACGGGGCCCGGAGGGGTCCTCCCGAATTCCAAAGGGCGTAGCCCCTGGATGAGATGAAGGAACAAGAGAAGTACTTTCGCACTATGCGTATTACCGAACAAGCCGGACCCTACCGCCACCTGGAAACCCGCGGAGCGGAAGAGCTGCTTACTCTGATCAATGAGCAGGATCGGCTCGTTGCCCCCGCCGTGGGGGAGTGTATTCCCGCCATTGCCCCGCTGGCGGAGGGAATCGTGGAGCGGATGCAACGCGGGGGCCGCCTGTTTTACATCGGGGCGGGCACCAGTGGCCGGCTCGGGGTACTGGACGCCAGTGAATGCCCGCCGACCTACGGGGTGCCCCCCGGGCTGGTGATCGGGCTGATCGCCGGCGGGGACCGTGCCCTCCGTGATGCCGTCGAAGCCGCCGAAGACAGCGCCGACCGGGCCTGGGTCGATCTACTGGAGCATAGCCCGAACGAAGACGATACCCTGATCGGCATCGCCGCCTCCGGAACGACGCCCTACGTGATCGGGGGACTGCGGGCGGCCCGGCAGGCGGGGCTGCTGACCGGCTGCGTAACCTGTAACCCCGGGGCGCCGGTGACCCAAGTATGCGATCATCCCGTGGTGGCCGTAGTCGGCCCCGAGGTAGTCACCGGCAGTACGCGGATGAAGTCGGGGACCGCCCAGAAGCTCATCCTAAATATGATCACCACCACCGTGATGATCCGGATGGGGCGGGTAAGGGACAATCGCATGGTCGATATGAAGCTCAGCAACGCCAAGCTCGTGGACCGGGGAACAAAGATGATCGTGGAGGCGACCGGACTGCCCTACGCGGAGGCCCGGGGGCGGCTACTGGAGCGGGGCAGCGTTCGTGCGGTGATCGACGGGGAGTAGGGGGTTCATCCCGAGTACTTCGGTGCAAAACTCGACGATGGCCCGCTGGGCGGCCAGCCAGTCTTCGCTTTTGATGGCACTGCCGACGAAGTGGGTGCCCGGGGTAGGCAGGGCGACCAGGCGCTTTTTTTCCGCCGGGGTGGCAAAGGCGGCGTGGGCACCGGGGTAGGCATCCAGTTCGACGTGCTCATCCTCCGCGAATTCATTCTTATGGTAGTAGACCGTGAGGGCGGGGCAGGTGATCTGACTGAAGGTGGTATCGTCCATCGTAGTCTGTACCAGGATTTGCAGTTGCACGAGGGCTTCGCTGGGGTAGATGGTATCGAAATACCGGGGGGCCCGTGGTTCCGGGTGCTCGATCTTTTTGTTGCTGCCGAAGGAGACTAGTTTGGCGAGTTCGTGGCCCCAGGGGGTCATCAGTAGACGGGCACCGGGCTGGTCGTCTGCGAGGTTGGGGCCCATGTTGATGAGGGCGTGTACGTCGTCCGGGAAGTCGGCGGCCAGTTTCAGGGCCAGGGTGCCACCGGTGGAGGTGGACATCAGGATGACTTTACGCCCCAGTTGCTTTCCGATGGCCAGGGCTTCCCGGGCGTCCTCCCAGGCGGCGGCCGGGCTGAAATTTTCCAGGGCGGCGGTGCCGATCAGTCCGTGACCAGCCCAGCGGGCGAGGTAGACGTTGGACCCGAATATTTGGGGCACGTTGACGTTGACCGGGTACCCATCGCGATGGCTGCCGGCGAAGCCATGGAGGTACACGAAGGCGTATTCGGTCTGTCCGGGTACGGAGTCGGCAAAGAGAATGCGGGCCTCGTTATCCGCCCGGGTGGGGTAGTTGGCCTCCCGCCGCTCCACGTAGTTCGCCAGCGCTTCCAGCCGCCCGGGCACCTCCGGAAGGGTTTCGGGGTAGTGGGGGATTTCGATCCGCGGACCGGTAAAGTAGCCGATGGCCAGTAGTACGATCAGGGCTCCGATGATCAGTAGTGTAGTCCGATTCATTGGACGGTAAACGGATTGTATTACCGGATGTTAGCCCGCACCTGTGCGCCGCCGCCCCCTTACTTGTCCTCCGTCGTTTCGGCCAGGCTCGGGGCCTTCCACCGTTCGTAACCGATGGGGGAGCTACTGACCCGCCGGATGACCGAGGTAGTGCGCTTCTTGTCGGCGATCATGGCGAAGGTCATGATGAGGCTGGTCGCGATAATGATGAACAGCAGAATCCCCGGCTCAAAACCCGGTACTTCCACCTGGGTGGGGATGGCGTAGAAGAGCAGGACGGTGATGAGCCCGCGGGGTGCCACGAAGAGCTGGGGCAGGATGTCGCTACCGATAAATATGCGCAAAATGACGAAGCGGATCAAGTAGATGCTCGCGATGATGAGCAGACTGACGATGGCTACGTCCAGGCTGAGTAAGCTCTGCAGTACAATGGTAATGCCGAAGATGACGAAGAAAAAGGTGCGGACCACAAAGGCGGTTTCCACCGTCACGACGTGGAGTCCTTCGTAGATCTCAAGGGCCTTCCGGTAGTTGAGAAGCTTGCGCAGAGGACCCCGGAAAAAGAGTTTCATATTGGCGATGAGCAGGCCGAAAATGAGGATAATGATGAGGGCCGACAGGTGGTAATACTTACCGATCCCGTATAGTAGGAGCAGCACCGCGATGAGTAAGAATAGCTTGACGTGGCTCTTCAGATTCTGGAAGATCAGTACGATGGCGTAGCTGGCGATGAGCGAGGCCACGATGGTGATCAGGATATTGCCCAGGTAGGCCCAGCCACTGGCGTGATGCTCGACCACCTCCAGGCTATCGCCGGCTACCTCGGCGGCGGGAAGTTGGCTGGTCAGGAAATAGAAAAGCATGATGCCCAGAATATCGGAAAAGGTGCTTTCGTAGATGTGGAACTCCCGCTTGTAGCCCTTCAGCCCCGTTACGCTCGGTATGATGATGGCGCTGGAGAGAATGGAGAGCGGGGTGGCGTACAGCCAGGCGCTCTGGGAGGTCATGTCATCGATGAAGTACTCGAGCAACTCCGCCGCCGCCCAGGTGGAGGCGATCAGGCCGATGGCGGCAACCAACAGGGCCTTGCCGATGGAGACGTATTTGTCCCGCTCCAGTTTCAGTTCCAGGGCGGCTTCCAGTACGATCATAATCAGGCCTACGATCCCCAGAATGCGGAGGATCGGAAAGAAATCGAGGTTGCCGAAACCGATGCTGTCCAGCCCGAACTTGATCAGGATGCCGAGGATAATCAGCATCAGGACGGAGGGCACGTTGGTGCGCTTCGCCACCTCCCCGAAGAAGAAGGACAGAATGATGATGACGGAGGCCTCGATAATGAGGATATTGGGATCGACGGTTTCCAAAGCGATAGTTTAGCGTGTTAGCGTTTGCCCACCTGGGCGGAGTAGCCCCACTCCCCGATCAGGCTGAGTAGCTCCGTAAGTTGCTGCTCTTCGCGGACCGACACCCGCGCGTGAATGCGGCCGTCTCCCTTGCCGGGGCTGATCTCGGGGCGGTAGCTCCGGTCCAGGTAAGGGGTGGTGGTGAAGCGGTCCAGGAGGTCCTGAATGGGATGATCTCGTTCCGGGGGCGGGGTGAGGAGAAGCTGGTAGTAGCCCCCGATGTTCTTTCCGGTGATGAGGCTATAGCCCTGGGTGAGCAGGGTGGTGTAGTTGACGAAGTGCAGCCCCTCGGCGGTCTGTAAATAAAGTCCGATCCGGCTGATACGGCTGATGACTCCCGTGGCCGCTGACGTGCGTACCCGTTTGCCGACGCTCACCAGTGGATTGAAGAGAATGACCCGCCCGCTCAGGTAGTCCCGCAGTCGGGGGAAACCGGCGGCCACGACGACGAGCAGGAGGAGCCCGTGCACCAGTGGATTGATGAAGACGAATATGGTAGCCAGGATGAGCACCGTAAGCGGCTGGTACAGCAGCAGAAGCGGGGTGATCACCCGGTAGGCAGCCGCCCGGAAGCCCTCGGCCCGTTTACTGTTTTCCAGTCGCCCCCTGATCACGTACAGCAGGGCGTAGCTGCCGTAGAGTAGCAGGGCGGCGACTACCAGGTCGAACCAACCGAAGTAACGGTAGAGGAGGAGGTCCATAGGCTAGTGCGGATTAGGAAGGTAAGCGTCGGAGGCCAGCATCCGGCGGACCTCGTTCACTACGCTTTCGGTAATTTCCAGGTGACCGTCGGAATGGCGGGTGACCATGCCGATGCGCAGTAAGCGTTGCAGGATACTGCCGTAGCGATCCGGGTACACCGGACCGAACAGCCGCCGCAGCCGGTAGTCTTTCGTTCGTTTCTCCAGGTAGATGGTCGCCAGCAGGGTAGCGGTATCGGGGGAGAGAAATACCGGAAGCTCGAAGCGCCGCCCCGGGGGCTGGTGGACCCGGTCTTCGTCGAAGCGCTCCGTGAAATAGGCCCAGCGGTTGATCGTATCGCCCACGTTGCCGTCGGTGGCCCGGAAGATGCGGCCCACCATCTTGCCGAAGGCGGTCTCACTGACCGTTTCCCCCTCTTCGTCCACCATCGCCTTATGGGTGGCCCCGTGGCGGATGAGGATGGCCCGCTGCATGTCGGCCAGGGTGAAGGCATCCAGGTTAATCTCCGATTGAAAGACGCGGTCCACCTCCAGAAAGTTATTCAGGTGGCGGTAGACGGCATTGGTCGTGGCAATCAGGAAGAACATACGGCCGCTGTAGTCGTCGATGTATTCCCCGAGTGCCCGGACGTTGCTGGCCAGCGGAACGTCCTCGTCCCGCCAGAGTTCCAGATCGTCGATCCAGACCAGGGGGCGCTGCTGTACCGTATGCTTTTCGACGAAGGCCAGGGCTTCCCGTAGATCGCCCGTCGTTTTGCTGCGGCGGCCGGCGACGGTCAGGTTGGAGTGGGGGCGCAGCCGGATGGTGCGGCCGGCGAAGAAGCGGTTAGTGACGTGCTCCCCGAAGAGGGTCTTGCCCGCCAGCCGGTGACCGGTGAGGGCCACCGCGCCACGAAATCCATTGCGCCAGTCATCAATGAGTTGGCTGACGTGGGCCGTTTCCGACTGGCGGCCCACCAGGAAGGACTCACCGATGTAACCCCGGGTCAGCAGGATGTTGCTGTAGGCCGAATTGTCGGGAGAAACGGTTCGCTGGCGGATAACCCGCACCGTTTTTTCGCTGACGCTGAGGCGTTCCTCCCGGGCGGCGTCCCCCAGGAATTTGTTGACTCCGGTCACGTGGCGGTCGAGCCACTCGCTCACCCCGCTCAGCAGGCGCCCCTGGCGGCGGGTGAAGGCATTCAGGCCGGTCTGGATGGGCAGGGGCAGGAAGCCCGGGGTGGGGCGGTAGACCGCGGTGAGGCGGAGGTCGCGCTCGATGCGCTCGTACAGCTGGCGCCGCAGGGCATCGTATGCTTTCATTTCTCCTTCCACCCGTTCCAGGTAGATCACCACCGGCTGGGCCAGTTCCTGGTGGTCCACTTGTACCTCCTTCCCCGCCTTGGTTTCGTTAGCCAGCAGCAGGGCCCGGTTGCGTACGTTTACGAGGGCTACGTTTAGGCCGTTGGTGAGTCGTTCGCTGACTTCCCAGAGCTCGTAGAGCAGGGGCATGACCTCGGCCGATATCCACTGGTCGGTGGAGCGGCGAAAATTTACTTCCTTATACTTCAGTATCCCCTCCTCGCTGGCTACCGTGACCCGTCGGTCTTCGCTCAGCTTGGCGGTGGCGGCCGTGATCTGGTTGGTGAAGCGGTCCAGGCGGGGTAGGGTCCCCTCTACGGCGAGGTAGTCATCCAGTTGGGCGGCGATGGCCCCCGGTTGGCGCTCACCCGCCTTACGCTCGCGGATGAAGGCGACGGTTTCCCGGGCGCGCGCATCGGCCGTCTGGAGGGCGTCAAAGCTGACGGCGATGGCGGCTTCGAGTTGATGGCGCAAGTCGGTAAAGCGGTCGCATTCTTCGGTAAGGGCACCATACTCCGTAGCCAGTTCTTCCGATTGTTCCGCGATCTTCCGCAATTGCTCCCGGTAGACCGGCCACGGGTTGTGCTGTAGCTTCCAGGCCCTTAGTTGCTTGCGTCGTTCGCGGTCGTTGCGGCGAAGGGCTTCGCCCCGGGCCGCGAATTCTTCTTCCCACTCCCCGAGGGCATCGGATAGCGCGGTACGGGAACGTTCATATAATTGGCCTACCGCCCCGGGTTCGATCTCTTTTTCGCGGACGAGCAGACGAGCCAGCTGGAGTTGTAGCTGCACGTCGCGGTACAGCATCAGGAAGTGCTTGCTCCGTTCGGCCCAGACGAAGTGGGTCAGCCGGCAATCCAGGTCTTCGGGGTCTTCTGCCTCCCCGACGGGGCAGCGGTCCCCCCGGGCGATCATCGCGTCGGCCATCTCCCGGTTGTGGTGGGCCAGGGCATCCACGGGCTCGGAGGCCTCCACGCGCTGGATGGCCCGCTGGGCCGTGGCGGGGAATCGGACGGGAAGTTCGGCGGTCATGGGGGGAAAGATAGGCTATGGACATTGGAGCGTTCGCAGAACCTCCAATTGTCCGCAAGACGGTATTAGCTAGCGGATGCTCCCGTGCTGCCGGACGCTCGGAGATCCTACGGACGCTCCGAGGTCGGGGGGCGGATTATATTTACGTTATGCCCACTTTCCTCCGCCTGAGCGCAGCGTTCCTTAGCCTTAGCCTAAGCGCAGCGTCCCTCAGTCTCCTTCTCCCCTCCTGCCAGGAAGAACTCCCCCCGCCCCCCCTCGAAACCCCCGATCCCGTGGATAGTCTGACCGCCCCCGCCCCCGACAGCCTGCTGCGCCACGCCGTGTTCTTCAAGTTCAAGGAATCGGCCAGCCAAGCGGACGTTCGGGAGGTCGAGGAAGCCTTCGGCGCGCTACCGGAGCAAATACCGGAGATATACGAATACGAGTGGGGGACGAACAACAGCCCGGAAGGACTCAACAAGGGATTCACCCATGCCTTCTTCGTCTCCTTTCTGAGCGAGGCGGATCGAGACGTGTACCTACCGCACCCCGCCCACCGGGCTTTCGTTGATATATTGCAGCCCCACCTCGAGGATGTCTTCGTGGTGGACTACTGGAAAACCGATTGATCGGTCGCTCCGATCGCTAGCTTACACTCACCCCACTTACACGATGCGTTTCCTTCTCTGGTTTTTAGTTGCCTTCTTCTCCCTTCCCCTCTTGGCGCAGATTGATATTCCCCGGGTCACGTATACCAGCGAGGACGATTACGCCGATCAGCGGAATAAGGTGCTGGAGGTCATCGATTTTCTGCAGGACACCCCCGCCGACGAGACCCCCGCCCTGCGCCGGCGTGCCGGCCAGTACCTGATCACCTGGCTGGAGGGCACCCCCGCGGTGACCGTCACCATCGAAAGCTTCATCAGTCCCTTTATGGACCACGGGGAGTCCCTGCTAATATTCATGGGGGGCTACGCGGAATACGCCCTCACCCACTCCGGCCCGGTCGACCGCCTGGAGGTCAATCTGGCCGCTACCGAGGCCGTGGTAGACTACTACGAAAAAAATAAGGCGACCATCGGCCGGCACAGGACCCTCGACAAGCTGCTCCGGCAGCGGGAAAAGGGCAAACTCCGCAAATGGGTCGCGGGGCGGCTAAGTCGGAAGTAGCCGCCAAAACGACCAAAAACCGCATCGGTCCCGGTATGCCGCTCCACCCAAGACCCTACCTGGCCGCAGTTCTTGTCCTCTGTATGCTCTGCACCTGCGCGCCGCCGCCCCCCGTACCGGCCCCCGACGGTCAGTACGTGCTGCTCGACCCACCCGATTCGACCATCATACCCGGCGATCCCCGGATAACCCAACGCCGTCTGCTGGTTGACGGGGATAGCATGAACCATTTCGCCCCGAACTGGGGAATGGCCCGCCGCCTCCCGTTGTATGCCGGCGATACGACGGAGATCTTCCCCGACTCCCTCTACGGGGTCTACCGGATGCAGGACGACAGTACCCTGAACCTGCGTGTGCGGTTGCCGGACTCTACCTTCACCCCGGCCGTAGCGTACCGCCACGCCCCACCGATCGACTGGCCCCTGCCCGGGCCGCAGACCGCGGGGAAGACCTACGCCTTCACCGTCGAGGGCGTACCGCTGCTGATCCACTTCGAAACCCCCGGCCGCCCCATCGGAACCCTGGCCACCCGGGAGGGCCGCACGGAGCGCCCCTTCGAATTTCGCGGCCCCTACGAACTGAACTACTCCGGCGGCGGGAAAACCCGCAGCCTCAGTTACGTGGAGCGGCTGGAGACCAACCGCGTGCGGGTGCACCGCCTGCTCGTGACCGCCGGTGCGGAGGGCCGGCCCCAACTCGATCTGATCGCCGATTTGGGTCCGAACCAACGCGAACACCGCGGGCCCTTCACCGGAGAAGTGTATCCCGCCCTCGTCCCGGATAGCATCGCCGACCACAGTCTGTTACTGCAACTGAGTCGGGGCCGCGTGGAGGTGGCCGACATCCCCCCTCCGGAAACTCCCCTCATCAATCCGGACCTGCGGGCCCTGACCTACACGAGCCTTACGCCCCGGGAGATTCGCCGGCTGGGGCTGGAATTTCGGCAGGACGGCCACTTTAACCTGTTCACCGCCGATGGCGTGCTGACCGAGGGGCAGTGGCGGTTCTCGGCCGACCGCAACTTCGTGATGCTGCGCGCCGGCCCCCAGCGCCGCTACGACCCCCGCCCGATCACCGAGTACACCGACGACTACTTTACCTTCAGCATCCCCCTGCGGATCAACAGCCCGGAGGGGCCGTACTACGCCGACGTAATGCTGCGCTTTTACGTACCCTAATCCCCCAGCCGCCCCCGCTCCTCCTCGCTGGCGCTGCTCCGGCGTTCCCGGCCCTTCAGGAAGCGGTTGCCGAACTTGTAGGTGAGCTTGGCCGAAAAGACCGGTGCCTCCCAGGTGCTGAGGATGTCCATGTCCTGCTCCTGAAAGTCGATGCGGCCGCTGAAGAATTTCTGGATGATGCCGTCCCCTGACAGTACCAGAATGAGCCGGTCGTCGAGGAAGTCCTTTTCCAGCCCGGCGTCCACCCCGTAGAGGGGATCGAAGAGGATGATGCCGTCGATGCCGCGCCCCTGGTAGAAGCCGCTGATTTGTAGCTTCCACTCGCGGGGCAGTTTGGCGTCTACCTGCAGGAATGCCGTCAGGCTGAGCTGGTCCTGATCGAGCACCCCACCCAGGTAGTCGCTGGTGTAGTCGTTGTAGTACAGCATGAAGCCCCCGTAGCCGCTGATTGGCTTGGCCACCCAGTCGAGCGGGAAGAAGAGGCTGCCCCCGTAGCGGACGTAGCGGTCCAGGTTGACGGTGGTCTGAAAGGCAACGCCCGTTTCGGCATCCTGCTCGGTGACGTCGCTCAGGATGTCGCTGGTGTAGTCGTAGCCCAGGTTGAAGAAGGGTTGCTTCTCATAGGTGAGCGAGAGCTGGCCGCTGTGGATGAGCTCCGGTTGCAGGAAGGGGTTGCCCCGTTCGAAGGTCAGCGGGTCGATGAAGGTCACGAAGGGATTGAGGTCGTAGTAACTCGGCCGCTCGATGCGGTAGCTGTAGGCCAGGCTGAGGCCCAGCGGACCGGCCACCGGGGCACTGAAACTCAGACTCGGGAAGAGCTGGCCGAAGTCCCTCACGTTCAGGCTATCGATGGTCACGTTGTAGCCCTCCATGCGGGTGTGTTCGTAGCGCAGGCCCACGTTGGCGCTGTAATCGCCGCTTTCCCAGGCCAGGGCGAGGTAGGCCGCCGAGATGTCTTCGTCGTAGAGGAAGCGGTTGCTCAGGTTTTCGTCGACTTCCATCCGGCCGTTGATTTCTTCCCGGGCCAGTAGCTCGTTGTCCAGTTCGGCGCGGCTGACCTTCGCCCCGGCTGTAAGCAGGAACCGGTCGGTAAGGGGTCTGCGGTAGTCCAGGCGGGCACTGGCGATCCGCGCCTCGGAGGGCTCCAGGTTCAACCGGTCGTTGAAGCCGCCGCCCGCGGTGATGAGGGTGGTGCGGGAGTCGCGGGTGAAGGTGTTCAGGCTGCCGTCAATGGTTAGCTCCTGTCCGCTGGTGTCTAGTTTGATGCGGTAGTAGGCATCCAGGTTCAGGTTATCGAAGTCGCGCTCCCGCCGCCGGAAGGTAACGAACTCGTCGAGCAGGTCGCCGGATTCCGGACTGACGATGCGCGTCCGGTTCTCGCCGCGTACCGGGCTGTCGCCGAAGCTGTAGCGGCCGTTGATCCCGACCCGGTGGCGATCGTTGAAGTCGTAGTCGCCACCCAGCCGGAGCTGGTAGCTGTTGGGGGTCCCGACCAGGGTATTGCGCTGCACGAAGGTGCGGTCGCTGAAGCGGCGGTCCAGGTCGAGCCCCTCTACCCACTCACGGCGGTTGTGGGCCAGCCCGCCGGTCAGGTTGAGCCCGCCCGACTGGTGGCTGAGCTGCCCCCCGGCCCGGTACTTGGGCCGTTCGCCGTAGCCGCCGCCGAGGTACACCTGTCCGTTAGTCCCGAGCAGGCTGTTCTTCTTCAGGACGATGTTAATCACCCCGCCGTTGCCCTCGGCGTCGTAGGCGGCCCCGGGCTGGCTGATCACCTCGATGGATTTGATGTTATCGGCCGGCATGTCGCGGAGCAGGCTGTTGATGTCCAAATACCGGGTGGGGCGCCCGTCGATGAGGATGGTGAGTCCGCTGCGCCCGGCCATGCTGATGCGGTCACCGGCCACCACTACGCCGGGTACCTTTTTGAGGAGGTCGATCACGCTGCCCCCCTGCCCGGTGATGGACTGGTCCACGTTCACCACCAGCATACCGGCCTTCTGCTCCAGGAAGGGCTTTCTGGCGGTGACCTCGATGGTTTCCAGCTCGGTGGCGCCGGCCCGCAATCGGTAATCGGGCAGGATGAGCGCCTGGTTTTCCGCCAGCGCGAAGGTGGGGTGATCCATTTGGGGCATACCGATGCCGGTAGTTCGCAGAAAGTAGCCGCCGGAGTCCAACTCGGTGAAGGCAAAGCGACCGTCTTCTCCGGCTAGTTCCAGTTTCAGTACGGCGGAGTCGGCGGCGGAAAGGAGAACAACGTTTGCGAACTCGGCGGGGCCATCCCCGGTCAGCAGCCGACCACTTACGCTGCCGCTCTGCCCGATTAGGAGGGCGGGGACGCAGGTGCAGGCTAATACGAGTGCAGTAAGCGAATAGCGGGTGTCCATGGAGGGTGTTGCTGGGAATAAGCCCAGAATAGGGCTAGTGACCGGCTGGTAGCGTAAGTATTCGACCCACCGGGGCCAGGGTACGACCAAAGGACGGTGGAATTCGGAGGGGGTTGCAAGTAGCATTGTACTATCTTCCCCACCCATGCTGAGCTTCATCAAACGCAAACTCGAAAAACGCCGCCTCAAACGCACCTTCCGGGAGTACGGCTACGAGATCAAGTCCTTCCAGCTGCAGGAAGTGGGCCGGGTCGACTACGCCCAGTGGCTGCATCCCTTCGAGGGGCCGAAGGAAATCACCGACGCCCAGATCGCCTTCTACCGCCGGCTGGCTTCCCCGGGCAGTCTCATCATCGACGTCGGCGCGCATACGGGGGACACGACGGTGCCGATGGGGCTGGCTAGCGGTCCGGAGGGGCTCGTGCTCGGCCTGGAACCCAACCCCTACGTATTCAAGATTTTGGAGAAGAATGCTTCCCTCAATCCGGGGAAGATGAAGCTTGTTCCCCTCCCCTTCGCGGCCACCCCGGCGGACGGTACCTTCACTTTCCACTACTCCGATGCCTCCTTCTGCAACGGCGGCTACCTCTCCCAGCTGGAGGGACAGGCCAGCGACCACAATTACGAACTGGAGGTGACGGGCAAGGACTTCGACCGCTACCTCCGCACTCACTACGCCGACTGGCTCCCCCGCCTCGAACTGCTCAAGGTAGATGCCGAGGGCTTCGACAAGGATATCCTGGAAAACCTATCCGGCATCATCGCTGAGTACCGCCCCAGTATCATGGCCGAATGCTACAACAAGCTCACCGGGGCGGAGCGTAAGGAACTCTACCGGGCCATCGCCCGCCACGGTTACACCGTTTACCTGAATGACACCGACTACCTGAGGGAAGGCTTCGTAGCGGAAGCCGACTGGATCGAGCTTACCGCCGAAACCATGGACCGGCAGCGGCACTTCGAGATCGTGGCTATCCCCGATTGATCGGATGCCGTAATTTTACCCACGGAGGCTGGGCCGCACGGAGGTATTCACGGAGGTGCCACGGAGACGATTCTCCGTGTCCTCGCGTGCGCCGCCGCAGGCGGACTCCGTGAACAAAACCTCCCCACCTCCTAACCCATACCTCCCAAAAATATCCCTCACAAACACCCGTCAACTTACCGGATAATACGGATGCAGTCCTCCGTGCCCCTCTGTGCCTAACTCCGTGCGCCGCCGCAGGCGGACTCCGTGGGCCAAACCCCACCAACTTTACACATACGTCCCAAAATCATCCCCCCGCTTCAGTTTTCGAATCTCCCGGATCGCCACCCACAGCGGCACGATACAGATGATACCGAACAGGCTATCCACTACCTGCCAGTACCAGGGGATTTCCCGGATCGGCCCGCAGATGAACGCCAGGGGCAACACCAACAGGCAGGACCAGATGCCTACCCACAGCACCCCCTCGTAGCGTTCCGGCTCCCGGTAGGGCAGGATGAAGAACAGCATAATTATCAAATGGCCGAAGGCCAGCCAGTCCGTCCCGTAGGCCAGCCAGGGGTAGCTGCTATAGGTTACTGCTAGCCCCTCCCGTACCTGTAGTATCCACCGTATAACCCCCTCGTACCGGTCGGGGTCCAGGGAGCCCCCCGCCCCGACGAGCCAGCGAGCCAGCCAGTCGACCTCGGTATACAACGGAAAGGCCGTCACGCCGGCTACGAACAAGCCAGCCATGACGATGAACAGGCAAAAGCGGATTTTGGTGCGGGGCATCATCCACCAAAGATAAGGGCCCCCCGCCACCGGCGAAGGACCCCCATCGGACTCATAAAAGGAAGCTACGTCAACTTGGTTTGACTCTGTGCGCGCTCCGTAGGCTGATCGACAGAATCTACTGCTTCCGTACCCGTACCGAGTACCGCCCCTCATCCGTGGTAGCGAGAACGAAGTACAGCCCGGCGCGCATACCCTGCAGCGGCAGCTCGAAACGCTGCGTTAGCGGTTGGTGCTCGGCGACCACCCGACCGGCCGCATCGTACACCGTCAGCCGTTGCATGGTGGTCGGTGCGGTGAGGGTAGTACGCTGCAGGGCGGGATTGGGGAAGGCCCCCAGTACGCCTGTCTCTACGTCGCTTACCGAGGTCGCGGTGGCATCGTAAAAGAAAATGTTGTCGACGTACACCGTAGCCGAGCCAGCCGGGCGGGCTGACAAGATGATTTGCTGCACGTCCGTCAGGGGCACGCCCTCGAAATTACTTAAGGGAATATCCACGCTGACCCATTCGCCCACCGTAGCCTCGAGGACGACCTCGAACTCCGGGTCGGCACCACCGCCGGTGAAGCCGTCGCCCCCAAAGTCAACTAATTTGACCTGGAAGGTATCGGCGTTGACGGAGTAGTAGTCCAGCCGCATATTCGTCATGCCGGCGGCCACCAGGTCCAGGGCGTTCTCCCCCGTCACTTCGATCCCGGTGAAGTTCAGGCCGTCGTAGCGTAGAGTGTTGTTACCGTCGATCTCGACCACCGTCTGCCGGGCCTCACTCCACTCGGTGAACAGCGTACTGACGGGTACGTCCTCGTAGCTGTCGCTGTAGATGGAAACCACGGCCGAGGGGCTGGGGAAGGGCAGCGGCGCGGCCTGGGTGAGCATGTCCTCCTCTTCCTCTCCGCTGTAGAAGTAGATATTGTCGACGAAGACGGTAGCCGATCCGGCCGGCCGGGCCGCGAAGATGATCTGCTGTACGTCATTCAGGGGTACGCCGACGAAGTCGGAAAGCCGAAGATCGATGCCTACCCACTGCCCCATGGCGATCTGGGTAGCGATCTCGAACTCCGGGTCGCCGCCGCCACCGGTAAATCCATCGCCGCCGAAGTCGACCAGCTTGACCAGAAAGGTGTCGGCGTTGGGCGACCAGACGTCTACGTGCATCATATCCATACCGGTCAGGTCCAGGGCATTGGCCTCGGTGGCCTCGATGCCGGTAAAGTTCAGATTGTCGTACCGTAGGGTGTTATTTCCCCCGATCTCGATGGTGGTCTGCTGGGCCTGACTCCACTCGGTGAACAGCGTACTGATCGTCACGTCGGTGTAAGCATCGCTGTAGATGGAGATCACGTCTTCGGCGTCTTCCTCCGGAGTGGGGGCGGCTACGGTCGGCGCGTCATCACCACCACCACCGCCGCCGCCGCCGCCACCGCCTTCTCCGCCGGAGAAGTAGATGTTATCGACGAATACGGTCACCGAGCCGGCGGGCCGGGCCGAAAAGATGATCTGCTGAATGTCGGTCAGCGGTACCCCCGTGAAGTCGCTCAGGGGGATTTCCAGGCTTACCCATTCGCCGTTAGCGGGCTCGAAGACCAGCTCGAACTCGGGGTCCGCCCCGCCACCGGTGAAGCCGTCGCCGGCAAAATCGACCAGCTTGACCTGGAAGGTGTCAGCATCAGCCGTCCAGATGTCGACGTGCATGGTCTCGAAACCCGAAAGGTCCAGGGCGTTGGTACCGGTCACCTCGATGCCGGTGAAGTTCAGGTTGTCGTAGCGCAGGGTGTTGTTGCCCTCGATTTCCACGCTGGTCTGGGAGGCATCGCTCCAGGCCGTGAAGAGGGTGGTGAGGGGAACGGCGGTATAGGCGTCGCTGTAGATCGCGATGACCTCGCCGGCGTCTTCGGTGGGCGCCGGGGCCGCCGTGGTCGGTGCCTGGGCCAGGGCCAGTGCACTGAAGAACAGGGCAATGATCGAGTAAAGTGCTTTCATATTAGAGCGGTTGAGTTAATTGCTAAGATTCCGGGGCGTAGACCCGGACGTAATCGATGATAAATTCCTGGGGGAAGATGGAATCGTCCACCTCCGGCCCCCCGAAGTTGCCCCCGATGGCCAGGTTCAGGATGATGTAGAAGGGCTGGTCGAAGGGCCAGACGGCCT
>CAZQNE010000061.1:0-24311 GCA_964594535.1 uncultured Lewinella sp.
ACCGTCAATGGCGTCGCAAATAGCGCCGCCACTGCGTTGGCCTTTTCATTGGGCGGGGAGAATTACCAATTTATGGTTTGTATTTGCAAACTGAGGAGAACAGAAAATAATATCTGTGCAATTAAGATCCATGCAAGCCAGTAAGTACTAGACCGCGATAGGTGTGCAAGTATATAGGACACTACCGCTATGAACGCATAACCTATGATATAAGCTAAATCGCCCAAGCCTTGACCAAAATCAATTGTTCGATTGTAGGTCAGGAACGCTAGTACGAGATTCCACAGACAAATCGCCCATATGCAGATTCTGAGAACCATACTATCGAGGCTCATTTGAGTCCGGCCTTACCAGTAACTCTGGCCGCAACTGAATGGAATGGGACTCTACCGGACCATAAATTGGGGATGGAAGTGGATCGACT
Organism: uncultured Lewinella sp.; assembly: GCA_964594535.1. Lineage (GTDB taxonomy): Bacteria > Bacteroidota > Bacteroidia > Chitinophagales > Saprospiraceae > Neolewinella. The sequence goes on from CAZQNE010000061.1 coordinate 425, forward strand.
ATATACGTACCTGGAGAACTAACGTTAGGTACTGGCCTGACAACTTCATCCTCTATTCGAATATTTACAGTTGCTGGGCTTTCGTAAACTCTTTCTGCTAATTTTATTCCTGCTGCATTCGCGAGGTGCGTCTGAACAACATCATGACTACTGTAAAAATGCGTATGTGAGTCTAACGGGGCGTTTGCTGGATTTTCGGGATCTTCAGGACTATTGTAGGCTGGGGTAGCCAAAGTAATTAGATTAATCCGCCTGTCATCCCCTACTTCATTCAGTCGTTCTCGAATAATGGCTACCGCCTGTATAGCCACATTACCTCCGTGACTATGTGCGATTAATCCGATGTCCTCTCCAGTTTGTAAGTTTTCAATTACATAGTCCGCTAGTGCTTGTGCTGCTATTAGTCGATCTGATTGGTCATTGAAAAAACCGTTAGTACCATCCGGCCAGGTGAATTCTCTATAAACCTGACTATTTCCGGTAAGCCGTTTAATATCACTATCCGTCATCAAATCGAAGGCCCTAGGATCAGATGCTGTTCCGTGTATACTAAATGCCTCTAATCCATCTAAATCAATGTTCTCTACAGGACTATTACTGGCGAACTGATACGGCGTCAACATCGGATAGCTTCTCGTCAGCGGGTCCACGGATAGGAACCGAGCCAGTGCCGGGTTGTATATGCGGAAGCCGTAGTCGTAGGCCGTGGTACTCTGCCCCCACTCCCCGTCGTTATCGATCTCCTTCCCGTTGAAGGCGAAGCAATAGGCACCCACCCCCTCAGTACTTCACGTACGCCACGTCCGTACTGTACAGCACGTTCGCTACGCTAGTCAGGGCGGCCGTATGCGGCCGGTCCAGCTCCTGTGGTAGGGCGTACTCGCCGGTGGCTAACAGGGCTTCGGCATCGGCCTCACCTGCCCGGAAGCGATCCAGTTCGTCGGTGTAGAGTTCTCGAAGAATTTGCACCTCGCGCTCCGCCGCCCGCCTACCCGTGACCAGCCGATACGCCCGCCGCAACTGATCGTCCACCTCGGTACCGGCCTCCGACTGCACCCGCTGGGCCAGCACCCGGGCGGCCTCCACGAACTGGGGATCGTTGAGCAGGTTCAGGGCCTGCAGGGGAGTGTTGGTTTCGGAACGCTTGACGACGCAGATGTCCCGCCCCGTAGCGTCAAAGTTGAGCAGGAAGGGGGGAGCCGAGGTGCGCCGAATAAAGGTGTACATGCTGCGGCGGTAGAGCGAATCCCCGTGGTTCGGTACGTAGTGGAGCAGCGCGTTGCTGAAGTTCGATTTTTCAATCCACAAACCGGGGGGCTGATAGGGCTTGACGCTCGGGCCACCCACTTCATCCACCAGTAGTCCGCTGGAGGCCAGGGCATTGTCCCGGATCATTTCCGCCGGCAGCCGGTGGCGGGGCCCGCGGGCCAACCACAGATTATCGGGGTCGGCGGCCAGTTGTTCATCCGTAGGGGTACTGCTGCGGCGATAGGCATTCGACAGCACGATGGTCCGGATCAACTCCCGCAGGTCCCAGTCCTCCCGGAAGCGACTAGCCAGGTAGTCCAGTAGCTCGGGATGGGTCGGCAGGTTGCCCTGGCTCCCGAAGTCGTGGGGTGTGGCTACCAACCCCTGCCCGAAGAAGAGCTGCCAGTACCGATTCACCGCCACCCGGGCCGTCAGCGGATTATCGGGGTGCAGCAACCAGTCGGCCAGCCCCGCCCGGTTCGGGGCGAAGTCAGACGAGTTCGGCCCGATCCCGGCGGGCGTACCGGCATGCACTTCCTTCCCCGGCGCATCGTAGGCGCCCCGTTCGAGCAGGTAGGTTTTACGCGGCCGCTCCATTTCCTTCATCACCATCAGGGTGACGGCGGTATCGGAAAGGGGCAGGACCTCCCGGAGCCGCCGCCGGATCGAGTCGCTCCGCATCCGGTAGGCCTCCGAGTGTTGTAGTACGGTTGCCGCAACTGCCTCCGCCGGCGGTGCAATGCCGTACTTTTGGGCTACCTCCACCGGGCTCAGCGTACGGTAGTAGATTCTCAAGTCGTCCATCCGCCCCCGGAACACCCCGTCGTCTCCGGTAAAGGTGCGGTAGGAGCGTCCCACCCGCATGGTTTTGGCCTTACAGCCCTCCCAACTAGCGCAGCCACTCGGGTAGAAGCTGCCGGTCAGTTCGTCGTGCAGTACCTCGGTGTCGGCCGCTATGCCGTTTACGTACAGTTTCGTGCCGCCCGCTAGTCCGCTGCCGTCGTAGGTGAAGGCCACCTGGTACCACTCCCCTACCCGGAGGCTGTCCCGGGTGCGGACTTCAATCATATCCTCCGGCGGCAGGTGCGCCAGGCTGATGACCAGTCGGTTGCGGTCGTCCAGGAAGAAGTCCATGCCCCGCCAGTCCCCTTCTTTGTTTCCGGCGGTACAGAGCAGGCTTTGCTCCCGCCCCGCTTCCCGCCGCTCGGTCATGACGTACAGGCTCGCACTCATTTGTTCGTAGGGTTGGATGCGCCCCTGCTTACCGACGTTGACCAGGTCGTAGCCGTGGTCGAAGAGCCCGACCCGCCCCCGCCGCTCGTCTTCCACTACGGTAAAGCCATCCGAGGCATCGCTCTTGCCGTCCACCTGATTATTGGCTACCCGTTCGAAGTCCAGCCGAAAATCCGCGCTACCCCCTCCGGAGTTTTTGAGTACGAATTGTTCCAGTTCGGCCTTGGTGGGGGCGATGCGCCGTCGTTCCCGGTCCAGACTGTCCATAGCGCGCTGGTGGTGTGCCAGCCAGGCGTAGGTTTCCGGGCTATTGACCACCATATTCGGGCCACTATCCCCGTCGTTGGGCGTCATTCCCAGTTCGTCGACGTTGTTGAAGTAGGCCGAAAAGCTGTAGTATTCCTCCTGGCTCAGCGGGTCAAATTTATGGTCGTGGCAGCGGGCGCAGTCCATCGTGAGCCCCAGCATCCCCGTAGCGACGGTGTTGACCCGGTCGAAGACGTAGCTGAGCCGGTACTCTTCGTCGATGGCCCCACCCTCGCTGGTGATGGGGTGCATCCGCAAGAAAGCGGTGGCCAACCTACTTTCGTAGGTCGGTTCATCGAGCAGATCGCCGGCCACCTGGTAGCGGATGAAGTCGTCGTAGGGCAGGTTGCGCCGGAAGGCCGAGATGAGCCAGTCGCGGTAGGGGTAGCTGGTCCGCAGTCCGTCGGCGTGTAGCCCGTGGGAGTCGGCGTAGCGGGCCACGTCCATCCATTCCATGGCCATGCGCTCTGCGTAGGCGTCCGTTCCGAGCAGTCGTTCGACGGTGGCGGCGTAGGCTTCCTCGCTCGGGTCGGCCAGAAAGGCATCGATCTCATCCAGGGAGGGGGGCAGTCCGGTCAGGTCGAAGTACAGCCGGCGTAGCAGTACTTCGGGTTCGGCGGGCGCGGGCGCAGGTGCGATGTTTTCCTCGGAAAGCCGACGATCCACGAAGGCATCGACGGGGGTTCGGGGAGCAGCAAACCCAGCTATCTGACTGGGGACTTCCGGATCTTCAATCGGCAAAAAGGCCCAGTGGTCCTTCCATTCGGCTCCTTGTTCGATCCAACGTACGAGTAAGGCCTTCTCCCGGTCCGTTAGCGTAAGCTGGCTTTCCGGCGTAGGCATCATCACGTGGGGGTCCCGGCTCAGAATGCGGCGGATGAGTTCGCTGCTGGCGGGTTTACCCGGCACGATGGGTGTCCGACCACTTTCCGTGAGGGTAGCATAAGCTCCTGCTTCCGTATTCAGCCGCAATCCGGCCTGGCGGGAGCCGCCGTCGGGGCCGTGACAGGACCAACAACGGTCGCTCAGGATGGGGCGGATGTGCTGGTTGAAATCGACCGTAGGTGGAAGGGTATGCAGTTCGGCTACTACACCGTCGGGCAGGTCGGGGCCACAGGAGGTGAGGAGGAGGAGGAGGAGGGCGCTGGCGCTAAGGATAAGGCGAAGGCGGAGGACGCTCGCGCTCAGGCGAAGGCATGCATCCCCGAGCCTACCGCCTGAGCGCAACGCGCGTCCTTCGCCTCCCCCCCTCATGCGATCAAATCGTGATTGACGTGCCCGTGCACATCCGTCAGGCGGTAGCGGCGACCCTGGTGCTTGTAGGTGAACGCCTCGTGGTCGATGCCCAGTAAGTGCATAATGGTAGCCTGAAGATCGTGAATGTGGACCGGGTTTTCGGTGATGTTGTAGCTAAAATCATCCGTTGCTCCGTAGACCAGTCCCGACTTGGTGCCGCCGCCGGCCATAAAGAGCGTATAGCACTTGGGGTGATGGTCGCGGCCGTAGTTGTCGGCGGTCAGTTTGCCCTGGCTGTAGGCGGTGCGGCCGAATTCCCCGCCCCAGATGACCAGGGTGTCTTCGAGCAAGCCACGTTGCTTCAGGTCGGTAATGAGGGCGGCGGTGGGCTGGTCGGTGTCCCTGGCCTGATTGGTGACGATGCGGGGGCAGTTGCCGTGGGCGTCCCAGCCGCGGTGGTAGACCTGGATGAAGCGGACGTCCTGCTCGGCCAGGCGGCGGGCCAGCAGGCAGTTGGCGGCGTAGGTGCCGGGCTTACGGCTGTCTTCGCCGTACATATCGTAGATGTAGTCGGGCTCCCCCGCCGTATCCATCAGTTCGGGGACGGAGGTCTGCATCCGGTAGGCCATCTCGTACTGGGCGATGCGGGCGTCGGTTTCCGGGTCTTTGCTCTTAGCTAACTGGATCTCCTGGAGCTGCCGCAGGTGGTCGAGCTGGTTGCGCCGCGCCTCCCGGCTGATGCCGCCGGGGTTACTGAGGTAAAGCACCGGGTCGGCCCCGGAACGAAACTGGACGCCCTGGTGCTGGCTGGCCAAAAAGCCGGCTCCCCACGCCCGGGGGTAGATCGGCTGGGCCCCACCGTTCGACCCCTTGCTGGTCAGTACGACGAAGGAGGGCAAGTTCTCGTTTTCGGAGCCCAGCCCGTAGCTCACCCAACTGCCCATACTGGGCCGGCCCGGGAACTGGCTGCCGGTCTGGATAAACATCAGCGCCGGATCGTGATTGATGGCGTCGGTGTGCATGCTGCGGATCCAGGTGACATCATCCACTACCTTGGACAGATACGGCAACCGGTCGCTCAGTGCCATGCCGCACTCTCCGTACCGCTTGAAGTCAAACACGGAGCCGGCAAGCGGGAGGGTAGCCTGCCCCGATGACATGCCGGTCAGTCGCTGTCCGTTGCGTACCGAAGCCGGAAGTTCCTCCCCGTGCATCTTCCTGAGCAGGGGCTTGTGGTCGAACAGATCCTGCTGGGAGGGTGCCCCACTCTGAAAGAGGTAGATCACTCTTTTGGCACGCCGGGGTCCTCCGTGAAAAATGTCGTTCCGGCTCTGCACCTGCGCGCCGCCGCCCAGTACGGGAGACATGAGGGTGGACAGGCCCAACGCCCCCAATCCGAGCCCGAACCGACTGAGAAACTCGCGCCGGCTATGTAACTTTTCGTAGGAATGACAGTGCATGGGACCGAGCCTTAGGAACCCCTAAAGTACGGTATTTTAGTTACTTGCGCATCATTTCCACCTGCGGCCAGATATCGCCGATCAGGCTCACGAGCCCGTAGATGAGCATCTGGATGCCGATGGCCATCACCAGAAAACCCATCACCCGACTCAGGGCCGAAAGCCCCGCCCGCCCGAGCAAGCGGAACAAGAGGGGGGCGAAGCGCAGGGTGATGAAGATCAGCCCCGCCATCACGGCCACGATACCGACGATGAGCAGACTTTTGCCCCAACTGGGGTCGGCCGCCGAAAGCCCGATGAGCAACGAGATACTGCCCGGACCGGAGAGCATCGGCATGGCCATGGGGGTGAAGCTGATGTCCTCCTTCTGCTGAGCCTCCTCCTCGATCTTGTGGGTGATACGCCGGCGCTCGAACTTGCTATTCAATAGGCCGTAGCCGCTGTTGACGATGATGAGCCCCCCGGCGATGCGCAGGGCGTTCAGGCTGATGCCGAAGAAGTTCAGAATCACCGTACCGGCGAAAAAGAAGGTAACCAGGATGAGCAGGAAGTACAGGGAGGTACGCCGGGCCGTCAGGCTGCGCTCGTGGGGGGTGTAATCGTTGGTTAGCGTCAGGTACATGGGTACCGCGCCGAGGGGGTTAACCACGGAAAAAAGCGAGCCGAGGGTGGCGAAAAAGAAGGCGAATTCCATGCGGCGGAGAACAGCCCGGAAACGGGGGGAGTTGCTACGTTTTTCCCCGCCACTCCAGGCTGCGCCGGTTCATGATTTCGCAAGCCCGGCGGTCGGCGATCATCTCCCGGCCCAGTGCGATGGCGCGCCGCAATTGCGTTTCGTCAAGCTGGTGAATGGCCGGTTTTTTGGTGCCCAACACTTTTTGCCACTGCTGCTGAAAAAGATGGTCGTAGACCACCCGCAGGAAGCAGTGGTTGAAGACGATGGGGTAACCCTCCCGCCGGGCTACGGCCGGGAAGGTGTCGTTGGCCAGCTCGCGCAGTTCGTCCTTAAGGGCCTCCCGCTCGGATTTCATCCGCTACAACCGCTCATAAATTCCCGCGATCCCCTGTCCGCCGCCCACGCATGCCGTCACCATACCGTACTTCAGGTCGCGGCGCTTCATCTCGTTGAGGAGCTGGATGGACAGTTTGGCCCCGGTACAGCCCAGGGGGTGACCGAGGGCAATGGCGCCACCGTTCACGTTGACGATCTCTTCATCTAGCCCGACTTCGCGGATGACGGCCAGGGACTGGGTCGCAAAGGCTTCGTTAAGCTCCACCAACTGGATGTCGTCGAGCTTAAGCCCGGCCTGTTCCAGTGCCTTCGGGATGGCCACGCAGGGACCGATACCCATGTACAGCGGGTCGACGCCGCCCACGGAACAACTCACGAGGCGGGCCACCGGCTCCAGGTTGAGCTGCTTGACCATTTCCCCGCTCATCACGATGACGAAGGCTACGCCATCGCTGGTCTGGCTGGAATTACCGGCCGTCACCACCCCACCCTGCTGGAAGGCGGGCCGTAGTTTACCCAGGGCTTCCATATTGGTGCCGCGGCGCAACCCCTCGTCGGTGTCGACGGTGTGCGAGCTGGTCTGTCGCTTTCCGTCCTGCACGAACACTTCCTCTACCTCGATGGGGATGATCTCGTCCTGAAATTTGCCGGCATCTATGGCGGCGGCGGCGCGCTGGTGCGAGCGGACGGCGAAGGCATCGGCATCTTCCCGACTGACCTTGTATTTCTTCGCTACGGCCTCGGCGGTAATGCCCATTCCGACCACGTAATCCGGCGTATTGCTGGCCACCTCGTAGCTCGGCGCGAGCTTATAGCCCGTCATGGGGATGTGGCTCATGCTCTCGGCCCCACCGGCGACGTAGCAATGACCCATGCCGGCCTTGATCTTGGCTACGGCCATGGAGATGGTTTCCAGTCCGCTGGCGCAGTAGCGGTTCACGGTCACCCCGGGGACTGACTTCCCCAGCGCCCGCAGACTGATCTGGCGACCGACCTGTAAGCCCTGTTCCCCTTCGGGGTTGGCGCAACCGACAAAAACGTCGTCCACCGCGGCGGGGTCGATTGCGTCGTGCTTTTCAAACATGGCCTGAATGACCCGCACGGCCAGATCGTCGGAACGGAAATTCTTAAAACCACCGCGGCCGGCCTTGGCGACGGCGGAGCGGTAACCGGTAATAATGTAAGCGTCTTGAGAGGAAGTCATGATCGGTATAGTTGTATTCGTTAGTTACGACGTGGCTAGGACCTTCGAGTGTGCGCAAAACGCTCCCCGAGGCGTCCGGAATGAATCGCGGCAGCACCGGCGTAAAAGCCGTGGGTCCACTGCAGGATGAGGTAGCCGATGGTGCGGGCGTTAGCCAGGAAGGGCCGTAGCTGCCCCGCCCGGCGAACCCGGTTCAGGATTTTGGTGAAGCGGTAGGGCGCCAGTCCGTAGGCCAGTCGGGGATACTGGAAGACGGCCCGGGGCGGCATCCCGTGCTGGCGGCGGACGAGCGCGGAGTAGCGGCCGAGCATGCGTTGGTTATCGGCAATGGGGGCCAGTTCCGTCTTGTTCATATGACGTATACGGAGCGCACTCAGCTGTACGATCCGGCCACCGGCCGCCGTGAACTTGCGGCAGAACAAAAAGTCTTCGAAAGCCCGGTCGTCGGACAGTCCGCCCACCCGCTCGAAGTCCTTCCGAAAGAGGGCCAGATTACAGGTCGGCGCCGCGGCGATGGTCCGGCGTCTACCCCGAAAGGGCAGAAACTCATTAAACTCCACCAGGTAGGAACTCGTACCAAAGCGGTCACGCGGCGTACCGTTCAGGATGACGCCGGCCAGCAGCGTACCGGGCTCGATCTCCCGGCGGATGGTTGCGAGCCAATTCGCTTCCGCCTCGCAATCGGCGTCGATGAAGGCGATGATGTCACCACGCGCGTGTTGTACGCCGACGTTGCGGGCCGTTCCCGGATAGGTCTGTTCGGAACGGCGGACGAGCCGGACGCGATCCAGACCCTGCAGCGCGGCGGCCACTGACTGCTGGGCCGGACCGGGGGAGCTATCGACCACCACCACCTCGAAGTCCCCCCCACCCTCCTGACGGAGGACGGAGTCGACGCACCGGCGGATCTTATCCGGGTGGTTGTAGGAGGGGATGACGACGGAGATGGTGGGCATGATCTAGTTGCGCAGCGGCTTATTGGTTTGCAGCATATGCTGGATGCGTTCCAGGGTCTTTTGCTCACCGCAGAGGCTGAGGAAGGCCTCCCGCTCGATGTCGAGCAGGTACTGTTCGCTCACCTGCTGCTTGCCGGTCAGGTCACCGCCACAGAGCACCCAGGCCACTTTATGGGCGATCTTAATGTCGTGCTCGCTGGCGTACTGTCCGCGCTTCAGTTCGTTGGCCGCGGCGTAAAGAGCGGCTAGTCCGCCCCGGCCCAGTACCGTCACGTCGTCGCGGCGGCGGGGCATGGTGTAGCCGTCGTCGGCCAGGTCGAGGGCCATCCGCTTGGCTTCGGCGATGTTGCGGTCCTTGTTGACCACCACCTTGTCGCGGCCCTCGATGAGGTAGCCGTGGCCGTAGGCTTCGTGGGCGCTGGTGGACACGGCGGCCATGGCGATCGTCTTGAAGCGTTCGATCAGGGTAGGGATCATCACGTCCCCCTCGAAGAAGCTGTCGCTGGCCCGGACGGCGAATTCCTTCGTGCCGGCCCCGGCGGGGATGACCCCGATGCCCGCCTCGACGAGACCAATGTAGCTCTCCGCCGCCGCGGCCGCCCCGTCGCAGTGCATGACGCTTTCGCAGCCACCGCCAAAAACGTAGCCCTGGGTAGCGGCGATGACCGGAATGCTGGAGTAGCGCAGCCGCATCACGCTCTGCTGGAAAAGGTTGACGGCCATATTGAGCTCCTCGAACTCCTGCTGGTAGGCCAGTTGGGCGATCATCATCAGGTTAGCGCCCACGCTGAAGTTGTCGGCGTTATTCCCGAGTACCATGCCCCGCCACCCTTCTTCTTCGAGCTTGGTGATGGCCTCCTCGTAGCCGCGCAGTACGCCCTCGCCGATACTATTGTGGGCGCTGGTGAACTCCAGGCAGGCGATTCCGTCGCCGATGTCGTGGAGGGTGACCTCGCTGTTCTGGTAGACGGGCTTTTGTTCGCGCAGGTTATCGAGGACGATAAACTGCTCGGTGCCGGGCTTGACTTTATAGGATTTCGACCCGATGTCATAGTACTTTAGCTTACCGTCCTCCCGCTTGTAGAAAGTTTCGTGGCCGGCGGCCTGCATTTCCCCGACCCAGTCGGCGATGGTAGCCCCGTCGGCTTCGGCGGCCTCGATACCGGCCTCCAGCCCCACGGCGTCCCAGTACTCGAAGGGCCCCATCTTCCAGGCATAACCGGCGCGCATGGCGTCGTCGATGCTGTAGATGTTGTCGCTGATCTCGTGGATGCGGTTGGCGGAGTAGGCAAAAAGGCCGGCTAGCATGCGTCTTACGAGCTGGCCACCCTTATCTTCTTCGTTGAACAGAGCCTTCACCCGCCGCTTGGGATCGTCGATCTGCTTGGCGGTCTTGAGGGACTTGAGGTCCTCCCGCTGGCTGGGTTCGTATTCCAGCGTCTTCAGGTTGAGGCCGAGAATCTGCCGCTGCCCGTCCTTGTCTCTGACCTTTTTGTAGAAGCCCTGTCCCGTCTTGTTGCCCAGGAAGTTATTATCCAGCAGAAACTGGTAGTACTTCGGAATCTGCAGCACCTGGGCGGCCTCATCCTCGGGGGCGTTCTCGCGGATGCCGGTCATGACGTGGGCGCCGGTATCGTGGCCGACCAGATCGCCGAGGCGGAAGGTGCCGGTCTTGGGACGACCGAGCGCCGGGCCGGTCAACCTGTCGACGGTTTCAATACGCAACCCCAGCTCGTCGGTAAGGGCGTAGGTTTTGCTCAGGCTGTACACCCCGATGCGGTTACCGATGAAGGCGGGGGTGTCCTTTGCCAGTACGGTGGTTTTCCCGAGGTACAGGTCGCCGTAGTGCATAAAGAAGTCGATCACTTCCGGCTTGGTGTCGGGACCGGGAATGATTTCAAACAACCGCAGGTAACGAGCGGGATTAAAGAAGTGCGTCCCGCAAAAATGCTGGCGGAAGTCCTCGCTCATCCCCTCCTGGATCATACGGATGGGAATGCCGGAAGTGTTGGTCGTGACCAGGCTGCCTTTCTTCCTCACTTTATCGACCCGGCCGAGTACCTTCTGTTTGATGTCGAGCCGTTCGACTACTACCTCGATGATCCAGTCGTAATCCCCGAGTTTGTCCATATCGTCGGTAAAATTGCCAACGGTAATCCGGCTGGCGAAGGACGTATCGTAGAGGGGGGCGGGCTTTGACTTGATGGCGGTCTTGAGTGCCCCGGTGGCTACGGAATTGCGCACGGCGGGCTTGGTCTCCGTCTCCTCCATATCGCGTGGCAGAATATCGAGCATCAGCACGTCCAGTCCGACGTTAGCGAAGTGGCAGGCGATTCCGGAGCCCATTACGCCGGAACCCAGAACGGCGACGCGGTTAATGTGGCGGGAGGGGGATTTGGTCATGGCAAGATCGTTTAGCGAAAATTCGCTGGCAAGTATACGGATTGTGGCCGTAGCGGGTGGTTACCGCCGGGTCGGCTACCCCTTGCAACGCGCTAGCGGGGCAATCGGTGCAAAATCGCGGCCCATTCTTCCTCTTCCTGCGGCGATAATAAGCGGTAGGTGGACGTGGTGTCCGGGCGGAAGTAATCCGGGTGCAGGCTCCGTACCGGTTGTCGGCGGAAGTTGGAGTGGTACACGGCGGGGTCGTCCTCCACCAGGGGTGGCCCGCCCGCAACGTATAGCGCTACCTGCGGTGCTGCCGGATTCTTCAGTGCGGCGGCCAGCGTCAGTTCATTGGGTAACCCCCAGTATATACCGAAGTAGGTGCCCAGCAGGGCTTCGTTGCGGGTGGCGAATTTCGTGCCGTCCCGGGCCCTGAGAAACACCACCGTAGCTTCCAGGTTTTCCCTCCGGTCCGCGAAATAACGGTGGCTGTCCCATATTGCCCCCAGGCGCGGGACGAAGAGCAGGCCAGCTACGGCAAACCCCACCCAGTGCCGCCGGCTAATCCCCCGCAGATGCACCACCAGGGGGGTGGCTACGATCACGCCCAGACCGGCCCATTCGCTTTCGTAATAGTAGAGTAGTGCCCTTCCGAACCCGGCGGGATACGTCACGCAGACCAGAACGACGTACACCACCACCGCCGGCAGCACCAGGAGCGCGCTCCACCATCTTCGCGTTCGCCAGGCGGCAACCAGTCCGACCAGCAGCAAAATGGGCAGCGTGAGGTAGTCCCGCCACAGTAGCTTCCAGGCGGTACGCGCCTGTCCCGATCGTAAACTATCCCAAACCGTTTCCGGCGAAAGGGACTGCACGCCGCGCAGTTTGTAGCCATCGTACCAGCTGTCGTGGCTCAGATAGTAACGCAGTCCAATACCGGCGACGATCAGAAGAGTGTAGGCAGCCAGCCGTTTCCAGTCGGTGGCCAGACCCGAAGCCAAACGGTCCAGGTGGAAGTAAGTCCAGAGGAAAAACAGCGGCGCGGCCACCAGCAGATGGGCGTTCGTAGCCAGTACCACGGTCCCGATCAGCAGCGCGTGATCGGACCACCGGGGCGGTCGCCGGGGCGCCAGCAGGTAAAAGTAACGCCCCAGAAAGAGCACCGCCCAGGCCACCCCCTGGTGCACTTCATTGTTCGGCCAGAAGTAGCCATCGCTCACGATAAGGGTAAAGTAGCAGCCTAGCAGGGTAGCCAGACCGTACTGCTTCCAACAACTCCCGACTACCCAGGCCACCCCGACGTACAACAGATAAAAGCCGACCGAATACAGCCCCAGCACCGCCGATAGCGGTAGCCCCAGCCAGCTCGCCAGCAGGGGAAGCGACTGGGTCACAGCCGCCGCGTAGCGGTGCTCGGAGATGACCACCCCGCCACTATTGATCACTTCAAAGGCAATGAAGGAAGGATCGGCAAAGAGCATTCGCTCGTCCCACCACAAGCCGGAAGCTACCAGTAGCAGAACGAGGGTAGCCACCGCACCGTAGTACAGCGACCGACTGGCCGGTACGAGCGCTCCTTCCACCCGCTACTCCCGACCGACGTACACCTGCCGAATAATGTAGCCCTTCTCCGCCTTCTCGTCCCAGGAGGCGGTGGTACACTCCGTGGTACCGAACCCACCGCAGCAAACGACACACTGGGTGTACCGGGCATCGATAAAGCGTTCGACCAGTCCGACGCCGGCGGCGTAGCGTTCGTAGGCTACGCGCAGCTGAATGGCGTTCCCCGTTTCATCCGCCAACTCTACGGTCACTACGCTATCGAGGGCGACGCCCGTTTCCAGCGTCCGTGGCTCGTGTAGTTCGGTATACTGCGCTGACCAGTAGTTATAAACGTCCAGAAACTCACCGCCGACCGCCACGTCGCGGTTTTCGTCAAAATTCAGGATGGGGTCCCAGCGGGTGCTCGGCCGGACGGGCTCGACCAGTGTTACGAAGGACAGGTTATCGGCACTGCGCACGATCGAAGCCTCCCGCGCCTCTACCGTAAAGGTCTGCTTGAATACGTATTCGTCCGCCCCGGTGGGTCGCTCGAAGCGCTCCCCCCGGTACATCAGTTGGCCGTCGGCACCGGTAAAGGTGTCCACGAGTACCTCACGGGCCAACAGGCGGGCGGTATCGTAAACTACCCCACCTACCGTGTTAGTAAGCACGATACTGTCTACGGCATACACTAGCGGCCGGTTCAGTTCGAGTGGATAGTAGCGGTCCAGCAAGTCGTCGTCGCGCAGTTCGTATACTTCCTCATCGCACCCCGGGGTGGAGAGTACGGCGAGCAGCATTACGAGCAGAAAGGATAATTTCGGACGTATCATCAAGTGTAGTTAGGTCGTGAGGGGGCGCCCGGTTTTGCCTGCACCCGCGTCCCCGCCCCTCCCCTTCCAGTAGGGCCAGACGATGGCCAGCACCACGGCCAGCACAATCAGAACGCTACAGATGAAGGAGATCGTGCGCCCCAGGGAAAAGCTCGTCGGCGAGAACCGCATAGTGATGATGTGCTCCCCCGCCGGCACCGGGAGGGCCCGCAGCGCATAGTTGGCCCGGATGAGTTCGGCCGGCTCTCCGTCGATGGTGGCTTCCCATCCCAGATCGGGGCCGTACCAGATTTCGGAAAACACCGCCAACTGAGCGGAGGGCGAACGGAAGCGGTAGGTCAGTTCGTTCGGGGAATAGGACGTAAGCGCAATGCTTCCCTGACCGCTAGGATCGAGGGCGGCGAGCGCGGGTGCGAAGTCTTCGGACACGATGGCCGTTTCCCGTAAATTCTCCACTTCGCCCAGGGCGGCAAACTCGGCGTCGTCATCCGCTACCATTTCGACATTACTGACGAGCCAGGCGTTTCCGTAGGCATTGGGGTTGCGGCGGGCCTGTACCTCCCCCCCCTCCCCGGGCACGATGAAGTATTTGGTGTTGAGCATATTGAGCACGTCCGGGTCGCGGGCTACGAGGTAGCCGTCGAGCAGGTCCTGGTAGCGGCGCAGTTTGACCGCCGAATAGCCCCCGATGCTCTTATGGAAGTAGCTGGTCATTGCGTCCTTGTCGAGGGCCCGGGTCAGATTGAGCACCCGGAAGTTGGGGTCGGGGTCCTGCATGATTTGCTGGTCGGCGGCGGTCGGCTGGATCGGGTTGGTCACCACCCGCCGTGGCCGAAAGTCGTCGTGCGTCAGGTAGCGGCGATTGATTCCGGTGAAGTCGGTTAGTGCCAGCAGGCCCAGGCCGATAGCGGCCCACCGTAGGCTTAGCGTCCCCCGCCAGGCCAGGAAAAGGGCGCCGTAGGTCAGTCCTACAAAGAGCAGGCTACGCATGGCATCGTCGAAGTAGACCGCGGCCCGGGTATCCATGAGTGCGGCTACCAACTGATTCGTGTCCCCCTGCCCCTGGGTGAAGCGGGCCACCATCGCCGCATCCTGCACCCCACTGTAGTCGATCAGGGACCCGAGAATCACCACCAGCAGCGCGAGAGCTCCGGTCGTATAGCCAGCCATGCGCAGTTGACGACCCGCCGCGAGCTTATCGGTAGCGTAGCGCCCCCCCCAGCGGTGCAGTCCGATCAACCCGAGGGCCACCATCAGGAAGGTGGCTACGCTGAGGGCGGAGTTCGGGGTCCGGAAGTTATTCAGCAGGGGCAGGAAGTCGAATAGCGGCCGGTTGATGAAGGCGGCGTTGCTGCCCATGCTCAGCAGGATGAGCAGCAGGGTACCGCCCCCCAACCAGACGCGTAGGGTGGTGGTGGCCGTAAAGAGCCCGAAGACAAAGAGCGCCCACACCACCGCCCCCAGGTAGATCGGCCCCTCGGTAAAGGGCAGGCTGCCGTGGTACAGGGGAGCGGGAATGGCCCGGGGCACGTTAAACCCGGCGCGCCGCATGGCCTGCCAGAATTCGGTATCGCTGGTGACCTCCTGCCCGCTGCCCCCGCCGGCGGCCAGGGGGGCGTAGGTAGCCAGCATGTCCTTGAAGCCGTTGCTCCAGGCCATGGCGTAGTCCCACTCCAGCCCGCCCCCGGCGGCGGTGTTGTCGGTGGCTCCGGGTGTTTCGCTGGCCTCCGCGGTCAGGATGGTGCCGCCGCGAATGGACTGTGGCAGGTATTCCGTGGTCGTGAGCAAGTTGCTGGCTCCGGCACCGATAGCCAGGGCCAGTCCGAGCAGTAAGGCCCCCATCGCCTTGCCGAATACGGCCAGCGTACCCTGGCGCGCGTGACGGACCAGTTCCGCTACCCCGAAAAAGCCCAGCGTGAGCCCGAAGTAATACAGCATCTGCGGGTGGTTGGCCATAATGGATAGCCCCATCCCCAGGGCGAACATGGCCCCGCCGACCCAATAGCGGCGGCGGAACGCCAGCAACACCCCGGCCGCCACCAGCGGCAGGTACATGATCACGGCCAGCTTACTGGTATGGCCCGCTGAATAGAGCACGATGTTGTTCGTGGCAATGGCGACCGGTATGGCACCGGCCAGGGCAATCCAGGGGCTCACCCCGAGCAGCACCAGCATGAGGTAAAAGCAGAGCATGCCGCAGAACACGAAGCCCGCCGGCCCGCCCATGAAGCCGTAGAACAAGCGGCCGGCTTTCTTGAGCTGGTTGCCGGCCGTGACCGCCTTGATCTGGTAGGTGGGCATGCCCCCGAACATGGTGTTGGTCCAGTTCAGGCGCCTGCCCGTGGTATCGCTGTATTCCGTAAGTTCCCGGGCCGCCCCCCGGTACTGCACCACGTCGCCCTGCTGCAGCCCCTTGCCCTGAAACTGGGGGAGGAACAGCACGATGACCGTGAGCAAAAAGATGCCGATGGCGACCAGGTGGGGAGTGAGGGACTTCAGGTTCATATCGTTAGATGAAATCGACGTCTACTTCGTAGGGGTAGGTGATGAGGTAGTTCATGGCCTCCTCCACGGGGAATTGCTCGAACACGATTTGGTAAAGCATCTCGGTGATCGGCACCCGCAGCCGCAGGCTTTTGGCCAGGTGGCGGGTGACGAGTAGGGTGCGTACGCCCTCGGCCAGTTCCTGGCTGGTTTCGGTCACTTCTTCCAGGCTTTCGCCGCTACCCAGTCGGTAACCGAACATAAAGTTGCGGCTCTTGCGTGAGGTGGCCGTTGCGATGAGGTCGCCGATGCCGGCCGTACCGAAGAAGGCGCGTTTGTCGCTACCCAGAGCCTGCCCGAAATGAATCATCTCCACCAGCCCCCGGGTGATGAGCATGGCCTGAATGTTTTTGCCCAACCCCACCCCCTTGAGGATACCGGATCCGAGGGCGATGACGTTCTTGAGCACCCCCGCCAGTTCCGCGCCCAGCAGATCGTAAGTTCCGAAGACGTGGAGTTGGTTCGACTTGAGCACCACCTTGGCCCGTTCGATTACCTCGTCGAATTTACTGGCGATGACGGAGGCGGAGGGCTGACCGTCCAGCAACTCCCGGGCGAGGTTCGGGCCGGTCAGGGCACCCACCCGAACCACCACGCTTTCCTGGCGGATCACGTCGGTCATGGTGTGGACGTTGCCCCGGCGGATGCCCCGGGTGGGGATGTCCGCTTCGGCGACGTCGGTGACGTCGAGCCCCTTGGTTCCGTGAATGAGGACGTGGCTCGGTCGCAGGTAATCGGTCACCGAACGCATCATGTCGCGGAAGGAATCGGAGGGCACGATGGGAAAGATCAGCTGACAGCGCTCGGCAACCCGGGCGAAGTCGCTGACCACTTCGATCCGGTCGTGCAGCGGCACCCCGAAGCGAAAGCGTTCCCGTTGCAGCCGCTCGGCGACCTCGGGGCGGCGGGAATAGACCAGTACCTCGGTATTGAGGGCGAGCAGATTGGCCATGGCGGTCCCGAAGGTACCGGCCCCGATCACGCCGACGGGTTCTACGGTGGGCATACGCACTGGCTAGGCCGCGAAGGTAGGGCTTGGCGACTACCCCTCGTCGTCGTCGGCTAGCGGAAGGTCCTTAAACGAGTCGATTTCCCGCCGTTCCCGTTTGGTGGGTCGGCCCGCCCCCTTTTCCCGGAATTCCCCCTTTGATTTACCGACGAACCAGTCCTTGTACTTATTCATCTCCTCGGCGGGGGTGCGGTCGACGTAGCAGGTGATAGCCAGGGGGGCCCCGACCCGTTTATTAAGCAGCTTCACCACCTCGAGGTCGAGATTAAAGCCGTTCTTCTGTACGGCCAGCCGGTCCCCGACCGTGACGTTGGAACTCGGCTTGACGGGCTCCCCGTTTACCCGTACCCTACCCTTGCGGATCACCTCGGCGGCCAGCGTCCGGCTTTTGAAGATTCGTACGGCCCAGAGCCACTTATCGACGCGGACTTTATCCATCACTCCTTCAGTTCGTAGTCGATTTGCTGCTTACGCAGGGCCCGGTAGGCGGAGCTTTCGTTGAACGACACCTCGATTTCGACGGGCGAGCCGGCCAGCAGGATATCGGTGTACTCGGCGGCCAGGTTGCCGTCAACGTCGTCGGCAATGTCTTCGATCGTACGGCTGATGGCGCGACGGTCGGGGCGAATGGCGTCGCAACTGAGGAGCTTGATGGTCATGGGGGTAAAGGTACGCTACTCCATTAAAGTTACAAAATGTTTGATTATCTCGGGAACGCTGCCCCGCATTCGGATTGGCCCGCGCACTTACCCTTACCTTGGAACCATGCAACGCCGTCGATTCCTTCAGCTGTCCGCCGCGCTCACGCTCGGCCCTTCCGTCCTTACCTCCCGACCCCGGCCGGTGGCGGGTACGTTCACCGAACTGCGCGGCGGGGTCGGCTACTACACCAACCGGGGCGGCACCGTGGGGCTGTACCTTCCGCAACGCGGGCCCGGGGGCGTAGTGGTGGACAGCCAGTTTCCCGAACAGGCGCGGGCGTTGGTGAGTGAAGTCATCGGGGAGGGAAGGCGACTCGACTTGCTCATCAATACCCACCACCACGGGGACCACACCGGTGGCAACGGCATCCTGGCCCCCCTGGCCACCAGCTACCTGGCCCACGAACGGGCGAAGCAGAACCTGGAGCGGACGGAAGCGGAGCGGAAGGAAGGCGAAGCGCTTCCCCTACCCACCTCTACCTTCGATAAAAAGTGGACCGCCGTGCTACCCGACGGCAAGGAGATCGTCACGGTCCGCCACTTCGGGCCCGCCCATACGGGGGGCGATGCGGTCATCCACTTTGAGAACGCCAACGTGGCGCACGTCGGCGACCTCATGTTCAACCGCCGTTTTCCCTACGTCGATCCCCGGGCGGGCGGAAATATGACGAGTTGGATCGGCGTACTCGGCAAGATCAGAAAAGCCTACGACCGCCACACCATTTTCATTTTCGGCCACGCCGCCGATAGCTACCCGGTGGTGGGGGATCGCGACGATCTTGCTTCCATGCAGGATTACCTGAGCAGTTTGCGCCGCTACGTCAGACGGGAAAAAAAGCGGGGCACCAGTCTGGAAGCGCTGAAGGCCAAGACGGTCACCATCCCGGGGGCACCGGAGTGGTCCTACGGGGAACGGCTGCGGGACGTAAACCTGGAAGTGATGTGGGAAGAAGTGTAGAGGACGCAGGGGGCGGCGGCGCGCGGGTGCGAACCGAGACCCCGAAAATTCCGTGTAACCGCCATGCCCACGACCTGTATTTACTGGCTGAAGCGTGATTTCCGCCTCAGCGATAGCCCCGCCCTGACCGCTGCCCTCCGCGATTTCGATCGGGTGATAGCTGTTTTTATCCTGGAACCATCGGCCGTTAACGCCCCGGAAACCAGCGCGTTCCACATCCACGCCCAGTGCGATGCATTCAATGGATTACACGGGAACATTTCGGAACGCGGGGGTGAACTGGGTTTCGTACACCGGGAAGTGGTCGACACCCTCGGCCGCCTCCTCGCCGCCCGGCCCTTCGGCTGTCTGATTAGCCACCGGGAGACCGGCGGCAACCGCACCTACGACCGCGACCGGGCGGTAGCCGCATGGTGCGCTTCGGTGGGCATCGAATGGCGGCAGTTCCGGCAGTCCGCCATCGTCAGGGGAAAGCTGGACCGGGACCGGCGGCACACCGACTGGAAGGAGTTCATGAACCGGCCCGCCCTGCCCGTTCCCTCCGGGATCGGGCGGATGGTTATTCCCGCATGCTACCGCCACGTGGTGGAACGTTTTCCTTCCCCGGCTGCCCCCGCACCTGCGAGCGGCGCCCGCATTTCGGGATATAAATGGGCCCCCGATCCGGAATTGTTGGGCAATACAGTGTCCGGGCCCCTCGACTACCGCCGGTTCGGGCTACCACTTACCCCCGAGCAGGCCCACTACGTGCAGCCCGTGAATTCGGAGGCGGCCCTCACTACCCTGAACAGCTTCCACGCCGCCCGGGCCATCCACTACAGCAAGGGGATGTCCTCACCGAATACGGCCTTCTACAACTGTAGCCGACTGAGCGTCCACCTGGCCTGGGGAACGATGAGCGTACGGACGGCCTACCAACGCACCGGGACCCGGATCGAAGAACTCAACGGCCGGGCGGGAGCCTGGAATACCACCCTGGCCCGGAACCTGCGCAGCTTCCTGAGCCGGCTGCACTGGCACGACCACTTCATCCAGCGACTGGAAACGGAAGTGGAAATGGAACACCGCCCCCTGAACCCCAATTTCTGGGAGCTGCGACTCCCCGACGAGCCGGAACTGCTGCACGCCTGGCTGGAAGGAACGACCGGCTGGCCCCTGGCCGACGCCTGTATGCGCTGCATGGCCACCACGGGCTACCTGAACTTCCGGATGCGGGCGATGCTCACCTCGGTAGCCACCCACATGCTGCACCTCGACTTCCGCAGTATCGATAAACCGATGGCCCGGCGGTACACCGACTACGAACCCGGCATTCACCTGGCCCAGTTGCAGATGCAGGCCGGCCTGGTCGGTATCAATACCCTGCGCACCTACAGCCCCGATAAGCAACTCCTCGATCACGACCCGGAGGCGGACTTCGTACACCGCTGGGTACCCGAACTGCGGCCCTTTACCGCCCAGGAAATAAAAAAGCGAGACCCCCGGCAACCGCTGGGCGACTATCCGGCCGTGCGCGTCGATCGCATCGCCCGGGCCAAGACCTACAGGACGTGGCTCGGCGATCTGAAGTACCGCCCGGGGGGACGTGAGATTACCGAAGCCGTCATGGCAAAGCACGGTAGCCGGAAGGGGCCGAGCAGGAGCAAGCGCCCATCCCGCAGCTGACCGGCATTGGCTATATTGTCGGCCCTATGACGACCTCCTCCGTAGCCAATCCCATCGTCGCCCCCGATTTTCTACTGGAAACCGACGCGGCCCGCGAGCTCTACCACGACTACGCCGCCGGGATGCCCATCATCGACTACCACTGCCACCTCCCGCCCGGTGAAATTGCCGAAGACAAACGTTTCGCTAACCTCACCGATATCTGGTTGCGGGGCGATCACTACAAGTGGCGGGCGATGCGCGCCAACGGCATACCCGAAGACGGCATCACGGGCGCGGCGAGCGACCGGCAGAAACACCGCAACTGGGCCGCTACCCTGCCCTACACCCTGCGCAACCCGCTTTACCACTGGTCGCACCTGGAACTGGACCGCTACTTCGGAATCAAGGAGCTACTGGGGCCGGACAATGCCGACGCGATCTACGACCGCTGTACGGAACAATTGCGGGGACCGGAGTTCAGCGTCCGCTCCCTCATCCGCAAGATGAACGTGCGGGTTATCTGCACCACCGACGATCCGGCGGATCAACTGGAACACCACGACGCGCTGGCGGACAGTGACTTCGGCACCCTGGTCGTACCCGGATTCCGGCCGGATAAGTACCTCCTAATCGGGAGCCCCGACTACCTTAGGCATATCGGTCGGCTGGCGACCAGGTGCGGAAGGGAGGTCAACACCTACACCGATCTGCTGGAAGCCCTCGATCAGCGGTTAGACTACTTCCAGGAGCGGGGCTGCCGCGTTTCCGACCACGGGCTGAATCAGCTCTTTGATCGGGAGTACACCGAGTCGGAGATCAAATCCATCTTCGATAAGCGGCGCACGGGTGTGGCCGTCTCCCGGGAGCAAGCCGAAAAATTCCAGACCGCCCTGCTCGTCGAGCTCTGCCGGCAGTACCACGCCCGGGGATGGACCCAGCAATTCCACCTCGGCGCCCTGCGCAACAACAACGACCGCATTCTGGGTAAACTGGGCGCGGACGCAGGTGTGGACAGTATCGGGGATTTCCGGCAGGCCCCGGGTCTGGCCTACCTGCTGAACCGCCTGGACCGCGACGACCGACTGGCCCGCACCGTGGTCTACAACCTCAATCCCGCCGATAACGAACTGATGGCAACCATGGTCGGTAACTTCAATGACGGCAGTATCGCGGGGAAAATGCAGTACGGCTCGGGCTGGTGGTTTCTGGACCAGCTCGACGGCATGGAAAAGCAGATGAATGCCCTGTCGAATATGGGGCTCATCAGCCGCTTCGTGGGGATGCTGACCGATAGCCGCTCGTTTCTCTCCTTCCCCCGCCATGAGTACTTTCGGCGCCTGCTGTGCAATATGTTCGGTCGGGATATCACCCGCGGGCTGCTGCCCGACGACCGGAAGTGGATCGGCCAGGTCATCCGGAACATCTGCTACCACAACGCAAACGAATACTTTAAATTTACTGAATGAAAGTTGTCACCTTCGGCGAAATCATGCTTCGCCTGACGCCACCCGGTCACCTCCGATTTTCCCAGGCCCCCCACTTCGATGTCGTCTACGGCGGGGGCGAAAGCAACGTAGCCGTAGCCCTGGCGAACTACGGACTAGACGCCCACTTCGTCACCCGCCTGCCGGATAACGACATCGGGGAATGCGCCCTGATGGAGCTGCGCAAACGCAACGTCAGGACGGATGCCATCGTACGCGGCGGGGAACGGCTCGGCATCTACTTCCTGGAAATGGGCGCCGTACAGCGGGGAAGCAAGGTGATCTACGACCGGGCCTACTCGGGTATGGCCACCATCGAAAAGGGCATGATCGACTGGGACGGGGTGCTACAGGACGCCGACTGGTTTCACTGGACGGGCATTACCCCGGCCCTGAGCCAGGGTGCGGCCGACGCGTGTCTGGAAGCCATTCAGGCCGCTAACCGCCTGGGCGTCACCGTATCCACCGACCTGAACTACCGCAAGAAACTCTGGCAGTACGGTAAGGACCCCCAGGACGTCATGCCGGAACTCGTGGAGGGTTGCGATATCATCCTGGGCAATGAGGAGGATGCCGAGAAGCACTTCGGCCTCCACCCGGAAGAAGTGGACGTAACGGCCGGCGGCGAGATGGACGGTACGAAATACCTCCCCGTACTCAAGGAACTCATGCAACGCTTCCCCCGCTGCAAGATGACCATCACTACCCTACGCGGTTCGGTCAGCGCCAGCCACAATAGCTGGTCGGGCGTACTCTACGATGGGGATAAGCTCTACGAAACCGAGACCTACCAGATCACCGATATCGTCGACCGGGTGGGCGGAGGCGACAGCTTCATGTCGGCCCTCATCTACGGGCTGCTCACCTTCAAAGACGACAAACAACGGGCCCTGGATTTCGCCGTGGCCGCCTCCTGCCTGAAGCACACCATCTACGGCGACGCTAACCTGGTGACCGTGGACGAAGTCAATAAACTACTCGAAGGGGACGGCTCCGGTCGCGTATCCCGCTAACATCCGCTCACTCACATGGCTACACACACCCGCCTACATACGCTGGGCGTCATTCACGAACAGGGGGTCATGCCGCTGTTTTACCACCCCGACGTCGAGCTCGGTAAGCAGGTCCTTCGCGCCTGCTACGATGCCGGCGGCCGGGTGGTGGAGTTTACCAACCGGGGGGATTTTGCCCACGAAACCTTCCGGGAGCTGAACTACCACGCCCGTCAGGAAATGCCCGAGCTCGTGGTGGGGGTCGGCAGCATCAACGATGCCGCTACCGCCGCCCAGTACATGCAGCTCGGGGCCAGTTTCATCGTCTCGGCATCCCTGCGGGAGGACGTCGCTCTGGTGTGTAACCGGCGCAAAGTCCCCTACCTGCCCGGTTGCGCGACCCTCACCGAGATCGGCCGGGCCGAGGAACTCGGTTGCGAGATCGTCAAACTTTTTCCGGGCAGCGTGTACGGTCCGGAGTTCATTAAGGCAGTCCGCGGCCCCCAACCCTGGACGAGCATCATGCCGACCGGGGGGGTGACGACCGAACTGGAAAACCTGAACGGCTGGTTCGCCGCCGGGGCGGTTTGCGTCGGACTGGGTTCCCAGCTCATCGGCAGTAAGGTACTGGAGGGCAGGGACTTTGATGGCTTAGAAGAATCCCTGCGTAAGGCCCTGCAAACCGCTAAACGACTTCGATCGTGAGAGCCATCCTACCCTTTGTCATCCTTGGTATCCTACTGGCTGGTTGTGGGGAGGACAGCGGCACCCGGGTGCTTCGCCTCTCCCACGGGCTCAATACGGACCACCCCGTACACCGGGGTATGGAATACATGGCCGAGCGGCTCGCCGAAAAGTCGGACGGCAGCCTACAAATCGCCATCTACCCGAATCAGCAGTTGGGGACGGAACGGCAATCGTTGGAACTGCTACAGATCGGGAGCCTGGCTATGACTAAGGTATCGGCGGCGGTGCTCGAGAATTTTTCGCCGGAGGCGACCGTGCTCTCCCTACCCTACCTCTTCCGGGGGCGGGAGCACGTATACACCTTTCAGGACAGCGAGCTGGGCCGCGAAATTCTACTGGCCAGCGAACCCTTCCGCCTCCGGGGGCTGGTGTATTTCGACGCGGGGCAGC
>CAZQNE010000062.1:0-4994 GCA_964594535.1 uncultured Lewinella sp.
GCTTCCAGGTAGAGGACTACCGGGTTATCGCGTTGCCCCTGTTCTAAAAACATTTTAGTTGAGCACCCACCACCACCGCCTTTTTGTTCGATACCTGAAGCATCAGCTAAACAATCGTGTTGGTGGTATAGCACATCAATCGATCCGGTATTTCGGGTTAAATCAGACTGCGAACCTTCGGGAGAGTAGATTAACTGCGTCGTAATTCCGCGATCTATCGGGTTAGCGGCCCGTGCTAAGGGGGCAAACTCATAATCTCCTTCAGCCGTTAGCGGATTCACAACACGTTGTATGTGGGGCGGGAAGGTGATGGAAACGAAATCCGCCTCAACGAACGTCCCCTCAGCGAGGAGAGCAGCATCCACACCTGCAAATGTGATAGCGTGCTGTCCATTGCAGGTGTATTCCCTACAAAATTTATCGTTAAGAAGATTGGGCTTAGAGTCCCGAATGTTAACCACCTGGGGGCGGGTATGAATAGTTGACAATGTGATCGATGATTAAATGATTAAACAATCGTACAATATGTTTCGAAGGAGTCCTACGCTACGGGACGCCACCGAGGAAATTTTGCTACCCGATGGGTAAAATCAGTAATTGATGCAAATACACATCTTTCCATAGCCCCCCTCTCCTGCGGAGAGGGGCCGGGGGTGAGGGAATTGATGGGATTCGCCCAACTGTCCATACCGCCCCCCACCAAAAGGTAACCCCCAACCACCCAACACTTGCTATTTTCCGGAAAACTCGACCGGATGCGCTATTCGTCACTCGTATGCATAACCCTGATGTTACTGAACTGTGAGGGAGAAGATGCTCCCCCACCCCGCCCCAACCTCCTCTTCGTCATCGCCGATGACGTCAGCTACCCCCACCTCGGGGCCTACGGTACCGACTGGGTCACTACCCCGGCCTGCGACCGCATTGCCGCCGAGGGTTTCCGCTTCGACCGGGCCTACACCCCCAACCCCAAGTGCGGCCCCTCCCGCTCGGTGCTGCTCACCGGCCGCAACCCCTGGCAGCTCGGGCCGGCCTTCAACCACATCGCTATCTGGCCCGATACGCTCGGAACGATCTGGGAGGCCCTCGGCGGGGCGGGCTACCACGCCGGCTTTACGGGCAAGGGCTGGGCCCCGGGCGACCCCGGCGAGCGCAACGGCAGCAAGCGGCAACTGACCGGACGAGGCTACCACGCGCATAAACTCACGCCCCCCACCCCGGAGATTTCGACCAATGACTACGCGGCAAATTTTGGGGCCTTCCTCCAGGACCGCGACCCCGACCAGCCCTTCGCCTTCTGGTACGGCGCTCTAGAACCCCACCGGGCCTACGCATTCGGCAGTGGCGTAGCGGTGGGCGGCAAGTCGCTGGACGATATCGACGAGGTACCTGCCTACTGGCCCGACACCGATAGCGTCCGCCACGACATGCTCGACTATGCCCTGGAAATCGAGCACTTCGACCGCCACCTCGGCCGCATGCTCGACACCCTGGAAGCCCACGGCGAACTCGACAACACCCTCGTTATCGTGACGGCCGACAACGGCATGCCCTTTCCCCGCGTGAAGGGACAGCAGTACCACGATAGCCACCACTTACCCTTCCTCATCCGTATGCCCGGCGGGGAGGGGGCGGGGACGCAGGTGCAATCGCTGGTGAACTTCACCGACCTGGCACCCACCCTGGCCGACTATGCGGGTCTATCCGTAACGGAGCTATCCGAAATGAAGCCAATGGAAGGTCGCAGCCTCCGCCCCCTCCTAGAGGGCAGGACGCCCGATGACTGGCCCACCGCGATGCTCTTCGGCAAGGAACGCCACGACGTTGGCCGACCCGGCGACGGGGGCTACCCCATCCGCGGTATCCGGGAGGACGACAAACTGCTACTTGTCAACTACGCACCCGACCGCTGGCCCGCCGGCGACCCGCTCACCGGCTACC
The DNA here is from genome assembly GCA_964594535.1 of uncultured Lewinella sp. Lineage (GTDB taxonomy): Bacteria > Bacteroidota > Bacteroidia > Chitinophagales > Saprospiraceae > Neolewinella. The sequence continues at coordinate 1,942 of CAZQNE010000062.1, forward strand.
TGAATACCGACGGCAGCGCCACTAAGAGCGTCATTCTACATCAGCGGCGCAACGGCGATCCTACCTACTGGGAGATGAACTTCGGCCGCCGCCCCCCCGTCGAACTATACGACCTCGCTACCGATAGCGACTGTATCAACAATCTGGCCGATCGCCCGGAGTACGCCGCCGACATCGAGCGGCTGCGTACCCGCATGGAGAACGAACTGGCCGATCAGGGCGACCGCCGTATGTCGGGACGCGGTGCGGAATACGAAGCTTTCCCCGTCGCTTGGGAGGACCAGCGGGGCTACTACGAGAAGTTCGTAGCGGGCGATACGGTGCGGGCCGGCTGGATCCATTCGGACGACTACGAGACCCTGCTACCGGAGTAGTATTTGCCAATGTCACCGAATGGCCTTCATAATGTCCATCCTTACCCTTAGCGGCTCGCCGGCACCGGACAGCGCGAACTCCCGCCTGCTCCGGAGTTTATCTACCCTGACCGACCGGTCAGTCGTACCCGCCCCCGATATTGCCGCTCTGCCCCTGTACCAGCCCAACCGGGATCGCGCGCCCGTTCCGGAAGCCGTGCTGGCCTACCGCCGGGCGGTTACTGATGCCCGTGCCGTCGTGGTTTGCACCCCGGCCTATTTGCATAACCTCCCCGCGGTCCTCAAAAATGCCCTCGAATGGCTGACCACTTCCGGGGAGCTCTACGACAAACCGGTGCTCGTACTGACCTTCACTCCCCACCCGCCCCGGGGTGAACGGGCCCGCCAATCCCTACTCTGGTCGCTGGAGGCCCTGAATGCCCGGGTGGTCGCCGAAGTCGGATTGTACCAGTCGGAAACCCCTTTCGGAGAGGATGGGCAGTTGCTGGAAAGCGAGACGCGGGAGTTGTTGTATCAGGCTATGCAACTGCTTCCCCGATAGCATTTAGTAGTTGCACACGATCAATTCCGAGCCACCACTACCCCCTCCAGCACCTCCGCCGGGTGCCGTGCCCGCTCCCCCAGTTCGTCCTTCACCGTATGCCGGCAACTGGTTCCCGCCGCCACCAGTAGCGAGCCCGGCACCCGCCCCCCGAGCTTGGACAACAGCGACTGCTCGGCAATCTTCCGGCTGATCGCGTAGTGCTCTTCTTCGTAGCCAAAGCTGCCCGCCATGCCGCAGCAACCGCTATCGAGCAGGGTGACGTGGAAGTTTCTCGGCAGGCTCAGGGCGGCGGCGCACTTCCCGGCCTCCCCCAGCGCCTTTTCGTGGCAGTGAACGTGTAGGAAGATGTCGCGCCGCTCCTCCGTGAAGTCATCCGCCGTGATGCGGCCCAGCGTCATCTCCCGGTAGAGCCACTCGTCGAAGGTGAAGGCGTACTCCCCCAGCACCTGCGCCCTTGCCTGCAACTCGCTCCGGAAGAGTTTCGGGTACTCGTCGCGGAAACCCAGGATAGCCGATGGCTCCAGCCCCACGAGCGGAGCCGCCTCCCCCACCCGTTCGCCGAATAATAGCACATTGCGGGCGGCCAGGCGGCGGGCTTCCTTCAGCAGTCCCCTACTAAGTTGGGCGCGGCCGCTGCCGGCGTGGTCGGGCCAGTCGACCTCGTATCCCAGCTTCCACCAGAGTCGCAGGGCGGCTTTTCCTACGGCAACGTCCTGGTAGTTGACGAATTCGTCCCCGAAGAAGATCAACTTGCCCCGGGGGTTGCTGACCGTAGGCCGTTTGCGCTCGAAAAAGCTACGCAAGCTCTCCGTCGGAAAGGGAGGCAGGGAACGTTGCGGGGCGATACCGGCGATTCGTTTGACCAGCGGCCCGGTCAGGTCCAGCAGGAAGTTAGCCAGCCCCGGAACTTTCCCGCCCAGTCGGTAGAGGGTTTCGTTAGCGGCGACTAGGCGGGTACGCAGACTCACCCCGTCCCGCTGCTGTCGTTGGTGGAGGTACTCGGCCTTCAGGTTGGTCATATTGACGGTGCTCGGGCACTCGCTGGTGCAGGCCTTGCAACTCAGGCACAGGTCCATGGCGTCGGCCAGGGCGGGGTGGCTCCAGGGGTCATCGTGCTGGTTCCGGGTGAGTACTTCCCGCAGCACGTTGGCGCGGCCGCGGGTGCTGTCCCGCTCGTGGAGGGTAGCGCGGTAACTCGGGCACATGGCACCCCCTTCCAGTTTGCGGCAGTCGCCCGATCCGTTGCACTTTTCGGCACTGGCCAGGATGCCTTCGTCCTGACTGAAGTCGAGGGTCGTAGCGTAATCCGCCACCTGCTGCCCCGCCGGGTAGCGCAGACCTTCGTTCATTGGGGGGGCACCGACTATTTTACCCGGGTTGAAGATGCCGTAGGGGTCCCAGATACGCTTCAGTTCGACCAGTAGGCCGTATACTTCCTTGCCGAGCATCTCCGGCAGAAACTGGCCCCGCACCCGCCCGTCGCCGTGCTCGCCACTCAGGCTGCCCCGGTACCGTTTGACTAAGCGGGCCACGTCGCGGGTAATGTCGTGAAAGCGTTTGCGGTCGTCGTTATCCTTGAGGTTCAGGATCGGGCGGAGGTGCAGTTCTCCGGCTCCGGCGTGAGCGTAAAAGACCGGGTGCTGCTCGTATTTCGCCATCAGTTCCTCGAAGTCGGCGATGTAGTCGGCCAGGTCCGGCAGGGCGACGGCGGTATCCTCGATGCAGGCCACGGCCTTCGCGTCACCGACCATGTTTCCGAGAATACCGAGTCCGGCGGCGCGGAGGGCCCAGACTTTTTCCGTCCGGTTTTTGCCGCGGAGGGCAGGTGCGGAGTAAGCCGGTTCGGACAGTGTATCCGGAGACATCAGCCGTTCGCCCAACTGACGGGCTAGTACTTCGGCGGCCGCATCGGTCTCGGCCCGGAACTCGACGAGCAACAGTGCCCGGGGTTCCCCCTCCACGAAGGCGGCGTTCTTGCGCTGGTCCGGGTTTTCCAGGGCGAGTTTTAGGATGGTATCGTCCATCAACTCGCACATGAAGGGCTGGCTATCCATGGCCAGTTGGGTGGCGCGCAGGCTGGCGTCGATGGACCGAAAGTGCAGGGCCACCACCGCCGAACCGGGCGGGGGCAGGGG
>CAZQNE010000062.1:5094-23796 GCA_964594535.1 uncultured Lewinella sp.
CTCGTGCTGCCGCAGCTGTTGTTGCCGAACATCCCGCCCAGTGTACAGCGATTGGCCGTACTGGTGTTGGGGCCGAACCAGTAGCCCAGCGGTTCGAGGGCCTGATTCAACTGGTCGCGAATGACTCCCGGCTCGACGATAGCGTAGCCCTCCGCCGTATTGATCTCCACGATCTCCCGCATGTGCCGGCTCACGTCGACGATCAGTCCCGAACCCACCGCCTGCCCCGCCAGACTGGTGCCGCCCGCCCGCGGGGTGATCGGGATGCGGTGGGTACGGGCAAAGTCCACGCAGGCCACGATGTCCGTCTCCGAGCGGGGAAAGACCACGGCCCGGGGCAGCTCCCGGTACACACTGGCATCGGTGGCGAAGAGGATCCGGTGTAGCCGGTCGGTTTCCAACTCGCCACTCAGTCGGGCGGCAAGGTCAGACCAGGGCGGCGGGGGGTTAGTGGACATGCGGACGTTAACTCAGGGCCAAAATTAGGACCATCTCACTTAGCAGGATCAGGAAGCTGGCGATGAAGTAATTGATCGAGCTACTGACGTTGCGAAACTTAAGGGAGGCGATGCGGGCGTTGATGTAGATCTGGGCGGCCAGGTCGTTATCCAGTCCGGCCGGCGAATCGAGCACCTCGTGGCTGTAGGCCCGGAAGGTCTCGATGTCGGGGCTATGGGCCTGGATGGAACCGAAGAAGATGATCGACTTGTAGTCGTGGTTGACCAGGCGGGGGCTGATGCTACGGAAGCCGAAATAGATGGCCACCAGGCTGGCCAGCCCGGAGAGGGTCGTGAGCGCGATCAGGATCCACGAGCCGCTGATCACCTCCAGGATGTCGATCATCTTGGTGAAGGCCACCGTAATGATAACCCCGTAAATGGTGAGGATGCCGGTAGCCTTGGCGTCGGAATACCGTATCCACTCCAGATTGGCTTCGAGAATGCGCCAGTAGTTTTCGGTTTTTTCATCCACGAGGTTCGGCTTCTTTGCGGTCCAGAAAATACATATCCAGTTGCCCCTTGTGCTTCGCATCGACCTTGCCCCGGTGAACGAAGTCGAAGTCCGCACACGTAAGGCGGTAGGTGCTTTCGGAGACATTGATGCGGCCGGCTTCCCCGCTGTTCTCCAGGCGGGAGGCAACGTTGACGTCGTCCCCCCATACGTCGTACACGAATTTGGTATAGCCCACCACCCCGGTAATGACCGAACCGGAGTGGATGCCGATGCGCACCTGAAATACCGGCCGTCCGGCCCGCAGCCGCTGCTCGCGTTCAGCCTCCACGAACGACAAGACCTCCTCGGCGGCGGTCAGCATTCGGTGGGCGTGGCGGTCCCGGGGGGCGGGCACCCCGCAAACGGCGAGGTAGGCATCGCCGATGGTTTTGATCTTTTCAACACCGTGCTTGCCGAAGATGGTGTCAAATACCTTGTAGTAATAGTCGAGTTCTTCCACCAGGTCTTCGGGTGGGATCCGCTCGGAATGGCGGGTGAAGTCGACAATGTCCATAAACAGGATCGTCACCGCCTCGTGCAGTCGCGGGCGTACCCGGCCGCGGCGAATCAGTTCCTCGGCCGTCTGCTCCGGTAGGATATTGAGCAGCAGGCGGCGGGTACGCTCCTTTTCCTGACTGAGCTCCCGGGTACGAACCTCCACCTTTTCCTCCAGCGCACTGTTGGCCTTTTTCAGATCGTCGACGAGGCGGGCGTTGGCCTTAGTGAGGTAGTATTTGTGCAGCGCCTGGGTGATGGTATTGTGCAGGTCGTCGCGGTCCCAGGGCTTGGTGATGTAGCCGAATATTTCGCACTCGTTGATTGCCCGGATGATTACCTCGATGTCACTGTAGCCCGTCAGGATGATGCGGACGGCCGCACTCGTTTCCGGCAGTTGCTGTAGCAGTTGAATCCCCGTACAGTGGGGCATACGCTGGTCGGTGATCAGCAGGGGAATCTCCCGCTCCCGCATAATCCGCAGTGCTTCGTCGGTGGAGTCGGTGACGATGACGTCGTACTTACGCCGAAAGGAGGAGCGAAATACGGAGAGGTTGTCCGGCTCGTCGTCGACGTACAGAATGGTAGCGCGTTCGGGTAGTTCGATCATGGCGGGGGCATCTTGGGCGACTCATGCTCCGGGGGGCCGTCTACCGGCAGGGTCACGGTGAAGGTAGTGCCCACCCCGGGCTCGCTACTAACGGAGATATCCCCCCCGTGTTCCTCGACGATGCCGTAGCTGATACTCAGTCCGAGGCCGGTACCGGTACCCACTTCTTTGGTCGTGAAGAAGGGCTCGAAGACGCGCGACAGATGTTCGGCGGGGATGCCCTTCCCGGTATCGGCGACGGCCACGGTCACGGTCCGGGAGGCACGGTCGTAGCCGGTCGTTAGCGTGATGGTTCCGAAGGTGTCGATGGACTGTACGGCGTTGTTGATCAGGTTGAGGAAGACCTGGTTGATCTTGCCGGGCTGGCAGTACACGGCGGGCAGTTCGGCGTAGTCGGTGTGCACCCTGGCCCGCTGGCGGATGGAACTGGACAGGATGTGCAGGGTCGATTCCAGCCCCTGGTGGAGGTCAACCTCCTTGAATTCCCCCTCGTCGAGCCGGCTGAAGTTGCGCAGGCTCTTGATGATCTTCACGGTGCGTTCCACTCCGTTGCCGATGGAGCGGAAAAGATCGTCACTGTCCTCCAGGGCCTCGGTGATCTGGCGGTGGCGGGCGGGATCGTCGGAACTGCCGAGGTAGTCCCGGAGGGCTTCGGTCAGTTCCCGAAAGTTTTCCCGCAGGCTGACCACCCCATTGGAGATGAAGTTGACGGGGTTATTGATTTCGTGGGCCACGCCCGCCGTGAGCTGACCGAGGGAGGCCAGTTTTTCGCTTTCCACCAGCTTGGCCTGGGCCAGTTTTAAATTGTTGAGGGAGGCTTCCAGGCTTTCGTTCTGGCGACTGATGACTTCGGTGCGCTGCTGAATGCGTTCTTCCAGGATGGCATTCTGTTCCCGGACGATACGCTCGTTCTCCCGCGTTGATTCCAGGAGTTCCGCTTGCACCCGCGCCCGCGCCCGCTCGTTCCGCTGCCGTTCCCACTCAAACCGTTTGGAGAGCAGAAAGGCCAGTGCCAGTACCTCGACCATGATCCCGATGGAAATGTGGCTCGTGCGGAGGATATAGGAGGGACTACCGGTCCGTAGGTAGGCGACCTCCAGAACCGCCATAATCAGGAACACCACGTAAGTGATGCCGTACCAATTTCCCAGCCGACTACCCTGACTACCGACGAGAAAGCCCAGGAAGATCAGCGTGACGATAGTGAGCAGGGCATTGAACTGGTTGACCAGATTGATGACCGCCCAGGAAAGGAAGGGGGTGGTAAGGATGTACAGCAACAGGTAGATCAGTAATCCCCACCCGACCCGGTACCCCAGTTTGCTGTAGCGGCGTACGGCCAAAAACAACAGACCGTACGACAGGCTGATCGGGCTACTGAAGATCGGGATCACCGTGAACACCTTCATCGGGTCGGCTCCGGGGAAGAGGTAATCGGAATACCCCTCCGCGGTGGCCACGAAGGCAATGAACCCCGCCACGATGAGGCCGTAGTGGAGGTAGCTCCAGTAGCGCAGGCTGAAGAACAAAAAGGTGTTGTTGATCAGGGTAAACAGCAGAATACCCATGTACAGCCCGAAGGCAAGGGTGCGGGTATGGGCAACGGAGACGTAGTGTCGGGCGCGCCAGACCCAGAGGGGCAGGGGAAGCTGCAGGGCCGGCACGCGGAGGTAGTAGGTCGCGGCTTGTCCCGACAGCACGAAAGTAGGATTATTGGACCGCCGCAACCGGCTATCCCGATTGGCCCGGTAGCCCGCCCGCCGCGACTGCCAGTTGCCGCGACCGTCGGGTACGTACAGTTCGACCCAGGGAATGAGGGGCTGAGCGAGTTCGAGTAGCAGGGAGTCCGGCGACCCGCCGTCGACTACCAGCCTGATCCAGTAGACCGATTCCGAGAAGGGGGGGAAGTTCAGAATCCGCGCGTCGGAATCCTGGAACCGGGCTTGTAGGGATGGGTCCGTAATCCGCTCAATGGTAAGGGCCCCGCTGGTATCTTCGAGTAGACTAACGGCCCCCCCGATGAGGATGGGTTGGCCCGCGGGGTCCCAGGCTACGGTCTGGGCCGGCAGGGGCGACTGGATCAGCAGGATAACACACACCAGCCAGCTCCCCCGCAGTAGCACGGAAGGAAGTGTATCAGAGGTGATAGTGCCCTTTATCATTGAATTGGGTGGGGATATTGAACAGAAAGGCAAAGACGATCCACCAGATGCCACAGTAGATTCCGAAGGGCAGGTAACCACCCAGGCCCAGCATCGGCATCTCGAAAACGTGGAGGATCTGGACGTAGGGGATGGAATATACCCAGTAGTCGGGATTGACGGTCACGACGGTCCCGTCGGCCAGGTGGACCGCACTGAAATAGTTCCAGCACTCGCAGAGTATGCCCTGCACGAAGTAGGTCAGCGCCAGGAAGGCCACGGGGGTGTAATTCCCCTCGCGAATGAGCCGGAAGGGGGACCAGATACTGAGCAGCCCCAGTACGGCCGCCAGGATGACCAGGGGGGCGGACCAGAGGACGCCAAAGGACTGATTGGGGAAGAAGGGAACGAAAAACAGGGCTACGTAAGCCAGTACCAGCATGATCCATAGCCCGACCTTGCCCACCCTGATCTTCGGCCCGTCGGCGTAACGGTTCCGAAACCCCTCCCAGGTGTTGAACAGGCTGTACCACTCGAAGCTCATCACCATCAGGCCCGACGAACCGACCAGGGCGTACAGCAAGAACTGATCGTCGGATAGACGATCCCCCTCGGGATAGAGCCAGTTGTCGTTCACGAAAAAATTGAGCCACTCGAAGATCATCCACCCTCCGGAGGAAGCCAGCCCCATGGCCAGTAGCTCACGGGGGTGGCGGGCGATGATGGACAGTCCTCCGGTCCGACGGTAGACGATGGCATCGAGGAAGATCGCAAAGCCCCAGAAGAGGGGTACGACCGCCCAGTTGATGAGCCAGAGCGGTCCGCTGAATTTGCCCCAGAGTACCGTGAGGGGAATCAACCAGAGCGCCAGCCCGACCCAGGTCCAGAAGGGCCAGCTGAAGTCCGTACCCAGTTTACGGGCGGGTAGGCTGCCCCGGCGAACCCCGAATAAGCGGGGCGCCACGTAAAACAGGACGATAACGAGCCCGATGGCGGCCACGGTGAGGAAGATCGGCAGGCTGAAGCCCGGTTTGGGGGGTACCGTCAGGGGCGGAAAAGCGAAGTAGTCGCTCCGGAATTCACCGCCGAAGCGCCGCAGCCCGCCCAGGTAGGGCATCAGGAGGATCAGACCACAGGCCGCGAGGAGTAGCGTAATTTGCTTGATCAGTCGGGTATTCATCGGGCCAGTTCGTTTTGCATTTCTTGCCGGAGGGTCTTTAGCCAGATCCCGAGCAGGGGTTTCATTTCCAGTTGGCGGTCGTAGCGGCGGAAGTAAACCCCGAGGGGTAGCCAGATCCCGTCCAGCTTTTCGTCGGTCAGGCTGAAGACCTGGAAGGCGACGTTGTTGCGCAGGTGATGGAGGTAAAAGCGGATCCACTGCCGCTCCCGGCTGAAGGCGGTGCCCGTCCACTCCCCCAGGCCCGTCATACGGGTGAAGGTAGCGATGCGCTTACTCCGGTAGGGGCATTCCGCCAGGGGCCGGTGGTAATACTCCCACAGGATGTCGGAGACCCGCATCCCCCTTTGGGCGGAGGTATCGAAGAAGTGGCGGATGGCGTAGGTGTCTACGTTGCCGAGCATATCGGACCCCGGCGCGTCCCGCTCGATGATGGCCTGCCGTTCCGCATCGTCGAGGTCGCGATCGGGATGCTGGTTACGGAACAGAAAGTCGCCGCTGCTGCTGGCAATATCCCCGAGCCAGGTCACAACGTCGACGTTAGAATCCACGTGGGGGAAGAGTTTAGCCGCCCAGAGCAGGAAACCCGGGAGGGGGGTGACCACCTGGGGATAGTTGAAGGCGTCCAACCCGGCTAAAATGTGGGCTAGGTCACAGTAATTTCCCGAAGGCAGGCGTACTTCCTGGGCGTCGTGGCTACAGATGGGTGGTATCTGCCCCTCGCGGCTGTTACCGTAGACGCGGTCGTCAGGCCGGTAGGTGATGATGCGGTGCTTTGGTTGGTACTCTCCGTTGTTGTAGCGGCGCACTTTACGGCCCGTCTTCGGCGGCGGATCGCTAACGATCTTAGTGATGTAGCGCCCCTCGATGGCGCGGGCTCCGCGGATCAGTTCGGAATTCCAGCCCCACTGATCGTAGAAGATCTTCCGCAGGCGGGTGATCATCCGCAGGGTATGGTCCTCTTCTCCGGGGTAGTAATCCTCCTCCTCGCGAAGTAACTGAAGGAACTCATCCAGACCAAGGGCCTGGCCGGCCTCATGACCGGGCTCGGGTCGCTCGCTGAAGAGCGGTTGCGTAAGGTGGGTGTGCATAGTGTCGGGTAACCGGGGCGAACACCGACTGAACGTCCAGCCGGTGCGTCGTTTACCCGACAATATAGGTGTTCAAACGTTAAGTGTACTGCCACCGGTCGGGGGTCGGGGAAGGGGCGTACCTTCGCGGCCCTTCCGGTGTGAAGTAATATCAACCTATGTATCTGATCGGTTCTACCCTCGTTAGCGACGATGTAGTTCAGGAACACTTCGCCTGCAACCTCACCGCCTGCAAGGGCGCCTGCTGCTGGGAGGGCGAATACGGCGCCCCGCTAGAAGAAAGCGAACTTCCCATACTGGAAGAAATCTATCCCGCCGTAGCGCCCTACCTCACCGAAGCCGGACGGGAAGCGGTCGCCGAACAAGGGACCGCCGTCAAAAACAAAAAGGGCTACGATACCCCGCTCGTAAACGGCGGCCCCTGTGCCTACATGACGCTCGACCAAACCGGAACGGCCCAGTGCGGCATCGAGCGCGCCCGCAACGACGGCGCTACCGACTGGAAAAAGCCCATCAGCTGCCACCTCTACCCCATTCGCGTCAATCAAAACCCCCACGTCAACTTCGAAGCCCTGAACTACGACGTCTGGGATATCTGCTCGGCAGCCTGCACGAAGGGAGAACGGGAGCGCGTCCGCATCTACGAGTTTGCCCGACCGGCCCTGATCCGAAAGTACGGGCAGGAGTGGTACGATGAGCTGGTGGCCGCGGTGGAAGGCTAGCCGGATACCACCTCCCGCCCCACCAAAAAACGCTCCTCATCCACCCGCACCTGCTCCACGCTGAGGTCCGGGCCCAGTGGCTGCCACTCAGCGGTGGTCAGCAAGCGTACCGTTTCGTCACCTACGTACACGCCAACCGGCATGGTCAGCCCGGATACGTCGGCCTTCAGTCGGTATTCCACCCCCCCTCCGGCTTCCCGCAACTCCAGTACGGGCAGATCGGGATGCCGGAGGTACTGGTCGAAGAAGGGCTGTAGGTCCCGCTCCGTATACCGGCTGAAGTAGTCGATTACCTGCTGAGTGGACACGATGCTCATCTCGTGGTCCTGGTAAAAGCTGCGTAGCATACCGAAAAAAAGTGGATCGTCGGCGAGTACGTAGCGGAGGGTGTGCAGCATCCAGGCGCCCTTGTAGTAGTGGTCGGAGCTGGCGAAATCGGTAAAGTTGACGTCCAGCGGGCCCAGCATCGGTTCCTCGTTGGTGATGTAACGACGCTGCGTCATCAGGTAGCGGCGGGCGTCGGCCTCCGTCATGTGGTACTCGACGTAGAGCGCTTCCAGGTAGGTCGTAAAGGACTCGTGAATCCACATCTCGGCGTGGTCGGCCACGCTGATGGCATTGCCGAAGTACTCGTGCCCGGCCTCGTGTACGATGATGTAGTCCCAGTCCATGTCATCGGGGATCAGCCCGCCCATATACCCGCGCATGTAGCGATTCCCGTAGGCGATTCCGCTCTGGTGCTCCATCCCCAGGTAGGGAGCCTCGATCAGGGCGAAGCCGTCCTCCCAGAAGGGGTACTTCCCTAGGTAGTGCTCGTAGGCCCGTAGCATGGGGTGCACTTCCCGGAACTGCTTACGCGCCCTGGCTTCGTTATAGTCGATCACGTAGTAGTCCAGCGGAAGCTCTTCCCCGTCGAAACTGCGGTAGGTGTCGTTGAAGTGGGTGTAATGCCCCACGTTGATCGAGATATTGTAGTTGTTGATGGGGTAGCTGACGAACCAGTCGTAGCGTTTCTTACGCTCCCGCTCCAGTTCGACCTCCTCCCGCAGATTCCCGTTACTGACGGCCATCATGCGCTCGGGTACGGTCAGACTGATGAGCATACTATCGGGCTCGTCGCTGAGGTGGTCCTTGTTCGGCCACCACAGGCTGGCCCCGTCGCCCTCGCAGGCCACCCCGACCCAGTAGCGGTTTTTTTGGTCGAGCGCCCATACGAAGCCACCGTCCCAGGGGGCATTTTTAGCCACGACCGGGGAGCCGCCGTAGTGAATCGTCATACGGTGGCTGCTTCCGGGTTCGACCGGGTGGGGTACTTCTACGAAGACGGCGTTGCTCCGGCGGGTGAAACGCAGTTCTGTCCCCTCCTGGTCGATGCGGTCGATCTCCATATTCTCGTACAGGTCTAGCTGGAGCATAGGCAACGGACCGGTAATGGTGTAGTCCATCTCGACCCGGCCCTCGATGAGTCGCTCCTTGGGGTCGATGTCTAGGTGCAACTCGTAGTAGGTCACGTCGTAGTTGGCGCGGGCGGGCAGCAGACTTCCCCTCAGCGTATCGGCTTCAGTGAAGTGGCGGTCGGCAAAATAGTCCTGGGCGCGGACGCAGGTGCCGAGGGACAGGGTGAACACTAGTAAGGCAAGCTTCAGCATGTCACAAATAACGCGCTACTCTTCCATCCGCATGGGCGGGGTCCCCAGGAATTAACGTTCAGTTAACGTACCGGGGCGGTCGCCTCCCTACCTTAGGTCCCGCCTAATCATCCCCGTGCGGGCAGTTTGTCTCCTAACCCCTCGATCATGCAACGAATTTTACCTCTGCTTCTCCTGCTGTGCGTTCTGACCGCCTGCCAGGACGAACCCCTTATCACCCCCACCGCACCCGCGCCCGCCGCCCCGCTTACCCGGGCCCAGTTGAACGCCCGGGTGGAAGCTCACCTGCAGGCCACCGACGAGGTGTTCGACTGGAACGAAGCCGACGACGCCACCGTATGGTCGGCCCTTACCTACTCCGATCACCAAACGGTGCTGGGGTACCAACCGGAGGGTTTCGGTAACCTGCCCGCCCGCATCCACGAGATCGACGTCACGACCGGCGCGTGGAAACAGGTCCGGGACGAACTGGTCACCGACCTGCTTGCCGCTACCGAACGCTACCTCGGGCGTAGCGTAGGGGAGGACGAACTCTTCGTAGCCCCGGAAGATGGAATACTGCCTGTCCTCGAAGTTCGTATTCTCCACCCGGACGTACTGGCCGAATTCCGCCGCCAACCCCGCGTCCGCTATCTGGAACCCAGCAACTATACGGCCGGCGAACTACAGCTGCGCTCCGACTCGGGGTGTAGCGAGGCCCCTGCCGACAATCCTTTCCCGGATGACTTCGTCACGCTTTCCGGGGGGGCCAAGGTGCCCTGGAACTTCGACTTCATGAACATACGTCAGGCGTGGTCGCGCAGCCAGGGGGAGGATATCGGCATCTGTATCATCGATTCCGGTACCTACCCGGAGCAATCGCGGCTGAACGGTGAGTTCGGGAGCGGCCGTAGCCTGAACCGACTTGGTGTCTACCAACCCAGTTGGTGGAGCAACCGGACGGACGGCCCCGATGACCGCTGCGGTCACGGTACCCAGATGGCCGGGCTGGCGGCCGCCCCCTTCAGTTCCGGCGGTAGCACCGTTGGCGTAGCTTACCGGAGCGACCTGTTGTCCATCCGGGCCACCAGCGACGTGGTAATCAATGGTAGCAAGGAAAAGCGGGGTGTTAAGGATGCGCTGGTGATTGCCGGAAACCACTCCGGCACTCGGGTGATCAGTATGTCGATTGGTGACGTATTCAGTAGCGGGACCGTAAAAGACGGTATCCGCTACGCCCACAACCGCGGCAAGCTGATCCTGGCCGCCGCCGGCACCAGCCTGAGCTGGACGAGCTGGTACGGCGTCATTTTTCCCGCGAGTATGGACGAGACCGTCGCCGTGACCGGAATCCGCGACGGAGTCCCCTTCCGGCGGTGCAATACCTGCCACGACGGTAGCAAGGTGGACTTCGTAGCCGTGATGCAGCGCCGCAACGATACGGACCGCACCAGCCTGACGCTGAGCCGTAGCGGCAGTGCCCCGGGGTACGTCGGCGGGTCTAGCGCGGCGACCGCTACTACCGCCGGCATTGCCGCGCTGGTGTGGGCCACCGATCCGGGCCAGAGTCGGGAACAGGTCCTTGAGCGGATGAAACTTGCCGCGAACTTTTATCCGGGTCGCGACGGAGACTTCGGTTGGGGAATGATCGATGCCGATCTGGCTACCCGTTAGGCGGCGGAGGGCTGGCGGGCGGTTCGCCGGGCCAGAAAATTCGCCATGATACGATTGAACTCGAGGGGTCGCTCCATCATGGGCGCATGGGCACAGCGGTCGATGAAGTGAAGCTCACTATTGACGATGAGCTCGTGAAACTGCTCCCCTACGAAGGGCGGGGTGATCGTATCCTGTTTGCCCCATACCAGTAGGGTCGGAGCGGTAATGTCGTGTAGCTTGTGGGCCAGATTGTGGCGCACGGCCGATTTGGCGGTCATTACGATCCGGATGCCCCGGCTACGGTCGTTGACGGTATGATAGACCTCGTCCACCAATTCCTTGGTGGAGGTAGCCGGGTCGTAAAAGGTGGACTCCGTCTTTTTTTTGATGAAGTCATAGTTGCCCCGGGGTGGAAAGCTGTTGCCCATCGCGCTTTCGAATAGCCCACTACTTCCCGAGAGGGTAATGGTCGATATTCGTTCGGGATGTTCCAGCGCGTAGAGGATAGCCACGTGCCCCCCCAGGCTGTTGCCCATGAGGTGCACGGCAGCGAACTGCTTATAGATCACGAAATCCACGAGGTGGTCTACCAGCCCGGCCAGCGACACCTTACGCAGGGGCAAACTGAAGATGGGTAGCGTGGGCACCAGCACGTTGTACCGTTCGCCGAACTCCTCGATCTGGGCCCCGAAGTTGCTGAGACCCCCGAAAAGCCCGTGCAGAAGGAGAAGGGGCTCGCCGCTTCCCCCGGTTTCGAGGAACTCGAATTTACCCTCCTTCTTCATTTTGTACTCCATGCGATGGTAGATTACAGTTGGGGTGGCATTATACGACCTCTTTTGTTGAACGGTCATACGTCCTGGATGGTTGGTAGGGCTAAAGCCGCCCCATCACTACCCTCAGTTTACTCCACTTCAGCGGCTTGGCCGATCGCTTCTGGGCCCTCACCCAGATGCAACTCGCCCATTCCCGGTTGGCGGAGGTACCCGGCCTGACCTTCTACCGCCTGATGGGCAGCGGCGGAGGCAACGGGTTCGGCCTGGCCCCCCACTGGGGCGTTTACGCCTTGCTGGGGGAATGGGCGAATGGATCGGACCGGGACCGCTTCTTTTCCGCTCACGACTGGTTGGCCGAGGTGCGCCGGCGGACCGATCACATGCTGACCTGCGAACTGGAAGCAACCATGACCCACGGTGAGTGGGGCGGAGCAAACCCCTTCACCGCCCACCCGGGTCGCTACGACTCGGCGCAGCCCGTTGCCGTCATTACCCGGGCCACCATCCGGCCGCGTAAGCTACTGGACTTCTGGCGCTACGTACCCGCAACGAGCGCCTCGGTCTACGATCACCCGGATCGCCTGCTGAGTATCGGCATCGGGGAATACCCGGTATTCATGCAGGCGACCTTCAGTCTCTGGCGCACGGGGGAGGCCATGACCCGCTTCGCCTACTCTTCGGAGCACCACCGGGAGGTGGTCAGGCTGACGCGAAAGCGAGCTTGGTACCGGGAAGAGATGTTTACCCGTTTCCGTTTGACGGGCCTGCGGGGCAGTTGGCCGGGCTTCGAAACGTCCGCGCTCTTACCTACGGGCCCGGTCACCGGCTGAGGGGCGGGAGCATATGTTAAATTTTTTACCAATCGGCCATCCCGTAGTATCTTCCAACCGTGCCACAGTATTCCTGGAACATCGCCGGCCACCGGGGCAATCACTTCACGCTGAACTTGTTTCACGGGGACAAAACGCAGCACGTCGTCCTGCACTGTAATGCCCGAATCGTGCAGATCGACTTCGAGGTGCGGGAATCCAAAACCTATTCGATCTTTCTCGATCACGAGCTCTGCGAGGTCAGCATCGACGCTACCGACGGAGATCGGTACGACTACAGCTGCCGAATTAATCACGAAGCCGAAACGCCGCTGAACAAGCTGCGCCGGGACCAGCGCAACTACCGGAATAAAATGGAGCGTACCCGGCTCATCGCGGGCAGTTGCGTTCTCATCGGGTTGATTTTCTTCATGCTGGCCTGTAGTATGGGTTGAGGCCCGGCCCTACCCTACTACTACCCGTACCAGCCCCGTCCCCTCGATACTCGCGTAGATGAAGCCATCCGGCCCCATCCGTACGTCGCGAACCCGACCGATATTTTTGATGATGTCCTGTTCGCCGGTTACCTCCCTGCCATCCAGGTGGACCAGTTTGATGTAGCTGTACTTCAGGCTGCCGACTAGCAGGTCGTTTTCCCAACCGGCGTACCGGTCGCCCGTTACGAAGGCCATCCCGCTCGGGGCAATACTGGGCACCCAGTAGTGAAGGGGCTGCTCCATCCCGTCCTGAGCGACCTCTTCGGTGATTTGGCTGCCGTTGTAATTGATGCCGTAGGTGATCACCGGCCATCCGTAATTCGCTCCCGCCGCGATGACGTTGATTTCATCCCCGCCCCGGGGGCCGTGCTCGTGCTCCCAGATCTCGCCCGTCACCGGGTGTACCGCTAGACCCTGGGGATTGCGGTGCCCGTAACTGTACACGGCCGGCTTGGCACCTGCGTCCGCGCCCAGTGGGTTATCCTGCGGAATGCTACCGTCGGCCGCGATACGGTACACTTTGCCGCCGTCGCGGGAAACGTCCTGCGGGTTTTCGTCCCGGTTGCCCCGGTCACCGATGGTGAAATACAGCATGCCGTCGTCGGGGCCCCAGACCATGCGGCTACCGTAGTGCTGCCCCTTTTCGGTAGCGGGGCCGCCATCGTAGAGTGATTGGAAGTTATCCAACTGCCGCCCGTCCTCGCTCAGCCGCCCCCGGCCTACGGACGTGAAGCCCCGTTCACCGCCCTCCTCCGATCGGCTATAGGTCAGGTAGACCAGGCGGTTATCCGCGAAGTTCTGGTCGAGGAGCACGTCCAGTAGTCCGCCCTGGCCGACGTCGCGTACCTCCGGCGCCCCGCTGATTTCCGAATGGTCGTTGCCATCGATCAGGAGGAGGCGGCCGTCCTTTACCGTGGCGACGATACGTCCGTCGGGGAGCCAGTCGAAGCCCCAGATGATGTCCTCGAAGTCGAACACCGTTTCGGCACTAACGGCGGCGGCGGTGAGCATCATCGCCGGCTCACCGGCGTCGGCCCGGTCGGGGGCCGGTGCGGTGAGGGATTCCGTCTGGGCGGGCTGGGGGTCACACGAGAACAGGGGTAGCAACAGGAGGGGAAGAAAATAGCGCATGTGCGAAAGGTAAGGGACCCCCCGTAAGGGTGCCTAAAGTTGTACGATGTATTTCTGCATTGGCGGATACTACTGCCGTGATGATTGTCGTTATGACTAAACCCGGCATCCTCCTTTTGGAATTTTACTG
The DNA here is from genome assembly GCA_964594535.1 of uncultured Lewinella sp. Lineage (GTDB taxonomy): Bacteria > Bacteroidota > Bacteroidia > Chitinophagales > Saprospiraceae > Neolewinella. The sequence goes on from CAZQNE010000062.1 coordinate 18,951, forward strand.
CCGGCCCCCTTTATTTCAGCTTGCCCTATTGGGCAACACAGTCTCTCCGTAAACCTAACTTTCCATGCTCTTTATTCCCCAGTACGTGTCCCAACGTGCCCGTCAGGCTCAGCAATTCGGCGTAGGATTGTGCGCCGCCGCCGCTCTGCTGATCGGGTACCGAATCTTCGATCAACTGATGCTGTTCGGTCTGGATGGCTTGGTGAATGATTATTCGGACCACGGCCTCCTGGCGCAGGCCATCCCGCTCTGCTACTATTCCTTATTACTGATGGCCGGTATAGCCTTCATCTACCGTGCCCGGGTGACGTATTTCCTGCTATCGTTCGCAACGGCCTCGGTGCTGATGCTGGCCGGTTTTTCTCTCACCCCGGTCGTACTGACCGACTTCACGGCTCCCGAACTCGCTATTCTCGCCGTATGCCTGACGGCCGCCCTGCACCGTATCCTGACCCGGGGTGGCAAGGGCAGCCGCCGCCTCAACCATATCGTGAGCGGCGCCGCCTTCGGCGTCCTGGCTACCGTAACCCTCAACGTATTGGTTTAGGAGCTTGTCTGGGCTTTACTTTCGTTGCAAAAATCCTCATGTAGCGGTGCTACACTCCGGTTACTGCGCCTCGGTCAGGACCTAAATGACGGCAAAGCGGTCCGTTCGGCAAAGCCCAAGTAAGCGCTACTAATTTTTAGGACGCACGGCTTAGCCACCCAACGATTTCGGAATAGTTTGCGTCTAGCGGGAAAATCGATTCCGTGACCCTGCCTTCCCGCTCGCTTTCTCTCCTGTTGCTTACCGTTCTCCTGTGCGCCTGTACGCCGGAATCCTACTATCCGGCCGGTAGTGATTTTGAACCCTTCCACAACACGGGCGGGGGGCAAATCGACCCGGGGGGCGACCGCTACGGCGAGTTGGTGGAAAACAGCTTCATCCCGGCGGCGGAGGAGGCCACCTCCACCTTTTCCGTAGATGCCGACGGGGGCTCTTACGCCAACCTGCGCCGCTTCCTTCAGCAAGACGACGCCCTGCCCCCCTCCGGGGCGATCCGTATCGAAGAGATGATCAATTACTTCGATATGGATTACTCCTTCGGGGCAACGGAGGAGCCCATCGCACTCAACGGTGAGGTCAGCGGCTGCCCCTGGGCGGCGGACCACCGGCTGGTGCGGATCGGCATTCAGGGCCGCCCCCTGGAAGTGGTGCCACCGTCCAACTTCGTGTTCCTCGTGGACGTCTCCGGGTCCATGGGGGGTGACGACCGGCTCGGTCTGCTTAAGGCCGGCATGCACCGTCTGGTAGACGAGATGGACGGATCGGACTTTCTCTCCATCGTCACCTACGCCGGCCGGACGGCGGTGCACCTGCCCGCTACCTCCGCCCGGGATAAACGGACGCTGCGCAGGGCCATCGATCGTCTGGAGAGCGGCGGAAGCACCAATGGCGGAGCCGGAATCGTACTGGCCTACGCGGAAGCGGCCCGAAACTTTATACCGGAGGGCAACAACCGCGTCTTCGTCGGGACCGACGGGGACTTTAACGTCGGTATGACCTCCCACGACGAGCTAATCGAACTAATTGAAGAAAAACGGGAAAGCGGCGTCTTCCTCACCGTGCTCGGCGTCGGGCGGGGCAACTACAACGAAGCCACCCTGGAACAGATCGCCAATAAGGGCAACGGTACCTACGAATACCTGGACAAGGCCGCGGAACTGGACCAAGTTTTCTTCCACGAAACCGGCAAATTCTACACCGTGGCCCAGGACGTCAAGGTTCAGGTCACCTTCAATCCGGAGCTCGTAACGGCCTACCGACTGATCGGTTACGAAAACCGGCTCCTGAACGAGAAAGATTTCACTGACGACACGAAAGACGCCGGCGAGATCGGCGCCGGGCAGAACGTCACCGCCCTGTACGAGATCATTCCGGCCGGAGGCCCGGCAGCTACCGCGAAATCGCCTGCCTTTACGGTCGCGTTTCGCTATAAGGAACCGACGGCCGCCAGCAGTTCCGAGATCTTCCTTGACGTAATGGACGATAGCGGCACCTTCGCCGCCGCATCCGATCAGCAGCGACTGGCCGGCTCCATTGCCGCCTTCGGTCAGATCCTGCGCCAATCGAAGTACGGCGGTACCGCTACCCTGAGCGAAATTGAAGGCTGGTTGGAAAGCGTGGGATTACCCGATCCCCAGGGCCAGCGCGGGGAATTACTCGAGTTGGTCCGCACCGCCGAATCCCTGCGGTGACCTCAGTCAGTACGCCCGCGCCGTACTGCCCTCCATGTAATTTACGAAGGCCCGGTTGACCACCCGCACCCCCCCCGGAGTGGGGTAGTTGCCGCTGAAGTACCAGTCCCCGTTGTTATTCGGGCAGGCCTGGCGCAAGTCCTTGATCGTCTGGTAAATGACGTCAATCTTCGGTTTGGTCCCCTTCGGGGTCATGATCTCGGCGATCTTTTTGCTGACGTCCTTGTACTTCAGGCGGTCGTACAGTTCCTGCACGACGTTACTCTGCTTCCCGTCCGGCTTCTTCAGTTCCCGCTTGGCCTTGCGGTAGGCTTTTTTCAGCAGCTTTTTGTCGCCCCGTTCGGTCAGCAGGGCTTCCATGGCTTTGAAGGCGACGAACTCTCCCATTTTCGACATATCGATGCCGTAGCAGTCGGGGTAGCGGATCTGGGGGGCCGAGCTGACGATGATGACCCGCTTGGGCTTCAGCCGGCTGACGATCTTAATGATGCTATCCCGCATGGTGGTGCCACGCACGATGCTATCGTCGAGCAGCACGAGGGTGTCCACCTTATCGCGCACGATACCGTAGGTGACGTCGTAGACGTGGCTGACCATATCGTCGCGGCTGCTCGTATCGGCGATGAAGGTGCGCGTCTTGCCATCCTTTACGACGATCTTTTCGTTGCGCACGTGGGTTTTGAGCAGCTTGCCGAAGCCGTTCTTCCCGTCCTTTTCCCGCTTCTTCATGCGTCGCTTGCGCCAGCGGGTGAGCTCGTCCTCCAGTCCTTCGATCATCCCCTGAAAGGCCGTCTCGGCGGTGTTGGGAATGTAGCTGAAGACGGTATTGTCGAAATCGTGGCGCACGGCCTTCGCGACGGGCTTGGCGAGGCGGCGGCCGAGTTCCTTGCGTTCCAGGTAAATGTCCCGGTCGTTGCCCCGGCTGAAGTAGATGCGCTCGAAGCTACAGGCCGCCCGGGGCAACTGGGGGGTGAAGGGCTCCATACTGGTGCGCCCGCTCTTTTTAATGATCAGGGCGTGGCCGCGCTCTACCTCCTTGATGGACTGGAAGGGTACGTCGAAGACGGTCTGCAGGGCCGGCCGCTCACTGGCTACTGCCACGAACTCCTCGTTCTCGAAGTAGAAGGCCGGGCGAATACCCGCCGGGTCGCGCATCACGAAGGCGTCGCCGTGGCCGATCATACCACCCATCACGTAGCCGCCGTCGAATTTCTTGCTGGCCCGCTTGAGGAGCCGCTGTACGTCCAGTTCCTCGGCAATGATGTCGTTGATCTCGATGTTGGAGTGGCCGTCGGGTTTGTGCCAGTCGTGGATGCGCTGCACCTCGTCGTCGAGGAAGTGGCCAATTTTCTCGAGCACCGTCACCGTATCGGATTTCTCCTTCGGATACTGCCCCAGGTCGACCAGTTCCTGGAAAAGTTCGTTGACGTTGGTCAGGTTAAAGTTTCCTGCCACGATGAGGCAGCGGGTCTTCCAGTTACTCTGCCGCAGGAAGGGGTGGCAGGTTTCGATGGCATTGGTGGAGTGGGTGCCGTAGCGGAGGTGGCCCATCATCACCTCGCCGGTGTAGGGCAGGTTTTGCTTTAGCCAGGCGGGGTCGGCGAGTTGCTCGGGTGTGAGGTCGTCGAAGCGGCGGTACACCCCCTTCCAGAGATCGTCGAGGTAGTTGGCGGCGTTGGAGCGCTTGCGGCTGATGAACTTCTTCCCGGGCGGGTGGTCCAGTTTGATAGTGGCCATGCCGGCGCCGTCCTGTCCGCGGTTGCGCATTTTCCGCATCAGCAGTTGCAGGCACTTGAGGCCGTGCAGGGGGGTACCGTAGGTTTTGTGGTAGTAGCCGAGTGGTTTCTTGAGGCGGATCATCGCCAGTCCGCACTCGTGGTGGATCGCTTCACTCATACTGGGCACCCGGTTTGGGGAGGGGCGAAGGTACGGCGTTTTTGCGGCGGGGCGCGGGTGCAGGGCTATCTTCTGGATGCGGATACTCCGGACGCGCTACGGCTTCACACGGGCCCGGACGAAGTTCGGGCGACCGCCGTTCCGGAGTGCTGTTGTTGCCCGGTGATGTTACCATCCGCGATCGCGGAGGAGCGGAAGGGGGCAGCTACCCGAAAAGTAGTGTTCGGAAGTTTCCGGGCCTCCTGTTCTATCGGGTAGGGTTGCACCCGCTGACCCGAACCCGAATCTACGTAGTCCCCTTCCGCATCGGCGAAGCCCGTCCACGTTTTGCCGTCTGCGATAAGATCGCCGTTCGACTGCTTCGCCTCCGGAAGCAGGGTTACGGCGTGGCATACCCCCGCGGTTGGCTTGCCCGATTCGTAGAACTGAGCAAATAACTGGCTTAGTTCCGGATTATTCCGAAACGTATACGTGGGTTCCTGACCGCCGAAGAAGAGTTTGTAGGGACTTAGCCGAACTGGCCACTTGGCCATCATCGTGGTTTTGACTGAGGCGCAACAACCGGAGTGTAGCACCGCCACATGAGGGTTTTTGTAGGGTACATACCCATAACGTAAATTACGGTTTCGCGCTAATGGAGCAGGAAGGCATAACGACTGACGCCAAGCGGGGGTGTTAGCCACCCTTCAACTATTCAGAACCTGAAATTAAT
>CAZQNE010000063.1:0-23593 GCA_964594535.1 uncultured Lewinella sp.
GCCCGGGTGCTCCAACCCGAGGCCGGGGAGGGGAGTGTATGGATTCACCAGGATGCCTACTTCAGCATCGGCCGCTTTGATCCCGGTACGGAAACGGAATACACCTTCAACCGGGAAGGCCACGGGGTTTACCTGTTCATCCTCGAGGGTGGTGCCGAAGTGGATGGCCGGAAGCTGGGTCGACGCGATGGATTGGGCGTCTCGGCTACCGATCGCTTCACGGTGAAGATCGGAAACGAGGGGGCCCGTATTCTGGCGATGGAAGTCCCGCTGAACTAAGCTTTACCTACTGAGTTCCGGAGTAATTGCCCGCCGCTGACCGGCAAAGTCAACGACTTCGATATTCCGGCTCCCCGCCGGTAACCAGACCGTTCGGCTGCGCTGACTGAGGTAGCCACTGCCGTAGTACACCTCCTCTACGCTCGGGCGGCCGTCCGGCAGCGTGAAGTAAATGCGTTGCACCCGGTCGCCCGCCGCGATACGCACGCGATCGGTCATACCGGCGGGGACGAAGGCGCGGGTCGGCCCCTCGTTTTCAGTAGCCACCACCGCCGGGCGGCCACCGACCTCCACCACGGTAAGGCTGCGTCCGTTACCGGGTACGTAGAAGTCGTCGCTTGCGGCCGGCACGAAATTCCGGGCGTCGGGATCGTAGCGCAGGAACAAACCGTTCAGTCCGTTCAGCATACCGGTGCCGGTTTCCGCGCCGTAGTCGTTGCCGATCGCGAGGAGGTCGTCGTGGCCGTCGGCATTGACGTCCAGGGCCTGCAAGCCGAAGATTGGGGCTAACTGGGCGGCCCGGGGTAGCTCGCGTACTTGGAATGCCCCGCCGCCGAGGTTTTCGATCCAGGCCGAGCGGAGGTAGTTTGCCTCCACCTTGGTTACTTCCGCCGCGGGGAACTCGGCGAGCAACTCCTCCATCGTGACCCGCCCGAACTGCTCGTGGCGGGGGAAGAGTTGTTTGACGGCGATGAGTTGTTTTTCGGTATCGGTGCGTTGGTAGTGGGGAAATTCCCGGTAACTTCCGTCTTCGGCAAGGGCGAGATCAGCCAGCAGTAGATCATACCCGCCGTTACCGTCGAAGTCCGCCCCGTACATGGCCACGTAGTCCTCCCCCGATTGCCGGTACAGGTGGTTACTTCCCAGATTACCGGCGGCGTAGTCGATGTCCCCGTCCCGGTCGAAGTCACTGGCCGTCAGGCTGTTCCACCAGCCCTTCCGGTTCCGCAGACCGGCCGGGGTATCGTCCGTGAGCCGGCCCTCCCGGTTGGTCAGTAGGCGCAGGGGGGCTCCGTGGCTGGCTACCAGTAGGTCGACCCAGCCGTCGGCGTTATGGTCGGTCCAGAGCGCATCGGTGACGAGACCGGTCAGGGTGAAGTCGCCGACGGGAGTGAAGGAGCCACGGCCGTCGTTTTCCAGCAGGTAACTCGCCACGGCCTCCGGGTACCGGCCCGGCATAAGCCGACCCCCAACGAAGAGGTCCAGGTCCCCGTCCCGGTCGTAGTCCGCCGCCCGCACGCAGGAGCCGCTGGATTGGAGGCCCGGCAACGCGCCTTCGGCCACGGTGAAGTTCCCCGATCCGTCGTTGAGTAGCAGTTGGTCCAGTAGTTCGGGCCGCTCGATCGCGTATTCACTACCCCCGCTGACCAGGTATAGGTCATTATCTCCATCCCCGTCCGCATCGAACAGCAGGCTTCCCAGTTCTTCCTTCACCGCATCGCCCGGCACCCGCGGCCCCGCCCTAAAGTCACCCTCCGCCGCCTGGACCAGCAGATGTCCCGGGAAAAAGTGGGACCCCGAACGGTAAATATCCTCCCGCCCGTCGCCGTTCACGTCACCTACCGCTAGGCCCGGGCCGTACTCGGAGAGCATATGGGGCAGCAGCGGCTGAACGTTGAAGTCGATGAAGAGGCTATCGCGGTGGGGCGGAAAATTGTCCACCAGTTCCGGTCTGGCGACCAGGTAGTCCGTCTTCGGCCGTGCCGTTTCCGGACGGTACACCGCTCCGGCCGAGCGATCGAGTACGGAGCGTTGACCGAGTGGAGTAGGGGGGTAGCGGGTTTCGGTGCCGTCCGGCCAGCGCACGAGGATGTCCCGGAGCTCTTCCCCCGGCGCAAAGCCGAAGTGGAGTACGTCGGCCACCGACGACAGGAAGCCCCGCACCGGGTGATTGAAGGCCGTTTGTTCGCCCCCGTCGGTCCGCAGGGTTACCCGCGCGCCGAGCGCATTTGGGTTACCCCCCGGCTGCCGCAGTTCCAGCTGGAGCCAGCGGCTGGAGTCGCTATCGTTACGGAACAGGAAGCAGCTATCGTTGATATTATTGACGATGTAGTCCAGGTCTCCGTCGTTGTCCAGGTCGGCGTAGGCGGCTCCGTTGCTGAAGGAGGGGTGGTCGAAGCCCCATTCCGCGGTACGCTTGGTGAAGGAAGGGATGGCCTGGCCGTCATTCTCGTACCCGTAGTTTGCAATTTTGACGGAGGGAATCTGAGCCAGGCGAACTTCCCGGCTAGCCAGATTGCTCATGACTACGTTGTAGTCCAGAAAGTCGCGGTCCGTGACGTCACGGGGGAAGCCATTGGTGATCAGCAGGTCGCGGTCCCCATCGTTGTCTACGTCGGCGGCCAGGGGGCTCCAGCTCCAGTCGGTACCCGCGATGCCGGCGAACATACCGATATCGCGCATCAGGTAGGTCGTGTCGTGGCGGCGTTCGCCGAGCTGCAGGACGTTGCGGGTAAATTGCGGCTGGTAGCCGAAGCGCGTGTTATTCAGGTAGGCGGTGTAATTATTGGGCGGCATCATCGACTTGCGCCGCAGATTGGTTTCGGGGAACATGTCCACGGCGATAATGTCCTCGATACCGTCGTTATTCAGGTCGGCTACGTCGTGGCCCATCGCGCTGTAGGCGGTGTGTTTGAGGTATTCCTCCGCCCGGTCGGTGAAGGTGCCGTCCTGGTTGTTGATCCACAACAGGTCGTTGCTCAGGTAGTCGTTGGTGACGTAGACGTCGGGCCAGCCATCCCGGTTGATGTCGCAGATGCTCACGCCCAGCCCGTAGCCATCCTTTAGAATGTTGGCCTGCCGGGTTACGTCGGTGAAGCGGGGTAGCCCATCGGCGGCGGGGCCTTCGTTGCGGTACAGGCGGTCGTTGCGGCGTCCGCTGCCGTCGGTGATCTTGGGGCGGTAGCGGTTGGGGATGGTCCGGTCGTCCATCTCGTTGACGAGCACGTAGAGGTCGAGATCGCCGTCGCGGTCGTAGTCGAAGAAGGCCGAGTGGGTCGTGTGGGTGGTGTCGGCGAGGCCGCAGGTGCCGGCAACTTCGGTAAATTTAGGGACGGCCACTCCGTTTTCGGTGGATTGGTTCCCCCGGTTGATGTACAGCAGGTTGGCCCGACGGTCTCCGGTGGGGTAGACGGTGGCGTTGACGTAGAGGTCCGGTAGCCCGTCCGCGTTGACGTCGGCTACGGTCACCCCACTGCACCAGCGTCCGCGCCCGCTGACGCCGGCGGCCTCCGTAACGTCGATGAACTTTAGGTCTCCCCGGTTGAGAAATAACCGGTTTTCCACGGTATTGCCGGTGAAGTAGAGGTCGGTAAGCCCATCCCCGTTGAAGTCGGCCGCCCCGACGCCGCCGCCGTTGTAGACGTACTCGAATTCGAGGATATTGAAGGTGTCGTTTTCCGCGATCCGGTTGGCGAAGGTGAGTCCGCTCTCTTCCGTAGGGATGCGGGTGAACAGCGGGGTGGGGCGGGGGTCGGAACAGCTTTGCAGCAGTGCTATACCGCTGATGATCAGGAAGGTATGTAGGGGTAGTGTCCGCATGAACGGCAGGTGGGCCAGTGGCGAAGGTAAGCAAGGGCCGGGGCACCGGAAGAGTAGCGGAGCAAAAGGCAAGGTCGGCCGGGCCATTCGGTCGTGGCCTTAGCAAAATAGTGCGAAGAAATGCGAAGATGCCACCAGAATTTTCTAGTTTAGCGCTTAGATTAGATCCGCGCCGGCCCTGCCCGGCGGACATTTAACGACTTGACTCACTAACTTAATCAATCATGCAACGACTACTTGGCCTGTTACTGGCCTTTCTCTGCACCGCGGTAGTCTACGGACAGGAGAGCACCCTGGTACGGGGTACGATTACCGACCCCGACGGCTTCCCGCTGGTGGGGGCTACGGTGCTGGCTAAGGGCACCACCATCGGTACCGTAGCGGACTTCGACGGCAAGTACCAACTTACCGTTCCGGAGACCGTCACCGATCTCATTTTTACTTACACCGGCTACGAAACCATCGAGCTTACCCTCAGCGGGGAGACGATCGTCGACGTCGTGATGAGCGAAGGGGTTGCCCTGGATGAAATCGTGGTAACGGGATACTCGGTACAGAACAAGCGGCAAACCACCGCTGCGATCTCTACGGTATCCACCGAAGAACTGGCGGCCGTGCCGAGCGGAAACGTGGAACAGCAGCTACAGGGCCGCGCCCCCGGAGTAACGGTCATCACGAACGGGCAGCCGGGAACGACCTCCATCGTACGTATCCGGGGCTTCACCTCCTTCGGGGGTAATACTCCGCTCTACGTAGTGGATGGCGTTCCGATCGACAACATCGAATTTCTGTCGCCCGACGATATCGAGGCGACCTCGGTGCTGAAGGATGCGGCCTCCGCATCTATCTACGGTGCCCGGGCCGCGGCCGGGGTGATCGTGATTCAGACTAAGCGCGGTCCAAACAGCCCCCAGCCGCTGCAGGTCAGCTACAACGGTCTGGTTGGGTTTACCGATCCTGGTTCGGGCCAGCCAATTCTGAATCCCGAGCAAAACGGATTCAAGACGTGGGAGTCGTTCTACAACGACGGGCTCGTTCCCGGGGATTTGGCCTTTAGCCACCCGCAGTACGGATCGGGCGTGGAGCCGGTCGTCCCCGACTACATTATGGTCGGAGGTCAATCCGGAGTTGTGGGGGACATCAATCTCGAGGAGCAGCGTGCCCTCTACAATATCGATGCTCGTTTCGGCGATCTGTACCAGGTCATGGCCGCCAATAAGGAGGGCACCGACTGGTACGACGCAGTCACCCGTACGGGTATTCTGCAGCGGCACACCCTCGGGTTCCGGGGCGCGACCGAGAGCGTACGCTACTACGTCGGCCTTAGCGGGCAAACCCAGCAGGGGATCCTGCTGAATAACGATTTCGAGCGGTACAGCGTGCGCGCCAATACGGAGTTCCAGCTCGGTAGCCGGGTACGCATCGGGGAGAACTTCCAGGTGACCTACCGCAGTGCGACCGGTCAGATCGGCGGTGGCGGCGGTGCCGGCCTGGCGGATGACGAGAACGATATTCTGTCGGCCTTCCGGATGAACCCCATGATCCCCGTTTACGACGTATTCGGTGGTTACGCCGGTACCCGCGCGGGTGGCTTCGGTAACCCCCGTAACCCGGTAGCGAACCGGGACGGTGTAGCCGATAACAGCAACTACAGCACGGCCGCCTTCGGTAACTTTTACGCGGAGGTGGACCCCATCGAGTCAGTCACGCTTCGCTCGAGTATCGGAGGTCGCTACCTTTCCTACTTCGGCAACGGCTATACCCGGCGGCAGTACGAGAACATTGAGAACAACAGTAGCTTTGGCTACAATGAGTTCCAGGGCTACTTCTTCGACTGGACCTGGACCAACACCGCCCGCTTTAAGGAGAACTTCGGCGCGCATAGCGTCGAGGTGCTGGCCGGAGTCGAGGCCATTTCCATCGGCAACGGGCGGGTGAGCAGCGCGAGCGGTATCAATCCCTTTAGCCGTAACGTCGACTTCATCAACTTACAGACGGTAGAGACGGTACCCCCCTCCAGCTCATACAACGTACCGAGTAAGTTCTACTCCCTCTTCACCCAGGTGAACTACAACTGGAACGATAAGTACTACCTCTCGGGGACGGTCCGTCGGGATGGTTCCAGCCGCTTCGGCGCGGACAGTCGGTACGGAACCTTTCCGGCCATTTCCGGTGCCTGGCGGGTTACGGCGGAGCCCTTTATGGAGAACCAGACCATCTTCACCGATCTGAAGATTCGCGGTGGATGGGGCCAGATGGGGAACTCCAATAACGTGAACGCGAACAACCGCTTCGACCTGTTCGACCAGAACATCGGTCAGGTAAGTTACCCCATCGACGGGTCGAATACCACGGCGCGCAACGGCTTCCGCGTCAGTCGGATCGGAACCGAGCAGGCCCGCTGGGAAGCTGCCGTGACGAGCAATATCGGATTCGACGCTACCCTGGCCGGTGGCAAGATCGACGTGGTCGTAGACGCCTGGCGCAAGACAACCGACGATTTGTTGGTGGAACTTCCGCTTCCGGCGGTCAACACGCCCACCGCCGCAGAACCGGTAGTCAACGTGGGTAGTATGCTCAACGAGGGTATCGACGCGGCCATCACCTACCGCAATACCTGGGGCAGCGGATTCGGAGTGGAAGTAACCCTGAACGGTGGTATCCTCCGTAATGAGATCACGAAGTTCACCGACGACACGGAATTCTTCGGTTCGGGGGGCGCGCGTATCAACGGGGACATCGTTCGCAACCAGGTAGGGCAGTCGCTCTCTACCTTCTTCGGATACGAGGTGGTCGGTTATTTCCAGACCGCTAAGGAGGTCAAGGATGCACCGACTCAGGCCGGAGCCGCTCCGGGGCGTTTCCGCTTCGCGGACAACAACAGCCGGGACGAGGACGGGGAACTCACGGGTATTCCCGACGGAATTGTTGACGAAGCGGACCGGACCTTTCTGGGCAGTGCCGTTCCGGATTTCACCGGTGGCCTGAACCTGACGCTTAGCTACAACAATTTCGACCTGAACTCTTTCTTCTACGCCAGCGTGGGCAACGAGATCTACAATAACTCGAAATGGTTCACGGATTTCTACGGCACCTTCACGGGGGCCGCGGTATCCACCCGGGTACTGGACAGCTGGACTCCCGGCAATCCGAACGGGTCGGTTCCGATTTATGAATCGACCGCTAACTTCAGTACCTCGACCCAGTCGAATAGCTACTACGTAGAGGACGGTTCCTACCTGCGGCTGGTCAACCTCTCGTTGGGGTATACCCTGCCGAATGACGCTCTGGGCGGATCGTTCAACAATCTGCGTCTTGCCGTTGCCACCAACAACCTGTTCACCATCACCGGATACGAGGGGCTTGACCCCGCCGTGGGTGGTGCCGCCGATACCGACTTCGGAGTAGATGTAGGAAATTATCCCGTAACGCGAGCCTTCAACTTTCAGGTGAGTCTCGACTTTTAATCATTACGCAAACTAACAATCATGCAATCATATAAGAAGGTATCGTCCCTGCTACTGGGAGCCTTACTGACGGGTGCGCTGCTCTGGACTTGTAGTGACGAATTCCTGGAGGTAGAGCCCCGGGGAGCACTCGCACCGAGTATTCTGGCGACCGAAGCCGGTATCGAGGGTGTCCTACTCGGCGCCTATGCCCAGCTCGGAGGCCGCGGCAATTACTTCTCGGGAGCATCTAACTGGGTGAACGGTTCCATTCAGGGAGGAGAGGCCAGTAAGGGAACCGAAAATGGTGACTTTACCGACATCAACGAGGTGGTCCGCTACCAGTTGGACCCCACCTCACGGGTTCCCCGCGATCGCTGGAGGGGATTGTTCGAGGGCGTTTCCCGCGCTAACTCTGCCCTGTCCCTGCTGGCAATCTCCGAAGATCCCCTACTGACGGAAGAAGATCGACGGCGGATCGAAGGGGAGGCTCGCTTTCTACGCGGACACTACTACTTCCAACTAGAGATTTCTTTCGATCAGGCTCCCTTCTTGGAAGCCGGACTGACGCTGGAGGAGCAGCAAGTAGTCGTTTCCTCGGACCTCTGGCCCTTCATCGAAGCGGACTTTCAGTACGCCTTCGAAAATCTTCCCGAAACCCAGAATGAAGCAGGCCGTGCCAATAAGTGGGCCGCCGGAGCTTACCTGGGTAAAACCCTCCTCTTTCAGGAGAGGTGGAACGAAGCCCGTGACATCCTTCGGGACGTAGTGGAGAACGGCCAGACGGCTAACGGTCAGGACTATGCTCTGCTCGATCATTACGCCGATGCCTTCAACGCGGAGTTTGATAATAGCTCGGAATCCGTTTTTGCCGTTCAGGCCGCCGCGAATACGGGAACTACCAACGTAGCCAACCCGGATTTCGTCCTGAACTTCGTACAGGGTAGCCAGCCCGGCGGCTGCTGTGGTTTCTTCCAGCCTTCCTTCGATCTGACGAACTCATTCCGTACGGAAGACGGGCTTCCCCTCCTCGACGGTAGCTACAACAGCGAATCGAACCGCCTGGATAGCGATTTAGGGCTCTCCAGTGACGATCCCTTTACCGTCGATGACAGTCCCGTCGATCCCCGTCTGGATCACAGCGTCGGTCGCCGGGGCATTCCCTACCTCGACTGGGGCGATCACCCCGGGGCGGTATGGATCCGCGACCAGGCACACGGAGGCCCCTACCTGCCCAAGAAGTTCATCTTCTACCAAAGCCAGGCCGGTACACTGAGTGACGGAACGTCCTGGACCGCCGGCTACGGTGCCATGAATTACAATATCATCCGCTTCGCGGACGTACTGCTGATGCTGGCGGAGGCCGAAATTGAAACCGGCAACATTGACGCCGGCCGGGAATTGATTAACCGGGTCCGTGCGCGTGCCAAGAATGATCCGAACTTCGTTCAGCGTCCTGACGGAATTCCGGCCGCCAATTACGAGATCGAACTGTACGATTCGTTCTCCGGAGCCGATGAAGCACTGGATGCACTCTACTTCGAGCGTAAACTCGAGCTAAGCGGGGAAGGGCACCGCTTCTTCGACTTACGTCGTTGGGGGCTGGCCGAGCCCGAACTGAACCGGATCGTCGACTTCGAACGGATGTTCTTACCCATCGCCTACGCGGGCGCCGAGTTCGTCACCCCCCAGGATTTATACTACCCAATCCCCCAGGACGAGATTGACCTGCAGGATCCAACTATTCTTCCTCAAAATCCTGGATACTAATCCGTAGCACAAAGCTTCCGGTACGGATGTGCCGGCTGCAGCGTTACAGTAGGTATCTGGAGCCACAGTCAGGGCCACGAAGTACGGTACTTCGTGGCCCTTTCTTTAGTACTGTACAACCTATATTCGGAAGAAGCATCGATGACCGTCCTTGTACCCCCGGAGCGGTCGGGGAAGTCTCAATGCGCGATGCGGCAGACGTTGCAGCATTTACAGTATATCCCTACGGGAAGATGGCTTTTCCAGCCGGGTGAACGCGGTATTCGCCTACAGGATCACCAGCTTCTGCAACTCACTATTCACCACGTTGACCTCGTCACCCCGTAACCTGACCTGGTAGAGGTACACGCCCCGGGCCAGTTCGTCGCCGTAATCATCCAGTCCGTCCCAGGGGATGCAATCGTCCTGCCGAATGGCCCCGTCACTGAAGGGGAAGTTCCGCTCGATGGTTTTGACCAAACGGCCGCTAACGGTGTAGATCTGTACGATGGCCTCTACATCCTGACTCACGAGGGTGTGATCGAATTGAAAGCAGGTACGTTGGGTAAAGGGATTGGGGTAGTTCAGCAGTCGGGTCACGGCATCGTTGCCGGCGGCGGATACGACGAACTCCGTGGTTGCTACCGTACTGTTGTTCGCTACGTCCCAGGCGCGGACGGATAGGGTATGCTGACCGGGTTCCAGATCGAAGAGGGGGTAGCGCACCTTACCACTCCGAAAGTTGTCGACATCGGCCTCGTAGTAGTCGTTCAGGACGATCGGGTTGCGGGTGTCGCCGTCAAGAACGGCTTCCAGGTCGTGGCCGATACTATTGCCGGTCACGTTAATACCGAGGTCGTCGCTGAGGTGAAGGAGGAGTACGGGGTCTTCACTCACCTCTCCGCCCGGCACGAAGTCCGTATTGTTCAGGTACACCTCCACTTCCGGCCCGACATCGTTGGCGTCGACGTTCTCGCCCGTCCCGCCGACGATCAACTTGTCGTAGAAGCCAGCCGCATCGGTAAACTGCTCCCGATCCGCGGCGTAATAGCTCACTTTGGCGGGACCGAAGGAGTAGTTGATGTCATTGGGTACGACGAACTCGAAGGAGAAGGTACCGTTCGTGACGGTTGCCCGCCCGCGGAAAATAATGTTCCGCTGTACCTCCACCTCAATGAGGGGGCTATCGCTGTCCTGCTGTAGCGTTGGCACGATCTGTGCCTTATCGTAGATCGTTGGATATACCTCTCCGTTGAAATCGTTCAGCCGTTCACCGTTCAGATCGACGATCTCCCCGCTCACCCGCATTTGTTGGAGCGCCCGCACCGTGTCCGTACGGTCTGCCGTTATCGGCAGACTATCGATCGCGGTGGTACGGATACCGTGGACGGGGAAGGCGATCACGGTGGCCGGATCACCCAGAAGGGTGAATTTACGGGCGTTCTCGGTCCGGCTGTCCAGCCTGCCCGGACCATCGGCGCCGGTGGTGTTGTTCTTTCCGATTCGGATGATGTCACCCAGACTGCGCCATTCCCCCCCCGGGCGATCGAGCATGGCCTGGACGGTGTTATTGGTCAGGTTGTAATTCTGGCGGGCGAAAACCGGGCGGGTAGTCGTCATCAGGGCAATCACTCCGCCGCGGGGGGTCAGTAAAGCTTCCTCCCCGGCACTGACGAAGGAGGCATCGTCGTAGTTGCTGAAGGTGCAGGTAGCGGTCATGAATAGCGGCGGCTGAATGGGGTCGGGACTGCCGGGCGGCTTGGACCAGTTGCGTACCTGGGGGATGGTCAGTACCCGTTCCTGGGCCCATCCACGCGGACCGCCGTGACCCAGGTAGGTTACCGCCAGCGCTCCCCGGAAGATCGCCCGGTCCAGCCCTTCCTTGATGGCCGGATAGCGATCGCCGGAGGAAAGGCTCTGTTGGGGGAACAGATCGAAGTACAGTTTATCGAAGTTGAGATCGGGCTTGTCCGCAGCCACCGCCTCGGCGACCCGATTGACATCCCGGGTGTGGATGCCATTATCCTCATCGTCACCGACGAAGACCATCCGTGTACGCCAGTCCCCCAGGGTACTCGGGTTGCTGTCGTAGCGAATCAGTTTATCCACCACTCCGCTTGCCTCGTCCGCCGACTTTACGGGCAGCCGCCCTACGGCCACCGTCAGGTCGGGCCCGAGGGCCTGGGTCCCCGCCGCGGGCAGGACGATGCCGAAGAAATCATCGGAGGGGAAACTTTCGACTTCCGTAAACTGATCCTGGTACTGATAGGTGGGAATAAAGGCGGTCCCTAAACCGTAGATGTTACGGTGGTCGAAGCTGCCATCCCCGAATAAAAGCAGGTACCGCAGGTTCGCATCCCGCTCATACACCATCCGGACGAAGTTGCGGATAGCAGCCGCATCATCTTTCCCCCCGCTGAACTCATTGTAGATCTGTTCGGTAGTGACCAGGCTGACCCGGAAGCCATTGTGCGAGCGCCGGTGCTCGGCCAATCGTTCGGCCTGGGCCAGGAAGTCGGGGTGGCTCACGATGATCATATCGGCCCGCTCGGTTGCGTGCAGGTTCTGCTGCTCCACCCGTCCGACGGCTTCCGGAGTAAGGAGCCGGTCGTTTTCCCGGAATGCGACGTATTCGTAAAGGCGACCGTTGGCGGGAGCCGTAAAGCTGCCCTCACTCAGGACGGCCTCCCGCACGTCAGCGCCGTCGATGCGCCAGACCCGGGTATCGGGGCTGGCTTCCTGAAGGTCGAACCGAACGGCGGGATCGTCCAGGGTGCGGGTATCGCGAAACATGTACTGGGAGCGGTTGCCGAAAGTCAGCCGCCGCCGGGCGCGCAACTGAACGTAGTCCAGCCAGGCCTCGCTCTGCTGGGCGCCGGCGGGGTTGGGATAAATCACCTTCACGTCTACCCGTTCGCGATTCAGGTCCACGCTGCCCGCCAAATCGGTGCGACGAACGGCGGGGGAGAGTTCCTGAGCGCCGATGCGTACGGAAGCGCCGACGAAGCTGGTCACTTCCTCGCCGTTTACTTCTACCAGGTACTGGCTACGCACGGGAGCCCGCAGGGCCATGGAGGCATACACGCGCAGGGGTTCTTCGGCAACCGGATCGGGGAAGGTAGCGGCTCCCGGGAAGTTCTGTTCGCGATTCCGCTGAAAGTAGTCTCCAAACCAGACCGGCCCGCTGCCGTGGCTATTCCCATCCAGCTCGTGCAGCACGTTCTGCCGGTCCCGCTCCAGATGGGCGACATCGTCGTAGCTATCCGTTACGGTGCCCCCGCTGGTGGTCGGCAGGGCGGTGATCCGGCGGCCGCGACCCGGCGTACCGATCTGTAGGTAGTAGGAGTTGGTCTCGCTGTAGATATGCTTCTGGTAGCGGAAGCGGTCCGACGTAGCGCTGTACGTCATTTCGTCCGGGCCGTTAGCGTAGAGTAGAATGTAGTCATCCCCGTCAAAACGGCCGTCCTCCTCCCCGCGGATCCGGATGGCCCGTTCGGTCAGATCGTCGGGGGGCATCTCGTTATTGGTTTCGGGAAGCATGCCGGGCCCCTGTCCGTAGATTTTGATGTCCCGTGGGTCCAGGCCTTCCAGTCCCCCTATGCGCAACTCATTGACCAGGAAGTTGCGGTCCAGTTTGTACACTCCGTCCGTGCTGACCTCGAACCGGAAGGTTTCTCCCTGGCGCAGGACGGAGTTGCGGGCGAAGGTCGATCTTCCGGCGCCGGCGATCGGTGGGGTACCCGGAACCAGCCGCAGTGCAACGGAAACTAGGCGTTCGAGGCCAGCCGCCGTCTGAATGATCGTGGGGCCGCTAATCTTTCCCAGGTTTCCCTCCTGCTGGGGAGACACCCGGTAGGTGAAGGCAAATGCTTCGGCCGCCTCGGCGGAAAAGGAAGCGGGAGTGGAAATGGGTTCGGACCGTATCGCCACCACCTCTACCCGTTTGGGAGCCAGGGAGGATGCCGGGAACGTATGCACCAGCTCCGGTAATTCTCCGGAAGTGCTTGCACCTGCGTCCGCGCCCAGGTGGTAGGAAAAGATTACGCGTTGCTCCTCCTGGTAACTTACGGTAAGGGGGTCCGACCAAAGGAGGTCAAAGGTGAATTCGTCCTGGGCGGCGCAAACCGCGGAAACGAACACAACAAAAACCAGGGAGGCGTACTTGAGCATAGCGTGCACTTAGGGGCAAAAATAAGATACGCTGCCGGAGGGGAAACGTTGTTCGCCGCTGCGATAATGCCCCCGGCCTGCTTCTGGCTGTCGCTGAGCCGACGTGGCGGGTACGCCATTTGGCGGGGGAGGTCGTGGAGTGTAGCTTTAGGTATGCGCCTGACCCCATACGTCGTGATCGTTCTCTACCTGTTCGGGGGGGGCGTCGGCGCGCAGGATGCGGTGTTTTCCCAGTTTTATGCATCTCCCCTCCAGCTCAACCCGGCCTTCGCGGGGGTAAGTATCGCACCGCGGATCATCATGAACTACCGGAGCCAGCACACGGCGTACCCCAGTGCGTTCCAGACCTTCGCGGTGAGTTACGAGCAACCGCTGCGCAATAGCCCATCGAGCTTTGGTGTCCGGATGCTGACAGACCGGCAGTTGGAGGGGCTGTACCGTAACACCACCGCGGCCATTATTTACGCGTACGATATCCGGCTGAGTAAGGAGGCGCACGTACGCATCGGGCTCAGCGGCGGACTGCTGAATAGCCGCTTGGATTTCGGGGGGCTAGTCTTCGGCGACATTATCGACCCCGCTTCCGGGGCGGGCGGGGTAACGCAGGAGCAGCTTCTGACTCTGAATACCTCTTCCGTCGATCTGAGTTCCGGGGTGTTGTTTTACGCCAGGTATTTTTACGGGGGCTTCAGCATCGAGCACCTCAACCGACCCGACGAGAACCTGCTTCAGCTCGATAACAATCTGTATGCCGGACGGCCCCAGCGCCTTAGCGTACATGCCGGTACGCGGTTTGATCTTGAGCGCTACAGCAACCCCCGGCGCCCGGCGTACGTGACCCCGAACTTTCTGTTCACCAGCCAGGCGCGCTTTCGCCAGCTCAATCTAGGCGCCTACTTCGGCTACGGTTCATTTGCGCTGGGGGGATGGTACCGCCATGCTTTCGGTAACCCCGACGGGATCATCGGCGCGGTCACCTTCCGTAAGGACGTGCTACGGGTGGGCATTAGTTACGATGCCGTCATCTCGGACCTCCGGGGGGTGCCGGGCGGGCTGGGCCCGACCTTCGAACTAAGCTTTGCCATCGACTTCGGCAGCAGTAAGGAGCTACAGCGCCGCCGCTATGCGGATCGCTACAATGATTGTCTTGGCATGTTTCGGTAAGACTTACGACAAGTTTCCCGATAATTGTTTACCTTGGCCCCCGGTTAGCAAAAAAAAAGCACCAACCGAAAGGCGGTTGGTGCTGTCGTTATAAGTTCGCTAAACCGGTGTGTTGGCATGAGGCTAGTTATGCCAACCCTCCTTTGATGCTAAATACCCACATTCAGGGGTTGCGAATTATAACTCAAGAGACACTATGAACAAACACAATTTCTTAGAACGTTAGGGTTCGTTTTTTTATGGGCTTAGGTGTTTTCCCCGTTATCATGTTACAAATATACTAGGGCAACCATGCCAAAAATAGGCAAGTTGCGTGTTTTCGCAGCATACAGGTACGGGGAAGATCAAAGGGTAATTTTGCTAAGTGACTGATTTCCTGTAATTTGCGGTTGTGAGATTGAATCACGCTTCGCTAATTTTGGAACATCAGTATGGATGATATAAGGGAGTTGCTGGACATTGCGTCCGCCAAAAAAGTGTCTAAGCTGCTCAAAGTCAGCCGGTCGAGGGGTAAACCCTCCATGCTTGCCGAGTTACACGGCCTGGTCAAGCGGGGCGATCTGGACGAAGACGAGATCGTCGCTGAGCTCTACGGGGACGAATACGATAGCAAGTATGCCGCCTACCGTGCCCTGAAGGGGAGGCTCCGGGACCTGATCACCACGGCGATCATGGATGACGACGTGTACTCCGCGAACTACAAGGATTACGACAGCGCGCAGATCAATGGGTACCGGCAGCTCAATCTCATCAACCTATTGTTACTGCGCCGGGCCTGGAAGAGTGCCAAGTACCTGTCGCACCTCACCCTGCGCCGCGTACGCGACTTCGAAATTTTGCCGATCAACAGCCGGTTGGCTTCCATTCTGGCGAGCCTCTATCTCGGGGTGGGTTTTGACGAAAAGCAGTTCGTAAAGTACCAGGAGATGGCGGATTACTACGCCGAAGCCGAACGCGTGCTAAACAAGGTCTCGAGCTATTACCGGGAGATGCGGAGAATGATCTACGCTCATAAGCTGCTGCCTAATGAAATCGGGCAGCGGGTAGCCGACTACGTAAGTGAATGCGAAGATTCCGTAGCTCGGTACCCACAGGTGTCGGCCCTGCAGGCGATGTTTTTTATCATGAAGGTTCACGGGCTTACTCTGGTAGGAGACTATCCCGGTGCCATCCGGACCGCAAACGAGGCAGAAGACGTGCTGACCAAATGTAAGGGGGCGGGTAAGCAATCGTTATCGCTAATGGCCCTGACCCGCGTGGACTGCTCGGTAAAACTGCGCGATTTCGACGAGGGCTACCTACAGGTCAAACGCGCCAAGCACATGGTCCCCGCCGGGTCGATCAACCACATTAAGCTATCGGAGTACGCCGTTACGCTTGGGCTACAGACGGGTCACTTCGACTACGCCTACGAGCAACTGGCCCAGGTAGACCGGAAGTCCCTCAATCGACTGCTCACCCAGCAACACGTGGAGTACTGGCTTATTCTGGAAGCTTACGTCAATCTGTTAATCCTGGCGGGGCAGATCGATATCCGGCAAACCAGTGGGACGTTACCCGACTTCAAGTTGTACAAGTTCGTTAACAATGTACCGTCTTACTCGAAGGATAAGCAGGGGATGAACATTCAAATTCTGATTCTCCAGGTTATCTTTTTCATCATCAAGCGGCAGTACGGCAAGATCATCGACCGCACCGACGCACTGATACGCTACGGCAGCCGCTACCTGATGAATAACGAGAACCTAAGGAACAACTGCTTCTTTAAGCTGCTGCTCACCGCCGAAAAGTGCAATTTCCACCGGGCGGCAACGGAGAGAAACGCGAAAAAAACGTACCAGAAGATGATCAGCCCGCAGGCGAGAAAACTGGGTCGGGCAAACAGCACCGAAATCATACCCTACGAAACGCTGTGGCAAATCGTACTGGACAATCTGGAGACGGCCATTCCGGACGGGAGAAAACTGCGGGCCCGACATGCTTCGGGCTGATGGGGGTGGACGATCGATCCACCGGTGTACTACATAATGATGTCCTCGACCATGACGAAATATTTAGTGCCGATTGGCTCGACGGGTGTGAGTGATTAGGTAAGATAATTAGCAACGGCGGGGGCCGACGGATACTACATAATGATGTCTTCGACCACGATGTCGGAGCGCATGATGATATCCTCGACCACGATGTCGGCCTGCATGATGATATCTTCGACGACGATGTCGGAGCCGCGCATGATGATGTCTTCGACGACGATGCGTGCGGATTCAAGTACTTCGGGGGATAGGAGTTCGGTGAAAAAGGCCATAATGGACGGAAATCAGGAATGAGAAGAATTGGAGAGAAAGTGGCGGATACGCCGGATTACATGATGATGTCTTCGACCACGATGTCGGAGCGCATGATGATGTCTTCGACGACGATGTCGGCCTGCATGATGATATCTTCGACGACGATGTCGGAGCCACGCATGATGATGTCTTCGACGACGATACGTGCGGATTCGAGGACTTCGGGGGAAAGGAGTTCGGTAAAGAAGGACATATTAGGTATGGATTAGGAACGAGAGGTAGGAGTGGAGAGAGTTATGAGTGTGGAATTCACTACATAATGATGTCTTCGACGACGATGTCGGAGCGCATGATGATATCTTCGACGACGATGTCGGAGCGCATAATGATGTCTTCGACGACGATGTCGGAGCGCATGATGATATCTTCGACGACGATGTCGGAACCACGCATGATGATATCTTCGACGACGATGCGGGCCGTTTCGAGGACTTCGGGGGAAAGGAGTTCGGTAAAGAAGGACATAAGTATTGATTTAAACGGTTGTTGCCAGGCGGCAACCAAGTTGCGGGGTGATCCGCGGTTAGAGGATGAGATCTTCAATCATGGCACAAAGGGGATTTAGTTATGAAAAAATCTTTAGGTGTGCATGAGAGAAGAGCGACATTAGCCGCTGATTGTGATCCAAAGATGGGGGCACTACCCGCCCGATCCCTCGGCATTTTCCGGAAGATTTTAATTCGCAAATACAAGTATATTTCAATTATTTATTCTATAAAACAAAGAAAGCCAGTAGTTTACACCACTGGCTTTCTTTGTTTCTGAAATGTAGTAACCCCTCAAATTGAGTCCGTTTCCGGTCTAGGTTGGCTTTTTTGGGATCTTCCCGGTGGCCCTAATCGTTCGAAGGTACTGTCCTGCGGTGGTCCGAACCGGCCCCGCCCCTCGGCCTCATCGGCGGCATCGTAGGCTTTGATGATCGACTTGACCAGCCGGTGACGCACTACGTCCTCCGCGCTGAGGCGGACCACGGTAATTCCCTTGATGGGAGCCAGTAGGTGAATGGCGCGCCGGAGGCCGGAAACCTGATTGCGGGGTAGATCGACCTGGCTCAGATCCCCGGTCACGATACATTTGGCCGAGGGGCCGAGCCGTGTCAGGAACATTTTGATCTGGCTGGTGGTCGTGTTCTGAGCCTCGTCCATGATGACGAAGCAGTTATCGAGGGTACGTCCCCGCATGTAGGCCAGGGGGGCAATTTCAATCGTACCGTCTTCCCGAAACTTATCCAGCCGGTCACGGGGCAGCATATCGTCCAGTGCATCGTAGAGCGGTCGGAGGTAGGGGTCAATTTTGTCCTGGAGGTCTCCGGGCAGGAACCCCAAACTCTCCCCCGCCTCTACCGCCGGCCGGGTTAGGATAATCTTCCGCACTCGCTTATTCTTGAGCGCCCGGATAGCCAGGGCGACCGCAGTGTAGGTCTTTCCCGTGCCCGCCGGGCCGATGGCGAAGACAATGTCGCTCTGGTCCGCGGCGGCCACCATGGCTGCTTGGTTCGGGGTTCTGGCTTTAATGGGCTTCCCGTTGCGGCCGAATACGATGGTTTTATTCGCGCTACCGTTACCCAGTCTGGTCTGGAAGGGATTTTCGCCGGCCAGCAGATCCTCTACGGTTTGCCGGGTAAGCTCGCGGTTGTCCTGCAAGAGGCGCATCATCAGTTCGAAGTGATGCTTGATACGTTGCGCCTCGGGCTTTTCGGCCCGGATTTTGATATTAGTTCCACGCTGAGTGACCTTAGCATCGGGGTACGCCTCCCGGATCAACTTCAATTTGCTGTTATTCTCCCCCAGCAGGGCTACGGGGTCCACCCCGTTGATGGTCATAACGATTTCGCTCAATCCAGTCCGGTTTTGCCCCGAAGGAAGTCCCGGGGCCTGTTTCGTAGTAACCCGCTAAATTTAACCAAAGTTGTGCGGCAACCAGCTAGGCCCGAACACGGAAGCGAATGGCGCGTAGTCCGTTTACCGACTGTAGGGGGTCGATCACCAGATGTTCCACTTCCCCCTCTACGTACCCGGCCTGCTGCAGGTAGTCCAGGTAGTCACCGTACTCTTCCAGATCTTTGTCCTGCAGGTAAACCAGACTGATCATACCAGCTTGGGTTAGCCGCTCCTTTCCCTCGTGTACGGTGGCCTTATCGAGGCGCTTTTTCAAGATCTCGTAGCGGATGTTGTAGTCTCCGTCAACGTCGAACCGCTTTTCGTCCATCCGGAAACGGATGTTGAGGGGCGAGGTGTAGGCGAAGATGAGCTGAGCGGTTCGCAGCGGCATGGGCAGGCGCTCACTGACCGATTGCACGCGGCGGGTCAGCTCGCACATATCGACGAGTTGGGACAGCCGCAGATTACGCAGGTGGATCCGGCTGAACTTGTGTCGCTTCAGCAGACTCTGGCCGGCGTAGATCTCGTATTCCACCCCGTCCGTCTTGTACTTTTCAAAGTAGTGGGGGATCATCCGCTGCGAGGCCTGATCCCGTTCGCTCAGAAAATCACCGATGCTCCGGTTTAGGGTATCGACGCTCTGCTCGTAGTCACGGCGGACGCGGTAGAATAGCTTAAGCTCCGGGTCAAGTTGTCCGAAGTAGCTGGTGGCTAGTTCGGCCAGTTCGGAAAATTGATTGCCCAGTTGCTTGATCAGGGGGGTGAGCTGCCGGTGGATAAATTCGCCGAACCGAATCTCGTGGCTGTTATCGAATTCATCCGGCTGGGTGGTCAGGTACCGGTCCATGGTCAGAATTACCTGATTGATGATCGGGAAGTCAATCAGGTCGAGCGCCCGAACGAGAAAAAAGCGGCCCGCCCGCATATTGTCGAATAAGTCCTGGTATATCGCTACGTTCCGCAGGTTGGAACTCCCTACGATGTCAGACTGACCGTACAGGGGGTACACTTTTTTAAATCGGATGACTTCGGGTTGCTGGGGCAGGCCCGCCTCCTGCCGCTTCATGATATTGAAGGCCGCCTCCGTGAAGCGCCATTCGATCGTAGGGTGCAGGCTCGTGTACTGCTCCCGCATAATGACCTCGATGCGGTTGTCGATATATTCACGGCTGCGCTCGACGGCGGTACGAAACAGGCCGCGGATCTCTTCAAATTTCGCCTCCATGAAGGCATTCAGGGCGTAGGGAACGCTGCTCGACAGTTCCACGAGCCCGATGATGTGCTTCTCCTGGCTGAGCAGGGGGGCCAGGAGCATACTGCGGTGGCCCAGCTCGATTAGCCTTCGCTCCAGCTCTGACGGCTCGCTCAGTTCGCGTAAGTCCTCGATGACCATCATCTCGCCCGATCGCAGTACCCTATGGTAGATGCTGTCCGAATAGCGGGAATCCGTGAGCCGGTCCACCTCTTCGGAAAGAAGATTGTACCGTATCCGGTACTCATGGTCGATGGCCCGTTCTTCCGGGTAGTCGAGGGCCGTCAACCCGAGTTGTAAATTGGGGCGCTGAAAATGCAAGCGCACCAGGTTCGCTAGTTCTTTTACCTTATTGATGTCCAGTACCGCATCCCGACTGATCAGCCGGTGCTTCAGGCGGCTCAGGCTCTCCTCCTCCGTTACTTCGTGGAGGCGCGCCAGGTGAAAACCGTGGAACGAGAAGCGATCGGGGGGAAGCATACGCAGCCAAAGATCGGTATCGTGGACGTTGTGCAGGAGGCGCTGAATGTCCATTTCACTCAGTTCGGGAAGCTCACCGGTAACCACCACCTTCACGAAGTTTTCGTCCATGATCGGCTTATAGAACCGCTGGAGGCCGTTCTCCCGGTCCGGCACGGTCAGGGTAGCCGTCATGGCACTGTCCACTTCCACCCCGTAGCACTGCTGTAGTATAGTTGCCCCGATTGAGATGAGGTGCATCCGTTTGACCTCGTCCACCTTCGCGCCGAAGGAATAGCATACGTCTTCCCGCCCCAGTATATCGCGGAGGGGTTCGCTGACGTAGAGTGGCTGGAATTCGAAGGGCCGGGATATTTTGAAGAGCTGGGATTTACGATCGACCGGGCTGACCAGGCTCAACATCAAAAGATCCAGGGCTGCATGGTGGTCTTCCAGTATGTCGAGATCATGGATCGGGCCGCGCAACTCCGGATGGGGCTCAATACGGCGCAGCACTTCTTCGGCCATGAACCGCACCCCGCTATCCGGGCCGGAAGCCAGGTCCTCCACCCGCTGAATAAGCACGTCCAGGCAAAGCACCGAATCGTAGGGGCTACGGAAGGGAGCCCGGTGGCGATGCTGTACGTCGACCTCTTCGAACGTGTAGGGGATACCCGCCCGCGACCTACGTTCGTCGAAGGTGATCTCTAATTCCATGCCCCGAGAACAATCCGACCGGGGGGCAGGGTTGCGTACTACCCGCGGATGGCGCGAATACCCGGGAGCTCCTTGCCCTCCAGTAGTTCGAGCATAGCCCCGCCACCGGTGGATACGAAACTGACCCGGTCGGCCAGCCCCGCCTGGTTTATGGCCGAGACCGAATCACCCCCGCCGATCAGACTGTAGGCACCGTTTTCGGAGGTCGCCTCCGCCACGGCCTCGGCAATAGCGTCGGTACCCTTCGCGAAGTTCTTCATTTCGAAGACGCCCATGGGCCCGTTCCACAGTATCGACTTGCTCCGGCGAATGACCTCGGCAAAGCGTTGACGGCTCTCCGGACCGATATCCAGTCCTTCCCATCCGTCCTCGATCTCACCGGTGGCCACCACCTTAGATGGCGTTTCGTTGCTGAAATCCTTACCGACTACGGTATCCACGGGCAGTACGATACGGGTACCGCGCCGTTCCGCTTGCTCCAGTAGAGATTTAGCGAGCTCGGTTTTATCCCGTTCCACCAGGCTGTTCCCAACCCGGCCGCCCCGGGCTAGACTGAAAGTATAGGCCATGGCCCCACCGATGATGATGTTGTCGGCGAATTCCAACAGTTTTTCCAGTAGCTGAATCTTATCACTCACCTTCGCCCCGCCGACAATAGCCGTTATGGGATGCTTTGGATTGTTGAGTAGCCGATCGGCCCCCTCGAGTTCAGCCCCCATCAGCAGCCCGAAACTCTTCTGGTTCTCCGGAAAAAAGCGGGCTACGGTAGCCGTAGAGGCGTGCTCCCGGTGGGCGGTACCGAAGGCGTCGTTCACGTACACCTCCCCAAGTTCTGACATCTGCTTGGCCAGATCCTCATCCCCCTTTTCCTCCCCGGCGTAGAAGCGCGTATTCTCCAGCAGCAGTACCTGCCCCGCTTCCAATTCCTGGACGGCTTGCCGCGCATCTTCCCCGATCGTATCCTCTACGAAAGACACCTGGCAACCGATGTGGTCTTCCAGGGTCGGAATGATCGGGCGTAAGGTAAAGGATGCCTTATCGACGCTTCCGTCCGCCAGTTTTTCCTTCTGCGGGCGGCCCAGGTGTGACATCAGCACGACCGCCGCTCCTTCCTCCAGCAGGTACCGAATGGTCGGGGCGGCCTTCTCGATACGGGTGGCGTCGGTTACCTTCCCGTTTTCGTCAATGGGCACGTTGAAATCCACGCGGACCAGTACGGTCTTGTCCGCGACGTCGAGGTCTTGTAGCGTCATGGTAAGGGGCTAACGGATATTATAGGGAAGCGATCTTTTCACAGAGGTCAGCCAGACGG
The DNA here is from genome assembly GCA_964594535.1 of uncultured Lewinella sp. GTDB lineage: Bacteria > Bacteroidota > Bacteroidia > Chitinophagales > Saprospiraceae > Neolewinella. The sequence continues at coordinate 22,317 of CAZQNE010000063.1, forward strand.
GCGCTGTAGCCGGCCTCGTTATCGTACCAGCTCACCACCTTGACGAGACTGCCCGAGACGATGGTCTGATCCTTATCGTAGAGGCTGCTGTACTTGCTACCCACGATGTCGCTGCTGACGTACGGCGCATCGACGTAGGCCAGGATACCTTTCATCTTACCGTTAGCGGCCTCCTTGAAAGCACCGTCCACCTCCTCCAGGCTCACGTCCCGCTTCAGGATGGCGGTCAGGTCGGTCAGCGATCCGGTCGGTACCGGTACCCGCATGGCCCCCCCGTCGAGTTTACCGTTCAGATGGGGCAGGACGAGCCCGACGGCCTTTGCGGCTCCGGTCGTCGTCGGAACGATGTTAATGGCCGCCGCCCGGGCCCGCCGCAGGTCACGGTGGGGGCCGTCCTGAATGTTCTGGTCGGCCGTATAGGCGTGTACGGTGGTGATAAAGCCTTTCTCCACCCCGAAAGCATCATCGAGCACCTTCACCATGGGCGCCAGGCAGTTCGTGGTACAGCTGGCGTTGCTGTATATTTTGGTTTCGGCGTCGATCACCTCATCATTGACGCCGAGCACGACGGTGGCAACGTCTCCCTTGGCGGGGGCGGAGATGAGGACCTTCTTGGCACCCGCCTGAATGTGCAGATTCGCTTTCTCTTTTTGCACGAAGCGGCCGGTACATTCCAGCACCACGTCTACGTCCATATCGCCCCAGGGCAATTTACTGGGGTCGGGCTGGCTCAGCGCATCGATCTTCTTTCCGTCGATGTAGATGTTATCGTCATCGGAGCTCACTTCCCCGGGGTAGTTCCCCTGTACGCTGTCGTACTTGAACAGATGGGCTAGGGTCGCATTGTCGGTCAGGTCGTTGATAGCTACTACGTCCAGCCCCTTTTCGAGGAGGTTCCGTAGGGTGATTCGTCCGATACGACCGAAGCCGTTGATTGCAATTTTTGCCATGAATTGAGTATGGTTAATGAGGTTCTTCTGTATAGCGTAGCAAAAGTTGAGCCGGGCCCCGATACCTGTCGGGGCAGGTGCGAAGCCGGTTCGGGCCACAAAACTATACTAAAGGATCGGGGCGGTGAATGTTCGGCGCGGCGGCAAGGAGCCGGGGGGGTGTCAGTCGCCCGTAGGCAAAGCTGGCACCATGGCCGATAGACGAACGGGCCGGGTAGGAATTTACGATTGACAATTTATGACGTACGATTTAAAATTTGCTGCCGCTGTTGCATTCGGTCGCCGGGGCTCCCTTACCAGGAGCACACAAGCTTAGCGAGCAAAGCC
>CAZQNE010000064.1:0-23514 GCA_964594535.1 uncultured Lewinella sp.
CGCTTAGCAGTACGTCCTGCACCACGTCTTCGGCTTCCCCGCCGTCGCCAACCATGCGCAGCGCAAGCCGGTAGAGACGGTCGCGGACGCTGGCGGCGAGGGTGGAGAAGGTTTGCACGTGAGGACGTTTGGTGAGATCACGGATGGGGGGAGGGGAAGGTTACAGGGGGGAGGAGAAAATTTTCGGAGGGCTGCGCCCCCCGGAATTTTGGGACGACCCCTCCGGGGCCGGGGGGATACTCTCGGGGCGGGGGCACGCTCTCGGGGCGGGGGGGGCACGCTCGGTACTGGGGGCTTACACTTCGGCGCCGAGCCAGACTTCGCAGCCTTCGGTACAGTTTTTACAGATGTCGATTTCGGAGCGGCCCTTCAGGAGCTTGGTGCGGAAGTCGTCGTAGGCGGCCCCGTCCCAAACCTCGTCGAGGGAGGCTTGCTTGACGTCGCCGAGGCGGTGGGTGACGTCCTTGTCGAAGCAGCAGGGGGCCACCAGCCCGTCCCAGGTGATGACGCAGCTGTGCCAGAGCTTCCAACAGTGGTTCTGGAGTTTGTTCTTCAGGCCGTAGGTACCGTCGGGCTTTTTGTAATAGCGGGCGTACCGTTCCTGTTCGGGCATGAGGGGATTGCCGTGCTCGTAGTCGTACAACTGGGCTGACTTGAATTTCACCTCGTCGATGCCGATCTCCTCGGCCAGGCGGACGACGTCGCCCATCTGGTGCTCGTTGGGTTTGACGACCAGGAACTGAAAGATCAGATGGGGAGTGCGCGACTTCAGTTCCCGCTTCCACTTTACCATATTGCGGGCACCCTGTAGGACGGCGTCCAGTTTACCGGCCTTACGGTACTGTTCGTAGACTTCCTGGGTGGTACCGTCCACGCTGATGATGAGGCGGTCCAGTCCGCTCTCCACGGTACGGCGGGCGTTGGCGTCGTTGAGGAAGTGGCCGTTGGTGCTGGTGAGGGTGTAGATGCCCCGGTCGCTGGCCTCCTTCACCATATCCAGGAAGTCGGGGTTGATGTAGGGCTCCCCCTGGAAGTAAAAGATGAGGTAGAGCAGCCGGTCGGCGATGTCGTCGAGGGTGCGGCGGAAGAAGTCGGCCTTCAGGTTGCCAGTGGGGCGGGTGAACTGCCGCAGCCCGCTCGGGCACTCGGGGCAGCGCAAATTGCAGGCCGTGGTCGGCTCGAAGCTGACCGTGAAGGGCTTGCCCCACACCACCGGCCGCTGCAGCCAGCGGGTAGCGTAGTAGCTGGCCAGCACCTGGGTGGCATTGATGACCCGCCGCGGCGTGAGCTTGCTCACGAAGTTGAGTAGGTCGCGGGGGTATACGGTAGTCATACCGCAAAGGTAGGTGACTTGCTGCCACCCCGCGCCTCAAAGAGCACGCCGGGCGATTGAATACCGCAGCGGGCCACGCTACAAACTGAAGATAGTGCAGTTCCGGCATGCCAGACCTGCGTATGAAAGAATAGCGTATCCTTTCTGACTTCGATGCTTCGTGGAGTACGGAAAGCTCGCCCGTTGTTCATCAGGTTTTACTGAGAGCTGGTCTGGGCTTGGCCGAACTGGCCGCTTTGCCGTCATGTTGGTCTTGGCGGAGGCGCAAAAACCGGAGTGTAGCACCGCTACATGAGGATTTTTGTAACGAAAGTGCGGGCCAAAAGGGCGCAAATAAGGTCGAAAGGTAAAGTCCAAACAAGCTCTCAGCTACATCCCCTATTCTCATTTGCGTACATCCGTACAATCTGCGGTCAATTGCCTTACCGAACTAGCTAAAGGAGGACCGCGGATTACGGAGATGTACGCCGATTAGTTTGGGATCGGCGAAGCCGACCCCGCGGCAGCCCATCTGCGTACATCCGCGCAATCTGCGGTTCGTATAAAGGGCGAGCTCAGGGATCATCCTACTTTAGCCAATTAATAACTGACCTTACGCAGCTGGCGTGACTTTCCACTTTTCCTTGATGAAAGACGAAGCCAGGGGAAGGGGCCCCCTGGGTGAAGTAGCAAAAATCAAGAAAATTGCAACTCTGAGGAGCCCTAGCGACGATCACCGCAGGTAAACTCGCCTACGGCTCAAACAGTGCAATTTTCGGTCCTGCAATACGATATGCATATAATAAGTTATCATATTTATAGTATAATCAAGCTTCCTCTATTCCCTTGAATTGCTGTGCGAAAGGTCAGTTAATAAAGAAACCGGCTCCCGTGGTACGGGGCCGGCCTCCAAAAGACTATGTAATCAACTAAAACAATCTTCACCGCAGCCAGCGGTAGGTCATCTTGACCAGGAAGGTATTCCGGGTCTCCTCCGAGAAGACGTTTTCTCCGAGGGAAGTAACCAGCCCGCGGCCGGGATTTTCGCTGGCGGTGTTGCCCTGCGACCACACCAAGAACAGTTCCGAGCCGGGATGGTACTCCCAGCGGGCAACCAGGTTGGACCGGAACTGCACGAAGGCGAAGTCCGGGTCATTCAGCTCAAAACCGCTTCCGTAGGGAATTTCGTAGCTATCCCTCCCTTCCTTTCGGATTACATCGACGAACCGCCGGAACCGTTCGTCGAACTCCTCCGCCTGCCCCCGCCCGGTGAACCGCTTGAAGTCCGTGTACCGCCCCCGGCTGATGAAGGGCTGCCCGTAATATTGCAGCGTCAGGTCAGGGGTAAGGTTGTAGGTGAGGCGTAGGGTAAGGGAGAGCGTCCGCTGATCCACCGTTCCCACGATGTATTCGGTGCGCCCGTCCACCTCCTGCTGGGTCACGTACTGATCGGCCCGACCGAAGACGCTGTAACTCGGGGCGGCACTCAGGCTCAGGGCGTCCAAGACCTGCCAGTTGACGCTGGTGTAGTAAGAGCGCTGCCGCTCGCTACCGTCGAAGGCCCCGAAGCCGTAGTAGTTGAGGTACAACTGTACCTTTTTGCGGCTGTCGCTACCCACGTAGCCGAAGTATTCCAGGCCCGGTGTCTGCCGCAGCACCGGGCCGCCCCGCAGGTCGGTTTTGGAGGCCCGTTGCAGAATGTAGCTACCGCCCCCGCCGACCCGCCAAAAGTTGGTAAAACTGGCGTGGGAATTGGTGTTGACGGACTGGTACAGGGAAGTGCCGCCGAAGTCGTAGGTCGCGTAGTAATTCACGTTCGTCTGTAGAAAGCGGAAGATGCTAAAGGGTTGCCGCCACCGCCGCGCGCCCCAGGCGAAGTAGTTCACCTCATCGGCGCTGCGCATGAAACCCGCGTCGTTGATTTCGAAACCCGGCGAGCGCCAGGTCCCCCCCGCCTCAAAGACGTAATTCCCTTCCAGGTTGCCCACTTTGAGCATCCCGCTGCTACCCCGCAACTCCGTGGCGCTGCTGTCCACACTCAGGTGGTCGGCATCGGGTCGCTGGAAGAAATGCTCGAAGCCGGTCTGGGTATTCAGGATCGCCTCCTGGCTACCGCTCACGCTCGACACCACCGTGTTTCCGGCTACGTACCAGGCGCGGTCCTTCCAGCGGTGGGTGAAATCTACGCCCCCCGTGAAGGCCTTACGGTGCAGGAAGTCCAGTTCGGGCTCCCCGTTCAGGTTCCGCTGCACGCCGGTGAAGATGCCCCCTACGTACGTATCGCCCCCCCGGAAATCCTGCTGCACCCGGGCCACCTGGAAGTTAGTGAGGGGCTCCACCACTTCTTCCGACCGTTCGCCGTTGAGATCGATCGTGGCCACCTCCCGTTCGGTCGTACTCTGTAGCAAGCCAACGGATAGCCCCGAGCGGGTTTTACCGCTAAACTTAGCCGCCCCCAGAATGGTGGTATTGTCGGGCTGGTCGACGTAGTAGGCCCGCGCCCCGTCGGAGCCGATGAAGCGGTGGGGCGCCCCGCCGATGCGCCGGGAATAAAACAGTTGATCGGAGGTGTGGCCGCCCCCGGCCTCCGCGTTACTCAGCCCGAACTCGAAGATGTTCTGCCCCTCCACGAAAAAGGGCCGCTGCTCCCGGAAAAAGATCTGGTAGCCGTCCAGGTTCAGGGCGCCCGGGTCGGCCTCCACCTGCCCGAAGTCGGGGTTGACGGTCAGGTCCAGCGTCAGGTCGTTCGTGACCCCCACCCGGGCGTCCAGGCCCACCGAGAAGCGATTGTCCGCGCCGGTGGCAAAGGGATTTCTTTCCACCTCCGGGTAGGTCGACCGCTGGGCCAGCACGTAGGGTTGGATTTCCACGTTTCGGCGGGGTTTCAGGTCGGTCAGCCCCCGTAGTTCCCCGAAGCGACTGACCCAGCCGGGGGCCGTGTTGGAGCGGGGCTGCCAGAGCGAGCGCTCGTCCATCCGGAAATCGCGGCGGGTTGACTGGATCCCCCATACTTGGTCGTCGCCGTCCGAAAACCGGATCTGGCTGAGGGGGATGCGCATTTCGGCCGTCCAGCCGGTCGAGTCCATCCGGGTGCGGGTTTCCCAGATGGGGTTCCAGGAGCTGTCCCAGTTATTTCCGTCGTTGGAGATGAACTCATCCCCCTTCACCCCCGAGGCCGAGACGGTGAAGGAGAAGGCCGTCCGGTTATCGTGGTAGCTGTCGATGTTGAACTCCACCCAGTCGCCGGGGAACTGATCGCGCCGCCCCATCCGCTGCTCCACCCGGTCGGGGTCGCTGTCCAGGCAGCGGAAGGCCACGTACAGGTTGCGGTCGTCGAAGAGTACCTTCAGAAAGGTCTGCTGAGTGGGCAGGGTATCCGGCTTCGGGTCGAACTGTACGTAGTCGCCACTCCACTCCACCGCCTCCCAGGTCGCCTCGGTGGGGTTGCCGTCGATGACTGGCGCATCACCCGTCACACGCTGGGTTTGGTAGTGGCGGCGGGGGTAGCTGACCGTCCCGGTGGAATCCTGAGCCGGGATACTAAGGGACGAAAGCAACACCAGAAAAAACGATAGGGTGACCGGATACATACGCGCTAGTGAGTGGGGCTTGCTATTAAGGGACGAACACGCTACCCACGGGTTGCACACCGGGAATGTTACAGTTCCTCCGCCTGGCGCAGGTACACCTTTCCGTAGGGCGACTCACACCGCACCCGCGCGCCGCCGCCCCCGATGGTGCCGACCACGTGCTCCAGAAACTGCCCCTGCCTACTGCGCTCGGTGTCCACCTCCAGATCGAAATCGGTCAGCAATTCCCCGTACTGGGTTTTCAATTCCAGGTCGGCGGAAGCATCCGGAGGCAGGGTCAGGTCTACCGCCCCGTAGTTGCTGTACAACTCGAGGACTCCGGAGGGCCCGGTATCCCCGTAACTCACCGTGATGCCACCGTAGGTGCTGTTAACTTCCCGCAATCGGGGCACATCGGTGGCATCCACCCCGCCGTAGAGGGTTTCCAGAGTCACGACCAGATCGTTGGGTACGCGGACGATGAGCTTGATCTGGCTGTTAGTATTACGGTCCCCGTTGCCTTGCTGCAGTGCGTGGAGGTCGTCGCCGGTCGGGCCGATTTCCTCGATGCGTAGTTCACCATCCGCCCGGCTGACGGTCAGTTCGGCCAGGTCGGGGTAGGCCTTGCCGTTCACGGTCACCGTATGCGTGACCTCGATGGCCGTACCGTCGTAGGTCATTAGCTCTACGCCGCCGAATAGGGTCTTGACGTGCAGCCGTTCCGCCCCCTCCCGCGGTATCGTCGTGGTTTGCTGACCGGTGAGGGGGGCGGCGATCAGTACGCTAAGGAATAGGATACAGAGGGGACGGTACTTCATTTTTTCCGGATATAGAGGTTATCGTAGGTGGCGGTCAGGGCGATCAGGGGGCCGCCACCGTTAATGGTGCCGATGAGTTGGCCCAGCTTCACTTCCCGGGGGCTGCGGTAGTCGGCGTCGCCCTCATTGCCGGCCCGGGTCTCGGTAGTGACCAGGATGTCGAAGTCGGTGAACATGCTCCCGTAGCCGGTGTACAGCCGCAGGTCGGCCGCGGTGGTGGGGGGCAGCGTCAGATCTACGTCCGAATAGGTGGAATGCAGCCGTACTTCCTCGGTCGGGGGCCGCTCGAACACCGCCAGGATGTCGTCGTAGACCGTACTGACCGCCAGGGGGCCGGTGACATTGTCCAGTTCGACCCGGTGGTACAGCATGCTCACGTCCAGGGGGCCGGAGAAGTCACTGACGCTCAGTCCGCCGCCCCGGTAGGTGCTCTGCTCCACGCGTACGGTAGCGCCGTTGGGGACGTAGACGGTGACGGGCTTTCCGTTCCCCCCCACCTGCTGTACGAGAATCCGGCCGTCCTCTCCGTCGGTGACGCTGATGCCGTAGCCGGTATTGTCCGTCAGTCCGCTGGCACTGATGCGCCTGAGCCCGGCGGCTTTTCCGTTTTCCCCACCAGCGGTGCGGCTTCCCTCCACGCGCAGTTCGTTCCCGTCGGTACCTACGATCGACAGCTTATCGATCTCCCGAAATTCGATCGTTTTACCGGCGGCGGCCCGGGTGAAGGGGTCCTGCCCGAGTAGCGGTGCGGTTAGAAACAGGAGCACAAGGATGCGTAGAGTAATCATGGTCTAGATCAGTTTAAAGGTTCCCAGTTCGGCCCGGTCGCGCAGTTGGCGGGGCAGGCTGTCGGTTTTCATAATATTCCGGAGGTAGGGCAGCACGCGTCGTTCGCCGAGTTGTACCAGGGTTTCCATCAGTTGGATTTGTACCGCGGGGGGTGGGTTTTCCCCGAGGGCGGCCAGCATCTCGTCCCGGGCCGCGGGGGTGTCGCCGAAGCGTTGCAGGGCGTCCAGGGCGGCGAGGCGCACGTTGGTGCTTTCGTCCCGGCGTAGCATCCGGCCCAGACGGTGGATGGTGGTGGGGTCGGCCTCGTCCAGTTCCAGGCTCGTGGTGGCGGCGCGCATCCGGTCGTGGCTACCGTCGGCGCGCATCAGTTCCAGCATCAGGGTACGGGTGGCGATGAGGTCCTTTTCCTGCCGGTCGGTGGCGCGGTTGCCCAGGATCCACCCGGCGGCGAAAATGAGCAGCAGGAAGCCGGCGGCCATACTCAGGAGGGCGGCGGTGCGCAGGTGCGGAGTCATTGCGGGAGGCCGCCCGGTGACTTTCCGGATTTCGGCTTCGATCAGGGCCCGGATGCGGGCGTCGGTCGCCTCACTGGGTACCGGATCGGGGCGGGCGGCCAGTTGGCGGCGCAGGCTGTCGAGGGGGTCGTCGGAGGGCGTCATGGCGATTTGGAATTGTGGTAGTTTGCGCGCAGTCGTTTACAGGCCCGGTGCATCCGCACTTTTACGTTGCTCTCGGTGGTGCCGAGCACGCGGGCGATATCGGCGTATTTCATTTCCCGCTGCCAGGCGAGTTCGACCACGATCCGGTAGTTGTCGGGCAGGGCGGCCAGAGCGGCGGTGCAGTCCACCGGGTCCTGGTTCCCGGCTCCCGGGTCGTCGCTCAGTTCGGTGACTTCGCCGGTGTCGGTCAGCGGCATGCGGCCCGCTTTGCGGACGTGGTCGTGGTGTACGTTGCGGGCAATGGTGAAGGCCCAGGCCCGGAAGCTCTGCTTGCCGTTCCAGCTCCTGCGGTAGCGGATGATGCGTTCGAAGGTGGCGTGCAGCAGATCCTCGGCCGTGGCCCGGTCGTTATGCGTCCGGTTGACCAGGAAGCCCAGTAGCGGCGACTTATAGCGTTCGTACAGCGGGCTCAGGCTACCGAGGGTTCCGGTGGCGACCTGTTGCATCAGTGTTTCGTCGGAGGGCGGCAAGTGTACGGGCGTCTTTGGTGGGAATACCGCGCCGTGGTAGTGAAGGTTACAGTACCCACCGAACAAACTACGCCATGCCCCCTTTCCGAATTTATGTCCCGGAAAAACACCGCACCCGCGCCCGCGCCCGAACGAAAACGCTCCTCCGCGCTGAAGAAGGTGGTCTACGTCATCATTATCCTGATCGTGATCTCCCTGATTCTACAGTTCCTGGGACTGGGGGTGGTAGACCGGCGGGAGGACAATATCCTGATTGAGGAACCACATTCCGATTAGCTCCATCCCACGCTTTCGAGGCCGGGGTAGAAGGGCCAGGGGATAGCCAGGAAGATGATCACCAAGCCGATGCCGTAGTAGGTAGCGATGGTCTTCCACCCGATGTTGAGCTCCGCCTGCCGTTTGGCCTTACTGTAGCCGATGGTGATGAGGATGACGGCAAAGATCATCAGGTACCAGTGGACCCAGTTGTAGTACTTGGCGACCGACTGGGTGCCGTCCAGGATGGGGTCCGCGGCGATACCGTAGGGGCTAAGCCAGAGGTAAAGGAGCAGCCCCAGCACAAGCTGGAGGTGTACCGAGATCAGCCCGAAGAGGGCGAGTTTATCCTTACCCGGGTACACCACCCCGCTACGGCGTCGGTCGATAGCCCGGAAGACCGCCAGTACGAGCAAGAGCAGGACGATCCAGCGGAGGCCGGAATGGGAGTGGGAAATGGCGGAGTAGAGGGCGGTCATGGGAGCAATAGACTAAGATGGGGGGCAAGATAGGGGAGTTACTTCACTCCTGGCCGAGCAGGTAGGCATAGTCCTCCATACCGCGGATGTGTTTCAGCACGATGCGGAGCATGGCGACGACGGGGATGGCGATGATGGCCCCCATCGGGCCCCACATCACCGTAAAGCCGATAACGGCCACGATGGTGGTGAGCGGATTGATGTCGACCTCGTCCCCGACGATGAGGGGGAGCAGGATGTAGCTCTCCAGCATCTGGGTGACGGCCATGGTGCCGAGAATACCGAGGATGACCGAACTGCCGCCCCCGCTGGCGATCGCGATGGCCATGGCCAGGAGCCCGCCGATGATATTGCCCAGGTAGGGGATGATGCTAAGGATAGCGGCCAACAGGGAGACGACAATTGCGTAGTTGACCCCCGAGATCATAAAGCCGACGGTGTAGCAAACGGTAAGGATAAGGATCAGAATGAGGCGCCCCTTCAGGTATTTCTGCGCCACCTGCAGCGTGCGGTTGATCGTTTCGTGGGTCTCCCCCCTCCGCTCATCGGGGGCGCGGCGCAGGACGAACTCCCGGAGCCGCTCCTTCTGGGATAAAAAGAGGACGACGTAGACCAGCATCAGCAGAAAGTCACCGAGGATACTCAGGGTGCTGGACAGGACGCCGGTGACCTGGGACGTACCAATGGGCAACTCGCTGAAGATACTACTACCGGCGTCGTCGCGCTGATCCTGAATACCGGAAACGGAGGTGGTATCCTGCCCCGAACCACCCGGCAACATTGGAATCTGGGCCCGGGCCCGTTCCAGTTGATCCGACAGCCGTTGCTCGATCTCCCCCCAGTTATCGGCGAAGCGGGCCGCCTGTTTGCCCACCGCGAAGAAGATACCGGCAAAGACGAGTAGTAAAACGAACATGGCCACCGCGATGGCGAAGCCCGGTTTCCAGCCCCACTCCCGCAGTTTGGTATCGATCGGATCGAGCAGGATGGCCAGCAGTCCGGCGACCACGAGCAGCACCAGGAGCCCCTTGCCGTAGTACAGGATGACGATCACCCCGATGACGAGCGCCATACGCAAAACGAAGCCAAAAAGCCGGGAGGTAGGTTGCATAAACGATAGTTCGGTCAAAATGGATAGGTCTGATCGCCCGGCTCTGTTCACTCGGACGTACTTTTGCCCCTTCCTTTCCATCCCTTCAATCTTCCGGATTGGTACAGCAGACCAACTTTCGGCTCACCGCCCGCCCCCGGGGCTTCCACGTCATCACCCGCGAGGTAATGGAGCAGCTTCCCGACCTGCCGGCTACGGGGTTGCTGCACCTGTTCATTCAGCATACTTCGGCGGCCATCACCGTCAACGAGGCCGCCGACCCGGACGTACTGACGGATTTCGAATCCGTCTTCAATCGACTGGTGCCGGAGAATATGCCCTTCCTGGTGCACACCCTGGAGGGACCCGACGATATGCCCGCCCACATCAAGGCCGCCATGATCGGCCACTCCATCACGCTGCCGATCACCAACGGCCGCCCCGCCCTGGGCACCTGGCAGGGTATTTACCTGTGTGAGTTTCGCAACAGCGCCTCAGGCCGCAACCTCGTGGCCACGGTCTATGGCTAAGTGCCATTGCAGGTAACCGTAGGCGGCCATGCCGATGTACACGATCATGACCAGCAGGTAGAGGTAGGCCCCGGTGAGGAGGTAAATGTAGACGTAGGCTACGTCGATGATCATGAAATAGAGCCAGTTGTCGATACGGCGGGCGATCAGCAGGAAGGTGGCCAGGATGCTGAAGGCGGTGGTAAATCCATCCCAGTAGATCATCGCTACGTCCGGCCGGAACATCCGCGCGAAACTGGCCAGGGCGTAGCCCAGGAATAACCCACTTACGATTACGGTAGCATGCTCGGCGGGAGTCATCCGCCGGATGGGGGGGCGCCCCTGGCCCTCCGGAGGCAGGGCCAGGTGATCGAGCGTCTGGGCCCGCTGCTGGCGCCGCTCCCCCCGCCAGCGGTAGATGCCGACCAGGGCCATACCGAAGTAGAACAGGTTGAGGAGGGCATCGGAGACCAGGGCGTACTCCACCCACATCTGATGGGCCCAGACCAGGGAACCGACGGCGGCGAAGAGCCAGCACCAGTTATTATCGCGGGCGGCCAGGTACACGTAAGCTACCGAGGCGGTCAGGGCTACCCAGTCCGGGAACGGGGTTGCGGCGATTTGCTCCAGTAGCGCCGTCATCTCCGGTTTACAATTGTACGTTCATCAGTTCGACGAAGCGCGCTACCCGCCGGTCGATCTGCTCCCGGTCCAGCCCCTGCATCCGGCGGGTCCCGAAGTCCTCGACCACGAAACTGGCCATGGCGCTGCCGTAGATGACGGCCCGTTTGAGGTTGTCGAAACCGGTGTCGTCGGTAGCGGCCAGGTAGCCCATCAGCCCGCCCGCGAAGGTATCCCCCGCCCCGGTGGGGTCGATTACGGTCGGTAGCAGCAGGGCCGGGGCCGAGAAGACCTGGTCGCCGGAAAAGAGCAGGGCGCCGTGCTCTCCCTTCTTGATGATGAGGATTTTGGGGCCCATCTCCACGATCCCGGCCGCGGCGGTGAGCAGACTGCGCTGCCCGCTGAGCTGGCGGGCCTCCTCATCGTTGATGATCAGGATATCGATGCGCTTCAGCACGGCTTTGAGGTCGTCCAGGGCTACGTCCATCCAGAAGTTCATCGTATCCAGGGCGATCAGCTTCGGGCGGCCCTGCATCTGGTCGATTACCGCGCTCTGTACGGCCGGCGTCAGGTTGCCCAGCATGACATACTCTGTGTCCCGGTAGCCGTCCGGTACCTTGGGGTCAAAATCGGCCAGCACGTTCAGTTGGGTTTCCAGGGTGTCGCGGCCCATCATGTCATCGTGGTAGCGGCCGGCCCAGAAGAAGGATTTTCCTCCCTCGATCACCTCCACCCCTTCCAGGTCGGCACCCCGGCTTTCGAGGTTGGCCAGGAAGTCGTTGTTGTAATCATCGCCGATCACGCTGACGACCCGCACGGGCTCGGTGAAGTAGGTCGCCGCCATGGCGATGTAGGTGCAGCTTCCCGCTTCGATCCCCTTCACCTCCCCGAAGGGCGTGTAGACATCATCAAAGGCTAGGGTTCCGACGGCAAGCAGGCTCATATTTTGGATTTTTGGCCCGCAAAGATTGCAAAATAAAGCGGCATCGTGTAAATTTGCGTCCGCTTACGCCTCCGGCCCCCCGGCCGGTCGAAAGCCTCAATAGCTCAGTTGGTTAGAGCGGCGGACTGTTAATCCGTAGGTCGAAGGTTCGAGCCCTTCTTGAGGCGCACCCCCGCCCCACCCTTACCCCGGTAAGGCGTGGGGCGTTTCTTTTTGCAGACGACCGAAGAGTTCTTCGGGCCAGTTGTGGTACGAAATTACCCGCCCGCGGTCGGAAACCCAGACCCAGTAGGGCAGATCGGGGCTGCAGTTCAGCCGCCGGCAGGTGTTGGGGGCCACGGTATAGACGGGTAACCGAACGTCATGCTCCTCCACGAAAGCCCGAACGGCGGCGGCGGCATCCAGGCGGTTCACCAGCACGATGTCCAGCGTATTCCGCTCCGCTTCGGGCAGGGTGGCGTACACCGTATCGAGGCCGATGACGTCCTGCCCCCGGTAGGTGCCGGAGAGGCCCCAGAAGTAGATCACCAATTCCCTGCCGGGCCGCGCCCGGATGTTGACCGCTTCCCCGTCCAGGTCGCGTACCGGCACCCGCTTCAGGTCCACCTCCAGGCGGGCGGTCGGGTCCAGCCCCCGCGCATCCTCCAGCGGGCGAACGGTCAGTCGCCGACCCTCGAAGTCGGCCTCCGCGACGTGGTAGGCCCGGCGGCCCACCCGAAACACCGTTTGCTTCGTGATGGGCCCGACATTGTCCTGGGCCGGGGAAAGCTGGGTCTGCGCTACACCGTAAGGGGTAAGTACCAGGTAGTCCGGCTGGTCGGTGATCGTATCCGAACTATAGCCGTAATCGAAGGTGCGTAGCGGTCGCATGATTCCGACACGGAAGCGCTGCCCGCCTAGTTCTACGTCAGTCGCGCGTATCGCCACGGTCATGCGGCGGGCGTTGGGTAGCTGCACTACGTTGTCGTAACCCAGTCCCGGCTCGTAGTTCCGGATAACGACCCCCTCCCGCGATCCGCCCCGCAGGGGATAAACGACCCGCCCACCGGGCCCGCGGTGATTAAGTTGGGTATTGGGGACTACCGTATCGGAGTCGGGGGCGTAAACGGTGTCGGTGCGGAAGCGGGCGGTCCGCTCGTCGAAAATGGTGTCGGCGAGCTGGAGCTCGGTGGAATCGGGGCCGGCGCTTCGGTCGCAGGCCACTAGCAGGCAGACGATTCCGATCGCCAGTACCAGTCCGATCGTCCTACACATCCCCCTCCCGGATGCGGTGAAGGTACTGCCGCACCCCGTGGTGGCTCACGGTCCGGCCGGCGAAGTGCGCCTCGGTCTGCTGTCGCTCGGCACTGCTGGCGTGGAGACTGGACAGAATATTCTGCAGGTGCATCTTCATGTGGCCCTGCTGAATACCGGTAGTGACCAGGCTACGGAGGGCGCCGAAGTTCTGGGCCAGCCCGGCGGCGGCGGCGATCTGCATTAGTTCGTCGGCGGAGGGGCGGCCGAGTAAGTCCAGGGCCAGGTCGGCCAGGGGGTGCAGGCGCGTCAGCCCCCCCACGGTACCCAGGGCAAGGGGCAGGGTCAGTTCGAAATGAAACACCCCGTCGACGACCCGGCAGCGGCTGAGCGACCGGTAGCGGCCGTCCTGGGCGGCGAAAGCATGGGCGGCGGCCTCCACGGCCCGAAAATCATTGCCCGTAGCGAGCACCACGGCATCCACCCCGTTCATGATGCCCTTGTTGTGGGTGACGGCGCGGTAGGGATCGGCTTCGGCAATGTCGACGGCCAGTTTGAAGCGGCGGACAAAGTCGGCGGCATCCACGGCGGACCCGGCCAGATTCATCGCTCCGATGGGGCTACTGACCCAGGCCCGTACCGCGCAATTCGGAGTATGGTTGCTTAGGATAGCCATGATGATCTCCAGGTCCCGCTCCCCCTCACTCAGCGAGCGGCAGTCCCGCGACCAGGCCCGTAGCTCGGTAGCGTACGCTTCCAGTACGGTGTTGATGAAGTTCGCCCCCATGCTATCCGCCGTGCCGAAGCGCACGAGCAGTTGGTAGCAGTCGGGGCTGACTTCGGGAAAGTGCTTCCACTCGAGCCCGCGCACGCCGCCGCCCCGGGCTTCCATGCGTTCGGTGATGCCCGCGGTGGCCCGCACCAGGCGTTCCCGCAATTCCGGCAGGAGGGCGGCCCGGCGTTTGGGGTCGCCCGCCCAACGGAAGTGCAACTGACCGAGCTTTTCCCGGGCAATTATTTCGGCCCGGAAGCCTCCTCGGGTCGACCAGTACTTCGCGGCACTACTCGCGGCGGCCACGACGCTGCTCTCCTCGATCACCATCGGAACGGTATGGAACGCGCCGTTGATCAGGAAATTGGGCGCCACCCCGAAGGGCAGGGCGTAGTTGGCTACGGTATTCTCGCTGAAGCGGTCGACGACGTCCTGAAGCCGCGGGTCCGCCGCCGTAAAAACACGGAAATCTTCTTCGGTCCGCTCGTTCAGAAAGGTGCTCAGGAGCCAGTCCCGTCGTTGCTGCTTATCCAGCTTGCTAAAGCCGTTAATACGTCTTTTGTCCATCATCGCGGCGACGGCGGTATCGTTTACGCCCGGGGGCGAAGGTAGGCCATAGCCAGTTCCAGGCCGCGGATCTGGGTGGCGACGTAACGCTGCAACTGGCCGTACTCTTCCCGTGCGTACCGTAAAAAGGCCGATGCTTGTCCGTACACCGCCGGCATGCGGGCCACTTCCGTCAGGTAGTAGCCATCCAGGAAGTGCTGCACCCCCCCGCTCACGATCAGGTTGGTACAGGCAATATTCTCGGGGCCGTCGCCCACCAGTCGGTTGATCTGGCGGACCATCTCTTCCGCCGAATGCCCCAGCCGCGTGAGCGGGCCGTAGGCCGTACGGGCCAGTTCGTCGGAGCGGTACAATTCGAGTTTGCTGAAGTTCGTACCCCCGTTCGCCGCCGTATCCAGGGCCAGCAGGGGGAGTTCCAGCAGGGCCGACAGGCTGGCCGGACCCATCCCCTGCCCCACTTCCTTGACGATCATCTCCGTACCGGGCAGCGCGTTCAGCAGGGCACGGATGGTTTCGATGGGCGGCGCGGTGAAGCGGTCCCCCTCGGGCTGCAACCACTCCTGCAGGGGATTAACGTGCACGATGAGCCCGTCCGCCGCCAGGGCGGTGAGCATCTGGGGAATGAGGTGCTCCTCCCCTTCCTCCAGCAGAGTTTGCACCTGTGCTACACCCAAATTAGCGAATATGACGGCCTCCGGACCCGACTGCTCCCGCACGTAAAAATCGCGGAACCGCCGATCGTCGTAGAGCAGGCTGCGGCAGGACCCCAGGCCCATCCCGATACCGAACTCACCGGCGGCCCGGGCCAGGTTGTGATTGATCACGTAGGCCTTTTCCGTCCCCCCGGTCATACTGCTGACCCAGATCGGGGCCCGCAGTTCCTTCCGTCCCCACGGAATCTTCGGCAGGCTACCGGCGGCCGGGTGGGCGGCCAGGAGGGGTTCGTAGTGGAAGCGTCCGTCGACCTCCCCGGCCGTGACCTGCGAGCGGAAGGCCAGTTCGATATGATCCTCCTTCCGCCCCGCAGCGGTGGGGTCCTGAAGCGTCACGGTGGGCAGGGGGACGGGGATCTCGGACATAGTAGGGCCAACGCTCGACCCCGGGAATGGTTTAGCCCCCGCTTTTCCCCCGCCGCCCAACAAACCTTCGCCCCCGGAACGGTTTTGAATAAGTCATGAAGTCTTCCGTCGTCATCCCTATCGTACTGGTCGTGTGCCTGTTGCTGCTCGCCTTCATCATCTCCCGGGTATTTGGCGTGCAGGACGACAATGGCGTGCTTACCGAACTCGATCCGCCGCCGGAAACGGAAGTAGTAGAAGCCGAACGCGCGACGACACCCGCCCCCACTCGCTTCGAAAGCACGGATACCCCCCGCGAACTGCGCCCCGCTACCGACCCGGGCGAAGATGGTGTGGACGGCAACTACCTGGTCCTGGCCGGTACCTTCCGCCAGCTCATCAATGCACGAACCCGGGTGCGGGAGTTGCAACGGGCCGGCTTCGAGCGCACCTCCCTGGAGTACTTCGACCGCGGCACCTTCGCCGTGGCCCTGGCGGGTCGCTACGGTGATTACGGGTCGGCCAGGGATCTGGTTGACGACCTGCGGCGCGCCGGTTTTGAAGCGCAGATTATGGAAATGCGCTAGATCTTTATCCCTGGTAGGCCAGCATCCCGCCCTCCAGGTTGCGGACATTCTTGAAGCCCGACTGCCGCAGCAGTTCCTGGGCCATCGCGCTCCGCTTTCCACTGCGGCAGTACACGATGATTTCCTCATCGCGGTAGGGCGTGAGCTTATCCATCGACATGCTGAGTTGGCCCAGGGGAACGTGAACGCCCCCGACGTTAAATTCGGCCCGTTCGTAGTCTTCCCGCACATCCAGCAGCACGTAATCGTCCTTTCCCTCTTTCTCGCGCTTTTTCAGTTCTTCTACGGTTGCTTCCATCGTGGTAATCGTTGCTTTGGGTAGTCGGAACAAGATGAACGGCGGATAAGTTAGCGCCTCACGATTTTCCGCCGCCCGGGGGTTCCGTCAGTGCGGTAATCCAACAGGTAAACCCCGCCGGGTAAGTCGCTCAGGTCCAGGGTCTGTGCTCCCCTGCCCCGCCGTACCTCCCGCCCGTCCAGCGTCAGTAAACGGAAGGTAAAGTCAGCACCGGGGCGCGGGCGCAGGGTGCAATGTCGGTCGGTCGGATTGGGGAATACCGCCAATTCGGTATCACCGGATGCGGGTTCCCCGGTGGAGGTAGGTCGCACCTCCGCACCCGACAGCAACGGGCGGATCATGATGGCGCCCCGGGTAGCGCCGCGCAGCACCTGCCAACCGGCCCCGGCCTCGAAGAACTGCACTCCTTCCGGCCGGTTATTGCGGTCGAACCCGACGGCCAGGGAGGGCCGCCCCGCCGTTTGCCGCCAGCCCACGAAGTATTCTCCCACCGGCAGAGGCAGGGCCTCCGGCAAGGCGTAGCTGGTAAAGGCCTGCAGGCTATCGTTGTAGAAGGTTTCGGCGTACAGGATCGGCTCCGACTGCTCGTACAGCAACTCCCCGGGCAGCCCCTCCCCGTCGGCACCGTACACCACCAGATGGAGTAACTGGTCGCCCGGATCGTCCAGTAGCCGGGGCAGGCGGATGCGGATACCCGTCAGCTCATCGGCCGCGTAGAGGGTGTAGCGCTGCACGATCACGTTGTCGTCCTGCCCCTCGATGGCCAGTTCGGCACTGCCGTCGTCGTAGGCCAGGTAATCGCCGAATACCGTTCGCTCTACCGCCGTGCTGTTCTCGCCGATCGCGGGGGCGAAGGACAGGTCTTCGGTCGCGACGGTCAGTGCGTAGCGGGTTTCCAGGGTGATGTTCCGTTCCGGATCCAGACCGAAGAGATAGGCACGGATAGCCTCGTAGTCCGGCAACTGCGAAAGGAGAGCTTCCCGCCGGTCGAAACTCAGGGGCGCGATTCCATTGTCCTGCCCGAAAAAGCTGGAGGGGAAGAGCCCCCCACTCACCGAAAAGCCATTGCCGGGCTCGGCGATGGAGTAAGTGGAGGCGGTGACCGGCGTCACGTCCGCCCGCTGGTTCCTCATGCTCAGGAAGATGCTATCCCTTAGTGCCACCTGACCCGCCGCCTGTAGCTGCCGCAGGGGCATGCTGGTGTAGGGGGCCGTGAGGCGGAAGGGGGGCTCGGTCAGGGCCAGATCCTGAGTGACCAGGGTGGTCGACTGGTTACTGAGCTTGACGTAGTCCAGGTTCCAGTTGTCTACCCCGCCCCGCTCGCTGCTCAGATTCAGGAAGCGGAACTGAAAGCCATCGTACTGGTAGGCCGCCGGCACTTCCACCGTGTACCCGCTGAATTCCTGGGGTACGGTGTTCCCGATCGTCGTCGAAAGCCCCGCCCGGCCGAAGACGGTTTCCCACTCCCCGTCCGTCCGCAGGAACTGCAACAGGAAGCTATCGCGTAGCTCGGGCCGGTTCCCCAGTCCCCGCGGCTGTACGTAAAAGCTCAGCACGCTACCGGCCCGGCCGGCGAGGTTGATCGGCACCGAGGTCAGGTAGTCCCGCGGCTCGGGGTTGCGGCTGCTACCGGTAGCCGGGTAGGGGCGGCCGTCCAGGTCCAGCCCGTCGAAGGTGGCCATTCCGAGGGAGGGGGGGCGCTCGGCGTAGGTGCGGTTCACCAGTACGTCGGCATCCTGCCAGAGCCCGATGTCCGGCCGGTTGCCCCCGTAGCTGAAGTCATCGAAGAAGGGTAAGTCCACCGCCTCCCGCTCGACCGCGAAACCCGCCCGGTACGTATCGCAGAGCCCGAACGCGTTGCATACGGTCACGCAGATGGTATCCGTACCCCCGTAGCGGGCCGCGCGGTAGGTGATATCGTTACTCGTTCCGAAGCCATCGTTGAAGTAGAACCGCTGGCCCCGCCCCGGATAGTCCGCGCTACAGCGGCCCAGCATCCGGCACACGGCCCCACCGGGTAGTTCGGGCTCGGGTAGGAGCACCTCGGTGGCCTGCCCCGGTTCCAGGGGCTGTACGCCCAGGTCGATCGTCCGTCCCGGTCGCCGGACCAGGAAGACCCGCTGCACCGTATCCGCGCAGACCCCACCGGGGGAGCAGACGGTCAGTCCGATCGTGTCCAGCCCCTGCTCCACGTCGCTATTGGGGCGGTAAATTACCGTATCCCTGCTTACGGTTACGGTTCCGAAACGCAGGTCGTCACAGCCCACACAGCGGTAGTCGGTCAGGTCGCTGCCCAGGCCGGCGGTATCCAGATCGATCCGGACGGTACGGTCCTGCCCCAGAATGACCGGGTCGATGCCGGTCAGGTCGGGGTTCCCGCAGTCGATCAGTCCCCGGGGTGGGACCGGATCGCCCGGCAGGGGCCACTCGCCGAGGGGGACGATGCGCTGCGCGCTCACCGTGTGTACGACAAAACAACAGGTCAGGATGACCGCAAAAAATTTCATTTAGCTGTGTTGGCCCTCCCATAACGGGGCAGGCGGCGAATTATTCGCACCCGATGGGTAGGGTTTCACTCAAATAGACGTCCACCTTACTTCCCGTTTCTACCTGAGTACCCGCCGTGGGTACGGTCCGCGTGATGTAGGCATCGTAGCGGTTGGCCACGTCACCGATTACCCGCCCGATGACGAGCTGGCTCCCCGTTATGGCGAATTCGGCCGTTCCGAAGAGTTGGCAGCGGTAGTCCGGCAGGGTCAGATCCTCTCCCTTCCGCTCGGTGATGACGAACTCGACCGTACTGCCCATCGGGACCTTGACGCCCTCCCGCAGGTCTTCGTCGGTGATCCGGCGGTCGTCGTAGTAGAGGTAGAGGATACTCCCCTCCTCCTGGCGGGCATCGTACTTCCGTTCCCTGACCCGGTAGCGGATGTTCTTCACCTCCAGCAGGTTGGCGTAGCGGTTGTAGTCGTAATTGCCGACGAGTTCGGGTAGCAGCACGTCCGGGGCCTGGTCGCTGGAGACGGTCAGGTACACGGTACGGTTGTTCTTGACGCGGCTTCCCACCTTCGGTTGTTGCTGGGTCACGATCCCCCCGGGCCGGTCGGGGTTGAAGGGTCCGGTGGTGACGTCCAGTTTCAGTCCCTGGTCCGCCGCTACGGCCCGGGCCTGCCCGATGGGCATATCCACGAAGGTCGGCAGGGCCATACTCTGTCCGTGGTTCGTGTACAGATTGAGTCCGGTACGCAGTAACAGGAAGAGCACTCCCAGAAAGAGGGTAGCGGCCAGCGCGTTTTTTCCGATTACCCACAGGACCGAAGTTTTATCCGGGGAAGGGGAGGAAGCAGGGGGGCGGCGGAGCGCTGGTGCGGGGGGAGTATCGGGAGGAGGGGGCACGACCGCGGATGATTGACGTTGCTGACGCTCCCGGCCAAAGCTCAGGAGGGCGGCGATGAACTGATGGGGTTGGTAACCGGCGATGGCCGCTTGGTGAAAGATGGCTGTAGCGGGGGTCATACCGGGCAGGCTATTCACTTCAATGACGATGGTCTCGGCCCGTCCGTCATCGAATACCCGCACGAAGGCATCGATGCGGCAGTAGCCCTCCACCCCGAGCAGGCGGGCGGCGCGCTCCAGGTCGGCCTTTACCTGGCCGGCTACGTGGGCGTAGCCGTACTCCTCCGTTGCCAGGCGGGCGGGGGTCAGGTTCTGCCCCTCCCCGGCCAGGAATTTTTCTTCCAGGCTGAGCACTTCCCCCCCGGCCAGCGCCTCACTGGGCTCGAAGACCTCGTAGCGTAGTTCTCCATCGGGACCGTAGTGGGTAATCATGCCCCCGGTGATTTCCAGAAACTTGGTAGCCCCCTCGGCGGTGATGGTCCGCTCGAAGAGGATCGTTGACTTGCCCAGCGGCCACTCGTCCTTTTCCGAGAGCCGGAGCGTACGGCGGGCGGCACCGGCTTGGTCGGAATCGGGGCGGAAGGTCAGTTCGCAGTAGGCTTCCAGTTCCTGTCGGTTGCGGATGAGGCGGACGGCGGAGCTACAGCCGTCGTCCACTGGTTTGGCGATCAGGGGATAGTCGAACTTCCCTTCTACCCGGTCGAGAAAGGCCCCGGCATTGAGCAGGTAATCCTCCCGCTCGGCGAGGTACTGGGGGGTGGTGGGCAATCCGCCCCTGCGCAGGACTTCCAGCGTCCGGTACTTATCGATGGTCACCGAGGAGCTTTCCGGGCCGGAGCCATTGTAGGGCAGCCCGAGGCGGTCCAGGTGGTCCTGCACCTCCCCGTCTTCTCCGGGGCGGCCGTGCAGGGCGATAAAGACATGGTCTACCCACTCGTGTAATTCCTCCAGGGGGATTTCCCGGGGGGTGAACACGACCCCGGGGTCGGCGTAGCGATCGGTGATGCCCGCGCAGGCTTCCCGGATTCGCCGGATAGCGGGATGGGGTTCGCTATGCGCGAGCTTGTCGCGGATGTCGTCCGCATTGTCCTTCAGCAGCAGGTTGATCGGCAACTGGAACAGTCGTAGGGGGGCGGTAAGGAAGAGGGGCAGGGGCCGGTACTCTTCGCTCGAACTGAGTTTTTCGTAGACATTGCGCCCACTCTCCACGCTGATGTGGCGCTCGAAGCTGTTCCCGCCCAGCAGGATTCCCACGGTTTTCTTCGCACCCGCGCTCCGCCGCAATGAGTCCACCGCCGCGTCCAGTCGGTGCATTAGCCCGGTGGCGCCCCGTTCCTGCAGGCTCGTGCGGATGATGTAGGTGAGGAACTGGCTGGGGTTGAGGCCGATCTCCGCCGCCTGGTGGAAGAAAAAGGAGGAGGGCATCATGCCACTCGTCGTGTTCGGGTCGTTGAGGTAGACCGTGCCGTCGGGGACGTAAAAACCGTCGATGCGGGCGTAGACGTGAAAGCCCAACTCGGTGAAGAGTCGCTCCGTCTCCTCCCGAATCTTCTGGATGGCGGGAGGGGGTAGATCGATGGGGGTGACCTTGCGGCTACGGCCCGGCAAATACTTGCTGCGGTAGTCGAACAGCTCGCCTTCGTACTTGACAATTTCGGTCGGGGGCAGGGCCACCACCCCGCCGTCGGGCGTACGCAAAACAATGGTACTGAACTCCTTGCCGTCGATGAAGCCCTCCACGATGACGCGTCGCTCGCTCTGGTGCCCCTCCAGTAGCAGCAGCGGCTCACCGTTATCGGTAGCGGCTCGCTCCAGATAGTCGGAGAGATCATCGGGGGTGTAGAGGGTAAGGCGGTGGTCGCCGCGGATCGCGTCCAGGGGAAAGGCGATGCCGTCGCGGAGGTCACTCAGTCGGCGGACGTACTCGATGCGGTCGCGGTCGCTACGGGCGGCATAGTCGCTGAGCAGGATTTGCTCCCGGAAGAAGGCGGCGTTTACGGCCCGCTCGAAGCCGCTCAGTCCTTCTTTTTCCCGCAAGATGGCCACGCCGATACTGCTTCCCTGTCGCGCCGGTCGCACCACCAGGGGCCAGCCCACCGTGGCCAGAGAACGCTCGTACCATTCTTCGATGGGGGTAGACTGTAGCTCCTCTTTTTCGATCGTCAGGATGGGCGGAGAGGGGAAGCCGGCCTTGGCCATCAGCTCCTTCTGCAGGGTCTTGTCCATGCCGATCTCGCTGGCCTCGATGCCGCTGCCGGTGTAGGGGATGCCGGCGTATTCGAGTTCGCGCTGGATGCGACCGTCTTCGCCGTACTCCCCGTGGAGGGTCAGGAAGGCCACGTCGATCAGGGTGGACAGTTCCTCGCGGCGGATGCGGCGGCCGACCTGGCTCCCCATCTCTTCGATGGCTAACTCATCGGCCGGGCCGAGGCTCTCCTGGTACACCTGAAAGCCGTGCCGACTTTCCGGTGCCATGCTGACCGGCGGGAAGAAATCGCGGATACTGCCGCGGTAGAGATACTGCCAGTCCAGTAGGTGCCAGCGCTCGAAGCTATCCACGAAAATGGGCACCGGCGTGAAGAGCGACTTGTCCAGGTTGTCGTAGACCGTGCGGCCCCCGGCGAAGGAGATTTCCCGCTCCCGGGAGGGGCCACCGAAGAAGATGCCGACGTTGATGCTCATAGGGGGGGCGAAGGTAAGGAAAAGGTGGAGGGCGTTGCTGAAACCGGCTAAGGCGGAGGACGCCACCAAGGTGGCTAAGGCTAAGGGTGGACGTGACAGCGGGCAAGCTCTCGCCCGGAGAGATTGCCCGCTGATTCGGATGGCTAGCTTAGGTTGTGAACCTTACTTGACGATGGCGTACTTGTAGGTCCGGCTGGGGTCATCGGGGTAGATGCCCTCCAGGGTTACGGCACCGACGCTCTGCTGGATGAGGCGCGACAGTTGCTCCTTGTTGGTGACGGTACGGCCGTTGACCTTGGTCAGGATAAAGCCGGGGCGGATGCGGGTTTGCTCGGCGATGAGCCCGTCGCCCAGGTCAGCTACGGCGACACCGCCCTCCAACTCGAGCTCGGTGATCATATCCTCGCTGATGTCTTCGAACTCGGCGCCCAGGTCGGCTACGACTTCGGCTGCGGCCTCACTCGGCAGAATGACATCGGTAGTGCCCTGGGAGTTCTTCAGCACGACGGGGTAGTCGCGCTCGTCGCCGTCACGCTCGACGGTGATGACCACGCGGTCGCCGGGACGGTGGCGGCCCAGTTGCTCCAGTAGTTCGCTGCTGCGGAGGGTGGGCACTTCGTCGACGCTTACGATCACGTCGCCGGACTGGATACCGGCCTCTTCGGCGGCGCTCCCTTCCATCACTTCGGCTACGTAGACGCCGTTGTTGCGGTCGATGTCGAGCTCACGGGCGTAGGCCGTGTTGAGCTGGCGGATCTGGGCACCGAGGAGTCCGCGCTGGACGACGCCGTACTCCCGCAGGTCTTCGGCGACCTTCTTCACGATGGCGGAGGGGACGGCGAAGCTGTAGCCGGCAAATACGCCGGTCGGGCTCGAGATGGCGGTGTTGATGCCGATCAGGTCGCCGTTCTGGTTAACCAGGGCGCCACCGGAGTTGCCGGGGTTGACCACGGCGTCCGTCTGGATGAAGGACTCGATGGCCAGGTCGCCGCCGCTGCGGCGGACGATGTCGATGCTGCGTCCCTTAGCCGAGACGATACCGGCGGTGACCGTGCTGGTGAGGCTGAAGGGGTTGCCGACGGCCACTACCCACTCGCCGACGCGGACGTTATCGGAGTTGCCGAAATTGACGGTGGGCAGGTCGCTTTCGTCGATCTTGATCAGAGCGATGTCGGTGGTGGGGTCGGTGCCGATGACCTCGGCGGTGTAGGTGCGCTCGTCGTTCAGGACGACCTCGAGGGTTTCGGCATCTTCTACGACGTGGTTGTTGGAGACGATGTAGCCGTCGCTGCTGATGATTACGCCGGAGCCGCTGCCCTGCTGCAGGGGCATTTCGCCGCCGTTGCC
>CAZQNE010000065.1:0-23381 GCA_964594535.1 uncultured Lewinella sp.
ACAGGCCGGTAAGCTGACCGCCAAGATCGAGAAGCGCGCCCTGCGCGACTCCGACGTCCGTACCGCCTGTCAGACCGCCTGCCCCACCGGCGCGATCACTTTCGGCGACCGCAACAACGTACGCGGCGACGTAAGCGGCAAGCTGAACAATCCCCTGAACTATCTCGCTCTGGAAGAGACCAACACCCAGTCGTCCGTATTCTACGCGGCGCGGGTACACAACCCGAGCGAAGCCATCGAAGCCCTAGAAGCATAAACCAAACCCCATGAGTGGACATGTAGCACCGGTACGCCAGCCGCTAATCACCGGGCATAAGACCTACCACCAGATCACGGAGGACATCTGCCGGCCGACCGAGACGGCCCCCTCCCTGTCGTGGGTGGTCACCTTCATCCTCTCGGTTATGTGCCTGGGGCTGTTCGTCTTCAGCGTGGCCTGGACCATCTGGGTCGGCATCGGCTCCTGGAACCTGAACCGGACCATCAACTGGGGGTGGGACATCACCAACTTCGTCTGGTGGGTCGGTATCGGCCACGCCGGTACGCTGATTTCGGCCATCCTGTTGCTGTTC
Organism: uncultured Lewinella sp.; assembly: GCA_964594535.1. GTDB lineage: Bacteria > Bacteroidota > Bacteroidia > Chitinophagales > Saprospiraceae > Neolewinella. The sequence continues at coordinate 573 of CAZQNE010000065.1, forward strand.
CGCCAGAAGTGGCGGACGGGCGTGAACCGGGCGGCGGAGGCCATGACGATCTTCGCCGTGATGTGTGCCGGGCAGTTTCCGCTCATTCACATGGGGCGGCTCTGGCTGGCGTTCTTCATCTTCCCCTATCCGAATACGCGGGGGCCGCTGTGGGTGAACTTCAACAGCCCACTGCTGTGGGACGTATTCGCCATTTCGACCTACTTCACCGTATCGTTGCTGTTCTGGTACGCCGGTCTGGTACCCGACCTGGCTACGGTGCGCGACCGGGCGGTGGGGCTGCGCAAAAAGATCTACAGCATCGTTAGTTTCGGTTGGAACGGCTCGGCCAAGCACTGGCAGCGGTGGGAGAGTCTGTCGCTCATCCTGGCCGGACTAGCAACGCCGCTGGTGCTGTCGGTACACACCATCGTGTCCTTCGACTTCGCTACCTCCGTCATTCCGGGGTGGCACACGACGATCTTTCCGCCCTATTTCGTGGCGGGGGCCATCTTCTCGGGCTTCGCCATGGTACTCACCCTCATGCTGATTGCCCGCAAGGTGTTGCACCTGGAGGACTACATCACCATCGAGCACATCGAGTCGATGAATAAGGTGATCCTGCTGACCGGCTCCATCGTCGGGGTGGCTTACCTCACCGAGCTCTTCATCGCCTGGTACTCGGGCTACATCTACGAGCAGTTCGCCTTCCTCAACCGGGTACTCGGCCCCTACTACTGGAGCTACATCGGTATGATGCTCTGCAACGTGCTCTCGCCGCAGATCTTCTGGAGTAAGAAGCTGCGTACCAGTCTCTTCTGGACGTTCTTCATGTCGATCTTCATCAACATCGGGATGTGGTTCGAGCGCTTCGTCATCATCGCCACCACCCTGGCGCGGGACTACCTGCCCTCGAGCTGGAGCTACTACGTTCCGACCTGGGTGGAGATTTGCATTTTCATCGGTACCCTGGGGCTGTTCTTCACCCTCTTCCTGCTCTTCACCCGGGTCGCCCCGGTAGTGGCCATCGCGGAAGTAAAGAGCATCCTGAAAACGGCCGGAGACCAGTACATCGGTCCCAACAAACTGGCACACGCTCACGCCCACGGGGTGACTACCCCCGCCGAAGTGAACGACATGCAAGCCGGTGGAACCGTCGACATTGACGGTGAACACGACAAACCCCTCGACTAACCCCAAACGAAGCAAAACATGGCAACCATACGTATTGAACAGGGCGGGGACGCAGGTGCGGAGCTAATCGAGAACCAAGGCGGGGCCACCATCGTGCCCGAGGGTCGGGACATCCTCTTCGCCCTATACGACGACGAGGAAAAGCTACTGGATGCCGTAAGGGCCGCCAATGCCGACCATCTGGATATCGACGAGGTATATACCCCCTTCCCGGTACACGGGCTGGACCCCCTCCTCGGGCTGGAAGAAAGCCGCCTGCACGTGGCCGGCTTCGTATTCGGAAGCATCGGCTGTTTGTTCGGCTTCGGCTTCATGACCTGGGTATTCACCCGCGACTGGCCGATCATTTTCGGGGGTAAGCCCTACTGGTCGGTACCGGCCTTTATTCCGATCACCTTCGAGCTTACGGTGCTCTTCGCGGCCGTGGGCATGGTCGTGGTCTTTTACATCATCAACGGTCTGGGGCCCGGCGCCGAGCCCCGTCGCCTGCACGACCGCATCACCGACGATAAGTTCTGCATCGCCTTCGACGTGACCGGAAAGGACGATGCCCACGTTAATAATCTACGGAAGTATTTCTCCCGCACCGGAGCCGAGAGCGACCACCGTAAAACGGTACCCGCCTAAGGGGCTGCCACTAAACCCTACAGCATGAAATCTATGCGCCTGCTACCGCTCGTTTTCGCCCTGGCCCTCTTCGTGGTCAGCTGTGATGACGCCGGCGTGAACGAAACCGGCAGCGAGTATATGCCCGATATGGCTCACTCGCTGGCTATGGAGTCGAATACGTATAACTACTACTACTACAATACCTGGGACGAACGCTCCACCATCAAACTGGGCGAGTTGGCCTACCCCAAGTACACCGTAGCGGGCACCGTACCCCGGGGCTACGCCGGGCAGTACCTTCCCGGGATGCCGCCGCCGTCCACGACGGAAGACATGGAAAGCATGCGGGGCAACCTGGTGGACAATGACAATCCCAACGCCATCGCCGTGCCGACCAACGGTCACGTCCCCTACTACTACGATGCTACGCCGGAGGGTCGCCTGGCCGCGATCGAGGAGCTGGAAGGAAACCCCTTCCCCATCACCGACGAAGGCTTGGTACGTGGCGGCAACCTGTACAACATCTTTTGCGCTATTTGCCACGGAGAGAAGGGCGACGGACTGGGCTACATTTACGACACCGACAAGAACCCCCAGGCGGCTTACCCCGCCGCGCCAGCCAGCTTCCTACGGGACGAATTTCTGGAGGCCAGCAACGGCCGCTACTACCACGCCATCATGTACGGTTACAACGTAATGGGCGCTTACGCCGACAAGATGAACTACGAGGAGCGCTGGCAGGTGATTCACTACATCCGTAACCTACAGGCTGACGAAACCGGCACGGAATACAACCAGGTCGTGAATACGCTGAACCCGAAGTTCGGTACGCCGCTGGGTGAGTACGACCCGCTGGCCCAACAAATGACCGACGACGAAAAGCTGCCGAACTCCGATATGCTGACCGACGCCGCCGCCCCCGATGGCCGCATTCAGCCGAACCTGCGTAAGAAATAAGAACCCCGGAATTACTACCCGCCCATGGCATCCATACGAATTGAAGAGAAGGGACCGGAGCACTTCGTGTTCTCTTCCCGGGCCAAGACTACTACCCTCGCCATGCTGGGCGTCGGGGTGCTGTGCCTGATCCTGAGCTATTTCATTGACGGCGGCGAGGGCCACCACATGCGGTTCTGGACGAATTTCCTGCATAACTCCGTTTTCTTTCTCGGGATCGCCGCCCTGGCCGGTTTTGCCCTGGCGGCCTTCACGACCGCCTACGCGGGCTGGTTCGTTCAGTTCAAGCGGGTCTGGGAGAGTTTCTCCACCTTTCTGCTTCCCGGCTTATTCCTGATGGGGGTCCTGATCGTGGGGCTGTGGCTACATAGCCACCACCTGTACCACTGGAACGACGAGGCCGCTGTGGCAGAGGACGCCATCCTTACCCATAAGTCCGGATTTTTGAATAAGTGGTGGTACACCCTGGGGACCATTGGTTTCGTGGGCCTCTGGTACTTCCTGCTCGGTAAGATGCGCAACATCAGCATCGCCGAGGATGACGACGACCGGGATACCGAATTCAGCTACTACCGGAAGTACAAGAAGTACGCTGCCATTTTCCTGCCGATCTTCGGCTTCACCAGCGCCGCCCTGATCTGGCAGTGGATCATGTCGATTGACAGCCACTGGTACTCGACGATGTTCGCCTGGTACGCTACGGCTTCGCTCTTCGTGGCCATGACGGCCCTGACCATCATGCTGCTCATCTACCTGAAGAGCCGCGGTTACTATACCGGCGTCAACGAGGAGCACTTCCACGACCTGGGGAAGTACCTCTTTGCGATCTCCATTTTCTGGACCTACCTCTGGTTCAGCCAGTTTATGCTCATCTGGTACGCGAACGTGGGGGAGGAGACCATCTACTTCCGCGAGCGGATGGATAACTATCCGGTTCTCTTCTGGGCGAACCTGGCCCTGAACTTCGTGCTACCCTTCTTCATCCTGATGCACAACACCACCAAGCGGAAGATGGGTACCCTGTTCTTCGCTTCGGCCTTCGTGTTCTTCGGCCACTGGCTGGACTACTTCAATATGATTAAGCCGGGGGCCCGCCTGACCCTGATCGAAATGGCCCACCACGAGGCCGGGCACGGGGAAGAGCACGCCGAAATGGCCCACGGTGATGATGAAATCCATCTGGAGGACGACCACGAGGACCACGGTACGATCGTGAGTGAGACGGAGGGGGAACTGGACCCGGACGACAAATACGCCGAAGTCTCCCAGGACCAGGACTACAACCAGAACATCGCCGAAAGTCAGGGGATGGACGGCCCCAGCCCCGTACCGAACACCCCAGAATTCCGGGGCGGTGCTCCGGAGGGAGTAGGTACCGACGGCCCCCGCGAGTTCGAGTCCGTAATGGACGAGCTCGAAACGGATATCTTCGAACCCAATCTGTACGTGCAGGAACGGTTCATCGACGACGTTGACATGCAGGGGCATTTGGAGGCCGCTGGCGGGCACGTAGAAGAGATGCACACTCTGGAGTTTAAATCCGGATACACCCTCCCCGGTCTGATCGAGATCGGCATCTTCATCGGCTTCCTCGGGGGCTTTCTGTTCTTCGTTCTGAGCCAACTAGCCAAAGCCCGCCTGGAACCACGGTACGATCCCTACCTGGAAGAGAGCGTGCACCACCATACCTAATTACCTTATCTAGACAAAGTCTAAACAAGGTATTCCCGCGGAACTGTCCTTAGCACGGACCGTTAAATGAGTACTGTTTATGAGCGCCCCGCCCCGGCGCTTGATCGTAAAGCCAATTTGAACGAATGACAACGCTGATCGTCTTTATCTGTATCGCCCTCCTGCTGCTGATCATCGTACAGATCGCCCGCGTGCGCGACCTGGCGAAAAAACTGCGTGGATCGGAAGAGATAGAGGCCACCGCCGCCGCCTCTACCGGCCGGGGACTACTGGTGTTCATGGTCGCTTTCCTGGGCATCGCTACGGTTTCGGCCTACTACTACAAAAATTACATCCTGGGTTTCGGTCCTCACGAGTCCGCCTCTCTGCACGGGGATTCCATCGATTCGATGATGAAGTGGACTCTAGGCGTGACTTACGTGGCCTTCTTCATTACGAATGCCGTCCTGTTCTACTACGCCTACCGGTACCGCGCGCGCAAGGGTCACAAGGCCCGCTACATCAGCCATAACAACACGGTAGAGCTGGTCTGGACGGGGATCCCCGCTATCGTGATGACCTTCCTCGTGGTCGGTGGTCTGGACGCCTGGAACGACATCATGGCCGACGTAGGGGCCGACGATAACTACATGGAGGTCGAAGCTACGGGATACCAGTTTGCCTGGCAGATGCGCTACCCGGGGCCCGATGGCCTGCTGGGGCGGAAAGACTTCCGCTTGATCAGCGGGGCGAACCCCCTCGGTCAGGACTGGACCGACCCAAAAAACCACGATGACATCCTGGTCAATGACGTCACCCTGCCCGTAGACCAGAAGGTGCGGGTGCGGATCACGGCGAAGGATGTACTGCATGACTTCTACCTCCCACAGTTCCGCGTCAAGATGGACGCCGTGCCCGGACTACCGACCTACTTCGTATTCACCCCTACCAAAACAACGAAAGAGTGGCGCCGGGGACTGAGTGAGTACCCCGAATACCAGGAAATCGACGAGGCCAGCGAGGAGGGGCTCGAGCGTTGGCAAACCGCCAATTTCGAACTAGCCTGTGCCGAACTCTGTGGCAAGGGGCACTGGTCCATGGCCCGCACCGTCACCATTCTGGAACAAGATGCGTTCGATACCTGGTACGCCGGTCAGACCTCCTTCTACGAGGCCAACATTAAGGGCACCGAAGACGATCCGCTCTTCATGGCCGAGCTGGAGGAACGGCGCGAAACCTTCACCTCTGCCGCCGATAACGCCCTCCGGACCCCGGACGATGAGGACAACCTGCTGACCCTCGACTTCGTGGATTTTGAGGAGGGTACCGCCCGCCTCACCGACGATAGCAAGTACCAGCTCGCCGACGTGGCGGGGTATATGGAAGACCACCAGAGCGTAACGGCCACCGTACTCGATTACCCGGCTACGGTTGACGGCGTGGCGGTCGACTATACCCTTAGCGAAGACCGGGCCCGCGCCGTTCGCGACTTCTTCATCGAACTGGGCATATCCTCGGAGCGCCTTGAATACAGCGGCCAGACGCCGGACAGTATCGGTGAAGATTCCCGCAACCCCGGCACCCTGTTTTACATTAAAGAAAGTAGGCTCGAAGAGCCCGACCCGGCCGATGCCACTTTATAGGTTATCACCGTAATTTTATTACTACTACTAACGATCATCCATGGCAACTGCAGTTCTTACTCCGGCTCCGGTGACGCGTGAAGACGCGCTGATCGAGGAATATGGTTACGACGACCACTTCCACGACCACCACCACGGGGACAAGTACAAATCGAACTTCGTCTCCCACTATATTTTTAGTCAGGATCATAAGATGATCGCCAAACAGTTCCTGATCACGGGAATGATTTGGGCTATCATCGGGGCGGCCATGTCACTGGTCTTCCGGATGCAACTCGGCTTTCCCGAGGAGAGCCTGGCCTGGCTGCAGCCGGTGCTGGGTAAATGGATCACCATAAATGAAGCCGGCATCGGTACGCTTCAGCCCGATTTCTACTACGCGCTGGTCACGATGCACGGGACCATTCTGGTCTTCTTCGTACTGACGGCGGGGCTGTCCGGTACTTTCTCGAACCTGCTCATTCCCCTGATGATCGGGGCCCGGGATATGGCTTCCCCGCTGCTGAATATGCTCAGCTACTGGTTCTTCTTCATCTCCGGTACGATCATGTTCGCCTCCCTGTTTCTTTCCACCGGGCCCTTCGCCGGTGGCTGGGTCGCGTACCCGCCGCTCTCCGCCCTGCCGCAGGCCATGGACGGCTCGGGAGCCGGTATGACCCTCTGGACGATCAGCCTGGTCCTCTTCGTCGTTTCGGTACTGCTCGGAGGTATTAACTACATCACCACGGTGTTGAACCTACGGACCAAGGGAATGAGCATGTGGCGTTTACCGCTGCCGATCTGGGCCTTCTTCGTCACGGCTATTCTGGGTCTGCTATCCTTCCCGGTACTGACTTCGGCCTTCTTCCTGCTCATGCTGGATCGCGGTATCGGTACGAGTTTCTACCTGAGCGACATTTACATCGGGGGTGCCGCGCTGGACCACGTCGGTGGTAGCCCTATCCTGTACCAGCATTTGTTCTGGTTCCTGGGCCACCCGGAGGTGTACATCATTATTCTCCCCGCCTTCGGTATCGTTTCGGAAGTACTGAGCGTAAACAGCCGCAAACCGATCTTCGGGTATCAGGCCATGGTGTTCTCCATCCTGGCGATTGCCTTTCTGGCGTTCATCGTATGGGCGCACCACATGTTCATGTCGGGTATCAACCCCTTCATCGCTAACTTCTTCGTGATTTTCACCCTCATCATCGCCGTACCCTCGGCGGTCAAGGTCTTTAACTGGATCGCGACCTTGTATGGTGGCAATATTCGCTACAATCCAGCTAGCCTCTTCGCTATTGGGTTCGTTTCCATGTTCATCTCCGGAGGTATGACCGGTATTTGGTTGGGTAACTCCGCTCTGGATATCCAGCTGCACGATACCTACTTCGTAGTGGCCCACTTCCACATTGTGATGGGTGTCGCGGCATTCTTCGGTATGTACGCCGGGGTGTACCACTGGTTCCCGAAGATGTACGGCCGGTTTATGAACGCCACTCTGGGTAAAATTCATTTCTGGGGTACGCTCATCGGAGCGTATGCCGTCTTCTGGCCCATGCACTATCTGGGTATGGCCGGAGTTCCGCGGCGCTACTACAGCTTCGATAACTTCCAGACTTTTGCCCACTTCGATGGTATGAATAAGTTCATCACCATCGCGGCTATCATCACCTTCGGTTTCCAGTTGCTGTTCGTCATCAACTTTTTCTGGAGCATCTGGAAGGGTAAGCGCGTCACGGAGCGCAACCCCTACCAGGCGAACACCCTGGAGTGGACCACCCCGATCGATGCTGGCCACGGCAACTGGCCCGGTAAGCTTCCGACCGTACAGCGGTGGGCGTACGACTACAGCAAGGACGGGATCGACTACATCCCTCAGGTTCAGCCGCCCATGGAAGGCGAGACCGTCCATCACTAACTAACCCCTACCCGGTTGCCGCTGCAGGCACGCCCTGGCGACCCGTAGTTCGTAGGCCCCCCGCCGGAAGAACTACGGGTCGCTTTTTAATATCCTATGGAAACCACCACACGGCACAATGTTACCAGCCTTAGCCGCCGCATCGCGGACTGGTCGGCCCTGGTCAAGTTTCGGCTGTCGGCGACCGTTGTACTAAGTTCGGTCCTGGCCTATTTGGTCGCCTTACCAGCCGGAACGGGTATCGGATGGTACGCGATCAGTGTTCTGACCGCGGGCGGGTTTCTGACCACCGCCGCGGCAAACATTTTGAATGAGGCGCTGGAAAAGGATTACGACCGGGAGATGGCCCGTACCCGTAACCGCCCGCTCGCGGAGGGGCGGATGACTACCGGACAGGCGATTCTCTACGCCGGTTTCGCCAGCATCGCCGGCATCAGCCTGTTGGCCCTATTCAACCCCTGGACGGCCTTTCTCGGCATGGTTTCCCTCATTTCTTACGCATTCGTCTACACGCCCCTGAAGCGGGTTGGCCCCATTGCCGTACCGGTGGGGGCTATTCCCGGTGCCTTACCGGCCCTGATCGGCTGTGCGGCGGCTGAAGGGGCCATCACGGGGCTCGGCATCACGCTCTTCACCATCCAGTTTTTCTGGCAGTTGCCCCATTTTTACGCCATCGGGTTTCTGGGAGCGGCCGACTACCGAAAAGCCGGTTTCAAACTGGTTCCCCAACGGGCGGACGGTTCGGTTGATAGCACGGTACTAGGTCGTGACTCTATTCTGGCAACGGTACTGCTCCTACCGCTGGGCACGCTGCCGTATCTGCTGGGGGCCACCACGTTGTGGGCTACCGGGCTCGTGGTACTGCTCGGGATCGCGTTTCTCGCGTTCGCCCTCCGCTTCCGCCGGCAAGCGAGCCGTCAAACGGCGCTGCATATGATGTTCTTCTCATTCGCTTACCTGCCCCTGGCGTTCACGATCTACTGGGCGGGCAAAATGCTAATGTGATGGCAATTATCGAAACTTCTACGGATCAACGACTGCGGGCGGCTACCCGTCGCAACCGGGTCCACCCCCATAAGATGGTCATGTACATCGGCATGACCAGTCTGGTGATGATGTTCGTCGCCCTGACCAGCGCCTTCATCGTGCGCCGGGCCTCGGGCAACTGGCTCGAATTCTCCATTCCCGGCATTTTCTACCTGAACGCTTTGGTCATCGTAGGCAGTAGCCTAACTTTGCACCTTGCGTACCGCGCCTTCAAACGGGAGGCGGAACGGGCGTACCGCGGCTGGATCGTGACGACCTTCGTGCTCGGCATTGCCTTCGTCATCCTGCAGTATGTGGGATGGTTGGTGCTGGCCGAACAGGGGGTTCCCCTGAAGATTAATCCGGCGGGAGATTTCGTCTATGCCATCAGCGGTTTGCACGCCCTCCACGTAATCGGCGGCCTGGCCGCCCTGCTGGTGTCGGTCGTCTTCGCCTTTGCCATTCGGCTCAGGCGCACCCCGGCCCGCCAGTTGCGCTTAGAGCTTACCATGATCTACTGGCACTTCGTCGATGGATTGTGGCTGTACCTGATATTATTTTTGACCCTTCAACGGTAGCATACTAACTCGACCCTCATGACCGAAGACAGAGATACGGATATCATCATTGCCGAGGACAATAAGCCGGAACTGGTCGACGACTGGGCCGGCGGCGATCGCAAGCCGTTCCGTACCTCCTACGGCAAGCTGATGATGTGGTACTTCCTCCTCTCGGATGCATTCACTTTTGCCGGCTTCCTGATCGCTTACGGAGCACTCCGCTTCAGTTCACCGAGCTGGCCCGTGCCGGATACGGTCTTCTCCACGACGCCTTTCGGCGGTCACGGGCTGCCCCTCATCTTCGTTACCTTCATGTCGTTCCTGCTTATCGTGAGCTCCGGCACCATGGTCCGCGCCGTACAGGAGGGGGCACGCGAAAACAAGCGGGGCGTCGTGTTCTGGATGCTCATGACGGTGCTCGGTGGAGCCGGATTCCTGGGCTGTCAGGCCTGGGAATGGACCAATCTTATTGCTACCGAACACATGACCGTAACCCGAAATCCCTTCGGGACCTATACCCAGAGCGGCTACTACCTCGACCCCGAAACCGGAGAAATTACCGATGAGGAAGTCATCGAGGGGGAAACCTACCTGCTCCACGTAGCCGGTGCCGGCCACGCGGGCGAGGAAGGAGATGACGAGCAGCACGCCGCGGAGGCCGACCACTACGTCTATCCTACCGAGCCGGGTGACTACCCGGGCTTCGTCATCGACGGCCTGCGAGCCGACGGTACGGTCGATCCCGAGGTGATGCCCTTCGTGCACCGGAAGTACGTGTATCAGGACGAGGACGGCACGGAATACATTGCCATGCAGGAGTTCGGCCCCGTAGCCTTCGGTGCCCTGTTCTTTGGCATTACCGGCTTTCACGGCTTTCACGTGGCTACCGGGGTGATCTTCCTGCTGATTATTCTTATCAACGCCGGCAGTGGGGTGTACGTGGCCCGCCAAAACGGGTACGAGATGGTCGAAAAGATCGGACTCTACTGGCACTTCGTTGACCTGGTTTGGGTATTTGTATTCTTGGTATTCTACCTCCTGTAATCAGCCTCCCTCCATTTTCCTAACGCCCCGGTGTGGGCTCACTTGACTGTATACCATGGCACAGCATCTTAGTTACGAAGAATCCGTTCGCGGCGTCTGGAAGGGGCTCGGACTCCTGGCCGCCGTGACCCTCGTCGAAGTCGTACTGTCTCTAATCAAAGCAGCTGACTTTGCCGAGAGCATCACCATCCTCGTGTACGCCGCCTCCCTGGCGATTATCGGTCTGTCGCTGTACAAGGCCTACTTCATCATCTATGAGTTCATGCATATGGGCTATGAAGTCAAGGGACTGGCGATGAGCGTGCTGTTGCCCACGTTGCTCCTGATCTGGGGTATGGTCGCCTTCTTTAACGAAGGAGACGCCTGGCGCAAGGAGCGGGAGAAGATCGAGTACAAAGATCGCCTTAAAGTCCCCGAGGGCGGAGAAGTAGGCTACGCGGAGCCCGTCACCGATCCCTCCCTACTCATCTTTCCGTCATATCCGGTCTAGCCGCTGACCCATCCGGCCCGCCACCGGTTTTCAGGGGTAGTTAACACCTCCTAATGGCTTCCCGCAAGCAACTCGTCAATACCGGTGTCCTCATCGCCGTACTGATCGGCTTTCCGTTAATCTCCTTCATTTACCTGCGCAACGGCGCCGATTACCGTCGTGAGGCCATCGCCGAAATGGAGGACTACGGTCCACTTCCCGACCTGTCCGACTTACCCGCCATCCGGGGCAGCTTACCGGACCCGCCCCGGGGGGCCATGACCGTAGTCGGCTGGCTGGACCCCACCAAGGAGGCCGGTACCGCCGTTTACGGGCGTACGCTCGACAGCCTCTACCAGCAGTTTAAGGATAGCCCCAATCTCTACTTCACGACCATCACCCTTGCGGAAAATCCGGAGGCCGCGGTGCGCACCTTCACCGAACGGTATAACCTTCCCGACGACCCGATGATTTCGTTTTTACGGGCCAATGAGCGGCAGTTTTCGGCTACCGCCCGTGAATTCTCCCTGCCCCTGGGTACTTACGATTCCCCCGGAATACAGCCCATCGTCGCCCTCGTGGATAGCTCGCTCACTATCGTACAGCACTACGACCTGGCCCGACGGGACGAAACCATCGGGCTGGTCCAACTGGTCTCCCTGATCATCCCCTTACCGGACCGGCAGGACATCATCCTCGACCGCCGCAAAGAACTCTAGGATGCCCACCCCCGAAACCCTCGACCGCCCGGTCGCCCGGCCCGCTCACCCCAGTATTCCCACTTACCCCGGCAGGGAGCGGGCTCTTAAAATCGCTACCTACGTAGTATCGGCCGCCGTACTCGTTCTCGTTTTCGTCATGCGGGAGATCAAGTTGAATATTGACTGGGACGTCAGTTTTCTCCCCGCCGTCAACGCCATCCTGAACAGTCTGACAGCAGTGGCCCTCCTCGCCTCCCTGTATTTCGTCAAGCAGAGGCAGTACCTCCGCCACCGGAACGCGAATGTTGTGGCGCTGGCCCTTTCGGTAGTATTTTTACTCTGTTACGTGGCCTACCACTTTACCACTCAGGAGGTCAAGTTCGGTGACGTAGATCACGATGGCATGATCTCGGCGGCCGAGGCCGCGGCGGTGGCGGGGAGCCGTACGGTCTACCTCATCGTACTCATTAGTCACATCACCCTGGCGGGCATCCTTTTACCCTTTATTTTGTTAACTACGGTACGGGCCCTGACGGGTAAGTGGGTGCTGCACCGCCGGATGGCCCGTTACGTCTGGCCCCTCTGGTTCTACGTCGCCATCACCGGGCCGGCCGTGTATCTGATGCTGCGCCCCTACTATCCCGACCTATGAAAACGTACCTCGTAACCGCCCTCACGATCGGTCTTCTCCTCCTCGGTGGCGATCTATTCGCTCAGTGCCCCATGTGCCGGGCCACTGCCGAGAGTAATCTGGCCAACGGAGGAACGGAAGGGCAGGGCCTCAATGATGGTATCCTGTATCTACTGGGCATGCCGTACGTTCTGGTGGCGGTAGTAGGTTACATCTGGTGGAGAAACCGCCGCCAGGAACACGAAATAGCCTAGGGCGGCGGGGCGCGGGTGCAAGCGTAAATGGATACAATCAACCTGGTTGAGAAATTCAGTCTCATTTCAGACCGTTGGTCACCGAAGATCATCGCCGAACTGAACGGACAGGCCGTCAAGCTGGCTAAGGTCAGCGGCACCTTCGTCTGGCACGATCACGCCGCGGAGGACGAGCTTTTTCTCGTCGTGCGCGGCAGCCTGCTTATCGACATTGAGGGAGGAGGTACGCTCAGTCTGGCCGAGGGGGAGCTCTGCGTAGTTCCCCGCGGGATCACCCACCGGCCCCGCACCCCGGATGGCGAGGAAACCTGGATACTCCTGCTGGAACCAACCACGACCCGCCATTCCGGGACCGTACGCCACGAACTCACCCGGGATTCCTGCGATCGTATATGACAGGGTCATCTTAACCCCCCGGCTTATGAAGGAATCCAACCCCTGGAAAACGAAGTCCACCGCGATCGCCTACGAGAACCCCTGGATCCGTATCGAGCACAACGAGGTCGTCAATCCCGCCGGTAACGACGGCATCTACGGTATCGTACGGTACAAGAACTACGCCATCGGGATTGTACCACTCGACGAACACGACAACGTGTACCTGGTCGGCCAGTACCGCTACGCGCTGGGGCAATTCAGTTGGGAACTACCCGAAGGGGGCTGCCCGCTAGGTACCGACCCGCTCGCGACCGCGAAGCGCGAACTGGAAGAAGAAACCGGCCTTACCGCCGAGCATTGGGAGCGGCTTATCGAATTTCACCTCAGTAATTCCGTTTCCGACGAATGGGGAGTAGCCTACCTGGCCCGGGGACTGACTCAGGGACGCGCCGAGCCCGAAGACACCGAGGAGCTGTTCGTCCGCAAACTACCCCTCGGCGAAGCTATCGCCATGACGACGGACGGCCGGATTACCGACGCCATCACCATTATGGCGCTACAGCGAGTCGCCCTGCTCGGGATTGGGAAGGAAAAAACCGGATAATTGTCACCTACCGGGGTAAGGGGACCGACGAAATAAAAATTCAAAAGATTATCCTTTCGGCTTGGGGGGTGACGCCACGATCGGTGTCCTACGACCAGATGGACGGCGGCGATTGTCGGTGGGCATCGAACGCGACCAAATGGTATTCGCGCTAACCCTAAAGTCATATCATGGACACGATGAATAAAGTTTCCCTTCTCGAGCAGTTTGACTTATTCGACGGGCTCAGCCCGGAGGAAAAGCAACGCCTGGCCGAGACGATGGAGTTCAAGAAGAAATCCCGCTATTCTGTCATCTACCAACCCGGTGAAAGCAGCGACCACATCTACCTGCTCGCCAAGGGGCCGATCAAGATCAGTACCCACAGCAACGAGGGCAAGGAGGTGATCAAGCAACTCATCCACCCCGAAGCGATTTTCGGTGAGCTGGCCCTGGTCGGTGAAGACACCCGCAACGAGACGGCCCAGTCCCTGAAGGAAGAAGTACACTACTACACCATCCGGGTCAGTGACTTCCAGCGTATCGCCTTCGGCAATCCCGCCGTCAGCCGTAAGATCCTTCACCTGTTCGGTCAGCGTATGATCGCCGCCGAGAGCAAACTTGAGGACCTGATCTTCAAGGATGCCCGCAGCCGGATCGTAGGTTTCCTGCACCAGGTCGTCACCGAGCGTGGTCGTCGCGTAGGCTACGAAATGCTGCTCAAGCACAGCCTGACCCACCAGGACATCGCCAACATCACCTGCACCAGCCGCCAGACGGTCACCCTCGTACTGAACGAGCTGCGTAAGGAAAACCTGATCTACTTCAACCGCGGCCGTATTCTGGTCCGCGATATGGACGAACTTCTGGCTAGTGCCGCCTAACCCCCAGTTAGGTTTTTTCCGTAATCCCAAAGGCCATAACCCCTTTCCGCCTTAACGCGGGGAGGGGTTTATGCGTTACCCCCCCATGCGAATCCTTCCGTTGCTCAGCATACTGCTGCTCGCCCTTTCCGCTTGTTATTCTTTCAAGGGCATCGCCATTCCGGCGGGCGTGGAGCGGGCCTACGTTCCCAACTTCAGAGATAACGCCATCGGGGCCCCGCCCACCCTGTATCTGGATATTACCGAGGCGCTCCGCGATAAGGTGCGCGACGAGGCCCGCCTCCTGATCGTAGAGGAAGCTCCCGACATCGAAATGAAGGGGACGCTGGTCAGCTTCCGGGTTTCGGCCGAAGGGGCGAGCCCCGCCGGGGAAACGGGTGCCTACTCCAAACTGAACCGCCTTACGGTAGTGGTCGGCATCGAGTACAACAACCTACTCGACCCGGATGCCGAAAGCTGGAAAAGTAACTTCTCGGAGTACTACGATTTTCCCGGTGACCAATCCCTGGCCGCCGTACAGGACGAGGCGCTCGAAATCATCCTGGAAAACCTCAACGAAAAGATCTTTAACCGCGCCTTCGCCGGTGAGTGGTGATTAGCATTCCGGCTGCACCACCGAGACATTGACGGCCAGCCCCCCCTCGGCCGTCTCCTTGAACTTCGTGTGCATATGCTGGGCGGTATCCCACATCGTGGCGACCACGGCATCAAAGTGAACGACGGCCTTACTGGCATTCCCGGCCAGGGCCAGGTGGGTGGCGGTGATGGCCTTCATCGCCCCCATGGCATTGCGCTCGATGCAGGGAACCTGGACCAGCCCGCCGATGGGGTCGCAGGTGAGCCCCAGGTGGTGCTCCATGGCAATCTCGGCGGCCTGTAGCACCTGCCGGGTACTTCCTCCCAGCATCTCGGTCAGCCCGGCGGCGGCCATGGCCGAACTGACCCCTACCTCAGCCTGACAGCCTCCGACGGCGGCCGAAATGGTTGCCCCCTGTTTGAACAGTGCCCCGATCTGGCCACTGCTGAGGAAAAAACGCAGCAGATCGTCCTCCCCGAAATTCCCGAATAGGTAGTGGTAGAGCAGGACTGCCGGAATAACGCCGGATGCTCCGTTAGTCGGGGAGGTGACCACCCGGCCCAGGGCGGCATTTTCCTCGTTGACGGCCAGGGCGAAACAGCTGATCCACTGGTTGACGGTACTGAAGTCCCGCTTCGTCCTGCGGATGGCGGCCAACCAACTCGGCCGGTCCGGGTAGGTTTTCCCGGATAGCAGTTTGCGGTTCAGGGCGGCGGCGCGGCGCTGTACGTTGAGGCCGCCGGGGAGGACCCCCTCGGTGTGGCATCCGCGGTACACGCAGTTGATCATCACCTGGAAGAGCCGCTCCACGCGGGCGTGTATCTCCGCGCTGCTGCGGATGCACCGTTCGTTTTCGTAGAGCAGGCGGGTGATGGTTTTTCCCGAGCCGGCGGACAGTTCGATCATCTTCTGACCGGAAGACAGATCGTGAATAAAGGCATAGTCGATCTCCGCATCCTCACCGTGCCCCTCCCGCTCGATGAATCCGCCACCCAGGGAATGGTAGGTCTCCTGGACGAGCACTCCACCAGTCGTGAGCGCCGAAAAGGTGAGGGTATTCGGGTGGCCGGGATGGTTGAAGGGTTGGAAGACGATGTCTTCCGTGAAGCTGAAGGGTACGGTGTGCTCGTCCAGCGTCAGTCGACCGCTTTGCTTCACCGCGGTGATGATGTCCGCAATCTTTTCGGTGAGGATGGTGATGGGATCGTAACCAAGCAGCCCGAGCACGACCGCGATGTCCGTACCGTGGCCTACCCCCGTCTTGGACAGGCTCCCGAACAACTGCACGCTCAGCGTCTGGGGAACCGCCCGGCGCAGTCGCTCTCGGAAGGCCAGTGCCGCGCGCCAGGGACCCAGGGTATGGGAGGAGGACGGGCCGACCCCGATCTTATAAATGTCGAAAACACTGAGGCGACTGGACATGTCCCGAATTTAGTTAGCACGACAAAGGTACGGGTCCCCGCCGCACCCGCGCGCCGCCGCCCCCCCATCAGTCCCGCCACACGTAGGGGAAAAGCAGAATACTGACGGCCAGGGCCAGCAGATCGATCACTCCGATGAGCGCGATGAACCGGCCCGGGTCGTTGATGCCCTCCCCGAACCCGTAGCTGCCGGCGTCGACCAGTACCTTAAGCAGGGGAATGATGAGGGGGAAAGACAAAATGGCCATCAACGTACTGTTGCCCGCAGCCCGCGCGGCGAGGGCGGAAACGAAGGTCAGGATGACCGCCAGCCCGACCCCGCCCAGTGCCACGGAGGCCACGAAGGGTAGGGGAGCGACCAGGGAGACCCCCGGAGCGAATAGCGCCAGCAGGGTGTACGTGAGTGCCGCGACCGACCAGATCACGAGCAGATTAAAGAGTTGCTTGCTGAACAGAATAGCCAGCGGATCGGCCAGGGTGTAGAAATAGGTGTGCCGCCGCCCCGCCACGCTGACGAAGCTCCGCCCGGCCGCCACGGTGGCCCCGAAAAAGAGGATGATCCAGTACACCGCGTTGAAGGAGATCGTGCCCATGCCCCGCAGAAAGGCCAGGTAGGCAATCACCACCGTGGAGACGACGTACAGGAAGACACTGCCGAGGGCGTACTTATTGCGCCACTCCAGGACCAGTTCCCAACGGAATAGTTCATAAATTTGCCCTAAGGTCGTCATGCGGTACGCGAAGATAGCCGCCCCCCCTCGTTTAACCGTCCGAGACCGAACGCTGATACTGAATGAGCCCCGTGCCGCGCTTACCCCTGCTGCTGTTCTGCCTACTGCCCGCCCTGCTCGCGGCGGAACAGCTGACCGTAGAGGTGCGCAAGGGGGACGGGATGTACTCCCTGCTCCGGCGCTACCGGCTGGTCGACTATGGCTGCAACATTACCCGGTTCCGCGCGCTGAACAAGCTACGCCCGAATGCCAAGCTACTGGTGGGCCGAACCTACCAGCTTCCGGTCGAGGTGTACCGCTACGACGGGACTAGCATCCGCTCCACCACCGGGAACGATGACTGGGACCGGGCCGTGCTCATCAAAGAATACAACGAAGCCCTGCACGGGGCCGGGCTCCGGGAGCGGGACTACCGCAAGGACCGGATCCTGTACGTGCCCTACCACATCGACCACTGCCTGGAGAGCACCGGCCCGGAGGCCGTAACCACTTCGCTGATTACCGAGGTTGGGGAGAATACCCTGGTCACCGATATACGAAACTCCCTGAAGGCAAAAAGCGAGGAGCGCCCCCCGATCGCGGTGCCGGAGCAGGTCACGACGATCGCGCCGCGGGTGTATAGCATCTTCGGGGATGAGTACGCCGAAGTGCCCCTGGTCGACGACAAACTCGCCGGGCGGGTGTTTTACATCGTGGCCGGTCACGGGGGGCCCGACCCCGGTGCGGTGGGGCGGCGCGGCGGTCACCAACTGGCCGAAGACGAATACGCCTACGACGTGGCCCTGCGCCTCTGTCGGAACATCCTACAGCACGGCGGCATCCCCTATATGATCGTGCGCGACGAGAACGACGGCATCCGCGACGAGAAATACCTGAAGGCGGATAAGGACGAAACCGTCTGGGGAGGCGCAAAGCTGCCCCGCAACCAAAAACTGCGGCTCTTCCAGCGTTCGGACATCATCAATGCCCTCTACGACGAAAACCTGGCTAAGGGACTGACCGACCAGACCATGATCGCCATCCACGTGGATAGCCGCCAGCGGGGGCAGCGGATCGACCTGTTCCTGTACTACCCGGAGGGCGATGCGGTGGGGGCCAGCCGCGCCCAGCAGATTCAGCGGACGATGCGCAGGATGTACGATACCCACCGGCCGGGAAGGGGGTATTCCGGTACGGTGACCGACCGCGACCTGCACATGCTGCGGGAAACGAAGCCGAGCGGCATCTACATCGAGCTGGCCAATATCGCCAATAGCAGCGACCAGGTACGCATCATCGACCCGCGCAACCGGCAGTTGTTGGCGGATTGGCTAACGCTCGGGTTGATGGATTAAATTGCCGACCCACGGAGTGCCCTGCGGGCGCGCACTGAGGTATGATTCCCGATCTCGGTGAATACTCCGTGAATACCACGGTGCGGCGAAGCCTCTGTGGGCCTATTTTCTCACTGACCGTGATCCACCACATCCAGCACCGAGCGGAAGGAAACGAACTTCCCCCGGTACCGCAGGTCGTGCCGCTGTTGATTTTCGTAGGCGTACTTCTCCTGATAGATGTCGAAGGCGGGGCGGGAGCTGACGGTAAGTTGGAGGGCGTAGGTGACCCCATCGGATTCGTCGACCCCGAGCAGGCGGCTGAGTTTATACTCCTCGAAGACACCGGACTCCATCATGATCGGGATCTGGGACTTTCGCATCCACCGTACCCACTCCTGGTGAATATCGTGGTCGATCTTGTGGGTGATATTGTAGAGTAGCATAGGTGGCGGGCTCACTGGCGAACGATGTGGGCGCCGAGTTCGCGCAGGCGACCATCGATGTCCTGGTACCCGCGGTCGATCTGGTAGATGTTATCGATCTGGCTGGTGCCTTCGGCCGAGAGGGCGGCGATGAGCAGGCTGACCCCGGCGCGGATGTCGGGGCTAGTCATCCGGATTCCGCGCAGGGGGGTACGGCGGTCCATGCCCACCACCGTAGCCCGGTGGGGATCGCAGAGGATGACCTGGGCGCCCATATCGATCAGTTTATCCACGAAAAAGAGGCGGCTTTCGAACATCTTCTGGTGGAAGAGTACCGAACCACGGGCCTGGATGGCCGTGACCAGCGCGATGCTGATGAGGTCGGGTGTAAAACCGGGCCAGGGGGCATCGTAGATGGTGAGGATACCGCCGTCGAGGAAATTCTGAATTTCGTAATGGTCCTGGGGGGGGATGCGGATGTTATCGTCCGCGATCTCGAGCTCGATCCCCATTTTCTGGAAGGTCCGGGGAATGATCCCGAGCATATCGACGCGGGCCTTGCGAATGGTGATGTCGCTCTGGGTGATGGCGGCCAGCCCGATGAAGCTCCCGATCTCGATCATATCGGGGAGCATCAGGTGTTCGCAGCCACCGAGGGATTCGACGCCGGAAACGCGGAGCAGATTCGAGCCGATGCCCTCGATCTTCGCGCCCATGCTATTGAGCATCTGGCTGAGTTGCTGCAGGTAGGGTTCGCAGGCGGCGTTGTAGATCGTGGTTTCCCCTTCGGCGAGCACGGCGGCCATCAGAACGTTGGCGGTGCCGGTGACGCTGATCTCCTCCATGTGAATGAAGGTACCCTTCAGCCCGTCGGTCCGGAAGGTGTAGATGTTGCGGTCGGCATCGAAGTCGAAGCTGGCCCCCAGGGATTGTAGGCCGAGCAGGTGGGTATCGAGGCGGCGGCGGCCGATCTTATCCCCCCCGGGCTTGGGCAGGCTGGCGCGACCGTAGCGGTTCAGTAGGGGGGCGATGAGCATGACCGAGCCACGGATGCGCTGGGCGTCGCGGACGTAATCTTCGCTGAGCACGTATTCCAGGTCGATGTCCCGGGCCGTGATACGGACGGTCTGCCGGTCGATGCGATCAACCTCGGCCCCCAGTCCGTCGATGAGCGAGAGTAGCTTGTTGACGTCCTCGATGTCCGGCAGATTTTGGACCAGCACCGGTTCGGGGGTCAGCAGGGTAGCGCTGAGGATTTGCAGGGCTTCGTTCTTGGCCCCCTGGGGCGTGATGGTCCCGGAGAGCCGGTGGCCGCCCTCCACGATGAAAGTTCCGTTCGTCTGCATGGGGGGCGAAGGTAAGAAAGGGGCGGCGGGGCGCGGGTGCGGGGGCTTTAGTCGTCAGACGAGGCCTGCGCTGCGCTCTGGCGACTTGGCTGACGACTACCAGTCACGGGAGACCTTGGCTGTGCCGGGGTGTCTCAGCTTATCCTCCAGACGGAACCTGCGCTGCGCTCTAGCGACTCGGCATATTTGTCAGATGAGACCTGCGCTGCGCTCTGGCGACTCGGCTGACGACTACCAGTCACGGGAGACCTTAGCTGTGCCGGGGTGTCTCAGCTTATCCTCCAGACGTAACCTGCGCTGCGCTCCGGCGACTCGGCATATTCGTCAGATGAGACCTGCGCGGCGCTCCGGCGACTCGGCATATTCGTCAGATGAGACCTGCGCGGCGCTCCGGCGACTCGGCATATTCGTCAGATGAGACCTGCGCTCCGGCGACTCGGTATATTCGTCAGACGAGACCTGCGCTCCGGCGACTCGGTATATTCGTCAGACGAGACCTGCGCTGCGCTCCGGCGACTCGGCTGACGAAGGCTACCTGTGGGCTGGGTGTGGAAAAGAGAACGGAGTGTGCTACCTTACCGGCGGAATACGGCGCGGCGGCGGATGTGCCTGGTTAGTGGCGGTAAGGATGGCCATAGCCGTGGCCAGCCATCCTGCGCGCCCATGAGCTGGGTTGTAGCTGTCGTCAGCCGAGTCCCGCGCCCATGAGCTGGGCCGTAGCTGTCGCCGGCCGAATCTCGCGCCTGTGAGCTGGGCCGTAGCTGTCGTCAGCCGAGTCCCGCGCCCGTAGGGAGCGGCTCGTCTGACGACTAAACCACCATCTATGACCAGATTTCTCTTCCCCTCCCTTCTGCTCACCATTTTACTCTGCACCTGCGACCGCGCCCCGGAAAACGCAGGGGAAAGCAACGCCAGCCTACTCGTCTACAACGCCGACATCTGGCCGGGCCGCGACCTGGACCCCGCTACCGCCCTCCTCGTAGCCGCCGACGGAACCGTAGCCGCCCTCGGCACCGATACTAGTGAGTGGCAAGATCAGCTCAGTGAGGATACCCGCCGGTTGGATGCCGAGGGCGCCTTCCTCATGCCCGGTTTTGTCGAAGGGCACGCTCACTTTAGCGGGCTCGGTAGTAGCCTGAGAAACCTGAACTTCCTGCGTACCAAAAGCTGGGACGAGATCGTAGCCATGGTAGCCGAACGCGCAGCAGAAACCCCCGCCGGCGACTGGATCACCGGCCGCGGATGGCACCAGGAGAAATGGGACAAACCCCACGACCACAGCGTCGGCGGCTACCCGGTCCACGACGAACTGAGCCGGCTTACTCAGGAAAATCCGGTTGTACTGCGCCACGCCAGCGGCCACGCGCTCTACGCCAACGCGAAAGCCATGGAACTGGCCGGCGTAACCCGCGAAACCCCCGACCCGAAGGGCGGACGCATCCTCCGCGATGGCCTCGGCGACCCTACCGGCGTATTCGAAGAACGGGCCATGGACCTGATCGCCGATGCCTACCAGAATTTCGTGCAAACGATGACTCCCACCGCCCGTAAGGAAGAGTGGCTGGCGGGCATCCGCGCCGCCCAGCAGGAGTGCCTGGAGAATGGTATCACCTCCTTTCAGGATGCCGGCACCAAGTACCGCGAACTCGACTGGTACAAAGAGTTGGACGCCGCCGATAGCCTGCGCCTGAACCTCTGGGTCATGCTACGGCACTCCTTCGAGGAAATGGAGGGCAATATGGAAGGACTACCGCACTACGGCAACCGCTTCGAGTGCTCGGCCATCAAATCGGAACTCGACGGCGCGTTGGGTAGCTACGGGGCCTGGTTGCTCGAACCCTACTTCGATAACCCCGGCTTCGTGGGCCAGAACACCACCGAGGTGGCTACCGTCGACAGCATCGCCCAACTCGCCCTGGCCCACGACATGCAACTTTGCGTACACGCCATCGGCGACCGCGCCAACCGCGAGACTCTGGACCTGATGGCCCGGTACGTCAGACCGGAAGACGACCGCCGCTGGCGCATCGAGCACAGTCAGCACCTGCATCCGGACGATATTCCCCGCTTCGCCGAACTGGGCGTAATCGCCTCCATGCAGGGTATTCACTGCACCAGCGACGCCCTCTTTGCCGAGACCCGTCTGGGAACCGAACGCGCGCGGGAGGGGGCCTACCCCTGGCGCAGTCTGCTGGACGCCGGCGCGGTGGTCACCAACGGAACCGACGCGCCGGTGGAGGACGTGGACCCCATCGAGTCGTTTTACGCCAGCGTCACCCGCGCCCGGGCGGACGGGAAGGCGGTCTTCTTCCCCGAGCAGTCCATGACGCGGGAAGAAGCCCTCCATAGCTACACGGCCGCTCCCGCCTACGCCGCCTTTCAGGAGGATGTGCGCGGGGCGCTGGTGCCGGGTATGCAAGCGGACTTCGTGCTCTTGTCCGAGAATCTTCTGGACTGCCCGGATGAGTCGATCTTGGATACGGAAGTACTGATGACGGTTGTGGGTGGGGGGGTTG
>CAZQNE010000066.1:0-23112 GCA_964594535.1 uncultured Lewinella sp.
AGGTAGCTTTCGGCCAGTTCGTCGTCCCCCTCTCCGTCGGCGTATTCCTCGTAGGCTAAGAGGGCATAGAGTTCGAACAGTTCGAGTACTCCATCTCCGTCTTCGGTATTCACGTAGTCTCTGGCGTCATCCAGGTAGTCCTTAGCCATTTCGGACTCGCCCTGCTCGATATAGTAATACCCCAGGTCGGTATTGGAGGCGGAACCATTACTGGGGTCGGGCATCGGCGTATCCGAAGGAACAGACGCGGGTGCAGAGCTCTGGCGGGCCCGTTTGGCATTTAATCGGGTTCGTAGTCGTTTACCGAAGCCCATCGATTTGTCCTTACTCGGGGGTGTTTTGTCGGTTTGGGTGCTGTTGAACGTTGGCGTCAGGCCCCTACTGGGCGTGCTCGTTTGGGCGAAAGCACGGGTGGGTACCACTACGAGAGTCAGGGCGATCAGGGAGAGGATGTAGTGCATGTAGATTGTATTGTTCATTAGGTCGGTAGCTATTGGCCCGTAGGGTAAAGGAAATCATCGATTTCATCCTGCTGCGCCGCAGTTAGGTAAGCGAACAGCGTCAGCGCGTCTTCGTATTCGGTAGCGAAACCGGGTGATTCGTACGCATCCAGAGCGGTCACGAAATGGCGATAGGCGGCGTCTTCGGAGTAGTCCGTTTGATGTTGTGCCAGGAAGCGGTCGTAGAATACATACAGGCGATAGAGATTATTGTCCTGTTCCGCGTCCGACCAGTCCTCCGCCCCTACCAGCCCCTCCTCCAGGATTAAATAGGCCAACTGCCTCAAATCAGACGGGGTGCCGACCGAAGAGGGCGCCGGTGCGTAGATGCGAAACTGGGCGTTTTGCTTTTTCCGAAAGACCTCCCGTACCCGGAGATCCGTATGGTGCAGGATTTTCGGCCAGGATGAATTATCCGCCACTAAACCCTCGATGATGGACTGCAGTAGGGCGCGGATGTAGTAGGATCCCTCCGCGTCCGTGAGGTAGGCAGGTTGCCCCGCCTTACTGGCCGAAGCCAGGATATGACCCCGGAAGTCGGTGAACAGGCCGAATTCGTAGGAGGAACCACCCCCGGCTTCTTCCAGGCCGCCGCCTGCCTCCAGGCTGCGGACCCGTTGTTCGTGATCCTCCAACAGGGGGTCGTGGTTGCAACTACTCGCCACGGTCAGGGACATACGTACGCCCGTAGACCGCAACAGTTCGTGAACACGCCGCAGGGATAATCCGCAGCGTGGGAAATCAAATCCACCGGCATCTGGTTCGTCGCAGTAATAGAGCAGCGGCCAGTGTCCGTCGTCCGGGTCCTCCAAACCATGGCCCGAAAACATAAATACGACCGCGTCATCCGGGGCCGGAGTTAACCCCTGTAAAAACTGGAGGAGCGACTGCTTATCGTAATCCGGACGGTGATGGCGTACCCGCAGATCGTGGCCGTTCTCGGTAGCCACTTTCCCGATTTCGGTGAATAGTTCCTCCGTATTGCGCTCGTCTACCTGGCACCCCAGGTAAATGCTGTCACTGGGGTAGGCATTGGCGGTGTAAATTAAATGTAGGGTTTGCTGTGCGGAGACCGTAACGTCACACAGCGCGAAGATCAGAACCAGTAAGCTATATTTTGAATTAGTCATGTTACGTTTATTCCGCCGTGGAACACTGCTCGCTAAGGTGATCGCCCAAGAATTTTTCGGTACGTACCGGTTCGTACAGGGATGCCTCGTGGATGTACGTGCAGAACTCTTCCAGCATTCCGTTTTTCCGGGCAACTGTCAATGCCCGACGGACGCTCGCGGCGGCTTCATCAAATCGTTCGCATAGGAGTAGAATTTCGGCGAGGTTTCGGTGAGCTTCCGCTTCCTCGGGGTATAGCTTGACTCCTAGTTGAGCTCCTGCTACCGCCCGGTTCAGGTCCTGGTAACCGTACAGTTCGATAACTACTCCCGTGATCAGGGCAAAGTGTTCGCTCGGGGACAGTTTCAGGCGCGCCAGCTTCCGTAACCACCTGCGGTCGGTCGTGTCTAATGCGGCGGTATAGGCATAGCCGTAAGGTTGTCGCGGCTGCTCGTCCATAAGTGCCCTAAAGTAGGTGCGCCCCGCTTCCGGATCGGTCTGCTGGTAAATACGGTTCAGACCGTGGTAGCCATATGTTTCCATCCCCGAATTCTTGACCGCTAGGATTCTACGGTATACCGCGGCGGCGGAGTCGAGCTCCCCTGACTGTTCGTACGCATACCCGACACCAAATCGGGCACTCATGAATTCCGGTCTGGCGGCTATCACCCTGCGGTAAAGCTCGATAGCCTCCGCACGAGTTTCGGGCGATTTGACGACCACGACCGCCAGATTATACCACCCCTCCACGTAGTTCGGAGCACGCTCAACGGCTTGTCTCAGCAAAGTTTCCGCCGTGTCGTAGCGTTCCTGGAATTCCATAAGATTCCCATAATTCATATACGCCGTCGCCAAATCCGGCTTCAGCTGAATGGCGCGTTCGTAATGCAAAGCCGCCGAATCCGCATTCTCCTCCGGGTTGAGGGAGACCAGTAATTTCCCTAGGTTATTATGCGGCAACGCCCACGTGGGAGCCAGTGCCCGCGCCCGTTCGTAGGCCGTCCGGGCGGCCGCGTAGTCTCCCAGTTCCTCCTTCACGATGCCCCGTTCGTTCTGCACGTAGGCCGCCTCGGGGGCCAGGGCCACCGCCGCCGTCAGAAAACTATCCGCTACGGTCAGCAGGGAATCGGTTTGTACGACGAAATTGGTCCGCAGCCGCCGGCTAAGCCCTTCAAAGTAAAGCCGCTTTGCCTCGATGGCCGTATACCGGGGGTCGGCCTCCCCCACGATGGCGGCCGCCTCGGCCAAAAATTCCGGAAAGGCCAGGTACTTTTCGTCCAGCTGCTCCCGCCGCATGAGCTCACTGGCATCCGCTTCGAGGTAGTCCTGGATGGCCTGTTGTACGCTATCGAGCAGGCTCACCGTGAAATCCGCGTCCAGTAAGCCCCGCAGGCGCAGGACCTCCGGATCGCCGCGGAGTTCGTAAAAATGGTCGCGCGCCGAGCTACCGGAGGGGGTGATTAGTTTCCCCGCCCCGAGGGCCCGCCGGAAGCGCAGGTAGGTCCGCTGCGTTTCCGGAGAGGTCAGGGCGAGCTGGGCGGCCAGGAAGTCCGCCTCGGCGGCTTCGGTGCGCTCCTCCAGGATCGCTTCCTGCCCCTCCGCGGAAACGGTAAACAGCGACCAGTCCTTCCGCCCTCCCACCAGGGCCGGGTGCTGCTCCCGCTCGGTATCCGCGCTGACCGATTCGGCCACGTAGCGTTCCAGTTCGAAGAGGTCGATTTGCCGGTCGCGGTCGGTGTCGGCGGCCCCCTCCAGCCCCCGAATGAGGTGGTAAGAAAAGGCGCCCCGGCCCTCCCCCCACCGTTCCCCCTCCCGGGCCAGTTCGTAGGGTTGGCAGGAGAGCAGGCGGACTTCGCGATCCAGCTGTCGCATCAGGCGGGCGGCGGTCAGGGTGCGGCCGGATACGGCATCGCCGGCCAGGGTACCCGCGTGGCAGGCATCGGTGACCACCACGGCCGTCACCCCCTTTTCGGCCAACCGCCGCAGGTGGTCGTTGAGGTAGCTCACGCTCAGGGCGAGTAGCTCGTAATTATTGCGGGGGGTATCGTGGGCCAGCAGGAAGCCCCCGGTATTGACGTGCTCGGCCTCTACGTCGCCGTGGGTCGCCAGGTAGAGGTAGCTCGGCGCTCCGGGGGTGGCCGTTTCGAGTTGCCAGGCCAGGGCCGACTGGATGGCCGCCAGGGTAGCCGCCGAATCCAGCAGTACCTTAACCCGCCGGGGCGGCACCCCACCCCGCTCGGGATGGCGGAGATAGTCGGCGAACGCGCGCGCGTCGCGGGTGGTGTAGCGTAGGTCGGTAATGCCCGGATCCTCGAAGTCGGCGATACCGACTACTACGGCCGTTCCGCCCGGCTGCGCGAATACGATACCCACCGGCAGTAGGAAAGGGATCAGGAGTATAAAAAGCCGTGTCGTCATAGTGCCGGTGGTTATTCCACCGGGAACTGAAAGTTACGACACCCGTCCCGAATGGCCCAATTCGGAGGTAAATTGGTTTCCCGGCGTACCCCCTCGGGTTCCAATTGGTACGGTCTGCTTTCCCCGGGTGCACGATCTATTCCCCCAGCACCGCCCGCAGCGGCCGGTGGTCCGACCAGGGGCTTTCCAGCCGTTCCACTTCGAGTACCGCCAGGCTCGTATCCACCAGTAGATAGTCGATCCGCAGTCCCGGTAGCGGGCCGGTGAAGGTGGTGCCCAGTCCGTAGCCCCCCTCGGTCCAGGCGTCCCGCAGGCGGGGGGAGAGCATTTCCTGGTAAGTGTAGGAGGAGGGCACGTCGTTGAAATCACCCCCGACGACTACCGGGTGGGGGCTTTTTTCCACCACCTCCCGAATTTCGGCCGCCTGCTCGGCCCGCCGGCGGGTGGCGCGACCGTAGCCGGCGAGCATATTGCCGAAGGTTTTGACCCGGGAGCTTACGGCATTCCCCTCGCCGATGCCTTTGGTCAGGCTACTGATCTGGTTGCTCTCCAGGTGGGCATTGATGAAGCGGATTGTTCCCAGTTCGGTCTCGACGTCGGAGACCAGGTAGCCGTTGTACTCGTTGGGCGGCGTGAAGTGGGAAGCCACGGGGGTCAGCTCTTCGGCCAGGGTGGCCAGAAAGGTCTTGCGCAGTTGGTGGCGGTCGGGATAGCCGATCATGTCACCGATGTCGTAGGAGCGCCCGTCCTCGTACTGTAGCGCCCGGACTTCCTGTAGCAGCAGCACGTCGGCCCGGTAGTCGGTAACGGTGCGGGCCACCAATTGGGTATCGACCCCATTACCCCCTTCGTCCCGGTAAAAGCGTTGGTTGGCGGTCAGCACGCTGAGGGTGGGCGCGGGCGCGGGTGCGGTGTCGGCGGGGGAAGGAAAGGCGAACAGATGACCCAGCAGTGGGAGGGCCGCCGCAATCACTATACCGGGAAGTACGGCGGATCGCCAGTGGCGGCGGAGGAGTTGCACGACCAGAAACAGGCCGGTGAGCGCCAATAGCAGCGGTAGCAGTAGGGCCACGATGGCGGGAGGCCAGAATACCTGGGGGGGTACGTAGCGCGCCAGCAGTCCGAAAGCCGCCGCCAGGGCGATCAGGGTCCCGGTCCAGGCGATCAGCTTATTCACGCCGCTAATTACGGTTACTCGCGCGGAACAGGAAGTCCTTCTCCTCCTGCGTCAGGCTCTTGTAGCCCTTATCCTTGATCTTGTCCAGGATGGCGTCGAGCTGCTCCTGGTGGGTAAGGGTGCCGGTCGGTTCGTTCTTGGAAGAGGTCTTTTTCGTCCGGCTTCCCCCGGCGCGCCGCATAAAGGACGGCCGCTCCTTCGTCGCGGTTTCCTTCACCGACCGGCCGCCCCGGAAGGCCGCCCGGGGGCCCCGCCGCTGGTGCTCTTTGCTGGGCCGCAGGATGCTGTCGTACAGTCCGGTGACCCCGTTGATGGCCGACTGTACCGGCTCGGTGAGGTCCGTGCCCCGCCGCAGGTACCAGGTAAAGAGAAAGCCCATCGCGATGCCCCCCAGGTGCCCGAAGGTTCCCCCCGTATTGACGCTGCTGCCCAGGGCGATGATATTCATCAGGACGACGAAAACGACGATGTACTTGATGCGTACGTTGCCCAGGAAGAGCAGCCGGATGCTGTACTCCGGGGCGAACATGCCGGTCGCCACCACGATACACATCACCGCGGCGGAGGCCCCGAGCGCGAAATGGGTTCCACCACTGGCAAATCCCGTCAGCCCGGCTCCTAACCAGAAAAACACCGCACCCGCGACCCCGCCCAGAATATACAGCGGCAGTACCCGACGGTCTCCCAGCAAATCCCCGAAGATGCGCCCGAACCAGTAGAGCCACAGCATATTGAAGAGGATGTGCCAGAAGCCCTCGTGGAGGAACATATGCGTGAGCACGCTCCAGGGGTGGGTCAGCGTATGCCAGCCCGAATTGGAGATCGCGAAAAAGTGAACGATGTCGTAGTAAACGGCCGGGGTGCTCTGCCCGTTGAAGAGGCTCAGGCCCGCCCACATCAGATTGACCGCGAGGTAAATCGCCACGTTGACGATAATGATGCGGTTGATCATATTGCCGTAGTCGAACTCCCGGCGGATATCGTCCCAGATGGATTGTAGCATAGTGGCGCGGCTCTATCCCCTAAAACACCCGAGCGGGGAAAAGATTTGTACCGGGACCGATAATGCCGGGGAAAGTACCAATTTAGCCTACCGCGGCACCCCCCGATCCCACCGCTGCGCCCCCGCCGGCGGATCCGTCCGGTACCAGAAGTAGGCAAGTAGCCCCCCGAAAAGCGCCCCGCCCAGGTGGGCCCAGTGGGCAATGGGGTCCCAGCTGAACTGCATGATGCCCAGCAAGAGATCGACCCCCAGCATGAAGGGCACGAAGTAGCGCGCCCGGATGGGGATGGGCAGGAAGATCAGCATGAGCCGAAAGTCGGGGTACAGCAGGGCAAAGGCCGCCACGATGCCGTAGATGGCTCCGGAGGCGCCGACCACGGGCGTGCTGGGGATGTATTCGATGTACTCCTGCATCAGTGCCAAAGCTCCCTGCTGCAGGGTAGCCGGGTCGACCGACTTTCGCACGATCGCCACCTGCGTATCGGCCACTACCCGGCCTAGGGAAGTCCCATCCTCCATGGCTAACGCCCGAATGTTGACGTTGGCGAAAAAGTCGTTGAAGGTAGCCAGACTGGGAGCCTCGGCGTAGGCTCGCATCAGGGCCTCGTAGCGGCCGATCTCGAACCAGGTGTAGCCGAAGTGCAGCGCCACGGCCCCGGCGGCGGCTAACAGGTAGAGCAGCAGAAAGCGCTTCCCCCCGTAGCGGCTCTCCAGCAGCGGCCCGAACATGAACAGCCCGAACATATTCAGAAACAGGTGGGTCAGCCCCCCATGGACGAAAAAGTGGGTCACCAGCTGGTAGGGCGCGAAGTTGAGGCTCGTCGGGTAGTACAGGGCCACCAGGCCGCGGGCGTAATCCTCGTTTACCCCCAGGGCGGGCATCACCAGGGCGATGATCACGAAGACCGCGATGTTGATGATGAGTAGATTTTTGACGACGGGGGTCAGCGGGGGCATGCGGTCGGGTGGTTAGGGCTCGAACTGCCGCTCCACCTCCTCCAGGTCGTAGCGGAGGTAGCAGCGCCGGCCGTTCGGGGCGGTACGCGGCTGGGAACAGGCGAAGAGCCGGTCGATGAGGGAGCGCATCTCGGCCTCGTCCAGGGCGGTGCCCCGCTTGATCGCCGCGGCCCGCGCCAGGCTACGCGCCAGCCGATCGCGCCCCTCGCTCTGTAAATCCACGTTTTCGCGGTATTGTTCCAGTAGCCGTTCCAGTAGTTCCAGTTCCCCGGTACGCCCGGCCAGTTCGGCGGGGATACCCCGGATGATGAAACTACCGCCCCCGAAGGCCTCCAGGTCGAAACCGAGTTGGTTGAGACGGGGCAGCAGGCCCGTCATGAGTTCGGCATCGGCGTGGCTCAGGTCGAGCGTCTGGGGGAACAGGCTCTGCTGGCTGGCGGCCGGGGCGGAGTCGAGGGTGTTCAGAAAGCCTTCGTAGAGGATCCGTTCGTGGGCCGCCTGCTGGTCGACCAGCAGCCACCCGCCCTTGATGGCACTGACGACGTAGCGGTGGTGCAGTTGGTAGGGGGCCCGGCCCTGGGCGGGGGGGGTATCGCCGCCTTCTTCCTCTCGCCCGAGCCGGCTCTGTAGGATCTCGCCGGTATCGGTGTCCACCAGCGCCTCGCCGCCGAGCTCGCCGTAGAGCTTTTCCCAGTGGCGCAGATTGCTGGCGTGGCGTTCGGACTCCGCCCGGGGGGTGCCCCGGTTCATTTTGCTGGGCAGGGCTTCGTCACCGCCTTTCTCCGGGGGGGCGGCCGGGGGGGCATAGCTGGTGCGGGAGGGGGAAAAGGGGTTATCCGATTCGAAATCGATGGTCGGCATGATGCTGGCCCGGCCCAGCCCGTGGCGAATGGTGGCTTTGAGGTAGTTGTAGATCAGCCGCTCGTCCTCGAACTTGATCTCCTGTTTGGTGGGGTGAACGTTGACGTCGATCCGCCGGGGGTCGATCTCGAGGAAGATGACGTAGAAGGGGTAGGTATCTTTGGGCAGCAGCTCGTCGTAGGCCATCATGACGCCGTGGTGGAGGTAGCTGCTCTTGATGAAGCGGTCGTTGATGAAGAAGAATTGCCCCACCCTGGTCTTACGGGCCGCCTCGGGCTTACCGACGTAGCCCTCGATGCGGAGTACGTCGGTCGCTTCCCGTACGGGCACCAGCATCTCCCGGTACTTCTTGCCGAAGATGGCCGTAATGCGCTGGCGCAGGTTTCCGGTGGGTAGGGAGAGATCCAGCCGGTCGTTGACGTGCAGCTCAAAGCGGATATTCGGGTGCGCCAGCGCGATGCGGATGAATTCTTCCCGAATGTGACGCAGCTCCACCGAGTCGCTCTTCAGGAAATTGCGGCGGGCGGGGACGTTGAAAAAGAGGTTGCGCACGGCAAGGCTAGTGCCGGGGGCCGCGGCCGCCGGCTCCTGAACCTTAATCTCGCTGCCCTCCACCACCAGGCGGGTACCGAGCTCGTCGGGGGCACGGCGGGTTTTCATCTCCACCTGGGCGATGGCGACGATGCTGGCCAGGGCCTCTCCCCGAAAACCCATGGTGCGAAGGGTGAACAGGTCGTCGGCGGAGCGCAGCTTGGAAGTGGCGTGGCGCTCGAGCGCCATGCGGGCGTCGGTTTCCGACATGCCGCAGCCGTTATCCACCACCTGAATGAGGGACTTACCCGCGTCCTTAACGATCAGGCCGATCTCATCGGCCCCGGCGTCCACGGCGTTCTCGACTAGCTCCTTGACCACACTGGCCGGCCGCTGGATGACCTCACCGGCGGCAATCTGATTGGCAATGGCATCGGGCAGCAGGTGGACGAGGTTGTCCGTCATAGCGGGAGTTGGATCAGCGGGTGGGCAAACCTACGACTATTGGCCCATCAGCAGCCGCTCGAAGTCGGGGAAGTACAGTTCGTAGGCCACGTAGCAAACCACGATCAGGGTGACCAGAATGATGGCCAGGCTGTAGTTGGAGCGGCGGACGCGCTGATTGCGGTAGCGCCCCGAGGCCTCCCCACCGGCTCCCTTGCGAAAGCCGCCGCGCAGCCGCTCCTTCATGCCCTCCACGCCGCCGTTCTGCAGGGCTTCGATGCGGAGGCGCCGCTCTTCGGCTTCTTCCTTCTTGGGATCCCAGTAGCGGGGCTTGTAGGAGAACTGCTGGGCCCGGGGCGTCTTGAAGAGGCGCAGGAATGCCATGATAAAAGTTTTGTTGAGGGTGGTAAGGTAACAGGTCAGCGGGGGAAAAGATGAGAGCGGGCCGGGCTTTGAAAGCTAGGGAATGCTGACGGTTTAAGGCGTCCGACGGTTTAAACCGTCGGACGCCTTAAACCGCCCAGCAACCCACCCCCAAATTTACCCACTGGTTGCACATTATAGTTATATAACGTATATTTACGTTATGAAGCAACTCACCCGCGCCCAGGAAGACCTCATGCACTACGTCTGGGAGCTCGGCGAATGCACCGTCGGCCAGCTCCGCGAGTCCATCCGGGCGAAAACCGGAAAGCTGCCCGCCCACAGTACCGTATCCACCCTGATACGGGCCCTCGACGAACGCGGCTTCGTCAGCCACCGCAGCTACGGCCGCACCTTCGTCTACACCCCGGCCATCGGCCGGGAAGCCTACGGGCGGCAGGGACTGCATCGATTGGTCAGCCGATTCTTCAGTGGCTCGGCCGGGGCGGCGGTCAGCTACCTGGTAAAGGACGAAAGCATAAGTCTGGAAGAGATCGGTGATCTGCTGCGCCAACTCGAGGAAGAATGAGCGCCCCCCTACATTACCTAACCGAGCTTACCCTCGTCTGGACCGTCCTCCTTGCCGGCTACGTCTGGGTATTTCGTGAGCGGAGTGACTGGCGCAATCAGCGGTATTACCTGCGGATCACGCTACTCGCCGGAATCGTCATTCCCCTCCTTCCCGCCCTACCCGCCTCCGTAGCCGTGCCCCAACTACCGGCAGGACTCACGCTAAACCTCACCCGGGCGGCCGAAACCGTTAATCAACCGGATGTAGTCGCCGACTCCGGGTTATCCTATCCCGTAATGATATGGCTGATCGGATCGGTAGTGGTCGCCAGCCTTTTCGTTTACCGGACCACCGAGCACCTGCGTCCCCGCCCTACCTCCGCCGAAACGTTCGGGGGGTACCCGGTCATCCGCAGTGCATCGGTAGCCAGTCCCTACGCGATCCGAAACCGTATCTACCTGCCCGCTGACCTGGACCCCGCCCTGGAACGCAGCGCCCTGCTCCACGAAGCGGCCCACCTTGACCGCGGCCACCACCGGGAACGGGCGGTGCTGAGCCTGATGCTATCCATTCTCTGGTTCCACCCGCTGCTGTGGCTGGTGGCGCGCCGGCTGACCGCGGTCCACGAATTCGAGGCGGACGCCGCCGTACTGCAACGGGTTTCCCGCCGGACGTACGGCATCCAACTCGTACACGCCAGTCTGTCTCCCCGTGCGGTGGCCGGACTGTTTTCTTCTCCCCTTCAACAACGCATTGCCATGATTCGCTCTTCCCTACCCTCACGTCCGCTCGGCGGCCACCACTACCTGCTGCTTTTCCTGCTTCTGGCGGGGCTCTTCGTCGCCTGTTCCGATTCCACGGAGCTGCTGCCGCGGGAGGAAGTTGCCTTCACCCTGGCCGAACTGCAGCAGGATGAGTCCGCCCTACGCGTCGGTGAAGACAACTTCCTGCAGTTCTTCTACGAGCGGGTCCGGTACCCGGCCGATCTACGCAGGGCGGGGCTGACCGCGGCTACGAACGTCACGGTGCGCGTGTCCCCGACCGGAGAAGTCCTCGATGTGGTAACCCGCAAGTTGGGCAGTGCCGAGGAGGCCGATGATCGCAATGCCGTAGTAATCGTAGGCTACAATGCACCCGATGTGCCGGCTACCTTCAGTACCGACAATCGCTTTGCCGAAGAAATCCAGCGGGTGCTGGCCGAGTTGCCCACCCTTCATCCGGCTACCCCGCAGGGGGGGGCGGTACCGGCCGTCCTGAACTTCGACGTAGTGTACCGGCTGGAGTAGGGCGGCGGGGCGCGGGTGCTGAGTTGAGCAATTGCTGACGGTTTAAGGCGTCCGACGCCTTAAGCGGTCGGACGCCTTAAACCGTCCATGAAATGTCAGATGCCGGACACCCCGTACCGCCGCCGCGATTCCCGGACTTTCGACCGATCTTTGCCCCATGTACCTGCTCTCTCTACTCCTGATTGCCCTCCTCGGCGGGGCCCCGGTACACGACTACCACGTCAGCAAGACCAACCTCCGCTACGTCGCCGACCGCCAGCAGCTGCAGGTGGAGATGCACCTCTTCGTCGACGACCTGGAGGGTGCCATGCAAGAAGCCGGTGCCCCCCGGCTCCGCCTCGGCACCCCCAACGAACACGCCGAGAGCGAGCGGTACCTGGTGAGCTACCTGGAAAAGCACTTCGGGGTGGAGTGGAACGGAAAGCCGCTCTCCCCTACCCTGGTCGGCTACGAACTCGACGACGACATGCACGGACTGTGGATCTACCTGGCCGTCGACGACCTCAGCCCCGCTACCGGGCAGGTTACCGTACAGAACAGTGTGCTGACCGAGTACTACGCCGACCAGAAGAACATCGTTAAACTCTACCGCGACGAAGAGCGGGTCGCCACCCTGCTACTGGACCGGGCCCGCACCACCGAGAGCAGTGATTTCTAGCATGGAGCCGGAAATTTTACGCCCCCACGCCGAGACCGCCTACGCCCACGAGCTAGCCGCCCTGCAGGCCGAAGACGAGGGTGCCCGCCCCGGCGGTTGGCAACTGAGCCCCCGGGCCGTGGTGCGCTACCTGATGGGGGATACGCTGGCCGACGGCACGACCATCACCCCGAAGTATTTCGGCGACCGCCGCCTGATCGAGGTAGCCGTAGCCAGCCTGGTGACCGATCGGGCGCTCCTGTTGGTCGGCGTACCCGGCACGGCCAAGACTTGGGTCAGCGAGCACCTGACGGCGGCCATCTGCGGCGACTCCACCCTGCTAGTGCAGGGTACGGCGGGGATGAGCGAGGATGCCCTCCGCTACGGCTGGAATTACGCCCGTTTGCTGGCCGAGGGGCCGAGTGAGGAAGCCCTCGTCCCCAGCCCCGTCATGGTGGGCATGCGGCAGGGAAAGTTAGTACGAATCGAGGAGCTCACCCGCGTGCCGAGCGACGTTCAGGACGCCCTGATCACCGTACTCTCGGAAAAGATTCTCCCCATCCCCGAGCTCAACCGCGAGACGCAGGCGCGGCGGGGGTTCAATATCATTGCCACGGCCAACGATCGCGACCGGGGGGTGAACGAACTGTCCAGTGCCCTGCGCCGCCGCTTCAATACCGTCGTCATGCCGCTGCCGGCCACCCTGGAAGAGGAGGTACGTATCGTCACCGACCGCAGCCGCGCCGCCGCCGAACGGATGCAGCTGCCCCCAGTGGAGCAGGACGCCGCCGCCGAAATCACCCGATTGGTGACCATTTTCCGGGAGTTGCGCAACGGGCGGACCGAAGACGGGCGCACCCAGCTCAAGTCCCCGAGCTCCACCCTGTCGACCGCCGAGGCCATCTCGGTGGTCAACCAGAGCCGGGCCCTTAGCCACCACTTCGGGTCGGGCGACCTCGAGGCCCGCCACCTGGCCGCCAGTCTGGCCGGGGCCGTCGTCAAAGATTCCGAGCGGGACGAAGCGATCTGGCGGGAATACCTCGACGTGGTAGTCAAAAACCGAAAGGGGTGGCAAGACCTTTACGAAGCCGTACACTGACTC
This sequence comes from uncultured Lewinella sp., assembly GCA_964594535.1. GTDB lineage: Bacteria > Bacteroidota > Bacteroidia > Chitinophagales > Saprospiraceae > Neolewinella. Next base: position 12,961 of record CAZQNE010000066.1, read on the forward strand.
CCCGATCCAGACCATGCGCGTAACCGATCACTTCGACCAGGCCGACGGCCAGACCCTCCTCAGCTTCGAAGTCCTCCCCCCCCTCAAGGGCGGCAGTATGCAGGCCATCTTCGACACCCTGGACCCCCTGATGGAGTTCAGGCCCCCCTTCATTGATGTAACCTACCACCGGGAAGAATACGTCTACAAAAAGCGGCCCAGCGGCTACTACGAAAAGACGGCCATCCGCAAACGCCCCGGCACGGTCGGCATCTGCGCGGCCATCATGCACCGCTACGGAGTGGATGCCGTACCCCACATGCTCTGCGGCGGCTTTACCAAGCAGGAAACCGAGAACGCCCTGATCGATCTGGCTTTCCTGGACGTACAGAACGTGCTGGCCCTGCGCGGGGACGCCCGCAAGTTCGAGGGCAAGTTCATCCCCGAAAAGGAGGGGCACCACTACGCCAGTGAGCTGGTCGGCCAGATCGTGGACATGAACGAGGGCAAGTACCTGGACGAGCTCGTCAAGGGGGAGCACGCCGTGAAAACCAACTTCTGCATCGGGGTGGCCGGCTACCCCGAAAAGCACTTCGAAGCCGCCAATATGGACCACGACCTCCGCTACGTAAAGGCCAAGGTGGAGGCCGGGGCCGACTACATCGTCACCCAGATGTTCTTCGACAACCAGAAGTACTTCGACTACGTGGATGCTTGTCGTAAGGCCGGTATCAAAGTGCCCATCGTACCGGGCCTCAAACCGGTCACTAAACTGTACCAACTCAACTCCCTGCCCCGCCTCTTTCACGTCGACCTCCCCTGCGACCTCGTCAACGCCATCAGCGACGCCAAGGATGCCCAGGGCCGCACCCAGGCCGGGATCGAGTGGTGCGTGGCCCAGAGTAAGGAGCTTAAACGACGGGGCGCCCCCTGCCTGCACTACTACACCATGGGCGACAGCTCCACGATCCGGGCGATTGCCGAGCAAGTGGCCTAGGAAGTTAACATCGAAATTCAGGCCCCAACTTGGTCGGCTTTGCCCCCGCGTGCGGCCCGGTCCGAAATTTTAAATCCTCAATCCTCGATTTTCAATTTTCAATATTTATCTTTGCGGCCCTTTGGCGCGGTAGCTCAGCCGGTTAGAGCGCAGGATTCATAATCCTGAGGTCGGGTGTTCGAGTCACCCTCGCGCTACTCGAAGGCCGGAATTCCCCCGTGGAATTCCGGCTTTTTTCGTGGGGGCGGCGGAGCGCGGGTGCCTTATATTGACCTCCCGAATCTCAATCACCCCCTATGAAAAAGATCATCGTTGCCACCGATTATTCCGAGAGCGCCGGGAATGCCGTCCAGTACGGCGTCAGCCTGGCTAACCACTTCGGTGGTCTGCTGACCCTCATTTCGGCCATTGACGAGCCCTATTCCGCCGCCGCCGGTACCCTTATCGACATCAAGGACCACATCCGCGAGGAAGCCATGGAGACGATGGGCAAGGTGCGGGAAGAAATCGAACCCCAGATGACCGGCGGGGCTACCGTCGATATGCACACCGTAGATGGCGACCCCGGTAAAATTATCCCCCGGGTGGCAAAAAGAAAAGGCTACGATCTTATCGTGATGGGCACCAAGGGGTCCACCGCGGCGCGGGAGATGTTCACCGGCAGCGTAGCGAACGCGGCCATCAAGAATAGCGAGCTGCCCATCCTGGCCGTGCCCCGAAAGGCCGTCTACACCCCCGTGAAGCGCGTACTGCTTTCGGTGGATGAGCGGAAACTGGCCAGCGCGTCGGTACTTTCCCCCCTGCTCGACCTGCTACGCGCCTACGATGCCGAGCTCGTCCTCTACCACGGTGATGCCGACGGCGACGGAAAGGGATACGATCCGGACCTACCCCGCTACCTGGAGGGCGTCCGCCACCGCTTCGTCGTGCACCAGGGGGATAAAAAGAACCTGACCAAGGGCATCCAGCGGGCGATCCGTGAGGAGGGGGCCGACCTGCTCTGTATGATCTACCACGACCGGGGCTTCTTCGGGCGGTTGTTCAACGAAAGCACGGTAAGCAAGGTGGTATTCGATAGCGACGTGCCGCTGTTGGTGCTGCGCGACCAGTAGGCCCCGGGCCGCAGACACCCTACCCCGTTACTACTTTACCCGCCACCTACCAGATCCCGCTTGATGTCACGGACCAGGCCGGGGCCCGCGTACACCATGCCACTGTACACTTGTAACAGCACGGCCCCCGCGTCCAGCTTTTCACGGGCCGCTGCCGGGCTGTCGATGCCGCCCACGCCTACGATGGGAAGCGTACCCCTACTTCCTTCCCAGAGGTAGCGGATGACTTCGGTAGCGCGCCGGCGCAGGGGTGCGCCGCTCAGTCCGCCGTTGCCGATCGCATCGATGCTACGCCGGTCAGTGGTGAGGGGCTCCCGGGCAACCGTAGTATTCGTGGCGATAATGCCCGCGATGCCGGTGTCCCCGACAATGGCCAAAATATCATCCAGTTGGCCGTTCGTCAGATCGGGAGCAATTTTGAGGAGGATGGGCTTTTGGTGGTATAGCTCACCCGGGCGGCCCAGCTTCTCCGTTTGCCGGCTCGTCGAGCGGGCCAGCTCAGTATTCAGGTGCTGGAGGGTGGCGAGCAAGCGGGTAAGCGGTTCCCGATCCTGCAGCGCCCGGAGATTCGGGGTATTGGGTGAACTGACGTTGACCACGAAGTAATCAACCAGGGGAAAAAGGGCACGGAAGCAGGTAACGTAATCGTCGGTAGCCCGCTCGTTAGGGGTGACCTTATTCTTGCCGATGTTCCCGCCAAGGGCTACCCCCTCCGGCCGGCCAAACTTGCGGATACGGGCGGCCAGGGCTTCTACCCCGGCGTTGTTGAAGCCCATTCGGTTGATGAGCGCGCGGTCCTGGGGCAGGCGAAACAGCCGGGGCCGGGCGTTCCCGACCTGGGGCAGCGGGGTCACGGTACCCAATTCCAGAAACCCGAACCCCAGACTGGCCATGTCGCGGTAGTACCGCCCATCCTTATCGAAGCCGGCGGCCAACCCGACGGGATTAGAAAAAGGAATCCCGAACACCTCTTTGTTTAAGCCGGGATGCTCGTAGCGGTATCTCGCCCGAAATAGCTGACTAACCCCCGGTGCGGCCAGGGTCGCGGCCAACCCCTGCACGGTGAGGGCGTGGGCCCGCTCGGGGGGGAGGCGGAAGAGGAGGGGTTTGAGGAGGCGGTACATGGGGCAAAGGTAGCCGGTCGACATCGGATGTCTTAGACATCCGATGTCGCCTGAAATACTGGCAGGCAGACCAGGGCACTATTGTTTCTAACAAAATGAAAATCAATCAGTTAAATCCTTCTGCCAATCTGACATTCGATGTTCGATGTTCGATGTTCGATGTTAAAAATGAATATGGGGTCTAGAGTTTGTTCGGACTTTGCCGAACTGACCGCTTTGCCGTCATTTTGGTCTTGACTGAGGCGCAAAAACCGGAGTGTAGCACCGCTACATGAGGATTTTTGTAACGAAAGTGAAGGCCAAAAGGGCGCAAGTAAGGTCGAGAGGTAAAGTCCAAACAAGCGCTTAGCTAGCGATTAATTTGATGATGCCTTCCATCCGGGCGGCCTCTACGCGCATATCGCCACCGATCTTTCGCGCTACCCGGGCGTACTCCTCATCGCCCCGTAGCGGCCGGAGTAGCGCCCCAAAGTCGCTGGACGGAAGATGCTTAATGCCCGGCCCTAGCGGCCCCGCGCCCAGTTCCGCTACCCGCCGGTTCCAGAAGAACTGATCGATGATGTGCGGAATCACCAGGCTGGGCCGGCCGTAGCGCAGGGCCGTGTGGGTCGTTCCCGAGCCGCCGTGATGCACGATACTGTGAACGCGGGGGAACGCCCAGTCGTAGGGGATACCTTCGACGGCAAAGACGGTGTCGGGTAGCCGATCGGGAGGGCGCAACCCACCGGAGGAAGTCACCAGCAGTGCCGGTGTTGCGGTCTTTACCAGGGCATCGAGAATGTGGCCGGTAACGCGCCCGGGTGCGGCATTCACCATACTCCCGAAAGTGATCAACGTGACCCCAGCCTGCTCGTAACGGGCTAAAAACCGGGTCAGTTCCGGGGAGGGGGACCAATGCACGGCCTTCGGTCGCTCGTGGTAGCCAACGAGGTGGGCGTGGTCCGGCCACTGCGCTGGCTTCGGGAAAAGGACCGGAGAGATAAGGTACAGCCAGGGCTCGGTCCGCAGAAAGTGGGTACGTAGCTGGCGTTTCGTGAGGGTTCGTTCCGGTACTCCGGCGGGAAGCGTGGATAGAAAACGAGTGGCCATTCCGGCCGTCACCCGGTTGGTCAGTGCGTAGGACCAGCGGTTTCCGAGCGGGCCGAGATTTCGCGTTACCCCGATATGTGGATACTGATCGCTAGGATGTTGGGCGTTAGGAACGGGGCTGGCAACAAACACCCTGCCCGGATGCCGAAGCCCGAAGGCCCGCGTGTAGAGGCACTTGGGGTGAGTGACGATGCGGTCGGGCCGGTAATCGCCGACCACCGTGGCCTGCTCGCGGATGAGGGTACGCTGCACCGACTGGGATTCCCGGTAGAGCCGGAACAGCTGCCCCCCTCTCGCCACCAGCCCCCCCCGGCCGCCCATGATATCCCGACCGGCCGCGCCTTCGAGTAACTCAAGGAAGTCAGCCGAGAATGGGGTGTAGGCCAGACCCGCATCTTCGGCCAGCGGAACGAGCTGCTCGGGAAGAGCGATGCGAACCGTATGCCCGGCCTCCCGCAGGTAGTAGCCCAGCGCCAGGAAGGGCTCGGCGTCACCACGGGTTCCCAGGGTTGTAAGCAGGATTTTCATACGTACCGCTAAGTTAGGGGGAGGCGTACTCCGAGATTGACTCGGATCGGAATGCAAACGCGATCATGCTCACCTAAACTTCGCACCCGCGCGCCGCCGCCCGGTGTATATTCGTGCATGACCCGCCCCTCGTTTTCCGGTTACTGCCTGGCCCTGCTTCCCCTGTTTTTTGCTGGCTGTTCCCCGCTACCCAAGCCGGAAACCACCCCCGTTACCGACGACCGCTGGCGCCCCACCTACCACTTCACTCCCCCCGAACAGTGGATGAACGACCCGAATGGCATGGTGTACCACGCCGGCGAGTACCATCTCTTTTACCAGCACTACCCCGACAGCAACGTATGGGGGCCGATGCACTGGGGCCACGCCGTAAGCAACGACCTGATCGAATGGGAACACCTGCCGATCGCCCTCTACCCCGACACCCTGGGCTACATTTTTTCCGGTAGCGCCGTGGTGGACCGGAAGAATACCAGTGGCTTCGGCAGTGAGGAAAACCCGCCGTTGGTTGCCATTTTCACCCATCATGATCCCGAAGGGGAAGCGTCCGGCCGCGATGATTTTCAAGTGCAGAGCATCGCCTACAGCCGGGACCGGGGCCGCAACTGGACCAAGTACGCCGGCAACCCCGTGGTGCCCAACCCCGACCCGCCCGTCCGCGACTTTCGCGACCCGAAGGTGATCTGGGACGACAACTCCGGGCAGTGGATCATGGTCTTCGCCGCCCGGGACCGCATCAGCTTCTACGGCTCACCGGACCTGAAGGAATGGACCGAACTGAGCGACTGGGGGACGACCAGGGGTTCACACGAAGGAATTTGGGAGTGCCCCGATCTCTTCCCGGTCAGTACGGCCGGGGGTGACACGTACTGGGTGCTCCTGGTGAGCATCAATGGCGGAGGCCCAAACGGCGGCTCGGCTACCCAGTATTTCGTGGGTGATTTCGCGGACGGCCGCTTCACCCTGGACGGGCAGTTTGCCGAACGACTGGCCGACGAGGGCCCGCAGTGGGTGGACTACGGCCGCGACAACTACGCCGGCGTGACCTGGTCGGACGTGCCCCGGGAGGACGGCCGCCGCATCTTCCTCGGCTGGATGAGCAACTGGCAGTACGCCCGCGACGTACCGACCACCAGCTGGCGGGGGGCCATGACGGTACCGCGGAGCCTGGAACTAACGGCTACGAAAGAGGGTCCGCGGCTGCTGTCCCGCCCGGTACGGGAACTGAGCACGCTGCGCGGAAACGAGATCACCGTCACCCCGACGCAGGTCACCGACCGTCTGGCCTTGGTGGAGGATACTCCCCTATCGGTCAGTGAACTTCTGCTGAGCCTGGACCTGGCATCCGGCGACGCGCGGCAGATCGCCCTCGTCCTGGCGAATGGAGCCGGCGACGAACTGCGCATCGGGTACGACCGCACCGCCGACCAACTCTACACTGACCGCCGGGGGGCCGGGCGGACTGATTTTCAGCCGGACTTCGCCACCGCTCGCCACACCGCGCCCCGCATTAGCTCGAGTGACACGCTCGGGCTGCACGTTCTGCTCGATCGCGCCTCTCTGGAGGTCTTCGCCGATGGGGGCGCGACGGTATTCACCGATATTTACTTCGTGGACGAGCCGTGGACGGGTGCCCGCCTGGAGACGGCGGGGGGAGCGGTAAGTCTGCTTACCGCCACCGTTTTTCAACTCCGGGATTCCAACGAGTAGGCTGACGCCGTACCGAAGATCGAATACCTCCCTTACCTTCCCCCCATGCAAAACAACATCTGGGCCTGGGCCATCACGGTTGCCCTCGGGGGGTTTCTCTTCGGCTTCGACACGGCCGTGATCAGTGGCATCAATCAGCTGCTGGAAGTGGAGTGGGGGCTGAGCAAGGCGGCCGTAGGACAAATGGTAGCCGCCGCCCTCTACGGCACCGTCATCGGGGCCCTGGGGGGCGGCTTTCCGGCCGATGCCTTCGGGCGGAAGAAAACGCTTATCCTCATTGCCGCGCTGTTTTTGCTGAGTGCCATCGGTTCGGCGGCCTCCCAGGATGTCATTCAGCTCAGCATCGCCCGCTTCATCGGGGGGCTCGGCGTGGGGGCCAGCAGCGTAGTGGCGCCGATGTACATCACCGAGATGGCTCCGGCCAAACACCGCGGGCAACTGGTGGCGGCCTTTCAGTTCAACCTGGTCCTGGGCATACTGGTGGCCTACTTTTCCAACTTCGCCGTTACCGCCGCCGGCCAGGGGGAGAACTGGCGCCTGATGCTAGGCGTGGAGGTGGTTCCGGCCCTGCTGTTCCTCCTCCTGTTGTTCCGGGTGCCCCGTAGCCCGCGCTGGTTGGTGACCAAGGCGAACCGGCCCGATGAGGCCCTCGACGTGCTGCGTCGCATCGAGCCCGACCGGGCCGAGCAGGAACTGGCCGCCATCCGGGCTACGAATACGACCGGTGAGACCGTCCCCATCGGGGAATTCTTCAGTCGCCGCTACCGCCGGCCGATCGGCTACGCCTTCGTCTTCGCGCTGTTCAATCAGATCTCGGGGATCAATGCCGTGATTTACTTCGCGCCGGACATTTTCGCCGCCGCGGGGCTGGCGCGTGAGTCGGCCCTCCTGGGCTCGGTCGGCATCGGGGTGGTCAACGTGGTGTTTACCCTACTGGGTATGGCGCTCATCGACCGGGCCGGCCGCAAAAAGCTGATGTACATCGGCTCGGTAGGCTACATCGTATCCCTGGGGGCGGTGGCCTGGGCCTTTTACAGCGGAGACCTGAGCGGGTGGACGGTCCCCGGCTGGCTCTTCGTCTTCATTGCCAGCCACGCCATCGGGCAGGGGGCGGTGATCTGGGTGTTCATCTCCGAGATATTCGGTAACGAGGTGCGGGGACTCGGGGCCAGTCTGGGCAGCGGTACGCACTGGGTCTTCGCGGCCCTCATCAGCGGCACCTTCCCCTTTCTGGCCGCCCGTTTTGGGGAGTGGCCGCTGTTCGCCTTTTTCGCGGTGTGTATGGTGGGCCAGTTGCTGTGGGTGCACTTCGTGATGCCGGAAACCAAGGGGGTCGACCTGGAGGAACTGCAGCGGGAACTGCAACTGAATGCATGAGGCGGGCGGCGGGGCGCGGGTGCTGGGTGTAGCCGGGGCCACGAAGTAGGAGCCAGATAAACGGGAAGTAGAACACGGCGATCGTCGGTCGCTCGCATCCCGACCGCTGGTAGGGCGTCGGGACCGAAGACGTAGCCTGCACGAATACGGAAATCAGTACTACCACCGTACCGACCACGTTCCAGAGGGTAGCGATCCATTCGGGCAGCAATCGCCTACGAATCACGAAACAACCGATAAGTGGGGCGGTCTGTCCTACGTACACGTTGGAAGTAGCCCCCGATTAGGTAAGGTCGCGGGCTACCGATCCCGCCCCGTATAGAACCCGGACAAACCCTAGCTGCACCGGTATTCGGAAGCTATGCAGATAGTGGAGTCGGTCCGACGGTACGGCGGCCCACCATCCGCAACCAATATTTGCCGGGTCCCAGTAGCCGGGCAGTGGCAGATGGCGGGGCGATGGCGGCTGACAAAGCTACTCCAGCACCCGCGTAGCGTACGTCCCCACCCCCTGCTCACGCAGCCACTCCTGGTGGGCCGCCAGCCGCCGCTTAAACCCCTCCCAGTCCCGCCGCTCCTGCGGGGTCCAGCCCACCTCGGCCAGGGCCAGCAGGCGGGGGAAGACCAGGTAGTCGATGTCCTCCATATTAGTGACCGTCTCCGACCAGAGCGGCGCCTCGATGCCGAGTATGTCATCGTCCGTCAGCTCGGGGGCCAGGGCACCGGGGTCCCAGAGGTAGGCCGAGTCCACCTCGATGTAAGCGGCCCAGTGTAGCCCGATGCGGGAGCTGCTGTCGTACTGCATGTCCAGGTAGGTGCGGTTGGCCGGGCTCATCAGGACGGGGTTGCCGGCCCGCTTAGCTTCCAGGGCGTATTCGGGGTGGGCCCAGAGTTGCACGACGGTCCCCTCGGCCAGACTGGCGGTGGCGATCTCATCCCAACCGACCGGCGTTTTTCCGTTCCGTTTGATGATGTCCTGTACCTCGTTCACGAAGCGCACGTAGTCCTCGTGGTCGGTGGCCGCGCTCTCGTCGCCACCCAGGTGAAAGTAGGGCCCGGGGGTTAGGGCACCGATCTCCCGCACCACGTCATCGATGAACACATACACCGAATCCTGATCCGTATCCAGCGTACTGAAGCCCACCTTCGTGCCGGTATAGGGCGCGGTCGCCCTGCCGTCTTCGTTCAGGATGGGGTAAGCGGAAAGGGCGGCATTGGTGTGGCCCGGCATATCGATCTCGGGTACCACGGTGAGTCCGCGGGCATTGGCGTAGTCGACGATCTCGGCGTAGTCTTCCTGGGTGTAAAAGCCCCCGGGCCCGCCCCCGACTTCCAGCTCGCCCCCGATCTCGGTCAGTTTCGGCCAGGACTTAATCTCGATCCGCCAGCCCTGGTCGTCGCTCAGGTGCAGGTGCAGGTGGTTGATCTTATAGGCGGCGATGCGGTCGATGACGGCCTTCACCTCTTCCACGCTGAAGAAATGGCGGGCCACGTCCAGCATGAAGCCGCGGTAGGGGTAGCGGGGGCGGTCGAAGATCGTCCCGGCACTGATGTAAACGGGGGCATCCGGGTCGTCCTCCGCCTCGGCCCCGGAAAATATGAGCACCTGAACGAGTGTCTTCACGGCGTTAAGCATCCCCTCCCGGTCGCTGGCGGTGATGCGGATGTCCCCGTCCCGGAAGTCGATCTGGTAGGCCGCGGGCTCGATATTGGCCCCCGTGATGTACTGCAGGGGCAGGATCAGTCCCGGCATACTCGCCTCCAGGTACTGCTGGGCATCCCGGATGACGGGGTCGGCACTAGTCAGCATATCGCCCGAGTAGGTTTCGTAGTAGCTCACGCCTACTTCATCGGAAATACGGGCCGGCAGGGGAATGATCGGTAGCTCCGACAGGGGCGGGGTGTCAGTGGGTATGGCATCTTCGGGCGGCGGCGCGCAGGTGCCGAGGAAGATGACGAAGAGAAATAGACTGGTGTAACGCATAGTGAACGGGGTCGGAGGGGTAAATGTAGGCTACTGCTGACATTTAGAAAGTTGACGACGCCCATTATAGGTCGCAACATCCAGTCTACCAATCTACATTCACTCGCCCAAAGAACAGTGAGCAGACGAAAATACTTGTCGCATTTACTTGTGTTAAAGTTTTTCCAGGTGCGGGATTTTTGAATGATATTTACCTATATTAGAGGTTATGTCAGTCAAGAAAGCAAATTCGCGCGCATGCGATCTAAGGTA
>CAZQNE010000067.1:0-22197 GCA_964594535.1 uncultured Lewinella sp.
CCCTGGGATCGGATGCGAACCTGATCGATGAGGTGGTGGTGGTGGGCTACGGTAGCACCCGCAAGGAGGCCGTAACGGGTGCCATCGCCAGTGTCGATGGGGAGGCACTCACGGAGGTCACCACCGCTAACCTGGGCGAGGCGCTTCAGGGGCGCCTGGCGGGAGTGCAAGTGACGAATAGCGGCCCTCCGGGCTCCGGGCCGGAGATTCAGGTACGGGGCATCGGCTCCATTAGCTTCGGTTCCGGGCCGATGACCGTAGTGGACGGGTTTCCACAGGCCGGCGGGCTCAATCAATTTGACAGTCGGGATATCGAGAGCGTTACCGTACTGAAAGATGCCAGTGCTACGGCTATTTACGGATCGCGGGCCTCTAACGGGGTTATTCTGGTCACGACTAAATCCGGGCGAAAGAACCAACCCGTACAGTTGAGCTTCGAGTCGACCGTCGGCGTACAAACGCAGAGCGCGCGTTACGACGTTATGAACACCGAGCAATACCTCGAGTTTGCCGAAATCATGACGGGAGCGCCACTGGCCCGCGTCCAGACCGGGGGCATCGATGAGATTGCTCCGGGCACCAACACTACCTACCGCAACCTGAATACCGACTGGCAGGGAGCCCTCTTTCAGGACGGCCTGATGACGCAGAACTCTCTGCATTTATCCGGGGGAAGCGACCGGAGCACCTTTTTCTCCTCCTTCGGTTACTTCCAGCAGGAGGGTGTCATCGTGGGGGGCGGCTACGAACGGTTTAACTTTCGCATCAACAGCAACCACGACATTACTGCTAATGGAAAATTCCGCTTCGGTCAAACCCTGCTATTGGTAAATGACGATCAACAGCGGGAGCGCGGTGATCTTTTCCGCAACGCCGTTCAGGGTATTCCCTACCAGCCGGTTCGCAACCCCAATAATATCGGTGGTTTCAGTGGAGCCGACCAGGGGCTGGACAGTGCCGACCCCCGTAACCCCGTGCTCTTCGCTCTTTTCCTAGAGGACGACGACCGGGATTTTCGGACCCTGGGCACGGCCTTTCTGGAATACGACATTCTGGAAGGACTAACTGGTAAGGTACTATTCGGAGCGAACTATAACGTCTCGCGCAACTATCGTCGGGATCCGATTTACCAGTCTACTACCGACAATCCGCTCAATACCATCCGCGAACAGCGTTCGACCAACTACTCTCCGCTCTACCGGGCGCAGCTTACTTACGACAACATCCTAGGCGATCACAGCATCAATGCTACCCTAGTGGGTGAGCTTCAGGAAGGTTACGGGTATTTCGTCGAGGTGTCGGGAGACCATCCGAGCAATGACTTCACCGTAGTCAGCGGTGCGGCTAATATTCAGGGCACGTCTTCCCGTAGCACGACTTCCCTACAGTCCACCATCGCCCGGGCTACCTATGGCTACAGAGGTCGCTACCTACTTACGTTGAGCTTCCGTCGTGATGGCTCCTCAATCTTCGCGCCCGGAAACAACTTTGAGAACTTTCCCGCCGCCGCGGTTGGCTGGCGCATCAGCGAAGAACCCTTCATGCAGGGCACCGCCTTTTCGACCTTCAAGGTTCGTGCTAGTTACGGACGTACCGGTAGTATCGGCATCGGTCCCTATGAGTTTCAGGCTCCCGTTGTGCGCAGTTTCGGCCCCGTGATCGGCGGGGAAAGCCCTGACCGTACGGCTTCCTTCATCAATGATCTTGCCAATAGCGATTTGAGTTGGGAAATCACTGATATGCTTAATATTGGGGCCGACATTGGTTTTCTCAACAACCGGCTCAATTTTAGCCTCGAGTACTATGATCGCGAGGTGGACAACCTCATTCTGGATGTTCCCCTTCCACCATCCTTCGGTCCTGACGGAACCCGTCAGAACATTGGCGCGATGCGGAATACGGGGGTAGAATTTCAGGGTGAGTTCTACAGTAACCGGAATCAGGATTTTGTCTGGGATGTGCGGGCTAACATCAGCCACAACACCAATGAAGTATTACGGCTGGCCGTCGAGGACGGTGAAATTTTCCAGGGTCAGGGTCCGCTCGGTGTAAGCTTCACCGGCGGTTTTGACGCTACCGTTACCCGCCCCGGTGACCCGGTGTTCAGTTTCTACGGCTTCGAAACGAACGGCTTATTCCAGACGCGGCAGGAGATCGAGGACGCCCCCACTCAGCCCAACGCGGCTCCCGGAGACGTTCGCTTCGTGGATCAGAATGGAGACAACGTCATCAATAACCAGGACCGGGTGATCCTGGGAAGTTACCTGCCAGATTTCGTTTACGGACTGAATTTCGCCGGTCGCTGGCGCAATTTCGACACCCGCATCTTCTTCCAGGGAAGTCAGGGCAACGACATCTACAACGGGTTTAACTCCCTGCTTTTCCAGACGACGCGCCTCTTTAACGGAGCACCCGAGCGTCTTGAAGGATGGACGCCACAGAATACGAGCACCGATATCCCCCGCATCGCACTGGAGGATAATAATGTGAACCGTCGGATGTCGGATCGATTCCTTGAAGATGGCTCCTACCTCCGCCTGAAGAATCTCACGATTGGCTACACGGTACCTTTCGGTGGTAATAGCGTTCTGTCCCGGCTTCGCCTCTACGTTAGCGCCCAGAACCTGTTCACTATTACGGGATATTCCGGCCTCGATCCCGAGGTCGGTCGGGTCACAGACGGCGTGATCGGCTTCGATGCCGGTCGGTACCCCCAAGCCAGGACTTTCCTGTTCGGTGCTCAGGTTGGCTTTTAACAGACAATCGGTCTATTGTGACTGTCATTTCAACAACTATAGCAATCTCAACTTAGTTAGTGATATGTACTGGAATAGGATACCCATTCCCTGCGATCATGCTAATCCACATAAACTATGAAACTTCGACTTTTACTTAGTCTGGGACTTCTCCTCGCCGTAAGCTACGCCTGTGATGAGGACGACCTGGTCCAACTTAATCCCAACCTGGTCACTCCGGAGAACTTTTTCAAGACTGCTGACGATCTTGAATCAGCGGTGATTAGTGGGTACGGTACCATTCGTTCTCAGCATTTGGTCGGTCGCCATTATTTCTTCGTGCACGATCTGATGGACGATCATCACATCGGGACCTCCGCCCTGCAGATCATCCCCGAGCTCGTTCGTGGACAGCAGGTTCCAACTGACATTAATATCCGTCGCGTATACGATGCGCTCTATGACTTGATTCACCGGATGAATACGGCCTTAGACGGTATCGCGGCTAACGAAACAGTGGACGAGGCCACCAAGACTATGCTGGAAGCCGAAGCGAAGTTTCTTCGTGGGTGGGCCTACAATGAGGTTGCTACCCTATGGGGGGGATCACCTATTTACCTTACCCGGAATCTGTCTACCGCCGATTTTGCCCCCCGGTCCAGTCAAGAAGAGGTTTTTGTTCAGGCACAGTCCGATTTACGGTTCGCCGCGGAAACCCTTCCCCCAGTAGGAGAAATGGAGATTGGGAGGGGCAACCAGGGCTCCGCCCGGGGCTTCCTTGCCCGTAGCCTGATGCAGTCCGGCGACGTAGAGGCAGCGAAGCCCGTACTTCAGGCCATCGTGAATTCGGGTGACTACGAATTGCTGGACGACTTTGGGGCGAACTTCACGGAAGAAAATCACTTCCTCGGTGAGGCGCTTTTCGAGGTTATTTACGCTGACGTGGGAGGCTACAACTGGAGTGATTCCGGCAATGGTACGAACAGCCGCTCCGTCCGCGCTCAGGAATATGGTCCTAGCTGGCGCAACGTAGTTCCCACTACGGACGCCCTGGAAGCCTTCTCCGCTACCGCGCTAGGTGATCCCTTCGATGACCCCCGCCGCGCCGAAACGGTAATTTTTGAGGGCGACCCTTACGCCGGCGGTACCGAGACTTTGACGATCAACCCGAACAGCCCCCCCGCTACCTACGGCGGGGAAGACCGCTTTGCTAACTTCTACAAGTACGGAGTGTACTATAAAGAAAATCCGGGAGGTTTCCGACTTACCACCTCTAATTTCCTGCTGATGCGCTACTCCGATGTGCTGTTGCTGTTGGCCGAAGCCGAAGCCCGTACAAACGGTGATCTTCAGAAAGCCCGTGACCTGATCAATCAGGTTCGTGAGCGGGCTGGCGTTCCCTCTCTGGATGAAGCCGGTATACCGAACGGTTCTGCTAATGAGGTTATGGAGGCCGTCATCGCCGAACGTGAGGTGGAGCTGATGTCCGAGCAAGTACGCTCCCGCGACCTCCGCCGCTGGGATGACGCTGGAATTGTCGATGCCGAGGCGATACTGGGCTACAGTGAGGATAAGTTTCTGCTGCCCATCCCCCAGGATGAGATTACGAACAACCCAATGATCAATCAGGAGGATCAGAACCCCGGTTACCAGTAGATAAACAGGGCCTCCGGTTGGACAATGCCGAACCCTGGACAGGACCGCTCTGCAACGCAGGGCGGTCCTTCTTCGTTTACCCGACCTACCCCGCTTATTTCATGCGCCGAAATCTGCTGTACATTTACCTTTCTTTGATCGGTTTGGTCGTGACCACAATAGGTTGTGACCGGCCGACCTACCGCCTTACCCCCCTGCCCGCCGCCACAACGGGAATAGACTTCACCAACCAACTCACCGAAAACGACACCACCAACATCCTCTACAACGAGTACCTCTACAACGGGGGGGGGATCGGCATCGGGGACTTCGACAATAACGGCCTACCCGATCTCTTCTTCGGCGGTAATATGGTCAGCAGCCGGCTGTACCTCCAGCTGGCCCCCTGGAAGTTCAGGGACGTAACGGAAGAGGCCGGGTTGACGACCGACCGGTGGATCACGGGCATCAACGTCCACGACGTGAACGGAGATGGCTACGAAGACATCTACCTCGCCACCCTGAATCCTTCCGGAGAGCGGGACACCCCCAATCTGTTATTCGTGAGTAAGGGCCTAAACGCGGACGGCATACCGACCTTTCGGGAAGCCGCCGCCGAATACGGCATCGCCGACCCGAACTACGGTACCCACTCCGCCTGGATCGATCTGGAGGGAGACGGTGACCTTGACCTTTACGTACTGAATAATTCGCTGGAAGAAATGAGTCGCAAAACGCTCCGCGGCACCGATACGAGCGGAAGGGCGCGTAGCGTGGACGTGGTCTACGAAAACCAGCTGGCGCAAACCGGAAATACCCAGTTCGTGGAAACCGACCGGATCACGATGGAAGGCTGGGGGCTGGGTATCGTGCCTCAGGACTTCAATGACGATGGCTTCACCGACCTGTATATCGCTAATGATTTTATTTCCGACGATGCCTACTGGATCAGTGACGGGGCCGGAAATCTGAGTAGCCAAACGACGCGGTACTTCCCCCATACTTCCAAAAATTCGATGGGCGTCGACGTAGCGGACCTCAACAACGACGGCCGCCCCGACATCATGACCGCCGACATGCTGCCCGACGATAACCTGCGGCTGAAGACCATGTTTTCCGACATCCCCAATCAGGTGGATGCTGGGGCCGAACGGCGGGGCTACGTGCGTCAGTATGTGCGCAACGCACTGCAGATCGGCAATCCGGACGGCACCTACAGCGACCTGGCCTACCTGACCGGCACGGCAGCCACCGACTGGAGCTGGACCCCCCTGCTGGCCGACTTCGACAACAACGGCCACCGGGACATTCTGATCTCGAACGGCTATCCCCGCGACGTGACCAACCGGGATTTCGTCGACTTCGCCCAGACTACGGCTATGTTCGGCGATCAGGAAACGCAGTACCGGGCTACCGCCAAAGCGCTGAATGCCCTGGCCGGCGTCCACCAACCCAACTACATCTTCGCCAACGAGGGGGAGCTGAATTTCCGCCCCTCCGATTGGCTGCCCCCCGACCCCACCTATTCCAACGGTGCGGCCTACGTGGACCTGGACCGCGACGGCGATCTCGACCTGGTCACCAACAACCTCAACGAAGCCGCCTACATCTACCGCAACCATAGTCGGGAGCGGTTTCCGGATAGTAGTCACTACCTACAGCTTCAACTGGAGGGCCCGAGCGGGAATCCGGATGCATTGGGTACCAAGGTATATCTGACCTACGGAGGTGACCGCCACGCCTACGCCGAGCAACAACGGCAGCGTGGCTACCTCAGTACGATGGACGCCCTGCTGCACTTCGGACTGGGTGCCGCCGATCGGATCGACTCCCTACTCATCGTTTGGCCCGACGGTCGCACTACGGAACGAACCCAAGTAGCCGGGGATACGCTACTCACTTTCGACCACGCGCATAGCCTCGCACCCGCGCCCCGCCGCCCAAACTGGAGCCGCCCGCCCCTACCGAAGTGGCAACCCCTTGCCGGTAACTATCCCACCCACCGGGAGAGCCCTTTCTCCGACTTCGACAGCTACGCACTAGCGGTACGGGATCGAAGTCACAACGGGCCCACCCTGGCTACCGCCGACCTGGATGGAGACGGGAGGGATGAGTTAATTATGGGGGGTGCGGCCGGACAGCCCGTCACCATCTACCGGCAAGAGCACGATTCACTTACGCTCTACCAAACCCTGGAAGCTACGACCGAAAGCGAAGCTACCGTGCTGCTTCCCTTGGACTACGACGGGGACGGGGACAGCGACCTATTTATAGGGAATGGCAGTAGGGAATTCAGCTTCAGCCCGGAACTGTACCGGGATCAACTCTTCGAGAACCTAGATGGCAAATTAAGCCCCGCCCCCGGTCGCCTTCCCCAATACCGAATCGTCACCGGGGCGGCCGCTACGGCGGATATGGACGCGGACGGGGATGCCGACCTCTTCGTCGGGAGCGCCTACGCCACCGGTAGGTATCCGGATGCGACGAATAGCCTAGTCCTGAGGAATGATGGTGGCCGTTTCACGGTGGCGCACGAACTGGCGGCCGGACGAATCACTGACGCTAGCTGGACCGACCTGACCGGCGACGGGCTACCCGACCTAGCGACGGTGGGCGACTGGGACAGCCCGACGGTATGGGAAGCCGGCGACGGAGCATTTACCGCAAGCCCGATCGGAAATGGACAACTCACCGGCTGGTGGTACTCCCTGACCCCGGGCGACCCGGACGGGGACGGGGATACCGACCTCCTAGCCGGAAATACCGGGCTAAACAGCTACTACCAGGCGCCGCCCGACCACCCCCTCCGGCTACGGGTAGCCGACTACGACGACAACGAAAGCCTCGACCCCATTCTGATGATGTACATCGGAGACAAAAGCTACCCCACCCACCCCCGAAATACTCTGGGTCGCCAGTTGCCCGGCTTCAAGAAGCAGGCCGTCACCTACGCCCAGTACGGTGGCTGGGAGGAGCGGAATATGCCGGACCTGGGGGAAGATGGCTACCTCCTGGAAGCCCGGGAATTACGCTCCGCCTACCTGGAGAATGACGGCACGGGTCGCTTCACCGTTCACTTCCTGCCGAATACGGGGCAAACCGCCCCCATCCGGGATGCCCTGTTCCTACCCGACACCGAGTACGGACCGGCCTTCCTGACCGTACAGAACGACTACGCCACCGAAGTACTGGGGGGCCGGCTGGATGCCGGTACGGGATTTTTGCTTACGCTGGACGAACACGGCCAACCGGTCGTGGATAGCGACTACTGGTCGGTACGGGGAGATGCCCGCTCGCTGGTTCGACTGGAAGAGCGGATCGTGGTGGGAACGAACGACGGTCCCTTACGCATGTACACCCCGGCTACCGAACGATCCGCTCGTGTTTCGCTACGTAGTCCGGATCGATGATCACCCCCGCGCCGGGGCCGGTGGGTACCTTCAGGGTGCCGTCGGTGACGGTCATGCTGGCGGTCGGGCACTCGTAGGGTAGTTCGGCGGTGCGTTCCTTGAATTCGTGGTAGGGGCCGGCGTTTTCCAGGGCGCTGACGAAGTGGGCCATGTACAGAAAACCGAGTCCCGAACCGGAAATATGGGGCACGCAGATCTTATTTTTGGCCGCTGCCATCCGCGCCACGCGCATACTCCTGATCATGCCCCCGTAGTAGAACGGATCGGGCTGCACCACGTCCACTGCGTCTTCGCCGATCAGGTAGCGGAAGTTGTAAAAGCTCGGTTCCTGTTCGCCCCCGGCGATGGGTACGCTGAGCCGGTTGCCTACTTCCGTCAGTTCCGCGTAGCGGTCGAAGGCAATGGGTTCTTCGTAGAAGCCGTAGTCGTGGGCTTCCATCATTTTTCCGATACGTACGGCTTCTTTTACCGTCTGGTAGCCCCCGTTGGCATCGGCGTAAATTGTCATGTCGTCACCGAAGGCTTCGCGCACCATCGGAATGAGTCGTTCCGAGCGGCGGGGCGGGCTTTCGGGGTCCAGCATCCGGCCGGCGACCTTGAACTTGACGGCATTGGCCCCGGTGTGGGCTACCGTTTCCCTGATGTTCTCCAGACTTTCCTCGGCCGACTTACCGCGATTGTTGTTCGCCTGGTAAACAGAAATGCGGGGTACGTGAATGGTGTCCGATAGCAGTTCCCCGATCGGTACGCCGGCAATCTTTCCCAGTAGGTCCAGGATGGCGAATTCCACCGTAGCCAGGGGCACCCACAGGGCCAGACTCTGTAGCTTATAGTTGCTCTTGTAGGTATATACCCCGTCGATGAGGGCGTCGAGATCGCGGGCGTCCTTGCCCTCGAAGAAGGGGTTAATGCGCAGCACCTGGATGGGATAGAGGTACACCATCTGGTAGTTGTTGCTGACGCTGATGCCCTCGGCCCCATCGGTCGTTCGGACGCGGCAGAGAAAGTTATCCTCGTAGCGTAGCAGTTCTACGGATTCGAGCACGACCGGGTCGGGAAAGAGGTCGCGGCGCAGGACGGGGCGGGCGGCGGCGGCGTCTAGTTCCGGGTAGCCGGAGACGGGGGGCGGCGGGGCGCAGGTGCGGGCGGAATAGGGAAGAGACAAACCGACCGGCAGGAGCGGGGCGGTGGCGAGAAAATTGCGGCGATTCATGTCCCGGAAATTACGAATAAGAAACGGGGCGCTTCCGGTAGAAGCGCCCCGTTTTCCGACGGTAAGGTCGGTGTCGGTCTAGTTGTAGCCGGGATTCTGGTCGGCCTCGGTAATTTCGGTATTGGTGATAATCTCCTGGAGGGGGATGGGTAGGAAGAGTTGCATCTCACTCCAGTAGTCGAGGTAATCGGCGGCATTGATAACGCCGGCTTCGTGCCAGCGGCGCAGGTCACGGGCACGAATGGCTTCCGACGCCAATTCCTTGCCGCGCTCGTCGACGATGGCCTCAATCAACTCATCCTGGGTTTCGCTGGGTACGCAGCTATCCTCCAGGTCGGGGACGCCGGCGCGTTCGCGCACCATATTCACGTACTCCCGGGCCTGGTCCAGGTTGCCCTGCCGGGCCTCGATCTCGGCCAGCAGCAACAGGACGTCGGCGTAGCGCATAATCACGTAGTTCGTGGTGGAGGTGTAGTAGCCACCGGGGTTGCGTTTGTAGTACACTTGATACTTGTACCAGTTGGCGTAGACGTCCGTGCCGTGGTAGTTGATCTGGGGGCCGTTTTTATTGATGACCAGGTTTTCCGTATCGTTGGCGTAGGCATCTCCCTCGAAAATGACGGTTTCCGATAGCCGCGGATCGGTGTAATCGCAACCCGCCAGTTCGTTCTCGAACAGGTTGGCGATCTCGCTGGTCGGGGTAACGTTCCGCCAGCTGGGTCCGTACTCCTGGGCGCGGACTGACTTAGACTGGTTGCCCAGACCGGTAGTCGCTCCTCCCCAGTTGAAGTCACCGATCGGTGCGAATACCACCTCGAAGAGACTTTCCTCGGTAAAATCGTTCTCCTCGATGAAGTTGTCGAAGAACTCCTCGTTCAGCGCGTAGCGATCGGAAGCCACCACCGCCTCCAGGGCGGCCCGGGCCTGGTCCAGATCGTTGCTCTGCATGTAACTGCGGCCCAGCAGACCGAGGGCGGCTCCGCGGGTAGCGCGACCCAAATCGCCCTCGGCACGTTCCTCGGGCAGGTTATCGGCGGCAAACTGCAGGTCCGACTGCGCCTGAGCAAATACTTCCTCCCGGGGGCTGATGGGTTGGAATTCCTCCGTGGATTGTACGCGGGAGGTGTAGATCGGTACGCCCCCCCAGTTGGTAGCCAACTCATTGTACGCCCAGCCCCTCAGGAAGCGGGCTTCCGCCTCCAGGGTGGCTCTTCTCTCTTCGGCTACGGTTTCGTTGGCTGCGATACCGTCCAGGGCCGTATTGGCATTATGGATCATCAGGTAGAGGCTCGTCCAGTGTCCGGTAATCTCCCCGGACTGGGCCGTCTGCTGTCCCCTGGTTAGGGCCTGGCCGGTAGGAAAGAGCGCGCTGGTACCCTGGTGATGCTCGTCGCGTAGGTCGTTGAGGAAGTAGTACATCCTTCCCGCGATGTTGCCGGACCGCATCGGGGCGTAGGCACTCAGCACGGCAGACTCCAATTCGTCTTCGGTGTTGAAGTAGTTTTCGGGGACTACGCGGCCGGGATCCAAGCGGGTAAGGTCGTCTTCCGAACAACCGTACCCGATGAGGAACAGTAGCCCAAGAAGTAAAACTGATCGTGATATCATGATCGATAAAGATTGTAAGGGTAAAATCTTATGGTTGACGGAGCAACCCACCGGTCCATAAACGGGAGTTACGGACCGGTGGGTTTGCCGGTTGGCTGACTAGAACCCGATACGGGCCCCGAAAATGAACGAGCGGGCCGCGGGGTAGTCGCCGTTATCGAAGCCGGTGGAATTGATCCCGCCGCTGATCTCCGGGTCGAGCCCGCTGTAGCCGGTGATGGTGAATAGGTTCTGCCCCGTTAGGTACAGACGCAGGTTAGACACGAAGTCATCGTTCGTAAGGGGGAAAGTGTACCCCACGGTCAGTCCGCGAAGCCGCAGGTAGCTACCGTCTTCCAGGAAGCGATCGCTAACCCGGCGGTTGTTATTGGGGTCATTCAGGGCGATACGGGGTACGTCGGTGCTGGTGTTCGTGGGGGTCCAGGCGTCCAGGATATCGGTTCCTACGTTGAACAGACGGTTGGTCTGCGTCAGCAGGGACGCCATGCCGTTGTACACATCATTGCCCTGTGAACCATTGAAGAAGATGTTGAAATCGAAGTTGCGGTAGCGGGCATTGAAGTTGAGGCCGTAGGTGAAGTCCGGCAGGTAGCTACCCAGGATGACCCGGTCGGCCGCCGTGATCTCCCCGTCGCCGTTTTGGTCCACGAAGCGGATGTCACCGGGGGCGGCGTTCTGCTGCGTGGGGGCGTTCTCTACCTCCTGCTGTGTCTGGAAGATACCGTCGGTTTCGAAGCCGAAGAAGCTGTAGATCGGGTCGCCCACGCGGGTGATCGTAGAGGGGAAGTCGCCCGTGTATGCCGCGTCGTTGTTGCCGAACAAGACATCGTCTTCGGAGGCCAGCCGGAGCACCTCATTGGTGTTCGTACTCAGGTTAAGCGAAACGTCCCACTGGAAGGCACCCCGGGGGTTGCCGTAGTACTGGCCCTGAAACTCAAAGCCGGTGTTTCTCATCGCGCCTACGTTCTGGCGGGTAGAACCGACCCCGACGGAGGGGGGCAGCTGAACGTTGAGGATCAGGTTATCGACCTCCCGGTCGTAGTATTCCATGCTGAAGTTGAGGCGGTTGTTGAAAAAGCCCATGTCCAGGCCGATGTTGAGCATATCGGTCAGCTCCCAGCTCAATTCCGAGTTCGCCAGCGAGCTGATGAAGCTTACGATGGGTTGGTTCGTACCCTCCCGGCCGAAGTTCGGGCCCAGGCCGGCATTAATGGGGTCCTGGAAGCCGTAGGGGCCGATACCGATGGAGCCGGTACGCCCGTAGCTGGCCCGCGCTTTCAGCAGGCTGAACGCCGTACCGTCCATGAAGGGCTCCTCGCTGATGTTCCATCCGATGGCACCGGCGGGGAAGTTCTCCACTTGGTTGCCCGGGGCGAAGATCGACGAGCCATCGCGGCGGAAACTGAAGGTCGCGTAGTACTTACCCTGGTAGCCGTAGGTTACCCGGCTGACGAAAGACCGCAGCGTTTCCTCCCGGGGATTTCCACTACCGAGAAAGTCCGTGCCCCCCGAGAATACGTCCAGCGCGGGGTTGGGCTGCTCGGCATTCAGGGAGAGGAAGTTACCGAACTGGTTCTGTATCTCCCCGACCGCGACGGCATTAATGCTGTGGTCGCCGTAGAGCCGGTCAAAGCTTAACATCGCGCGGTAGAGCGGGCTCCAGCTCGTACTCCGGGTTTCCCCCACCTGGTTGAGGTCCTGGGGCACGGTGGACTCGTACACTGGGGTGAGCCGCACGTTGCGAAAGGTGGAGAAGTTGGCACCGAAGAAAAGCTGGGCCTCCAGCCCTTGGGTGATCTCATAGCTCGTGTAGGCCGTGCCCAGCGCTTTGAACACCCGGTCGGTGTTGGTCAGCAGATTCGCGGCCAGGATCGGATTACCGGGGTCGGCGCTGTCCTGCCCCTGGTCGGCCCCGGAAAAACCTCCGACGTTGTTCGGGTTGTAAATAGGTTGGTAGGGCAGTGACTGCACGGCCTGAAGGAACTGAGTGCGACCACCGAGGCGGGGCTGAACGTCCCGATCGTCATAAACGATGAGCAACGTTTGCCCGAACTTGAAGCGGCTGTCTTCGCTGATGTTGTGCTCGCTGTTGATCCGGAAGTTGTACCGCTCGTAGGGCGATCCGATCACCACCCCTTCCTGCTGTAGGTAGCCAAAAGAGGAAAAGAAGGTCGAGCGGTCGTTGCCGCCGCTGAGGTGAAGGGAGTTCTGCGTGATGAGCCCGTCCTGAAAGAGAGCGTCCTGCCAGTCGGTGTCCGTCTCACGGAAGGTCCGGTCCGCCCCTTCGTACACCGGCTGGTCGAAGTCGCGGGCCAGGGGAGCCCCGGTCAGCGTTTCGGCATAGTTGATGTACTGCTCGGTGTTGAGTACGTCGAACCGGCGGTTCTGGGTCTGTACGCCGACGGTAGACTCCAGCGTCAGGTTGATGCCCCCGCTATTGCGCCCCTTCTTCGTCTCGATCAGAATCACCCCATTGGAAGCCCGCGAACCATAAACGGCCGTGGCGGAAGCATCCTTAAGCACGTTGATACTCTCGATATCGCGGGTATCGAATTGATTGAGCCCGCCGGCCCCGGGAACGCCGTCGACCACGTAAAGGGGGCCGGAGCCAAAGCTAATGGATCCGATGCCCCTCACCCGAATCTGAGGCCCTACGCCGGGCGCTCCGCTGTTGATTACCTGTACGCCGGCCAGCCGCCCCTGCAGGGCCTCGCCAAGGTTAGTTACCGTAAGCGCCGAAACCTCGTCAGAGTTGATGGATGACACGGCCCCCGTGACGGCCTCCCGTGCCTGACTTCCGTAGCCGACCACGACGACTTCCTCCAGGACACCCGCGTCGGGGCCGAGGGTGACGTCGATCACCGATTGACCGTCAACGGCAATCTCCTGAGGCTCGAAGCCGATATAGGAAAACCGGAGTATGTCGTCGTTATTCGGGGAGGTCAGGCTGTACTTTCCGTCGAGGTCAGTCACGGTACCCGAGCCGGAACCGAGAACGAGCACGTTTACCCCGGGAAGCGGCAACCCATCCTCATCCGTAACGGTACCCGACACGGTCTGTGCCCAGGCGGCACTGGTGAGCAGACACAAGAGTAGTAAAAGGCCGTTGGCCCTTGGATTAAACAGTAGCATACTGGGATAGCTGATTAAGTATGATCGATATGGTATGTCAGGCATTGACCTATCACCGGATTAACGGGGAAGCGGTCGATTACGCTGCCCAAAAGTATAAAGCGCGATCGAATTGAGAATTAGTTAGTGTCATTTACACGATTTGTATGCGATATGGATTCTCCCTTTAGGTACCGCACTACATTGCTTACCGTCAGTTCCGACATCTCCCGGAAGGTCAGGGCCGTCAGACTGGCGGCGTGGGGGGTGATGAGTACGTTCGGGCGGGCAATCAGCCGCTGTTGCAGGCTATCGTCGCCGCCGACCATCAAATCGCTAGCGTAGCCGGCCAGTTTGCCGGATTCCAGGGCGGCGTCCAGGGCACGGGGCTCCACGATTTCGCCGCGGGCGGTATTGATGAGGTAGGCCCCCTCCCGCATGCTACCGAAGGCCGTCCCGTCGATGAGGTGGTGGGTCCGTGCCGTCAGGGGGAGGTGGAGACTGACGACCTCGCTTTCGGTCAGGATCCGCTGGCGTTCTTGGGCATCCCGGCCCACGTAATTCACCGTCATCCCCATTGCACCCGCGACCGCGCCCGTACGTTTGCCGATATCTCCCGGACCGATGATGCCCAGTCGCAGTCCCCGGAGTTCCTGACCGGCGTAGGTCTGGCGGTAGTCCCAGTTTCCCTCTTTGACTTCCCGCAGCAGGCGGTACATGCCCCGCACGAGCAGCAACATCAGCCCGATGGTGTGCTCGGCCACGGTAGCGGCGTTAACCCCGGGGGCGTTGAGGACCTGGATGCCGCGTTCCGTGCAGTGTTCCACGTCGATATTGTTCACCCCTACCCCGCAGCGGGCTACGACTTCCAGTTTGGGGTAGCTGTCCAGTAGTTTTTTATCCAGTTGCACGCCACCCCGGAGAACGAGGGCGCGTACGCGGGTGCGGTCACTTTCGGAGCCCGGAAGCTGATACCCAAGTGTCAATAGTTGGGGATGGTCCAGGGCCACCGGGTGGACGGTTTCGAGAAATTCAACGACTGCAGGCATCATTTCCGATCGGCGGGCGGGTGGTAGAGGGTGGCGTTTTCCGCCTTGTAGCCCCGGAAGTCATTGCGGCCGGAGACGTAGAGCCCCTCCTCGAAGTCGTCCTCCTGGAAGATAGCCGGATCGATCTCGTCATCCGGGAAGCTGGAGATCTCCAGCAGGTTGCCGGCCGGGTCGCGGATGAACATCTGCATGGCCCCGTCGGGCAGGCGGTGTACCTTCCCCCAGGGCCGGGTATCGATGCGCCCCTGCTCCTTCATGCGCCAGTACATCTCCGAAAAATCATCGACCCGCACGCAGAGGTGGCCGCGGAAGGAGCGGTTGTCCTCCCATTCGCTCAGGTGCAACTGGGTGGTGTCGGTGATGCGGAAAAAGGCCGTCGGGTAGTCGAAGACGAAGGCGGGGATGGGGGTGAGGCCCATTTCGTGCTCGTAGAATTCGGCAGCCTCCTCTAGCTTATCGACGATTAGGGTGACGTGGTTTATTTCGGCTATTTTGGACATACTCAAGGGGTAAAGGAGTGAAGGGGATATGGGGTAAAGGATGGCTCCGGAGCTAGCAATTTATCATTTACGATGTATGATTAAAAATTAGACGGCCACGCGGCCCAAACGTTCACTAAGCCCATCGATGCTCGCCCCTTAACCCCCTTACTCCATAACCCCCTTACCCCTTCCCCCAACAGTAAACCGCTGAATAAACTCAGCATCAACCTCCAACCCCAGGCCCGGACGGTCAGGCACCCGAATACGGCCGTTCTCCACCAGCGGGGCTTCTTTGACGAGCTCGTACAGCAGGGGGTTACCGCCCAGCGAGTGCTCGATGTACTTAGCCGAGCTGCTCGCGAAGGCCAGGTGGACGCCCGCCATGAAGCTGAAGGCCGAGCCCCAGCAGTGGGGGGCCAGTTCCAGCTGCCAGGTATCGGCCAGGGCGGCCACGCGGCGGGCCTCGGTGATGCCGCCCACAATCGCACAGTCGGGTTGCATGACGTCTATGGCCCGTAATTCGACCAGTTCGCGGAAGTCGAAGCGGGTGAATTCGCTCTCCCCCGCCGCGATGGGCGTGGTCGTGCCCCGGCGGAGCTCGGCGGTACCCGCCTTATTGTCGGGAGAGATCGGTTCTTCGAACCAGTAGAGGTTCAGGTCTTCGGTTTGTCGGGCGAAGCGGCGGGCCTCGCTGACGGAGTAGGTGCCGTGGGCGTCGGCCATGATGTCGATGTCGGGGCCGAGGGCACGGCGGGCCTCCCCCACCCGATCGACGCTGCGGCTGACGGTACCGTCCATCGCGCCGACCCGCATTTTGACGCCGCCGTAGCCATGGTCGACGTAGGAAGCGAGCTGATCGCCGATGGCATCCACGTCGGCCCAGCCGCCGCTGGCGTAGCAAGGCATACCGTCGCGGCAACTTCCGCCGAGCAATTCGACAACGGGCAGCCCGAGTCGCTTGCCCTTCAGGTCCCAGAGCGCGGTGTCGATGCCGCTGAGGGCGGCGATGGTAGTGCCGCGGTTGGCGAGGATGGGAAAGGGCCGGCCCCGGTCGCGGGCGTAGTGGGCGCGGCTACCGCTGTAGACCGTATCCCAAATTGCGGTGATGCGATCGACTTCCATCCCCTTCAGCCGGGGGGCGAGCTCGCGTTCGACACAAGTAACGATGCTGGCGCAGGCCCCGGTGGCCCCGACGGCGGCTTTTGCTTCTCCGTAGCCGGCGTTCCCGTCGGTATCGGTCACCGCGACGATGGCAGCATCAAAATGGGTTAGTTGGCCGTAATCCGACCGCCACTGCCGCCCCGGGGGGATGGGCACCCGCAACCAAAATGCCCGGATGGATTGGATCTTCATAGCAGCGGCAGCAGCGTTTCGGCGGATTTGCGGGTCAGGAAGGTGTAAAACTCCTCCGTCAGGGCGGAACTGCCGTGGTCCTCCAGAAACTTGCGGGCCTCCTCGCTGAGTCCTTCGGGGGCTTCGTCGATGCTGTTGGGGTAAGGGTTGGCGGGGGTACGGTCGACCGGGGCGGCAAACTCCACCGAAAGGGGGCCGGTGAAGTTGACCTCCTTGAGGGTACTCACCAGGCCGGCCCAGTCGATGCTACCCATTCCGGGGGCCATGCGGTTGTTTTCCGCCACGTGAAAACCGACCAGCCGATCGCCGACCTGGCGGATGGTGGCGTGGGGGTCCTGCTCCTCGATGTTCATGTGGAAGATGTCGAGGCAGACGCCGCAGTCGGGGCCGGTGGCTTCGGCCAGGGCCAGGGCCTGATCGCCGCGGTTGACGAAGTAGGTCTCGAAGCGATTGATGGGCTCGATGCCGAGTTTCACGCCGGCCTCCTGGGCAAATGCGTAGCACTCCTGCATACTGGCCACCGCCCATTCCCACTCCTCCTCCGGGCGGGCACCGGGCATGATCTTGCCGACGGTACCGGGTACGACCGAGACCATCTCACCGTCCAGTTCCTTGACCAGGGTGATGATGTCCTTTACGTACTGTACCGAGGCGGCGCGTTCACCTTCGTCTACGGCCAGCAGGTTGCGCTTGCCGAGCATCAGGGTGACCGAGCCCCAGCACTTGATGTCGTATTGGTTGAGCTGCTGACGGACGGTCTTGGTGTCGTAATCCGCCGGCGTACCCTGTATTTCCAGGTAGTCGTAGCCGAGGGAACTGATGCGCTTCAGGGTGGCTTCGAGGGGTTCGGCGCGCATCCAGTTGTGTATGGCCAGGGGCATAGTGGAGGAGTGATTGGGTGAGATCAGTCGTTAGCCGGTCAAGATAGGGTTTGTAGGGAAACCAAGCGTGAGCAGGACATTGGAGCGTGCGCCGGACACTGGAGCGACCGTAGAACCTCCAATCGTCCGGAAGTAAAAGAGTGTACACGTATCCCCCGAACGCTTCAAGGGTGGCTGCGCCAACGTTTAAAGGTTCTGCATCGATCTACACCCAACATTTTGTTGCGAAACCTCCGTACCTTTGCGGGGTTAGTAACTGCCTATGCCTTCACCGACTTCGCTTGCACCCGCGCGCCGCCGCGAACACTCCCCCTCCGAACTCCCCCACAGCGAGCGTTTCATCAGCGTTACCGGGGCCAGGGAGCATAATCTCAAGGACATCAGCGTGGAACTACCCCGCAACGAGCTCGTGGTGATTACCGGCCTGAGCGGCAGCGGCAAATCCAGCCTGGCCTTCGACACCATCTACGCCGAGGGGCAGCGCCGCTACATGGAGACCTTCAGCAGCTACGCCCGCCAATTTATGGGCACGATGGAACGGCCGGAAGTGGAGCAGATTACCGGACTGAGCCCAGTGATCAGTATCGAGCAGAAGACCACGAACCGCAGTCCGCGCTCCACGGTCGGTACGGTCACCGAGATCTACGACTTCCTGCGCCTGCTCTACGCCCGGGCCGGTACCGCCTACAGCTACGTGAGCGGCAAGCCCATGCTGCGCTACACCGAGGAACAGATGCTGGAGCAGATCGCCGCTACCTACGACGGGCGGAAGATCGTCATTCTGGCCCCCCTCATCCGCGGTCGGAAGGGCCACTACCGCGAGCTGTTCGACCAGGTGCGCAAGCAGGGCTACGCCAAGGTGCGGGTGGACGGGGAGATACAGGACCTGACCGAGGGCATGCAGGTCAGCCGCTACCAGGTGCACGACATCGAGTTGGTCGTCGACCGCATCAAGATGAAAGCCGACCGCCTGGACCGGCTGCGGCAGAGCGTGGCCACCAGTCTGAAGATGGGGGAAGGCCTGGTCTTCGTGCAGGAGGTCGAAACCGGGGAGGTCGCCCCCTACTCCAAAAACCTGATGGACGCCGAAAACGGCATCAGCTACGAGGAGCCGAGCCCGAACACCTTCAGCTTCAACTCCCCCTACGGCTACTGCCCGACCTGCAAGGGGCTGGGACAGGTGAACAGCCCCGACATCAGCAAGATCATCCCCGACCGGAAGAAGAGCATCAACGCCGGGGGACTGGCACCCCTGGGCGATACCCGCGATAACACCACCTTCAAGCAGATCAGAGACATTGCGAAGGCCGAGAAATTCAAGCTCAGCCAGCCCATCGAAAAAATTCCCCCCGAGTCGCTCAACGTCATCCTCTACGGCCGCAAGCAAAAGGGCCGCAAAAAGAAGAGCCGCTACGACAAGAGCCCCCACGACCTGGTCTGGGACGTAGAGAAGAACGGGCTGGTCAATATGATCGTGCGCTGGTACGAGGAGACCACCAGCGAGCGGATCCGGAGCTGGGCCGAGGAGTTCATGACCATCGACACCTGTCCGGAATGCGAGGGCGCCCGCCTGCGCAAAGAAGCCCGCCACTACAAAATAAAGGACAAGACCATCTCGGAACTCGCCCACATGGACCTGGGCGAACTCGGCAGCTGGATGGAAACGGCCGAGGAGGGGATGGACGAACGGACCACCCTGATCGCCACCGACATCCTGAAGGAGATTCGGTTCCGGCTGCAGTTTTTGTTGCACGTGGGGTTGGGGTATCTGAGCCTGGACCGCCCCGGCCGCACCCTCTCCGGAGGGGAAGCCCAACGTATCCGGCTGGCCACTCAGATCGGGAGTCAGCTCACGGGCATCACCTACATCCTGGACGAACCCAGTATCGGACTGCACCAGCGGGATAACCAGCGGCTGATCGCCGCCCTGCGCGACCTCACCGACATCGGCAACACCGTACTGGTCGTCGAGCACGATAAGGACATCATGCTGGCCAGCGACTACCTGCTCGACCTGGGCCCCGGGGCTGGCGTAAAGGGTGGCGCGGTCGTCACCGCCGGTAAGCCGGAGGAATTTCTGAAACAGGAGCACGCCGGTAGCATCACGAGCGATTACCTGGCCGGGCGGCGGCGCATCGAAGTGCCCGAAACCCGGCGGAAGGGCAACGGCAAGTTCCTCACCCTGAAGGGGGCGAAGGGAAACAACCTGACCGGCGTGGACATCAGGATTCCGCTAGGCACCCTCACCTGCGTGACCGGCGTCTCGGGTAGCGGCAAGTCGACCCTGATCAACGAAACCCTCTACCCCATTCTGCGGCAGCACTTCTACAATAGCGTGAAGAAGCCCATGGAGTACGGGCGGGTGTACGGGCTGAAGAATATCGACAAGGTTATCGACATCGACCAGAGCCCGATCGGGCGAACGCCGCGGTCGAATCCGGCCACTTATACCGGGGTATTTACCGACATCCGTCAGTTGTTCACCAAGCTGCCCGAAGCCATGATCCGGGGCTACAAGCCCGGAAGATTCAGCTTCAACGTCAAGGGCGGGCGCTGCGAGAGCTGCAAGGGCAGCGGAATGCGCACCATCGAGATGAATTTCCTGCCCGACGTGGAGGTGGAATGCGAGACCTGCCAGGGGCGGCGCTTCAACCGGGAGACGCTGGAAATACTCTATAAGGGGAAGAGCATTACCGACGTACTGAACATGAGCGTGGCCGAGGCCGCGGACTTCTTTCAGCCCATCCCGAAGATCTACCGCCGGATGAAGACCCTACAGGACGTCGGGTTGGGCTACATCACCCTGGGCCAGCGGGCCACTACCCTTTCCGGGGGGGAGGCCCAGCGGGTCAAACTCGCCGAGGAGCTCAGTAAGCGCGATACGGGGCAGACCGTCTACATTCTCGACGAACCCACCACCGGCCTGCACTTCGAGGACATCAAGTACCTGCTGCGGGTGCTCCAGAAGCTGGTGGATAAGGGCAATACGGTCATCGTGATCGAGCACACCATGGACGTGATCAAGGTAGCCGATTACATCATCGACATGGGCCCCGAGGGGGGGCGCGGCGGGGGCACCGTAGTGGCTACCGGTACGCCCGAGCAGGTGGCGGAAGTGAAGGGCAGCCATACCGGACGGTTCTTACGGTCCGAGTTGGGGGTGGAGCAAATAACTTAGATTCGCATACAAAATAGGTTATATGTCTGCGGACGTCCGCGTGCAGTCCCACTCTCTGGTCTTGGTAGCCGACCTGGATGGCCTCGTAATACGGGCGGTCGGCACGAACGCCAGGCGGTTTAGTGGCAGGGACCCGGATGAAATGATCGGCCGTTCACTGGCTGATCTCTTTACGGAAGCCGGGGTGAAGGAAATTCGGAGGAACATTAAGCATGATTTCCCGGCCATCATCCCCTTTACCCCCCCGGGTGCATGCACCAATGGCGAATTTCAGGCCATCGTTCATTCGTTCGGAAAAGAACTGGTCATCGAAATTGAAGAAAGGCAGAAGTGGCCGGCTAGTGGAGCCTACGCCGCCTGCCTGAACAGTTTCACCGAGGAGCTAGCGGCGGCTCCCAGTATTGACACCCTACTTCAGCGCTTTTGTTCCGGCATAGTGAAGCTGTTTCCCTACGATCGCGCGATCATTCTCCGGTTTGACCACCGGGGGGATAGCACCGTCACGCATGAGGCAAAGGAGGAGATGATGGACAGTATGCTGGACGTCCACTTCGTAAAGGCCGACGTACCCCTTGCGGCCCGTTACGATCAGGTGGTCGGGATGGTCTATTCCTTCGCTAACGTACACAACGAACTGATTGGTCTGGAGGGCTCCTACGGGGTTGGGGCCAGTGAAGTGCTGAAGCGTCATGTAGCCAGCAGGCCCCCCCAGCCGAATATGATACAGTATCTAAAGGATAGCGAGCTGGCGACCATCGGCTACATCTCCCTGTCAGTAAACGATCATCCCTGGGGCACGGCGTATATGCACGCCCGCGAGCCGGTCTACCTCGACTACCGGATGCGCGCCTTCCTACGCATCGCCGGCCGGGTATGCCAGCAGCGCGTGGCCAACCTGGTCCACTCCCGCACCCAACGCCTCCGTCAGGCCGCGAATGCCGTGCGGGATAAGCTACAGGAGCACATAGTAACTGCGGATCATCTGACCGCCGGGCTGACCGAGGGCAGTGTGACCCTGCTCGATCTTATTCCTCACACCACCGGTGCCGCGATCTGTTCGGACGAGACGCTTACCCTCTACCAAAGTACCCCCTCCGAAGAGGATGTGACGCGGCTGATGAAGTGGGTCGAGGAGCAGGGTAGGATGGACGAGGTGTGGCATACGGATGCCCTGGTCACGGTATTCCCCCGGGCCGCTCCCTTTCAGGACGTCGCCGCCGGCGTACTCTTCCTGCCGCTCGATGAATCGGCGAATCAGTGGATCACCTGGTTCCGCCCCGAAGAGCCACGGGCCGTAACCTACGGTAGCCAGGCTAGCGAGAACAACGAACGCTCTTCCCGGCGATTTGAGGTGTACGACACCGCGCTACGCGGTCATGCCAAGCGGTGGACGAATGATGACATCGGCAACGCCCTGGCCCTACAGTCTTTCCTGAAGGATGTCGTCATGAAGCGCTTCGCCCACAGTCAGCGCCGCAACCGACTGCTGCAGCAGGCCTACGACGACCTGGAAATATTCAGTTACACGGTAGGCCACGACCT
>CAZQNE010000068.1:0-21843 GCA_964594535.1 uncultured Lewinella sp.
CCTGTTCGGTACCCCCGACATCCTGCTGCTCGACGAGCCGACGAACGACCTGGACGCGCCCACCGTACACTGGCTGGCCGACTTCCTGGCTGACTTCCCCAATACGGTGATCGTGGTGAGCCACGACCGCTACTTCCTGGACATGGTCTGTACCCACATCGTGGACATCGACCGCCAGCAGGCCACCATCTATACGGGCAACTACTCGTTTTGGTACCAGTCGAGCCAACTGGCCATGCAACAGCTGCAGAACAAGAATAAGAAGATGGAGCAGAAGCGGGCCGAGATGCTGGAGTTCATCCAGCGCTTCTCGGCCAATGCCTCCAAGTCCAAGCAGGCCACCAGCCGCAAGAAGGCGCTGGAAAAGCTCGACCTGGAGCAGATCAAGCCCAGTAGCCGCCGCTACCCCTTCATCGCCTTCCAGCCCGAGCGGGAGCCCGGCGACCAGATCCTGAAGGTGAGTAACCTGAGCAAAAAGTCTATCGACGGGGGGATGCTGTTTTCCAACGTCAGCTTCACCATGAACAGTCCCGACAAGATCGCGCTGGTGAGTATGGACTCCGCCGCCCTGACCGCCTTCTACGAGGTGCTGGCCGGCATCAGCGAGCCCGACGGCGGCACCATCGAGTGGGGGCAAACCATCACCCCCCAGTACCTACCCAACGAGAACAACGACTTCTTCACCGAGCAGGTCGGTCAGTTGGACCTGGTGGAGTGGCTGCGGCAGTACAGTCAGAATAAGGACGAGCAGTTCATCCGCGGCTTCCTCGGCCGGATGCTCTTCGGCGGGGAGGAGGTGCACAAGAACGTGAGCGTCCTCTCCGGTGGCGAAAAGGTCCGCTGCATGATGTCAAAGGCCATGCTCAACCACCCGAACTTCCTGCTCCTCGACGAGCCGACCAACCACCTGGACCTAGAGAGCATCACCGCCCTCAACAACGCCCTGAAGGACTTCAAGGGGAACCTCATCATGAGCAGCCACGACCACGAGCTGGTGCAGACGGTCGCCAACCGCATCATCGAGATCGGCCCTAAGGGCATGGTGGATTCCCTGCTGAGCTACGAGGACTTCCTGCAGTCGGAGGAGGTAGAGGCTAAGCGGGAGGGGGTGTATGAGATGGTGGGGTGAGGCAGATCTTCGGTCATGGGTCATGGGTCATGGGTCATTGACCCGTGACCCATGACCTACTTTTCCAACGCCTCCGCCATTGTCCTCCCGATATCCGCGGGGCTCTTGACGACGTGTAGTCCACATTCCTCCATGATCTTCATCTTGGCTTCGGCGGTGTCTTCGTGGCCTCCGACGATGGCTCCGGCGTGGCCCATGGTACGACCTTTGGGGGCGGTTTGTCCGGCGATGAAGCCGACGACGGGCTTGGTGCCGTGCTCCCGGATGTAGCGGGCGGCGTCGGCTTCCATGGTGCCGCCGATCTCGCCGATCATGATGATGCCCTCTGTTTCGGGGTCGTTCATGAGTAGTTCGACGGCATCCTTGGTGGTGGTGCCGATAATCGGGTCTCCACCGATACCGATGCAGGTGCTCTGCCCCATGCCGGCCTTGGTGACCTGGTCGACGGCCTCGTAGGTGAGGGTGCCGGAGCGGCTTACGATACCGATCTTACCGGGGTTGTGGATGAAGCCGGGCATGATGCCGCATTTGGCCTGTCCGGGCGTGATGACACCGGGGCAATTGGGGCCGATCAGGCGGGTGTCGTAGTCTTCGATGAAGGCGCGTACTTTGACCATATCCTGCACGGGGATTCCCTCGGTGATGCAGATAATCACCCCGATCCCGGCGGCGGCAGCTTCCATAATGGCATCGGCCGCGAAGGGAGGCGGGACGAAGATGACGGATACGTCGGCGCCGGCTTCCTGAACGGCCTCAGCTACGGTGTTGAATACGGGGCGGTCGAGGTGGGTCTGCCCGCCCTTGCCGGGGGTGACGCCGCCGACGACGTTGGTGCCGTATTCGATCATCTGACCGGCGTGGAAGCTGCCTTCCTTCCCGGTGATGCCCTGGACGATGACGTTGGAATCTTTGGTTACTAAAACTGGCATGTGTTATCGGTTTTTCTTTTTACCTGGGGGAGTGATCTACCCACAGAGGCTTCGCCGCATTGCGGTATGCACGGAGGTAACACGGAGAGCCGGTAGTCGGAAATTGCTTGTGTAAACCGCTGTGCGCATCAGCAAGACGGGTGCATTGGTAGGGGGTGTACTATTGGGGCGGATACGGGCGGGTGTTACTGATCGACGATGATGAAGACATCCTCGTCGTCCTGTTGCATGTAGTAGTTTTCGCGGGCGAAACGCTCCCGGTTTTGCTCCATATCCAGCTTCTCGGCCTCGGCGTCCGCCGTCAGTTGGTCGTAGCGCTCCAGGTCGGCCTCCAGTCGGTTAACGGTCGTGTGTAGGCGGAACTGAGTACCGACGTCGTGACGATCGACGAAGACCATCAAGAGGGTGAACAGCACCAGGGTCAGAACGTAGCGATTGCGCAGGTAGGGCGGAATACTATTCCAGAACTCGGTGACGGGGTTGGAGGACTTGCGGGGGGGCATGGGGGGAAGGTAAGGGTTAGTGGCGTGAAGCTCCGGTCATGACTAAATAACCCCCTTACTTCACCAGTTCTCTCCCGGGGAAGTAGGCGGTATCGGCCAGTTCCTCCTCGATGCGGAGCAGTTGGTTGTACTTCGCGATGCGGTCGGAGCGGCTGGCGGAGCCGGTTTTGATCTGTCCGGTATTGAGGGCGACGGCCAGATCGGCGATGGTAGTGTCTTCGGTTTCCCCGCTGCGGTGGCTCATCACGCTGGTGTAGCCCGCCCGGTGGGCCATGCTTACGGCATTGATGGTCTCGGTAAGGCTACCGATCTGGTTGACCTTGATGAGGATACTGTTGGCGCTTTTCTCGGTAATGCCGCGGCGCAGGCGATCGGTGTTGGTGACGAAGAGGTCATCGCCCACGAGTTGGCAGCGGTCGCCGATGGCTTTATTCAGGGCGGCCCAGGCATTCCAGTCGTCCTCGTCCAGCCCGTCCTCGATGCTGAAGATGGGGTATTTGTCCACCCAGCCCTGCCAGTAGTCGACCATGCCGGCGGATTCAATCTTGCGGCCGTCGGATTTGTGGAAGTGGTAGACCCCCTCCTTCGCGTCGTAGAACTCCGAGGCGGCGGCGTCCATAGCGATCATGATGTCCTCACCGGGTTTGTAGCCGGCCGACTCGATGCTTTTCAGCACGATCTCGATCGCCTCCTCGTTGCTTTTAATGTTAGGGGCGAAGCCACCCTCATCGCCCACGTTGGTGCTGTAGCCCTTATCCTTGAGGACCTTTTTCAGGTGGTGAAAGGTTTCGACCCCCATGCGCAGCGACTCCGAGAAGGTATCGGCCCCCAGGGGTACGACCATGAATTCCTGGAAGTCGATGCTATTGTCCGCGTGGCTGCCGCCGTTGAGGATGTTCATCATCGGTACGGGCATGGTGCAGGCGTTCACTCCGCCGATGTAGCGATAGAGGGGCTGGTTAAGTTCCAGGGCGGCGGCCTTGGCGGCGGCGAGGCTCACGCCCAGGATGGCATTGGCCCCTAGTTTGTTTTTGTTGCCGGTGCCATCCAGTTCCAGCATGGTTTCGTCGATGTAGCGCTGGTCGGTCACGTCCACCCCGAGGAGTTCTTCGGCGATCTTCTCCTCTACGTTATTGACGGCCTGGGTGACTCCCTTGCCCATATAGACATCCTTGTCTCCGTCGCGCAGTTCCACGGCTTCGTACTTGCCGGTGCTGGCTCCGCTGGGTACGGCGGCGCGGCCAACGATGCCTTCGGCGGTAATGACTTCGACTTCAACGGTGGGGTTACCGCGGCTGTCGAGGATCTGGCGGGCACGGATATCTAGGATGGAACTCATAGCGGAAAATTTATATTTTTTGAAATGGGTATTGCGTTTAGGCTAAGGAAGGCCGCTGGCGCGGCAGGCCAAGGCTGAGGTACGGCGGGGACTGCCCCCTCAGCCTTGGCCTCGCTGCGCTAGCAGCTATCCTTCGCCTTGTTCTTTAATCAAATCCACAAACTGATCGAACAGATAGGCCGCATCGTGGGGGCCGGGGCTGGCCTCGGGGTGGTACTGCACGCTGAAGGCCGGTTTGCCCTTGACGCGGATGCCCTCGATGGTGTCGTCGTTGAGGTTGCGGTGGGTGACTTCGACCACGTCCAGGTTTTGCTCGATGGCTTCCGGGCTAACGCCGAAGCCATGGTTCTGACTGGTGATCTCGCTTTTGCCCGTCTGTAGATTAAACACGGGGTGGTTGATGCCGCGGTGGCCATGGTGCATCTTGTAGGTAGGGATACCGACGGCCCGGGCCAGAATCTGGTGGCCGAGGCAGATGCCGAATAATGGCTTGTCTTCGTTCAGCATCGCCTTGGCGGTGTCGACGGCGTAGTCCATCGCACCGGGGTCACCGGGGCCATTACTGATGAAGAGCCCGTCGGCTCCGAAGGCGTTGATCTCTTCCATGGTTGCCCGGGCCGGGAAGACTTTCACGTAGCAGTCGCGATTGACGAAGTTGCGCAGGATGTTCTTCTTCGTGCCCAGGTCCAGTACGGCCACCCTGATCGGCGCATTTTCATCGCCCATGGTGTAGGTTTCCTTGGTCGTGACCTTACTGCTGAGTTCCAGGCCTTCCATATTCGGAGCGGCGGCGAGTTGCTTCTTCAGGTCGTCCAGGTCGAAATTATCGCTGGAAATGATCGCGTTCATTGCCCCCTTGTTGCGAATGTGGCGGACGATAGCCCGGGTATCCACATCGCTGATGCCCACGACTCCTTCCCGCTCAAAATATTCCTGGATGGACGACTGCGCCTGCTGGCGGCTGAAGGGCACGGTGAAGTTCTTACAGATCAGGCCGGCGATCTTGATGCTATCCGATTCGATGTCGCTGTCTTTGATGCCGTAGTTGCCGATGTGGGCGTTAGTGGTTACCAGGATCTGGCCGTAGTAGCTCGGGTCGGTGAATACTTCCTGGTAGCCCGTCATCCCGGTGTTGAAGCAAATTTCGCCGATGGTGGTCCCGATCTTGCCGGCGGCCTTGCCTTCGTAGGTGGTGCCGTCGGCGAGCAGGAGAAGAGCGCGTTGGTCGGACATAATGGGGCTGGGGGTGGTTTCTGGTCGCGAAGATAGGGTATGGCCGCTTCCGCCGCTCGCCGTCGTACTTTGTGAATCCGTACGCACCTCCAACCTTAGCCAGCCGACTATGAAAAGCGTATTTTTTGATTCCTGGCAGGGTATCCTCCGGATCGCGATTACCGTGCCCACGATTTATGCCTTCATCATCCTCTCAGTGCGGATCGTGGGTAAGCGTTCCACTTCCCGCATGAATAATTTCGACTGGATCGTGACCGTGGCCATCGGAGCCATCTCCGGTACGGCCATTCTCGACAAACGCACCGCTATCCTGGAAGCCATCCTCGCCACTGCCCTGCTCTTCGGCCTGCAGTTTTTGATTACCCGCATCACTCTGCACAACCGGGGCATCCGGAAACTCATCAAGGCTAAACCTACTCTGCTTGTCTACCAAGGGGAGTACCTAGATCAGGCACTGGATCACGAGCGCATTTCGCGGGACGAAGTGATGGCCGCCCTACGTAGTAAGGGGCTCATTTCGGTATATATGGCCGAGGCCGTAATCCTGGAGCCGGATGCCACGTTCAGCATCATTGAGCGGGAGAGCCACCGCCTCTCCAATGACGACCTGGAGGGCGTGGAGGGCTTCCCCCCCGATAAAGCCTGACCCGCTATGATGAAGCAAAGTCTTTCTCACCTTCTGCGCCGCACGGGCCTCCTTCCCCTCGTAGACCGCCTCCGCTACCGCTACGAACGAAGGCGACTGCGAGCCGCCAACCGCTCTTTCCGGCGGCAGCACCCTTACCTGGCCCTCCCTCCCGACTACCTGATGTACGAGTCCTTCCAACTCGACTACGCAAAGTACTACGCCGGCGGGCGGGAGACGGCCGAATGGCTACGCGGGCAGTTCGGTCGGCACACCCATCTGAACGGGAAGGCAATTCTCGACTGGGGGTGTGGCCCGGGCCGAGTCGTTCGCCATCTTCCCCAAATTATGGGTAGGGATTGCGTGATCTACGGGACCGACTATAATCCACGATCCATCGGTTGGTGCCGCGAGCATCTTCCGGGCATCACCTTCACCTTGAATCCGCTCACGGCCGATCTGCCGTATCCCGACGCGACCTTCGATCTCATCTACGGCATCTCCATTCTCACCCACCTTTCGGAGTCGCTCCACCGGGAGTGGGTAGCTGAGCTGGGACGGGTCCTGCGTCCGGGCGGGTTGCTACTCCTGACGACCCAGGGACGAAGCTACCGGGTGAAACTGACGGACCGGGAACGGGACGCGTTCGACCGGGGGGAATTGGTCGTACGGGGGCGGGTCACCGAGGGGCACCGGGTTTTCTCGGCCTTCCAACCGCCGGAGTATATGCGGAAGTTGTGGGGGGATTTAACCGTAGTGGACCATCAGGAACCAACACCGGAAAGGGGGCGGGCTCTCCCGCAGGATGTTTGGGTGGTGAGGAAAGGGGGGTAGGGGGTAGTAGGTAGTAGGTAGGGTGCACCCGCGCTCCGCCGCCCGATTTGTCGCATCCATTACGGGGGCGGGCTGTTCTATCTTTACACGGTGCAAGGAAACGATACACATACCTACGACGCTATTGTAGTCGGAACGGGAATCAGTGGTGGCTGGGCAGCCATGGAGCTCTGTCGGGCCGGGCTGAGCACCCTGGTACTGGAGCGCGGGCGCCACGTCGACCACGGTGACTACCCGACGGCTACGCTGGACACCTGGGAACTGCCCCATCAGAACCAATTGTCGGATGAGGAGAAGCGGACGCACTATCCCAAACTGAGCCGAAAAACTTACGTCGCCAAGCCGGACAAGATCCACTTTTTCGTGCGGGACGACGAATATCCCTACACCGAGAAGCGGCGCTTCGACTGGATCCGCGGTTACCAGACCGGGGGCCGCAGCCTGATGTGGGGGCGGCAGTGCTACCGGTTGAGCGATTTGGACTTCACCGCCAACCTGCGGGACGGGATAGCCATCGACTGGCCGATTCGCTACGCCGACCTGAAACCCTGGTACGACCACGTGTCCCGCTTCATCGGGATCAGCGGGCAGCCGGAAAATCTGGCGCAACTCCCGGATGGGCCCTTCCTGCCCCCCTTTCCTTTGAACTGCGTAGAGGGGGACCTGGCCGCCGCCGTGCACCGGCGCTTCCCGTTGCGGCGGGTCACCCCCAGCCGGGTCGCCCACCTCACGGCCTACGACCCGGAGATTCACCTCGGTCACCGCGGCAACTGCCTGAACCGCAACCGCTGCATGCGGGGCTGCCCCTACGGTGCCTACTTCTCCAGCAACTCAGCGACGCTGCCGGTCGCCGCGGCCACGGGCAGGCTCACCGTGATCAACCGGGCGGCGGTGCGGGAAGTGATCTACGACGCCGACGCCGGGCGCGCTACGGGAGTGCGGGTAAAGCTGGCCGAGACCGGGGAGGAAACGGAGTTCTTCAGCCGCGGCGTCATTTTTCTCAACGCCTCCACCCTCAATACCGCCGCCATCCTACTCGCCAGCAAGTCGGACGCCCAACCGAATGGACTGGGCAACGACAACGACCAGGTGGGCCGCAACATCATGGACCACCATCACCGCATCGGGGCCTCCGGCAGTTTCGAAACTCACGCCGACCGGGCGGACAAGGGCCGCAAGCCGACCGGCTTCTACATCCCCCGCTTCGTCAATTTGGGCGATTTGAAATCCAAACGGAACTACCTGCGCGGCTTCGGCTACCAGGGCGGGGCGTCGCGGGACGGGTGGTGGCGGCTGGTGCGGGAGACGGACGTCAGCCTCGGCGCCGAACTGAAGGAAGCCCTCATCCGGCCCGGCGGCTGGAGTATCGGCATGACCGCCTTCGGCGAGAGCCTGCCCCGCTCCGAAAACCGGGTCACCCTGAACTACGACCTACTCGATAAGGACGGGCTACCCACTCTGACGATGGACGTAGCCTTCGGCGAGAACGAACGCCTGATGCGGGAAGAAATGGGAGTAGCCGCCGCCGAAATGCTGGAGGCCGCCGGCGCGAAGAACGTTAGCATCTACCGCACCGAAGCCCACCCTGGCTTTTCCATTCACGAAATGGGCTCGGCGCGAATGGGGCGGGACCCGAAGACCAGCGTCCTGAATCGCCACAACCAGGTCTGGAACTGTCGCAACCTGTACGTCACCGACGGCTCGGCCATGACCAGCGCGGCCTGCGTGAACCCCAGCCTGACCTACATGGCGCTGACCGCCCGGGCCGTAGCCCACGCGGTCAGCGAACTCAATAAGCGGAATCTCTAAGGTTGCGGATTGCGGGGGGGCAGGGGCAGGTAGCGTTCTTTTACTACCACTCCCGATAGATTAGGAGCACTATTCAGCGTCTTCATCAGGGCACCGGTAGGATCGCCGGGGTCACTGTTGATGCGGTTGGCCAGTTCGGCGATAATGAGCGGAGCGGAGATCGAGGTGCCGATCGGAAAGTAGGGGTCGGCACCCACCGCGGTGGGAATGGGGTTGGTGAAATAGCCCGCTACGTTCACCCGCGGGGGGCCGAAGTTCGAGTAGTCCTTCTTCCGTGCCGCGTCGGGGTCGCTATTGGCATCGAAGGCTTCCAGGCCGTACCAGTAGGAAGCGACCGAAAAGATGCGGTCGGGGTAGGCCTCGGCGTAGGCGGCCGGCCACTGGGGCGTGGCATTCAGGTCTTCGTTATCGTTGCCGGCCGAAGTCACCAGTAGGATATCATCGGCCAGCGCGCGCTCTACGGCACAGGTCAGGGCTTCCGGTGCCTTCGGGGTGTAAATTCCCCAGCTCATATTGATGAGGTCGCTGCCGACGCGGTTCGCCTCGTAGAGGGACACCAGGGTGCCGAAGTAACTGGCCGCCCCCTCGCGGCCGAAGGTCTTCAGGTGGATCAGGTCGAGGGGACGGTCCCCCCGGTAGTTGTTCAGGATCGACCAGGTGACCGCGTTTCCGTGGGGCAGGGGGTCGTTCGGGGTGTAATCGTTTTCGATGAAGTCGAAGCCGAAGCGGTTGGGAAGCACGTACTCGGCGGGGGTACGCTTCTGGTTCGGGCTGAGCCGCCACAGGGCCTCAGCGGGGTCGCTGCTGTAGTCAACGTCGACCCCACTGTCGATGATGGCAATCCGCAGGGGGTCGAGATCGTAGTTGAAGTTCTGGCGGGGCTGCAAGTCCCGGAACAGCGTCTGGAAGTAAAGTATCCTGCCATCGGCCTGGATGATCTCGGGGTCCTTGCCCGCCGTGGGTAGGTCGCCACCGAAATTATCCGGGTCGCGGGGGTCGAACAGATTGACGATGTAATCGGGTTCCACGGTACCGTTGCCGGTATTGTTCCGGGGGCGCAGCCGGGTTACGGCCCCCCCCGTGGTATTCAGGTCCATTCCCGGCGGTACGGTCAGGGCAACTACGTGCCCCTTGTCGCTGTAGTACTGCTCGGAAGGGGGGACGCCGGTTAGTTCGGCCCATTTCTTGAGCACCGTACTGTCTTCGCCGCAGGTGGATAGGATAAGCCGCTGGAAGGAGGTGCCATCACAGCTTACCGACAGGCGGTCGGGCTGACCGTCGAATTGATCGGGAAACCGCTTGACCTCCGGGTTCAGGTAGTTGTAGTCGATGAAGGGTGCCTGCCGTCCGCGGTCGATGTCGTCGTAGGCCGCTAACTGTAGGTTCTCGCCGGGCAGGTAGTCGATATCCGTAGCGATGCCCAGACGGATGAAGAGGCGACTGTAGGCATTTTCCACCCCGGTAATTTCGATCCGGTTCGCCACCGCACCTGCGTCCGCGCAATCGAGAATGGTCTCGAAGGCCCCGCGCCCCGTTTCCCCGTACACGCTCACGGTCGTCGTGCCGATGGTAGCCCGGTACAGGTGAAGGACGAAGGAGCCGCCCGTCACACCACTCAGTTCGGCGATCCGGAAGTTGCCCGTTTCCAGGGTGCAGTCTTCGGGGAGGGGGGGTACTTCCTGGTCGGCGGCGGGAACGTAGCCGGTGCCGAGCTCACCGAAGGTCAGTAGGTCGGGCTCGCACTCACGGGGGTTGCTGAGATTGAGTCGTTCCGCCCCATAGCCATAGTCGGTGACCGGTGGGGGGGTGGGGTCGGGTTCACCGGGCAGGGGGCAGCCCAGCAGGCTACAAACCAGGACGGCGGGCAGGAGGGATCGGAGCAGGGTAATCATAGTGGGTGTGTTGTGTGAGAGCAATCACCGCTTGATGCTCCCGCCACTTAATGCGTTACGAATGGGCGGGCATAAATTACGCTATGGGCCACAGTGCCCCAAATTCTTTACCTTTCGGAGAGTCGATCTACTTATCTTTCGTACCATGAACCGCCGTAAAGCCCTCAAGCAAGCCGCCCTAGGCGCTGGTTTCCTTGCTCTCAACCAAGCCTGCAACGCAACGGATGCCGCCGCCCCCAGCCCCGCCGCTACCACCAACCACAGCGCCTGCTACTGGTGCTACAACGGCATGAGCCTGGAAGAATTCGCCGAACGGGGCAAGGACGTCGGCCTCAAAAGCGTGGAACTCACTACCGTGGACCAGTGGCCGACCCTGAAACGGCACGGCCTTACCTGTGCCATGGGGACGCTCGACGGCTTCAGCATCGAGAACGGCTGGAACGACCCCGCTAATCACGCCTCCCTGCGCGAAAATTACACCAGGGCGATCCGGGATGCCGCCGACCACGGCATCCCCAGCATGATCGTCATGAGTGGCAATCGCCGGGGGATGAGCGACTACGACGGCATGATCAACTGCGCCGTAGGCCTGCGGCCCATTGTCAAACTGGCCGAGGAGGCCGGCGTGACCCTGCAGATGGAGTTGCTCAACAGTAAGGTCAACCATCCCGATTACATGTGCGATCACACCGAGTGGGGGGCCGCCCTGGCCGAAATGATCGGTTCCGACCGCTTCAAGCTGCTCTACGATATCTACCACATGCAGATTATGGAGGGGGACGTTATCGCGACCATCAAGAAGTACGCGCCGTACATCGGCCACTACCACACCGGCGGGGTGCCGGGCCGCCACGAGATCAACGACAGCCAGGAGCTGAATTACCCGGCCATCATTCGCGCCATCCACGAAACGGGTTTCGATGGCTACGTAGCCCAGGAATTCATCCCGACCTACGACGATAAGATCCGGGCACTGGCCGAGGGGCTGCGTATCTGCGAGGTATGAACAAACGGCCCCCCTACCAGTGGGTAGCCGACGTGGGGAGCATCCTGCTGGTCGGTTTCGTTATCCTGGCTTACCGCTTTGTCCCGACCGGGTTGCCGGAGGTATCGTTCACCCTGGCGTACGGGGTGGCCGCCGCCGTACTGGCCGCGGCGCTCACGGAGCTTTGGCTGCTGATCGGAGACTACCGGCGGGGGCTGCTCTACCCGATGCGGAATGCCTCCCTGTTTATGTTGCTGCTTGCCCTCCCGGGCCTCCCCCTGTACCTGATCTACGTGGCTACTACCGGCCAGCCGCTCGGCCCCTCCACTCTGTTGTTGGTTCCGGTCATTATCACCTTCGCCATCCGCAATCTCTTCCGCGTACGGCTGGACGAGCTCTCGATCCGCGCCAAGACCGGCTTTCGGTCCCCGACCGAAGTGCCCCTCTTCGCCATCGATGAGA
This sequence comes from uncultured Lewinella sp., assembly GCA_964594535.1. Classification (GTDB taxonomy): domain Bacteria; phylum Bacteroidota; class Bacteroidia; order Chitinophagales; family Saprospiraceae; genus Neolewinella. The sequence goes on from CAZQNE010000068.1 coordinate 11,741, forward strand.
TACGGGTGGCCGACGACCGGATCACTGTGTTCCGGGACGGGAAACCGTCCATCGTGCTACTCCGGGTGTTCTTTTTTCCATCCCACTGGGCGGCGCTGGGCGAACGGCTCCGACGGACGCGGGTGGCCGATTAGGGAAGCGCGCTGTTCAGGGTGCTGAAGAAGTACCCCAGGACGGCGATGACGCCCAGCCCGACCAGCGACCACGTCCATCCCGGAATGTAGGCCGGTAGTACGGTATCCAGTTCCAGTGGCCCGGCGGCCCCGTGTAGCGTGAGCCCCGCCCAGTAGTAGGGGTGGGCGAAGTCCGAGGCCCGTAATTCTTCCTGGGCCCGGCTCAGGGCTTCGGCCCGGCTGGCCCCGTCCGTCAGGTAGCGGTAGAAGCTCACTACGGCGTTCTTGGTGGCCTCGTCGTCCACCTGCCAGAGGGTGGTCAGGGTACTGCGGGCACCGGCCGCGGCGAAGGCGCTGGCCAGGCTCATGGTCGTCTCCCCGGCCGCCAGTTTGCCCAGGGAGGTTTCGCAGGCGGAGAGCACGGTGAGTTCGTTATCGAGCGGCAGGTTGTAGAGATCGTTGAAGTAGAGCAGTTCGCTGCGATCCAGGCTATCCCCACGCTGGCTGAAGGCGATGAAGCTCAGGTTCGGATCGCTGGGATCTACACTACCGTGGCTGGAGAGGTGAAGCACGCGGGCCTGGCCTACCGTCTGCAGAAAATTGGCCCGGTCCGCCCGCGTACCGGTGTACACCGTAGTTTCGTCGACCAACTCGGCGATCTGCCGCACTTCTTCCGTATTGTAGGTGAGGGGGTCCAGGGCCCGGCCCGCGTGCAAGATGTTTCGTGCCGTCCGTTCGTTCGTTTCCGCTTCCCCCCCACCAAAACTAGGAGCAAAGGCGAGAACCGTGTATTCGTAATCAGAAACTGTCCCGTTTCGCTCGATTTGGAGTAGATACCCCAGGCTGTAGGCGTAGCGGAGCTTCGTTTGCGTGCCGAGATAGTCCGCCGACCGATAACTGTAGGGAGAAGTGGCCGGGGAGGCCGGTAGGGCGGCAAAGGGTAGGTAATGCAGTACGCCGTCGGGGACGATACAAAGTTCCGGGCGGGGGCGCGGGTGCAAAGTGTCCCGGAAATCACCGGGGAACAACTGCGCATACAGGGCATTTCCGAGGGTAAAGAACGTCCGGTCCAGACTATCCTGAACGGCGGACGCCCGCAGACTTTTTCGGCGGTAGCTTCCCTCCCGTACGGAAGCGCGCCAGTCGGTGATACGCTGGGGTAGCCGGTCGTGGTCCGCGATGGGGTACGCGGATAGTCCCGTTTCCGGGTTTAGGTGAAAGAGCAAACCAATGTCCTCTCCTAGATGAAATTCAAGTAGATCGGTCTCTTCGCGACTCAAATACTCCAGTACTTCCTCCCGCGAAAATTCCGGTAGGGAGTTCCTGGCGGGGCCGGCCGTTGCGAAGCTCAGCCGGTCCAGTTGCAGGGTCACGGCCGCCAGCTCGTCGCGTCGGCTGCTGTCGCCGAGGCTGACGGCCCGTTGCAGGGCCGCCCGCTGTTCCCGGAGGCGGCGTTGTTCGGGGGTGGGCGCGTTCCGCCCCGCCTGCATCGCGGTCAGCAGGCTGTAGGCCCGGGCCCGTTCGCTCAGCGTGAAGGCCGACCAGAGATCGGCTTCCGCCCCCCGCTCCCGGTACCGCCGGTAGTACAGGGCGATCACCCGGTCGAAGAAGGGGCGCAGGTTCTGACTCAGGTACAGTTGGCTCTCTCCGCTGTGCACCGCTTCCCGCAGCCGGTTCTGTAGCTGTAGTACCAGATGGTAATCGGCGATAGCGGCATCGATCGTGTCCCGTTCGGTATGGATGCGGGCACGCAACCCGAGCAGATCGATCAGGGGAATGAGACCGGTGGAAACGGTATCGACGTAGGCGCTAGTTAGTTTACCGTCTGCGACCCCCGTCAGGCAGGCTAATTTCTCACGGACCATTCCGAGGGCATGCTCGTCATGGCCCCCCGCCAGCAGCTGGTCCGGGACCTTATCGCTCGCGCAGTAGATCGTTTTTATTCCTTTTATCCCTGCGCTTTTGAAAATAGAACGGGCGCGGCCGTCGTAGTCCAGCGCCCGCCCGAATCGGCCCTCGCCCGCATAGTATTCCGCGAGATTCAGGTAGAGGGTCGCCAGGGCTTCCTCCGCCCCTTCCACGCCCTCGATTTGCTCGACGCCCTTATCCAGATTAACCTTCCCCTCCTCGACCATTCCGGCCTCCCGCTGTACGATCCCCAGTGAGTTGTAGGCCTGGGCGATCAGTAGCGGGTGCCCGAAGTCGTGGGCGTAGGTCAGCCCCTTGCGAGCGTACCCGAGTGCCTCCTCGATCCGGTTGTGCCGCAGGGAGCTTGCCGTAGCATTCAGGTAAATGACGACCGAGTTATAGGGGTCTATCCCGCTGACCCGATCGTGGAGGTCCGTAGCCCGGTAGCTGACGTTGGAGGCCAGGGTGAAGTCCTGCCGACTGACGGCAATGGTCGACATCTCCGTCAGACTCAGTATCCAGTTGATACTGTCCGGTTGCTCCAATTGCTCGTACATCGTATTGGCTTCCCGGAACAGGTGAAGGGCCGAATCCGGATACCCGAGGAAACGCAGGGGCGTGCCGAGATTGACGCGGGTGTGCGCCCGATCGTTGTGGGGCCCCCGGAAGAGAGAATCCCGGATGCGCAGCGCGGATCGATAGTAGACTACCGCCACGCTGTCCTCGACATCGTTAGCGGCCATCGTTCCCAGGCGGTGGTACGCCAGGGCCGTCAGGCTATCCCGCAGCCCCCTTCGGGCACCCTCCTCGATAATGGAATGATAGATCACCTCCGCCCCGACCCGATCGCCCTCCCCGTAGAGTCGGGCGGCTTGCTGGATCAGCGCTTCGCGGTCGGTACCTGGTTGGGACCGAGCGGGCGGGGAGTAACCCAGCCCCAGGGCAAAAATGAAGCCTAGTAACCACCCCGTGTAATCGTTCGTCGCTCGGCCGTTCATACGAACCCAAGATAGCCGTTCCTGCACTTATCCGGGCTAGCCCCGCTTTTGCGCATCTTTACGCCCTAAATTTACCGCCCGTTATGACCGACACCCGCGCCACCATCGAAGCCGCCTGGGAGGATCGCTCCCTGCTTCCCCAATCCGCCACCCGCGCGGCCATCGACCACGTCATCGGGGAGTTGGACCAGGGCCGACTACGCGTTGCCGGGCCCGGGGCCGACGGTGAATGGCAAGTCAATGACTGGGTCAAAAAAGCCGTCGTGCTCTACTTCCCCATTCGGCAGATGGAAACCGTTGAGGTCGGTCCCTTCGAGTTCCACGACAAGATGGCACTGAAGCGGGACTACGCGCAGCAGGGGGTCCGTGTCGTCCCCCACGCCATTGCCCGCTACGGCGCCTACCTGGAAAAGGGGGTAATCCTGATGCCCAGCTACGTCAATATCGGGGCCTGGGTCGGTGGCGGCACTATGGTCGATACCTGGGCTACGGTAGGTAGCTGCGCCCAGATCGGCCGGAACGTCCACCTGAGCGGCGGCGTCGGTATCGGGGGGGTACTCGAGCCCCTCCAGGCGACCCCCACCATTATTGAAGACGATTGCTTTATCGGCTCCCGTTGTATCGTGGTGGAGGGGGTGCGGGTCAGAAAGGAGGCCGTGCTCGGCGCGAACGTCGTGCTTACCCGGAGCACCCGCATTATCGACGTGACCGGCAGTGAGCCGGTCACCCACCGCGGCGAGGTGCCGGAGCGGTCGGTGGTCGTGCCCGGCAGCTACACCAAATCTTTTCCGGCCGGTGACTACCAGGTGAGCTGTGCCCTCATCATCGGCCAGCGGAAGGAGAGTACGGACAAGAAGACCAGCCTAAATGGGGCCTTGCGGGAGTATGGGGTGGCGGTCTAATTCAGCACCGCATCGGTGAAGTGGAAAAACTCCGGCACCACCACCCGGAAGTAATTCTCCACCCCTTCGGCACTACGGCGGTACATGACATAGCTACCCCGCATGGCCCCGATCGGGGTGGGGAACTGCACCCAACTCTGGTAGCTGTAGGTCTGCCCCGGCTGAATGACGGGTTGTTTACCGACCACCCCGTCGCCCTCCACCTCACGGCGCATTCCGGTACCGTCGATAATTTCCCAGTTGCGGCTCAGTAGCTGCACGGGCAGATCGCCCCGGTTCTCGATCCGGATCTGGTAGGCGTGGACGTAGTTGCCGTCCTCCGGCTGGGAGTAAGCCTCCTGGTAAAAACTCCGGGCGCTTACGGTGACCTGCTGGGTCGTCTGGCTGCGGGTGGTCATCAGAACGGCAGGTCGTCGTCGGCCTCCAGGACCGGCTCGTCGTTCGCCTTCGGAAAATCGCCCGGCCCCTCGGATTTACCGGTCGAAGCCGTAGGGGCATCCCCCGAGGATAGCGCTTCCACCCGCCAGGCGTTCAGATTGGTAAAGTACTTATCCTGCCACTGCCGGCCCCGCAGGTCGAAGTGGACCTTGATCTCGTCCCCCTCGTTGATATCGTCGACCAGGGAGGTGCGGTCCTGGGTACACTGGAATTTCACGAAGTTATCGTACTGCCCGCCGTCATTGGCTTTGATTACGAAGTCACGGACGCGGAAGCTCTCCCCCTTGGTTTCGGTTTCGTATTTCTTGACGAGCGTTCCGGTAATATCGTAGGACATATAAAAAGTAGTTTAATTGATGTTATTGATAAGGCTAAGGCAACTGCTGCGCAGTTTCAGGCCCAGGCTAAGGTACGGCGATCCGTACTTTGCCTGGGCCTGTCGCGACAGCGGCCTGCCTTAGCCTTCCTGGGTTCGCTCACAGGCCCCGGCGCACTCCCCGTACAGGTTCAGGCTGTGACCCGTGACCTTGAAGTTGAGGATGTCGCCCATCATATTTTTGATCTGCTGCACGCGGGGGTCGCAGAATTCGAGCACCTTACCGCAACCGTTGCAGATCAGGTGATCGTGCTGCTTGTACCCATGGCTCTTTTCGTACTGCGTCAGATTCTTGCCGAACTGATGCTTTTTGACCAGGTCGCAGCTCACCAATAACTCCAGGGTATTGTAGACCGTGGCCCGGCTTACGCGGTAGTTATTGGTTTTCATGTGGATGTAGAGCGACTCGGCGTCGAAGTGGTCGTCGCGGCCGTAGATCTCCTCCAGGATGGCAAAGCGCTCGGGGGTCCGCCGGGCTTTCCGTTCGCGCAGATGTTCGGAAAAAATTTCCTTGATCTGCTCGATGTCGGTAGTGGGGTTAGTCTGCATGGATGGACGCCGCTTAGCTTATTCTACCCGGGAAACGGTTGAGACGTTATCTAAGTTTTGCAGCGCCCGCGTCGCCAGCCGTAGTTGGTCGGTGTTGCGTACCAGCAGGCTGATCGTGGCGGTGAAGGCCCCCCCCTCGGCGGCAATCTGGAAGCTGCGAATGTCCAGGTCCATCTCGGTAATTTCGTGGCTGATGGTTTCGATCACCCCCTTGCCGGCGTCGCGCCCGGTCAGCCGGAGCTCGGCCACGAAGCTGTGCTCGGTCGTGCTCACCCATTCGGCCTTCATGATGCGGTAGTCGTAGTTGGCCATCAGGTTCTCGGCGTTGGGGCAAATGACGCGGTGAATCTTCAGCCCGGCGTTGGAGGTCAGGTAGGCGAATACTTGGTCACCCTGCACGGGGTTGCAGCAACTGGCCATGGCGTACTCCAGTTGGTCGCCGGGCTCGCCGTTAATGAGTAACTTAGTGTGGCCCTTGATTTTGTTGGCGGTATTGCGGCGACCCTTGCTATTGGGGCTTTTTTCCTGGGGCGGGGACGCAGGTGCGGGGGGGACGACCAACTTTCCGTGCTCCACCACGAATGGCTTCAGTACCTGGGCGATGCTGAGGTTGTCCTGTCCGATCTCGTAAAACAGGTCGACGTGGCTATTCTCCGTCCAGTGGCGCGCTAGGGTTTCGATGGCGGTCTTCTCATCCTCCACGTTCAGCTTTTTAAGCCGGCGTAATAGGGCTTCCCGGGCCATTTCCCCCTGTTTGCGCTTCTCCTCCTTGAGGGCCTGGCGGATCTTGGCCTTGGCCTTCCCCGTCTTGACCATATCGAGCCAGTTGGGGTTGGGCTTCTGGTTGGGGTTGGTGTTGACCTTGAGCCGGTCGCCATTGCGCAACTCGTAGCTCAGCGGTACGATGCGTTCGTCGCAGAGCACGCTCTGGCAGTGGTAGCCGACCATACTGTGGACGCTGAAGGCAAAGTCGAGGGCGGTGGACCCCTTCGGCAGGGCCTTCATGTCGCCGTTCGGGGTGTAGACGTAGACTTCCTCGTTGAAGAAACTGTTGTCACGGAAGTCGCCGAGGAACTGAACGGTGTCGCTATTGGGATTTTCGAGAATGTCCCGCACGCTTTCGAACCACTGCTCGTAGACGTCGCGCTGGCCCGTCACCCCCTTGTACTTCCAGTGGGCGGCGAACCCCCGCTCGGCAATCTCGTTCATGCGCTCGCTCCGGATCTGAACCTCCACGAAGCGGGCACCGGGGCCGACGACGGTGGTGTGCAGGCTCTCGTAGCCGTTCGATTTCGGGATGGTGATCCAGTCCTTTAGCCGGGAGGGAACGGCCTGGTATTCGTCCGTAATGGTACTGTACACCGCCCAGGCGGCCAGCTTCTCCTTCTCCCGGGGTACGTTAAGGATTACGCGCACCGCGAACAGATCGTAGATCTGCTCGAAGGGGACCTGCTTTTTCTTAATCTTATTGGAGATGCTGTAGATCGACTTCGGGCGACCGAAGATGCGGTAGGGGTACCCCAACTCATCCAGCTTGGATCGCAGCGGCGCGATAAAACTCTCGATGTACTGCTCCCGGGCGGCTTTGGTGGCCCGCAGCTTACGGGCTACGGCATTATACTCCTCCCGTTCCAGTACTTTCATGCACAGGTCCAGGAACTCGGAACGGAAGTTATACAGGCCGAGCCGGTGGGCCAGGGGAGCGTAGATGTAGCTGGTTTCGGCGGCGATTTTAAGCTGCTTGTGCTCGGGCATGGCCGTGATCGTGCGCATATTGTGAAGGCGGTCGGCCATCTTGATGAGCACGATCCGCACGTCTACGATCAGGGTGGAGAGGACCTTCTTGAAATTTTCGGCCTGCTTACTCTCGGACTGATAGGCACTGTCGAGTTTAGTCAGCCCGCCCACCATCTGGGCGATCCGTTCGCCGAAGCGGTGGTGGATCTCCTCCAGCGCCACGGGGGTATCTTCTACTACGTCGTGCAGCAGGGCGGCGCAAATGGCGGTCGGCCCCAGCCCGATCTCTTCGGCACAGATACGGGCTACGGCGATGGGGTGCAGGATGTAGGGCTCGTGGGTACGTCGGCGCTGGTGGCGGTGGCTGAAATTAGCGAGCTCGAAGGCGCGGTCCATTTGCTCCCGATCCTCCTCCGAAAAGGGGGTGCGCAGGCTACCGATCATCCCCTCATACGCCGAGTGGATGGCTCGCTTCTCCTCTACCGTAATGTCGAGTACTTCCGCCATAGTAAGTTAACAATCCCTAGGCCATATTGATTATTTTGCTACAGTTGCCTGACTTTTATCAGGTCGCGAAATGCCCGGCGGGCCTCCTGCGCCGGACTGCCGAAGTACGTTTTACCCGCCTCCAAATCATTTCCGACCCCACTCTGCGCCAGCACGGTCACCCGCTCCCCCAATTTGAGGTTCTGAGCGATCCCGACCTGCCCCTGAAGCACGCACCAGTCGCCGATGACACAGTTTCCGGCCACGCCGACCTGGGCCGCCATGAGCACGTGCGCCCCGATGCGGCAATCGTGGCCGATTTGCACCTGGGCGTCGAGCCTACTGCCCCGGCCGATCACCGTCGTGGTCGATACCCCCCGGGCGATGGTACAGCAGGGCCCGACGAAAACGTCATCTTCCAGGCGAACGCTGCCCCCGCTCCGCCAGCTTTCGTAGCCACCCGCCGTTCGTTTGAAGTAGAAGGCCTCCCCCCCGATGACGGCCCCCGCACTCACCGTAACGCGATCGCCCAGTACACAGCCGTCGCCGATGACGCAGTTGGGTTCCAACCGGCATTCCCGCCCGACTATGGCATCCCGTCCGAGTACGACGCCGGGCCCCACCAGCGTGCCCTCACCGATCGACTCGGCCCCGGCCCCCGGCCCATACCGCACCTGCGGCCGCGCCCCCCAGACCAATTCATTGTACGCCCGGAATGGCTCGGGATGGACCAGTAGCGCCTTCCCCGGCGGGCAGGGCTGCTCCCGGTCGATGAGAATGGCGGAAGCCGCCGAAGCCAGGGTTTTGGCGTAGTATTTCGGGTGGTCCACGAAGCAAAGGTCCCCCGGCCCGACGTGGTGAATTTCGTTAAGCCCCACCACCCGCACCGCGCCGCTGCCCAGCAGGCGGGCACCGAGGCGTTCGGCTAACTCGGCGGCGGTAGTGGGAGTAGGAAGTTGCACCGTGGCTAGTTGATGACGCCCTCCAGGCGGGTTCTGTAGTATTCCACTCCGGCGCCGTAAACCCAGCCCAGCCGCCCGTCGTCGAGTTTGATCTTAACCCAGGGGGCCGTCGGCGTGACTTCCCCCAGGTCGATGGTGTAGAGGGAGTCGGTGACTTCGTTGGCGTAGGTGACCGGTTCGTGCAGCGCCAGACGGGCGATGACGGGGTTCCCCAAACCGGGGCGGGCCCGCACGTTCAGCCCGTCGATCGTACTGAACAGCGTCGTCTCCTTCTGTACGACCAGTTTGGCGGGGCGGCCGGGAATGTACGCCCCGCTATCGCCGGGCAGCGGTTGGGTGCGGGCACGAAGCAGGGCGGCTTCCCGGGCCAGTACTTCCCGCTCGGCATCCGACAGGTCGGACTCTCCGGGCCCCACTACGGCCCGGGCCGCCCGCAACCTGCGGATGCTATCGCGGAGGATGCTGTCGCGCCGTTCCAGGTAGTTTTCCCGGAAGACCCGCTCCTCGATCATGGCGTAGTCGCCGTCGTTGGCATTGCACTGCCGCATCGCCCAGACCATGAAGCCCAGGGTAAGGAAGGACACGATCACGAAGGGAATCCACTGGCTGCTGCTGCGTTTGGGGGCGGGCATGTCGCAAGGTATTTAGGATTTACGAGTTATAATCTACGATGTACAATTTGCGGCTCTGCTCCGCGGGCGGTGCCCGCCTCGTCGGTACGTCGCGGGGTACGCCCCGACGTACCGCCTGCCCCCCCAATAATGGATATTCTCAGAACCCTCATCACCGGATTACGTTTTCTGAACGGTTAGCGGAGAGCGGGCGGCAAAGCCGACCCAGCAACATCCTCGACCCCCATTTTTCAATTTTCAATCCTCCCCCCCCATGCCCCGCCACTACTCCCAGTTGTACCGTGAGCTGCGTGCCGTAGACCCGAAGGACTACCACCGCATCATCCGGACTTACGAGGAGCGTGAACTGGAGATCGGGCGGCTGGACGTGGTCGAGCACTTCGAGCTCACCGTGCAGTACGTCGATGCGCTGTTCGAGACCGGTGCCTACCGCGAGCACCAGCTGATGGTCGATCTGGTCATCGACGCTAGTATCCGCCACGACATCCGCTACGTACCCGGGCGGAAGGAGGAAGTATTTCAGTTCCAACTGTTCCGAAAGGCGGCCAGTGCCTTCCGCATCCAGGACTACCCTACCACCGAGCACGTGCTGCGGGAACTTATCCGGATGCGGCCGCAGCACGATATGTACGTGCACTTTCTGCGTACTACGCTGTTCCGGCAACGAACGCGGCTGCTGCAAATGGGGCGGGCGGCCTGCATCTTCTGTATGCTGCTGACGGCGGGTATCGTCACGGTGAACCTGCTCGTCATCCAGAATTTCTACCCCCACCTGTCTACGCTGGTGGCGGCCATAAGTGCGACCGTTTTCCTCGCCGGCTTACTGGCGCTCTTCGGCGCTTACGGGCTGGCGTATTACCTTGCCCACCGGGAGGCTACCGATTTTCGGGCCACCTGCATAAACAAACGGCCCCGGTAGCCGCTCCTAGTAAAAAACGTTCACCACGATATGGCAGTGACCAAACCTACCCTAGTCATCCTAGCCGCCGGTATGGGCAGCCG
>CAZQNE010000069.1:0-20685 GCA_964594535.1 uncultured Lewinella sp.
GCAGCCCCCTCCGTCTTAGCCTTACTCAGCGCCATCATCACCAGCCCCCCCAGTACCAGCGGGACGCTCAGCCACTGCCCTGTGGTCAGTACCTCCCCGAAGCCGCCCTGATCGCTCTTGAAGTACTCCCAGACGAAGCGGAAGCCGAAGATGAGCACGAACCAGAGGCCGGTGAGAAAGCCGGGACGCTTGCGCAGATCGGTCTTCCAGTACAGCGTAATGAGGATGCCGAAAGTAAGTAGGTAACTAAGGGATTCGTAGAGTTGCACCGGGTGGCGGGGCACGTCGTTCAGACCCGCCCGGGCATTGACGAACAGGAAGGCCCAGGGCGCGTCGCTCGGCGTGCCGACGATCTCGGAGTTCATCAGGTTGCCGAAGCGGATCATGGCCCCGACCAGGGCAATGGGAGCGGCTACCTTATCGCTGATCCAGAAGAACGACTTTTTACTGACGAACTTACTGAACAGGAACAGGGCCGTCACCACGCCGATCACCCCACCGTGGCTGGCCAGCCCGCCCTCCCAGACCTTCAGGATGTCGCCGGGGTTATTGACGTAGTAGTCCCACTGATAAAACAGGATGTGCCCCAGTCGCGCCCCCAGGATCGTACCGGCGATGAGAAAATAGAAACAGTAGTCCAGCCACGCCTCCGGGGCCCCGTCCCGCAGAAACATCCGCCGCACCATGGCGAAACCCAGCAGAAAACCGAGGGCGAACATCAGTCCGTACCACCGCAGGGTGATCGGACCGATGGATAGGATTTCGGGGGAGGCCTCCCAGGTGACGTAGAGCAACATGGGCGGCAAGATATGGCTATTCCGGGCGGCGGCGGGGGCGACTCAGGTGTTCCTCGATCAGGCAGAAGGCCGCGGCGGTGGGATTGATGGACTTGGCACTCCGGAAAAGAGCGGTCGAAAAATGGTAGAGGTTACCGATACCCCGTACCCGGAAATCGCGGTCCACCGGCGCCCGCTCGTCGGCCCCCATTCGGATGAAGCCGACGGGGTGGTAGGTGTCCTCCAGTTTTTCGTAGCTGTTTACATCCGTGAAGACCTCCTCGTAGTCGTGGCCGGCCGCATCCAGCACCTTCTTCAGTTCGGCCTTAGCTTCGGTGATGGCCGCGCGGTCGCTCTCCGACACCGACCACTGCAGCCGCAGGCCCCGTTCGCCGAAGGCATCCCGTTCTTCGGTGGTGGTCAGGTAGTTGTCGGTTTCGTCGCCCTGCTCGATATCGAGTTGCAGGCTCCAGCGATTTTTGTGGATGTGCAGTTTGCGCCGCAAGAGCAGCTTGCCCCCGAAGGCGACCAAAAAACTCAGACTCTGCATCACCTCCTGCCAGCGGGTCCGGGCTTCCTGGCGACCGAAGAGGGTATTTTTGAGTACCGCAAAGGCTGCCACCCCCTTATTCGGAATGACGTGGGCGAAGTTCACCCGGGCCCCGGCCGTATCCACCAGCAGCCGCTTGGTAAACAGTGACATGCCCAGGAAGCGGGGGGTGAAGTCGACGCCTCCCAGTACCGGCGGACTGCCCTGCACGCGAAAAAGCTCCACGCTGACGTGGTCGCCGAGGTTGCGCCCCAGGTCGCCATCGCGCAGAGCTTCGGTGCCGAACTTATCGAGCAGGCGCCAGGATTCCAGTGCCCCGGCCGTCAGGTAGAAGGTATCGGCTTCGAGGTGGCGGGTGTTGCCCTGGCGATCACGCAGATCGATCCGGTGCAACCGGTCTCCCTCCCGGTGAAAGTCCACCACCCGGTGGCCGGTGATCCACTCCACCCGCTTCCGTTGCTTAGCGCCCAGACGTTTGAATAGGTTGCGCCTAAAGTATCCCAGCCAGATACCGTGTTTCACCCGGGGTGGCTCGGGCTGCTCGCTCATAGTTGGCTTTCCGAGGAGCTGTTGCAGCACGGTCCTCCGGTGACGCTCGTTGAGTTCGACCACGTAGTCCCAGTCGGCGTTGTCATTGCGGGCCACGTCGCGGCGGTCGAAAAACAGGATCTGCCCTCCCCAGCGCGCCGAAGTGCCCCCGAGCCCGAAGTAGCGCCCGAAACGGGAGACGGCGCTGGTATCTGACGGGGTGGCCAGGCCGGCTTCCTCTATATCCCGAATGGTCGCGTTACCCACCTCCACAACCGTAACTTCCGTCGTATCACCGTGCAGTTCCAGTAAGCGGTAGAGCAAGTAACTGCCGTACGTACCACAGCCGATGATACAGATCCGTTCCTTGCCGGGGTTCATTAACTATATTTTCGTTCGGGCCGCATCTGGGGAAAAAACAGCACCTCCTGGATGCTCCGCTGCCCGGTCACCAGCATCACCAGCCGGTCGATACCGATGCCGATGCCGGCCGTAGGGGGCATACCGTACTCGAGGGCGCGCAGGAAGTCTTCGTCCAGTACCATTGCTTCTTCGTCGCCGCGACTGGCCAGTTTTAACTGGTCTTCAAAGCGCGCTCGTTGATCGATGGGGTCGTTTAGCTCGGAATAGGCATTAGCCAGTTCCTTCCCGTTTACGATAAGTTCGAAACGCTCGACCAGCCCCGGCTTATTGCGGTGTTTTTTGGTGAGGGGGGACATTTCTACCGGGTAGTCGGTGATGAAGGTCGGTTGGATGAGCCGGGCCTCCACCCGTTCCCCGAAGATTTCGTCGATGATCTTGCCCCGGCCCATGGTCTTGTCGACGTGCACCTCCAGGCGGTCGGCGATTTTTCGTAGTTCGGCTTCGTCCGCCCCTTCGATCTCCTCGCCGGTGTATTCCCGGATGGCGTCGGCCATGGTCAGCCGGCGGTAGGGACCGGCGAAGTCGATCTCGTTTTCCCCGGCCTTCACCGTAGAGCCCGCACCTGCGTTCACCGCCCGCACGGTATGCTCGAGCAGCCGTTCGCAGGTATCCATCATCCAGTTGTAGTCCTTGTAGGCCACGTAGAATTCGACCATGGTGAACTCCGGGTTATGCGTCCGGTCCATGCCTTCGTTACGGAAAACCTTGGCGAATTCATACACCCCGTCGAAGCCCCCGATGATGAGGCGCTTGAGGTAGAGCTCGTTGGCGATGCGCAGGTACATCGGCACGTCGAGCGTATTGTGGTGGGTCCTGAAGGGGCGGGCCGCCGCGCCGCCGTGGATGGGTTGCAGTACGGGGGTTTCGACCTCCATGAGCCCGAGCTCGTCCAGAAAGTGGCGCATGGCCGTGATCAGGCGGCTGCGTTTGCGGAAGGTTTCCTTCACCTTGGGGTTGACGGTCAGGTCTACGTAGCGCATCCGCTGCCGCAGTTCGGGGTCCTTAAATTCGTCGTGGGCCTTCCCCTCCTCGTCGACGCGGACGACCGGCAGGGGGCGGAGGGATTTGCCCAGGAAGGTGAGCTCTCTGACGTGCACGCTAATTTCGCCGGTTCGGGTTCGGAAGATAAATCCGCGCACGCCGATAAAGTCACCCAGGTCGAGCAGTTTTTTGAAGAGAGTATTGTACAGCGCCTTGTCTTCCCCGGGGGCAATGTCGTCGCGGCTGAGGTAGAGCTGGATGCGGCCGCTGCTATCCTGGAGGTTGGCGAAGGCGGCCTTGCCCATGATGCGGCGGGACATGAGGCGCCCGGCCAGGGAGACGTCCTGGAGGTTCGTGATTTTTCCTTCCCCGTCTTCCTCGATCAGTTGCGGAATGTCGGCGGCCAGGTGGGTGACCGGGAATTCGGCGGCGGGGAAGGGGTCGATACCGAGGTCGCGGATCTTAGCCAGATTGTCGCGGCGGGTGCGTTCCTGGTCGGTGAGTTCCATAGTACAGCTATTTCGGGCGAAGGTAGGGCAAGCGGGGATTGGGGCGGCGGGGCGCGGGTGCCGGGAAGGCCCGCCAGAATGACAGACATCGGATGTCTGACAGAATGACAGCCAACGTCGGATGTATAGACATCCGATGTTGTCAAAGCTGGACGTGCAGGTGGTCGTCGTGGCGCACGGCCCGGCAACCGTGGAAGCGGATGATCCCCTGGGTTAAGTTCAGACGCCGCTGTAGGTGGGGCTCTAGAAATAATTTTCCGATCCCGGGGTGGTCGGCGAATGCGGAAACGAGCCGGCGGGTCGCGGCGGCATCGAACTCTAAATCGGCGGACTCGCCGAATAGGACCAGGTACTGCGTAAAGTCGTACTGCCAGTAGCCGGCATTTTTACACCGCCTGGTCTGGTGTATCTCCCCGGCCTCTGGTTCTTCATAGGCACCGTAGGCCAGGGGGGCGGGGGCCCGCCAGGGCGCGCGCTCCCCAGTGCGATACTTATAAATAAACGCGAGATCAAGCTTATTGCCATCGTCGTGACTAAGGTGGGGGAGCAGCGGGAACCCATCCCAAAAGGGAAAATTAGCATCCAGATAGGCCAGGTGTAGTTTAGGATTGGAGGCGGCTACCTCCCTGACAACACGGTACAATCGGGGGTCCACGTAGTGGCGGTTACAAAGTGGCGTGAGGAAGCTGAGGGGCCGGAGGGAACTCACGTCCCACACCGGGAGCGGAACCCGCCCGAAATAGGTAGCTGCCGCCGGTACCACCGTCAGAATCAGGAACAGGTAAACTCCCATAGCCACCCCGCCGCGCTGCATCCACCGGAGGGGGCGGGGGGATGTGGTAAAGGTGCCCGCTCTACGCAGCCCAATGATGGTCAGTAGATAGATAACCCCGCCAACCTGAGTAAGGATGGTGAGCAGGAGCGTCACAGACCCGGCCCAAATGTGCTTCATCATAGGGGGAAACGGAGCAAAGGGGATGAAATTGCTTACTGTCATCCTGTCAGTCATCCGATGTCTGCCAAATTGGCAGCCAACATCGGATGTATAAGACATCCGATGTTGGTTAGCTTTCAATCTTCTGACCGGCAAACCACACCCAGTATGTCCAACCTATCTTTCCTGTCCACCCCCATCCGCTGGGGTATCATCGGCTGCGGCGACGTGACCGAAAAAAAGAGCGGTCCGGCCTACCAACTGACCGAAGGCTTCGAACTGGTAGCCGTGATGCGGCGGGATCGAGGGCGGGCCGCCGACTACGCCCGCCGCCACGGGGTACCCCGGTATTACACCGACGCCGATGCCCTGATCGGCGATCCGGAGGTAGATGCCGTTTACATCGCAACCCCGCCCGACGCTCACCGGGAGTATGCCCTGCGGGTGGCCGCCGCCGGAAAGCCCTGCTGTGTGGAAAAACCGATGGCCCCCTCTTACGCCGACAGCCTGGCGATTTACGAAGCCTTCGCGGCGCGTGACGTACCCCTCTTCGTGGCTTACTACCGCCGTTCCCTGCCCCGTTTCGAACGGGTGAAGCAGTGGTTGGAAGGGGGTAAAATCGGTACGCCCCGTCACCTCAACTGGCAGTTGGTGCAGCCCGTGAAGGAGATCGATCTGAGTGGCGAGCGGAACTGGCGTACCGACCCCCGCGTAGCACCGGGCGGCTACTTCGATGATCTGGCCAGCCACGGGCTCGATCTGTTCGCCTATCTGCTGGGAGAATTTTCGGAAGTCACGGGAGTGAGTGCTAATCAGCAGGGATTGTACGGAGCAAAGGACGCGATCGCCGCCAGCTGGATGCACACCGGTGGCATCACGGGTACGGGTAGCTGGAACTTCGGCAGCTACGCACGGATGGATCGGGTGGAGCTGTTCGGCAGCCGCGGGACGATTGAATTCGCGGTCTTCGCGGATGGCCCCCTCGTTGTGGAAAACCGGGAAGGCCGGGAGGAGGTAGCGATTGCTCATCCGAAAACGGTACAACTCCCCCACGTCCGTAATATGTACCGCCACCTGACCGAGAAAGACTACCACCACCCTTCCCCGGGTAGTACGGGACTGCACACCAGCTGGGTGATGGACCGGATACTGAGCTGATCCCCCCGGTCGTCAGGAAGAGGGTGTTCGTCGTTTGGATTTAAGATTGCACCTGCGCCCGCGCAATATGAAGAGGTGAAGCCGAAAACCATGAAACTACTAACCATCCTACTCCTGATGACCTCCCTTAGCACCACCGCCCAACTCGATTCGGCAGCCATCAGGTTGCTCGATCACTACCCGTTGGGGGGCGAGGTGGCCATCGCCTACCTGGACGGCGACAGTACCCACTACTGCGGTGTACGGAAAACGGCAGATGGGGTAGAAGCAGTCGATAACCGCAACAGTGCCTTTGCTATCGGCTCGGTGACGAAGGTCCTAACGGCTACCCTGCTAGCACAAGCCGTACAGGACGGGCGTATTCAACTCGACGACCCGGTGAACGCGGCCTACGATTTCCCCTTTGCCGACAGCGCCACCTTCACCTACGCCCAGTTGGCGACCCACAGTAGCGGTCTGCCCCGGCTGCCGTCCAATATGCCCGGGCTGCTTCTTTCACCTAACGACCCCTACGGAAGCTATACCCCCGAACTGCTGCGGACGTACCTGAAAGAGGAGATGAAACTCAGCGGAGCAAGAAACAGTGCCTACTCCAACCTGGGCTTCGGCGTACTGGCCTATACACTGACGCACCGGCTCGGTGAGGGTGACTTCGGATCGGCTCTGCGGGAGAATATCTTCGATCCGCTGGAGATGAATCACAGCTCGAACGGGCCCGATAGCAACCGTATCGTTACCGTACCCGGCTACCATATCGACGGCACCCCGGCTCCCTACTGGTACTTTACCGATGCCATGGCCGGGGCCGGGTCGGTCGTTTCCACGCCGGCGGACCTGGTGAAATTTCTGCGGGCGCAGTTTGATAAGACCAACGAGGTGCTGGCGCTGACCCGTGAGCCGGTACTGAAGATCAACGCGCGGGAGTCGATCGGAATGGGCTGGCAGATCGTCCGACCCGAGCCGGGGCGCACCATCTACTGGCACAACGGGGGCGTGGCGGGCTACCGCTCCTTCGTGGGGCTGGACACGGAAAACAAACGGGCCGTGGTGGTGCTGACCAACGCCCTACTAATGGGGCAGGAAGTAGACGCGGCCGGAATGGGGCTGCTACGCTAATCGTTCTGGCGGGTGATGAAGGATTCCTCCCGCAGTTCACGGGCGTCTTTTTCACGCTGTTCTTCTTCGCGCATGCCGTCCTTGAGTTCCTTTTCCAGGGAGCCCTTGGCCGTGTTGAACTCCCGGATGCCCTTGCCGATGCCGCGCATCAGTTCGGGGATTTTCTTGCCGCCGAAGAGCAGCAGGATGGCGAAGAAGACCAGGATCATCTCCGGGCCGATGGCATTGAGGAAAAGGAGGGTGGTATTCATCTTATCGTAGTTGAAGGCTTCATCAAAGGAGAGACCTCGCGATAGAAAACGTACGGGGGTGGCCAATTCTCGGCCGGGTGCCAGTTCGTAGTGCGCTTCGGCCACTACTTCGCCCGTTTCCACTCGCAACCAGTTGGTGTAGCGGGCCGTTGGCGTCCGTACGGTGTAGCCCATCGTCGGGTCGGTCTTCCGATGGCGGCGGTATTGGCTGTAAACGGTCCCTTATGCAGGGTAGCTGGGTCGGACAGGGTCGCGACGAAGCACCTGCCCCTAACTTCTGGTGGGTTGGGCAGTCCGGCCAGCTCGGTCAGTGTCGGGCCGCCGCCGGGTCAGAAAGCTCATTCTGCTGGGGTTATAGATCGCAACCTGCACGTGGGCTTCCCGAAATAGCCGTCCTTGGCTCGCCAACCGGTCGATGTTGGGGGTATGCATATCCGCGTAGCCATAGGTACCGAGCTCCGTACGCAGATCGTCGGCGACGATGAAGAGTACGTTCCAGCGTTCAGCCTCTCCCTGGGTTGCGGCTCGTTCGATACAGCCGGTCAGTATGGCCATTGCGCAAAACAACGCCAGTCCGGATCCCCAATTCACCTGCGACCCCGCCCCATTCGACCGTAGGCTTCCCGCTGCCGCATCGAACTTTTCGGCGGGAACGCGGGTGCAGTGTAGAACGATAAATAGCATGAGTGGTAAGTGGCGATAGGATGTTTGCACACTGGAAGGCTACTGGGTAGGCGCCTACGATCGTAATCGGGGGATAGTGTGCCACTGGGTTACCCGAATTTACCCCCACCTGGGTAGTTAAACTGTTAATAACCGCCGCCCCAGTCGACCGCTCGGCCGTCGAGCGCGCCGACGTGAAGAATTTCGTAGTCGAGTTCGGTGAGTTCGACGCCATTCACGCGGAAAAAGACTTCGTAGTAGGGAGGAATTTCGTCCAACTCCCGCCGCAGGGTCGCTTCGAGCTGCCTGTACAGTCGCTGTTGGGTAATCATGTCGAGGGCATGGGTGGTTGCGCTGTCCCACAGACCGGTACACAGGAGGATCGGGTTGCCGTGGGGGCCGGGGAAGCGGGCGACAAGCCCGTAGTCGGTATGGTAGTCCGTGCTCGATCCGCTGGGACGAAACTGTTGCGTGGCCGTGCTGTCGCCGCCGCCGAGCTGGAAGGTGTCGTAGTCGTTATAATCGAGGGCAGAGGCGGTGAAGACGGTCTGGAAAGGGCCGATGGTCTTCGTCATGCCGACCACGATCAGGTCGTTCTTGCGCAGTTCTTCGGTGGTCAGTTGGGTACGCAGGCGGAGGGTGTAGTCGTTGGTGCCGCGATCGGTAAACTGGCGGCTGATGGCCTGCACCCACTTAGGCGCGTTGGAGATGAGAAAGGTGTAGCCCCGGGGGCTGATCTCTACTCCCTGGCGGCCGAGTTCGCCTTCTCGCTCCACGAACTGATCGAACGAATTGATACGCGCGTTGCGGATGGTACGGTTGGTACCAGTAAGGGTGTCGTATTCACGGTAGACGAACATGTCGCCCAGTACGAGCATATCGGCGCGGTCGTTAGCCAGTAGCTCGGCGAAGAAGGGGCTGGGGGCCGGGCTGCGGTCGATTAGTGCATAGGCAAGGGCACCGAGCGCCAGCCCCAGTGGTAGCAGCCAGTAGCTGGTCATCCGCGAGTTGGTTACCGGCACGGGGGTGGGAGGGGGCGGACTGGTAGCGACGGTTAGCGGCGACGGCGGGGTCAATTGCTCGTCGACGGTCACCGCGTAGCCTCCTTTGGGGATCCGTAGTCGGTAGCGGTCTCCCTGACCTTCACCCTTATAATAGGCGGCGAGCTTCTTACGCAAGTTGTAGACATACACCCGTACCAGGGTGCTTTCGGCCGGGTCGAAGTCCGTCTTGCCGAATACATCTACTGCAATGGTTAGCTCCTTGGGGATGTCGCCCTCCCGGGTCTTCTCGACCAGGTAGCGCAGCAGCTTGGCGTAAGTCTTCGAGCGGCCGAAGGCTTTGCTTTCGATGATGCGCTGGGCGAGACCGTCGAGCTGGGCGTACACGGGTGAAACTGGGATGAATGCTCGGTAAGGTAAGAATTATTAACGGTTAAAAAACCGTTTTATCGACACCCGTTACGCCTCGGACGGCAGGCTTTCCCACGTACATTGGGGAACATTCATTCGGTATTTCGATCATGCAAACGCCCCCCCAACTTCGCACTACGCTGTTGGTGCTTTTGGTTCAACTGTTCAGCGCTACGGTGGCCACCGGCCAATCAGCTACGCTGATCGGAACCATTAGTGACGGTGACGGCGAGGTACTACCATTCGTCAACGTGGGGATCACTACCCTCGGGCTGGGGGGCACGACCGAACTCGACGGCACCTACCGCATCAACAACATACCGGTAGGCACCCACACCGTCGAAGTCAGCTACCTGGGCTACGGTACCGAAACCGTAGAGATGACCTTCGCCGCGGATGAGACCAAAACGTTCGATACCACGCTATCCGAGGCCGGCGGCTTGCAGCTGACCGAAGTGGTCGTCACCGGCCAGGCCGAAGGACAGCGCGCGGCCATCAACCAGCAGATCAATTCCAACACCATCGTCAACGTAGTGTCCAAAGAGAAGCTACAGGAGCTGCCCGATCAGAACGCCGCCGAAAGCCTTGGTCGGCTCAGTGGGGTGAGCGTCTTTCGCGATGCCGGTGAGGGGCAGCGGATCAGTGTGCGGGGTATATCCCCGCGACTCAACAACATCACCATTAACGGTCAGCGCTTGCCCTCCACTCAGGTTGACGATCGCTCGACCGACCTGTCGATGATCAGCCCCGACATGCTCGAGGGCATCGAGCTATACAAGGCCCTGACGCCGGATCGCGACGGTGACGCCATCGGCGGTTCGGTCAACTTTACGGTCGCCAAAGCGAGGAAGGGGCTGCGGGCCAACGTCCGCGCCCTGGGTACCTACAACGATTTGGTGAATACGGCCGACAACTACCGGCTCAATGCCAGCCTAAGCAACCGTTTCGGTGGGAAGGACCAGTTCGGCTATATCGCTACGGCGAACTACCAGCGGATCAATCGCTCCAATGAGTTCATCTCCGTGGACTACGAATTTTTAGGGACGGACGACGTCGGCAACGCCGTACTGCCGATCAATACCCTCAACGTTGGGTTCACCGATGAGATCCGTATCCGGGGCGGTGGAAGCGCCACGCTCGATTTTACGCCAAACAAGCAGCACGGTATCGTGCTCAGCTCGACGGCCGGCTACACCGAACGCGATGATGAGCGCTATCGTAAGCGCTACCGGCTCGGCACCAGCGAGCAGCGCTATGATGCCCGTCGCCGCGATCGCGACATTTGGCTCGTCTCCAATAGCCTCAGCGGCGATCACGTCTTCGGCGACCTGAACCTCACCTGGGCGGGCTCCTATAGTTTTAGCCGGCAGAACATGCCGTACAGCCTCGATGCCGGCTTCCAGGAGCTGAATGCGACGACGGGAAATTTTCCGGATAATGGACGCCTGGAGGACGTACCTTCCGTTTTTCGCAATAACCTGGACGCTACGCTGCTGCGCAGCTCTGACTTCGAGACCAATGACGTCGATGAGGATCACTTCACCGGCCAGGTTGATCTACAGTATGACCTCAGGCTTGGGGAGAAGACCTCAGGCTTTCTAAAAACGGGGGCCAAAGTGCGTCGAGTCGAGCGATCTTCTGATTTGACCGCCTTCGAAAGCCGACCCTACCTCAATGACTTCAACGTCGCCATCGACGATCCTGAGCGCTTTATTCGTAATGCGAACGGCAGCATTTCGCTCGCTAATTTCCTGGGTGGTGATTCCCGGGATGACTTTCTCGGTGGCTCATTCAACCTGCTGCCGGGTGGGGGCGGTAGCTTCAATATTGACGCCGAGGGGTTTGATCTCGAGGCGTATAATCAGCTATTCAATACCGAATACGCATCCCTTGCGGAGCTACCGCTTTCCGGCATCATCGATCTGGACCGGGTGGATGCCTTCTACGGCGAATACGCTCCGACTTACCGCCGGGATATCGAAGGCGACCTAGCGGATTACGACGGCTTCGAGACGGTAACCTCGGGTTACCTGATGGGGCAAATCAATGTTGGCCCCCGCTGGATGTTCGTCGGTGGCGTACGCCTGGAAAACACCGTGCAGGAGTACAGCAGCCGCGAAGTCGGCACCCTCGATGAGGACGATCCCCTGGTCAACCTACTGCCCCCTCCTACCGTCGTTGAGGCCGGCAGGAGCTATACCAATATTCTTCCACAATTCCAGACCAAGTATCAGTTCACCGAATGGTTCGACGCCCGAGCGGCGGTGACTAAGTCACTTGCGCGGCCCGACTACCAGAGCGTGGTGCCCTACGTACGCATCAACACGAACGAACTGGAGCTTTTCCGGGGCGATCCCGATCTGGAAAATACCGTCGCCTGGAACTACGATCTTTTTCTGAGTTTCTATAACTCCTTCGGCTTGCTTACGGTGGGCGCCTTCCACAAGCAACTGCGGAACGTCGATTACCTCCGGCAGCGAGCCATCCTCGATCGCGACGATCCCTTCAATGGTTATCGCATTACCGAACCGGACAATATCCCCGAAAGTACCGTGAGTGGGGTAGAGATTGATCTGCAGGGTAATCTTCGCAATGCTACGCCTCGCTTTTTGAAGGGATTCATTTTCGGCGTGAACCTCACACTGTTGACCAGCGAGACCAGTTATCCCTTCTTTCAGATCGATCGGCGGACGAACCCTACTCCGCCGCCCTTTTTCACTACCACGATCACCGATACGGTGCGCGCCGCGCCGCTCGTCGGCCAGGCCGACGTCATTGCTAACCTCAATCTCGGCTACGAGATCGGTGGCTTTAGCGGCCGGGTAAGCGCCCAGTACCAGGGCAACTCGCTCAGCCCGGGTAATGCCGGCATCGGTTCCAACAACAGCGGGGTCAGCATCCGCGCGGCCCAGGATGTCTACGATCAGGAATTCTGGCGGATGGACTTAGCTCTGAAGCAGCAGGTAAGCTCGCAGATCACGGTCGTGCTCAACGTTAACAACTTGCTCGACACCCCGGAACAAACCTACTTACTCGGCACCACTCGCCGGCTTCCCGCTTCGGAAGAATACTTTGGTCGCACGGCCGATCTGGGTTTTCAGTGGAAGTTCAATAGGTAAGTATTTATTCACTTATCCCAATTCGATATGCAACGATTGCTACTCTTCATTTTCATCGCGCTGGCCGGTAACCTCGCCGCCCAACAAGTCCGGCAGGTCGGCTTTGACGACGTACAGGACAGATCCCTCGATCAGATCATCACCGCTGACCTGGAAGCCATTATTTCCGCCGAAGGGGAGGAGCGCCACCTGATCTACGAGCTGGCCCGCAGTACTCCCTTTATCTTCAACAGTACCCTACGCTTCGACTCTACCTTTCACGTAGAATTGCGTGCTCAGGAAGGTGACGGCGAGCGACCTCTGATCTTCATCGCGGTCGCCGACGGGGAGACACCCAGCGAACTCTTCCGCATCAACGGCCCAGCGATGCTCACGCTGCGTGGGCTGTTGCTGAGTGGTGAGTCGGATCAGGGAGGGACCTTTACCGCCCGTACCGTTCGGCTCGACGGGGAAAACACCGTAACGGTCGACGACTGCTACTTCGACCAGACGCGGCAGTCGATGTTCCGGCTCAGCGGCGGCGATGAGAAGCTTTTCGTCTCGAACTCGATCTTCAACCGCGTCGGCCAGCCCGACAATCCGAATAATGGCCGCTTCATCGATCATCGTGGCGCGGGGGCGGACAGCATTGTTGTCCGAAATTCCATTGTCGCTAACACGACCAGCCGTTGGTTCCGTACCGGCGGTGGCGCGGTGGCCGAGTACGTGGAGATGGATAACAACACTTTCATCAACAGTGGTCAGGCAGGTTTCACCTTCGATGAGATCGAGACGCTGGTCTTTACCGATAACATTGTCGTCAATGCGGAATTTCGGGGCGTAGAGTTGGTGGATCAACGCGACAGCATCGAGGACGCCACCTACGTTTTCGAGATCGATACCCTCGACCTGGCTAACGATCAGGTCATTTTTGCCCGCAACAATTTCTTCGAAAGCCCCGAACTCGCCGGACTGTTGCCCGCCGTAGACGGGACTATGGATAGCATCGTTACCCTGGGAGCTTTCGACCGCTACTACGACGCCAACATTCAGGCTGCCATTGCCGCCAGCGGCGAGGGAGACAGCAACTTCAGCGAGGTGCTGGAATTCGAGGAGCCGCCCCTGCTTGACGGCACCCTCATTACCATTCTCGCACAGGACACGACCGGCGGGCAGGACCTGCCCAACGATACCCCCGACTTCGACCTGAGTAACCTGGACGAGGTCGAGTTGTACAGCGGTACCAATCTGGGAAGCGCCGAGCCCGTCGCCCGCTACACCGACTTTTATAATCTCTGCTACGATGCCGGTACGACCAGTGCCACCGCCTCGGCAACGGGCGATGCGATCGGTGGCCAGGACAGCGAAGCCTGCGAGGGGTTGACGCGAGTCGAAAATTTGGTTCAGCAGTGGGAAGCGAGCGTCTTCCCGAATCCCACTACCGGCCTGCTGGAGTTGCGCTTGCCGACCAATGAAGGCGAGCTGGACGCCAGCCTCTTCAACGCGACCGGGCAGCTCATCAGCCGCCGCCGCATTAGTGGCCAGCGGGGGCACTTCGACTTGAGCCAACGGCCCGCGGGAACCTATTTTCTCCGCCTGCGAAACGACGCCGGACAGAACGCCGTGCGTACGATCGTTAAGCACTAGGCAACACAAGTGTCGAGGCGGGGCCGACCAAGGTCGGCCCCGCTCTCATTCCCTCTTTGGATAATCGATCAGAACACCATATGACCGCTAGCCGCCACAAGTTTCTGACTGCGCTTGCCGCTGCCACGGTAGGAGCCCGCCTGTGCCCGGCCAACCCCGCACCCGCGCCCCCGCCCTACCCCCTCTTCAAACCCGACGCCGTACAGCCCAACCCCACCGAGGTCGGTGGTATTTCGGTGATGCGCCGGTTAGTCGATCCGGCGAGCGTGTTCTTTAAAACGGTAGCCCCCCACCATACTAAACCGGCACTGGGGACGGCGGCCAACCTGTACGGTATGGGCTTGATCTCAAACGTCGGGCCGGTCCTCGAGTACGTCAAACTGGTCACCGACGATGGGGTCATGAGCATCGTCGAAGAACCAGTGCGCTTCGGGGGTGGACTGAAATCACTCGACCGCAAATGATCCTCGGCGCCGCCCAACAGTCACCCATGCCGATCCACTTCTTCCTCGTTTGTACCCTGTTCTGGCAAGTATGCCTTTTCGCCCAGCAGCAGCCGTCAGAAACCGATCCCGGCCCGGAGGAATTCACCCTCGCCGGTGCCCGTGAATACGCGGATCACATGTGGTCGACCCTACCCGAACGACTCGCCCGTATCCGGCCGCCCACCTTTCCGGAACGGGATTTTCCGGTGCGGCCCGGTGCCGAAGATGCCCGTCCGGCCATCATGGAGGCCATCGAGCAGTGCAGCGAAGCCGGCGGTGGCAGGGTCGTCCTTACCGAAGGCAACTACCACAGCCGGGGGCCAATCCACCTCCAATCGAACGTCAACCTACACCTGGAAGAGGGCGCGCGGCTGACCTTCAGTCAGGATCATATGGACTACACCCCGTTGGTCAAAGTGCGCTGGGAGGGCACGGTGGCCTACAACTTCAGTCCCTTTATCTACGCCATCGGCAAGGAGAACGTGGCGATCACCGGCAGGGGCACCATTGACGGCGGGGCGGAACAGTGGAGTCGTGAATGGCGGAAGCGGCAGAACCCGGACAAGGACCGCATCCGTAAAATGGGTAACGACGGCGTACCGGACGAACAACGCGTTTTCGGGCATGGCTTTCTCGACCAGGACGGCGACGGGGCGGACGATGGCTACGGCAGTGGCCGGCTACACTATTTACGGCCCACGCTCGTCGAGCTGTACGACTGTAAGAACATCCTGATCGAGGGGGTGACCCTGACCGGTAGCTGCTTCTGGACGACGCATCCCGTGTTTAGTACGAATGTGACCGTAAGGGGTATTGAAGTACACGGTGGCTACCTCAACGACGACGGTATCGACCCCGATAGCTGTGAGGACGTGCTCATCGAGGACTGCTACGTCGAGACGGAAGACGACGCCATCAGCATCAAGGCGGGCCGCGACCAGGATGCCTGGGGCCGCCGACCGAGTAAGAACATCATCATCCGCGATAACCGGCTGGCCTCGGGGGTGAATGCTCTCTGTGTAGGCTCGGAGATGAGCGGCGGGGTACACGAGGTATTCGCCGAAAACTGCCGCCTGCTGGCCGGTAAACACGCCCTGAATTTCAAATCCAATCTCGACCGTGGCGGGCAAGTATCCGATGTATTTATTCGCAATATACGGGCGGACACCCTCGACGAGGCGCTGTTTATTTTCCGTATGGATTATCACGGATACCGGGGCGGTGATTTTCCCACCAAGTTTCGTGACTTCTACGTCCAAAATGTCGAGGCCGACCATATTGGCGAGAATGCCTTTAAGCTCGTTGGGGTCGAGTCTTCCCCCATCGAGAATGTGTTGCTGGACCGGATTCGGGTCAAATCGGCGGGTTGGGTTGGCAAAAGCAAGCACAGTGAAAACATTCTCCTGAACAAAGTGAGCGTCAACGGTCGGCCAGTAACTGAAATAGAGAATGCGGGCGAGGCTTCGAAGCAGGCCAACGTAAACGATCGTGGGGGGAGCTACTTGATTACCGACTTTGGGGCCGTTTCCGGCGAGTTAGCTACCGAGGCCATTCAGCGCGCGATCGATGCGGCCACCGCCGGTGGTGGCGGGGAGGTGATCGTGCCACCCGGGCGCTTCATTACCGGGAGTATTACGCTGGCTTCCAACCTGAGCCTGTCCTTACGTCCGGGAGCCCGCCTCGTGGGTAGTTCCTCGTTGGACGACTACGACGAAGATCACCCTCACCTGATCTATGCTAGTGGGGCGGAGAACGTGGCCATCACGGGTGACGGTACGATCGACGGGCGGGGGGAAGCCTTCTTCGACAAAGGGCAGGGTACGGGGGAGCGCAGCTCCTCGCGGGGGTGGAAGGCCCTGGAGCGCCCCGAGCCCTGGATTGTATTCGAGAACTGCCGGAATGTGAACATTCGCGATCTGCGATTCACGAACTCACCGTCCCACGTAATCAGTCTGACGGACTGTCGGGACGTCGTTGTAGATGGCATTGACATTCTGAACGATGCGCGTAGCCCGAACACCGACGGCATCGACATTCGCGATACGCGCAACGTGCGCATCAGCAACTGCCGAATTGAGACGGGGGACGATGCGATCTGTCTGAAGTCGAAACAGGACACGGTCAGCGGGGTGCTGGTAACGAATTGCTACCTGAAGAGCGACGATGCGGGAATTAAATTCGGGACGGGCACGGCGGTGGCCATTCGCGACTGCCGCTTTTCGAATCTAATCATCGACGGTACCCGCTACGGTATCGCGTTGTTTATGCTCGATGGGGGGGTGAACGAGCACTGCAGTTTTGAAAACATCACCATCAGGAATGGTAGTCGCCACGAGGCGGAGTACCCGATCTTTATCGACGTCGATAAGCGGCAGGCCGATCGGGAGGTGGGGAAACAGCGATTTTTGTCCTTTCGTAACATGGATATTTTCACCCGGAATCAGTTATTGATTGCCGGCCAGCCGGGGGATCCGATCGAGCATTTGAGTATGCGCGACATCAGGGTGCACGTAGAGGGTTGTCGGGATGTGAGGACCATAACCCGGAAGCCGAAGGGCAATAAGGGGCTAAAGTCCGATCCGAATCTAGCGGATTATGCCGGGGAAAACGCGACGGTAGTGCTGGGGCACCTGAGCGAGCTGGTAATGGACGAAATCTTTATCTACGGCGATTGCAGTGGGTCGCGGGAGGACTACTTCCGCCACGATGTCACCGAATCGGTCAACGGAACGAAAAAATGAAGCACAGACGAAAATTTTTACGGCAACTGAGTCTGGCGGGTGCCGTAGCAGCGGGGAGTTCGGTACTAATGGCGAGGGACGACTCCACGGAAAGCCTAGCCGCGCCCAACGTGAGGATCACCGACGTGATCCCCTACGTGATGGAGCGGGCCACCTTCGTGGAGGTGCGTACCGATGCCGGCGTAAGCGGCTGGGGGGAAGGCGACCACGACAACCGCATGCTGATCGCGGAAGTCGTTGAGCGGTTATGCAAACCGATCTGTGTGGGGCAGAGTCCCTTCGCCAGCGAATACATCTGGAACCAGACCTTCTACAGGGGAGAAGACGCCGGTCAGAGCGGACTATTGACCGGAGCGATCGCGGGGGTCGATAACGCCCTCTGGGATTTGAAGGGCAAGCTCCTCGACGTACCGGCCTACAAACTGATGGGTAGCTCGGGGAAGGAGCGAACGCTCGTCTACGGAAGCTATGGCCGTAACAAGAAGGGCGGTAAAAAGACCGCCGACGAAATGGCCGCCGAGGCAATGGAGTTCGTCGATCAGGGCTACAGAGCCGTCAAGGCGCGTATGCAGATCCGCCAGTTGGGTATCGACCCCTATCCGGACGATGTCTTCGAGGTGGTGCGGGCCGTGCGTAAGGCGATAGGGGACGATATCATTCTCTTCGTCGACTACAACAATGGCTACACTCCCGCCCGGGCCATTATGCAGACACTCAAACTCTACGAGCACTTCAACATCGCCGGGGTCGAGGAGCCGGTGACCTACCAGAATATGTCGGACCTTGCCCAGGTGGTCGATGCCGTACCCGTACCGGTGTTATCCGGCGAGCATACCTTCAATCGGTGGCAGGCCCGCGACCTGATGGTAGAGGGTAAGGTCGATATTCTCAATACCGACGCGATTAAGGCCGGTGGTATCAGCGAGAACCTCAAAATGGCCCACTTCGCCGCCGCGATGGATAAGCCGATCATGGCGCACTCGACGCGGCCGACGTTGGCGCTTAGTGCCAATTTACAAGTGGTCGCCGCCGTCTCGAATACGGGCCGCTTCCAGGAGTACGGCGGCCCGCGCCGCTACATGAACCTGCAGGAGCTCTTCGAGGAGGAAATTCGCTACGAAGACGGTTATTTGTACCTACCGGAGGGGCCGGGGTTGGGATTGACGGTACGGCCGGAGGCGATGGAGCGGCGGCGGTTGAATAAGTAGGGGGGGACTAAGGCAGCGCCCCCGCTTCCAGCACTTCGGGGGTGGGATGGCAGCGGTCGCTGAACACCAGGTGATCCAGTTCTGACCGTGGACCTCTCCCCGCCAGGCCGGCATATCGGTGGTGAAGTAGCCCATCAGCATTTCATTCTCCACCTGGGGCTTGCAGGACAGCAGCCGTGCGATTACCGTTCCCGGTTACCATACCGACGGAACGCCGTCCCCCTACCGGTATTTCACCGATACCGGGGCCGGGGCGGGGTCGGTGGTGCTCACCAACGCCCTACTAATGGGCCAGGCAGTAGACGCGACCGGAATGAGCCTGCTGCGGTAACGCAAAAGCGGCTACCCCGGGGTGCCAGGATAGCCGCTCTGCTAGTTGGTATGAAAAGTTCTAGTCGTTCTCGCGGGTGATGAACGATTCTTCCCGCTGGCGGCGGGCTTCCCGTTCGCGGAGCTCCCGCAGTTCGCGGGCGTCTTTTTCGCGTTGCTCTTCCTCGCGCATACCGTCCTTGAGTTCCTTTTCCAGGGAACCTTTGGCGGTGTTGAACTCGCGGATGCCCTTGCCGATACCGCGCATGAGTTCGGGAATTTTTTTGCCTCCGAAGAGGAGAAGAATCGCGAAGAAGACCAGGATCATTTCCGGGCCGATGGCATTGAGGAAAAGCAGCGTCGTGTTCATCTTATCGTAGTTGAAGGCTTCACCAAAGGTAAGACCTGTTGGTGGAAAACGTACGGAGGTGGCGGCTAGTTGTCCGCAAGCGGCTACTTATCTTAGCCGGATGCCACTCCGTTCCCGCCGCCGCTTCCTTCGCCAACTTTCAACCGGGCTGCTGGTACCTACGGTCCTACCGGCGGCGGGTCGCCCGGAATACCTGCCCGCCCCCCGGAGCGAACGTGGCCCCAATGATCGGATCAACCTGGCCTGTATCGGATTTGGCATCCAGGGATTCAGTGACGTGAGGGCCGCGCTGCGCAATCCGGCTATCGAGCTAGTTGCGGGTTGTGACCTCTATACCGGCCGCCTGGAACGGGTGCGGGAGGTATACGGCAACGGTCTTTTCCTGACGCGCGACTACCGGGAGATCCTGGAGCGGCCCGACGTGGATGCCGTCATCGTGGCTACTCCCGACCACTGGCACGATACCATCACGATCGCCGCCCTGGACGCGGGGAAGCACGTCTACTGCGAAAAACCGATGGTGCAGCGCCTCGACGAGGGCCACCCGGTGTTAGAGGCCGAACGGCGTAACCCCGGGGTGCTGATCGTCGGTTCCCAGCGGGTCAGCTCCATACTCACGGAGCGGGCGCGGGAAATAGTCCAAAACGGCGAGCTCGGTCGGCTGGTGCTGGTGGAGACGTTTAACGATCGCTTCGGCGCGCTGGGGGCCTGGCAGTATTCCATCCCCCGCGATGCTTCCCCCGATACCGTCGATTGGGACACCTTTCTCAAGGATACCGGTGATAGACCCTTCGACGCCAACCGATTTTTTCGCTGGCGGAACTACCGGGATTACGGTACCGGGGTGGCGGGCGATCTGTTCGTACACCTTTTTTCGGCCAGTCACCACATCCTCGACTCCCAGGGTCCGGAGCGCATTTTCTCCACCGGCGGGCTGCGCTACTGGGACGATGGTCGTGACGTGCCCGACGTATTCATTGCTAGTTGCGACTACGGAGAGCAGGAACATCACCCGGCTTTCAACATGCAGCTGCGCGTCAACTTCGTGGATGGTGGCGGGGGCGGGTCGCGCATTCGCTTCGTGGGTACCGAGGGTAGTCTGGAGGTGGAGGGGGGCAGCATTACCCTGCGCCGCCAGCCGCTGCCCGCCGCCCCGGGTTACGGGGGCTGGGATTCCTTCGAAACCTTTCCGGAGGCAACCCGCGCGGAATTCGAAGCCTGGTACCGGGAACAATACCCGCCCACTATGGCGGAGGTGGTCGGGCCCCGGGAGCTCACTTACCGCGCCCCGGAGGGCTACTCCGACCACGTTCATCACTTCGGCAACTGGTTCGCGGCCATCCGGGGTGGCGATAAGGTCGTACAGGATGGGGCTTTCGGCTTCCGGGCGGCGGCACCCTCCCTGGCGGCGAACGTGAGCTACTTTGAGCGGCGGGTGGTGGGGTGGGATCCGGTGGAAATGAGGCTTACGTAAATCTGGCGGCCGGCCCTACCCCCGCGAAGCCGTCGGCCGGCCGTTGGGAGCG
>CAZQNE010000070.1:0-20302 GCA_964594535.1 uncultured Lewinella sp.
TACCTTAGATCGCATGCGCGCGAATTTGCTTTCTTGACTGACATAACCTCTATTATAAATTACGTGTATTCCGCGGGCAGGGCGGAAGAGGTATCGGTAAGCTACGTATCTGCGTTGTACGATACGATCAACTTCACGATGAAACCGTATCTGTACAGTGAGTTAGTGATTAATCCCGCGCTACTCGACCAGAAAGCCGGGTATATATACACCCAATTATTGCATCAGCAGGACATTGAGCACAGCATAGAATGGTACACCCGCACCCTTAGTTATGCTGGTGGTGTAACGTCTGCCTACTATAATCTGGAGCGGCTCGGTTCAGCAACCCGTTTTACCCATCGAAGTTACTATCACGATACGACTCTGATTCCGCCCGTCCGGTACGAATACTTTAGGGATGATTTCCTTGTCGGATACAAGGAAATAAGACATAAGTCGGGGGGGTGCATGACGAGCACGGACTATTATATTATAGCTCCGGTGTATCACTCTGAATAAAAGCCTACTTCTTTGTGGTGGAAGAACTTGGCTACTGTTCTGGGTTTACTCGCTAATGCTTCAAATGACGAGATCACCTTACTTTCCAGGTCATCAAGCGTAGTGAATAAGCGGTTTTCAAAATCGCGTGTTTTGATTATGCCGTGTACCTGTTCGTCGGCATTCAGTTGTGGACTGTACGGCGGTAGTCGAACCAGCTGTATTCTGCCTCTTGCTTCGTTTCGCAGGAACATCTTTACCTCTTCACTAGTGTGGGTTCGAGCTCCGTCCCAGATGATGAGCAGTTTGGTTCGGCGAAATTTTTTCACTACCTCCCGTAAGAAAGCAACTACGTCGGGAGCTTTAACGGTGCCTCTTTTGACGTTGAAGTAGAGTTTACCCGCAGGGGTTACCATGCTAATCGATTGAACACCCCCGCGTAGAGGCCCGTGTCTGACAATGCATCGCTTTCCTTTGCGATGATACGTTCGCTGGACGTAAGGGAAAAATGAAAAGGCTGCCTCATCTACATAAGCGATCGTGTAGCCTTCATCCGACGCTTTTTTTTAACGCGGGCAGGGTGACCTCTCGCCACTCCTTCACCTTTTGCGGGTCCTGCCGGTAACTACGGCGATCGGGCTTTTGTAAAGTGTAGCCTAGGTCACGTAGCAGATCACTGAGCGAGCGAACCTGGTAGTCCACATTGAACTCTCTTTGAATGAGCTCCTTGACTCTTGCCCGGGTCCACAGATTGCCCTCAAAGCCGTTCGCTTCGGCCCCTTTATCCAGCAAATCAAGCAGTTCGGCCTGTTGATCGGGACTCAGAAAACGCCGGCTCCCGCCGACCTTCGGTCGCTCAAAAAAAGCCTCCCCTTTTTCTTTGAAGGCCTTGATCCAACGACTCACCGAAGGCTGGCTCACCCCCAGTGCTTCAACGATAAACTTCTGGGTTCTCCCCGCCTGGTGCAACTCGATGGTCCGACGCCGTAAAACCATGTAGTCGTCTAGTTTTGTGTCCTTGTACATGCCCAAATATACAAACTATTCTGTATCAATCACCGGAGCTATAAGACGGGTCGACGCATTCGCAAGGTTGAAGATGCTAGTTGCCATAGCAATCACCTGCGGGCGCTTACAGTCGATTTGGAAAGCCGGTTAAACCAGACTGATGAATGGCATTAAGTGACAATCCGCCGAAGGAGAGTAGACTTACCCGCCCGCCGCCGCCCGTACACTACGATAAACTGCCGCCCCGGGCGGTCCAGCGCACGGCGTAGCTGCGTCTGTTCGGTCTGTCGGTTGTAGAAGGCCCTGTATATCTTATGTAGTGCAAACATAATGTTTTCACTGCATGACCTATGTGCTCCTGCTACCCCGTCTTCCCAAAAGCTGTCGTACTAGTCTCGCCTACTCCCCGTACATCGTATCTACCTCCAGCTCCGCCAGCTCCACGAATAGGTCGGCGCACTTAGCGCATACGTCCTCGAAGTAGCGGGCCCCCTTCTCCGCACTCGCGTGACGGGGATCGCCGATGCCGGTATCCGCCGTGACCGTTGACCAGCGGCGTTCGTGCATCACCCAGCCCTCGGCGAAGGCGGCGATGCGGTGCTTGCGTTCCTTGCCCGGTCCGGCTTCGTCGAGGGGGAGGACCAGGTCGGGGCGCAGGTGCATGACGAGGCTGGTTTCCAGTTCGTCGGCGTGGTCTCCCCCCTCGGTGAAGTAGACCGATCTGTCGAGTGCGCGGAACCAGTCGGAGGTACAGAAGAACACGTCGGGGTAGCGTAGTCCGAGTTCCTTGAGCAGCACCTTGAAGCTATTGCCGCCGTGGCCGTTGAAGACAAGCAGCTTCCTTACGCCCTGGCGGTTCAGTGTGGCGGCCACGTCGTCCAGAATAGCCAGTTGGGTAGTAGGGTTAAGGTTGATGTCGAGGAAGATATCGGCCTGCCCGGTGTTGATGCCGAAGGGAATGGTGGGCAGCACCATGATCCTGGCTCCGCGTTCCCATGCCCGGCGCGCGGCTTCGGTGGCGATAGCCTCGGCCTGAAGATTATCGGTGGCGTAAGGCAGGTGGTAATTGTGGGCCTCGGTGGCACCCCAGGGCAGGATGGCCAGGTCAACGGTGGCGTTCCGGAGGTGCTTCCAGTTGGTTTCGGCGAGGAGATAGGGGCGGGGGGGCATGGGAGCGGTTTGGGCTTCGGGTAAAATACTTCGGCGGCGCGACGTAACATCCCCACCCTCACCGGGCTCCAAAGGGTAAACGCTACCATGAGGAACGTACCGTTCATTCTATTCTTGCTGCCCCTAGCCCTGTACTCACAAACTGCGGCCATCCAGGTAACCACCCAGGGCAGCGGCCAGGACGTTCTCTTCCTCCCCGGTTTCGCCAGCCTGCCCGCGGTGTGGGAGGGCACCCGGGCGGGGATAGAACCGCCCCACCAAGCCCATCTGGTGACCTACGCCGGCTTCGGTGGCCTGCCCGCCGTAGCCATGCCCTGGTACGGTAAACTGCGCGACGACCTCATCGCTTACGTGGAGGGGCAGTCCCTGACCGACGTAATCGTCATCGGCCACAGCATGGGGGGGATGCTGGCGATCGACCTGGCCGCCGCCCTGCCGGAGCGGATCGACCAGCTGGTACTGATCGATGCCCTGCCCGACATTCGGCGGGTGATGATGCCCGGCGTGCCCGCCGACCAGCTCACCTACGACAATCCCTACAGCCGGCAAATGATGACAATGTCCGACAGTGCTTTCTCCGCCCAGGCTGCCACGATGGCCCGGAATATGACGGAGGACAGCCTGTGGGCCATTCAATTGCAGGAATGGATGCTCGGGGCCGACCGGACTACGTACGTGAATGGCTATACGGACTTACTGAAGCTGGATCTCACCGCTTCGCTGGCCGGAGTGAGGGTGCCCACGCTGATCCTGGCCGCTCCCTTTCCCTCGGCCGATAGGGTACGGGCGACCCTGGACGAGCAGTATGCTAATCTAAAGCATAAGCAAATGGAAATCGCCCCCTCCGGCCGCCATTACCTCATGCTGGACCGGCCCGCCTGGCTCCTCGCTCACCTGAATGCATTCCTGGCGGAAGATGAGTGAGGCCGAACGTCACGTAGTCTTCACCGAGCTTTACCACGAGTACCGCCCGCGCGTCCGTCGGCTCTGTGCCGGTTACCTGAGTGGTACCGGGGGCTCGGTCGATGAT
The DNA here is from genome assembly GCA_964594535.1 of uncultured Lewinella sp. Lineage (GTDB taxonomy): Bacteria > Bacteroidota > Bacteroidia > Chitinophagales > Saprospiraceae > Neolewinella. Next base: position 3,689 of record CAZQNE010000070.1, read on the forward strand.
CTGGAGCAGGAGATCTACCTGAACGTTTGGCGCGGCATCGAACGGTTCCGGGGGGAGGCGGCACCCGGCAGTTGGCTCTACCGCATTGCCGTCAATACCTGTCTGCGCTACCTGCGAAGCCGCAAACGGCGACTGAAGCACGAATCCCGCCTCGGCCCGCCTTCACCCGTACAGCCCGACTACGGCCCGCCCCACGAGCGATTACTGCTTGCCATCGGCGAACTCGGTGAGGTCGACCGCCTGCTGGTCACCCTCACCCTGGAAGAACTCAGCGGCCGGGAGATCGCCGACATCACCGGAATGACGCCCGGCGCGGTACGTACCCGACTGCACCGGGCGCGCAACGCACTCAAAACCAAACTCACGAACCATGGATGACTGGAATGACCTTCGCTCCGACTGGATGAACATTGCACCCGCGGCCCCGCCCGACCTACGACCACGCGACGCACGGCAAACTAAGAGCAAACACTTCCACCTGGGCAACCTACTTGTCTTGGTAATCACCCTGTTCGCGGTGGGATGGTTTCTCTTTTTTTTTACCCAGTACGGGAGCTCCCTGGCGCGTGCGGGGCGGTGGCTGATGGTAGGTAGCCTGGCCGTACGCATATGTATCGAGGGATATAGTACGTGGCGACTCTCCCGCATCGACCCGAGCGATCCGACCCGGACGTTCGTGGACCGCGTCACCGCTTTCCGGCGGATGCGCTCCACCCTACACGGTCCGGTAACGATCGGGATTGTCGTGGTGTATTCCCTGGGGTTTTATATGCTGTTGCCGGAGACCTACCGGGGTATGGGTGCTTCCTGGACCCTGTTGTTCGGGGCGAGTTACGCGGTGGGAGCCACGATCATCATCCTGCTGGTACGCCGGGGAATTGAACGGGAGCGGCGGAGTATCGAAGAATGGGCCGGGCTTGCCGATCAACTCGTGGGCAGGTAGCCGGGGTGACGTACTATACACGACCGCATTCTCCCTTTTCCCCGGCCCTCTCCAAAGGAGAGGGAGCAAGGGCCATGTATAGCACTGTGGTAGTATCGCCCGTCACACCAATATGCTCAGTTAGTATGAAGTAACCCCTGTCTTTGTAAATTTTGTACTCAACTACACGATTTACATGGATAATCTCTACCTACCCCGAATACCTGAGGGTCGACTGACGCGTCTGGTCGGGCAATTTCCGGCCGTGGCCGTGCTCGGTCCCCGACGGGTAGGTAAACCCGTACCCAGGGCGGCGCCGAGGTCGATCTCGTAATCCTGCGGGGTGGTATGCCGCATGCGATCGTGGAGATCAAGCACTCCTCGGCACCGAGCCTGCGCCGGGGGTACTTTTCGTCGGTCGGTGATGTACAACCCCGGCATCAGTATGTCGTGGCGCCGGTGGAGGCGGGCTACCCGCTACGGGAGGGAGTACGGGTTATTGGGCCGGGGGAATTGGGGGAAGTGTTTGGGTGATCCGTACACCTCCGTACCCGCGCGCCGCCGCCCACAACCTATTTTGCCCTAGTAGTTCGGATCCTGCGTAATCGTAGCCTCCCCGTTTAGGAAGGAGCGGTCGATGGCTTCGGTCGGGATGGGGAAGTACTGGTTCTGCGGGTCCTCGAAGGTTACGCCGCGCAGGTAGACCCGGTGCTCCTCCTCGCTATCCAGGTAGGCACTCAGGACCTCCTTCTGTACGCCCCAGCGTTGTAGGTCGAAAAAACGGTGCCCCTCCAGGGCGGTTTCCAGGCGGGTCTCGAAGCGAACGGCGGTGCGGGCCATGTCCTGATCCGTCCAGGCTTCGTCGTAGGTACCGATGCGGTAATTCGCGGCATCTTCCCCCTCGACGAAAGTGTATTCCTGACGGCTGTTTTCGCCCTGTAACACTTTGGGGACGTAATCCTCGCTGTTAGCGGCCCGCTCCCGAATTTCATTGACCAACTCCCGGGCGCGTTCCAGGTTACCCAGTTCGACTTCTACTTCGGCCAGCCAGAGCAGGACCATGCCGTAGCGCATGATGCGGTAGTTGTTAGCCGACAGGTTACCCCAACCGGTGACCCCGAACGCCTCGGGTTCGGCAACGTGCTTCATGGAGGAGTACGGCCCGGCGTAGGATAAGTCGCGGATGAAATCGGTCTGGTGGATCTGAAAGCCCTTGTACAGGATACCGGGCCGCCCTACCGTGTGGTCGAGCCGTGGATCGAGGGGGTCGGTGTACTCGGTTTCGTAGGTTACGTCCTCCTCGTCGAAGGACTCGAGCAGGGGGAGCCCGTCTTCGCTGGTGCGGAAGGCATTCACCAAGTTCTGGGAGGCCTGGTAGAACCCGCAACAGCCCCAGGGCGCGATGTAGGGGTGGGCCAGCCCGACGCCCTGAGTGGCCGCATCGCCGGTCGCGCTACTGACCGCGTACTGGACCTCCCAGATGGATTCCTCGTTGTTCCGCGTGGAGACGAGGAAATTGTGGGAAAACTGGGGGGCCAGGCTGTAGCGTCCGCTATTGATGATTTCCTCCAACAAGGGCTTGGCTTCCTGTAGTTTGGCGGTGTTGGCGTTGCCGTCAAAGTCCCAGCCCTGGTACACCTTCGCTTTCGCCAGGAAGGCTTTGGCGGCAAAACTGGTGGGCCGGCCCACCTGCGCTTGTTCTTCGGGTAGTACGGCGGCGGCGGCCTCGAAATCCGCTTCGACCCGATCCCATATCTTGCCGTCATTGGGCACTTTGGTCGACTCCACGTCGCTGATGTCGTAGACATCGTCGCCTACGTAGATGGGAAAGCGCCACATCTTTTGCGCCTCGAAGTGAAACAGCCCCCGCAGGAAGCGGGCTTCGGCGATGATCTGCTCCCGGCGCTCCTCCGCTAGCCCTTCTACCGCACGGGCGGTGGTGATGACGTCGTTCGTACGGGCGACCCCCTTGTAGAGCCCGCGCCACTTATTGCGGATATGGCCGTTGAACGAATTAAACTCATAGCGTTCCAGGAAGGATTGTTCCGGCTGGTCGCCGGCGTCGGTTCCCTTCAGTCCGTTGTCGGAGGTGATGCCCCCGAAGACCCAGTTGCTGATCTCATTGTTCCAGGACGCCTGGCCGTCCAGGCCGGTGCCATCTACCATGGCGTAGGCACCGATGAGCAGGGCCTCCACGCCCTCGACGGTCTGGGTCGAGGCCGTACTAATCTGCGCCTGTGGAGTTTTTTCGAGGAATTCATCGCTGCAGGTTGTGAGCAGGAAGGAGAGTACGACCAGGGTGAACGATTGGCGATAGATCTGCATCTTCAGAATATTTTGTCGTTAGATTGGAGCGGAGTGAGGTTACTGGAAGCTGATATTGAGCCCCAGTAGCAGCGTTCTGGCCACCGGCATGTAGCCCCCGTCGAAGCCCAGGGTGGTATCGGTATTGGACTGAATCTCCGGATTGAGGCCATTGTAGCCGGTGATGGTGATCATGTTCTGCCCCTGCAGGTATACCTGGGCGTTCGACAGGCCGATGCGCGATCCGAAATCATTCGGTACGGTATAGGTGAGCTGGATATTCCGGATACGGAAGAAACTGCCGTCTTCGATCAGGTAGTCCGATACCTGGCTACTGATCTGGTCGTTGGCGTCCATGATCGGGGAGGTGGCCCCGGGGTTGGCGGCGACCCACTGTTCGCGGGGGGCGGTCGGGTTGGTAGGTTGCCAGGCATCGTAGAGGGCGCGGCGGGAGCGGTTGCCCTGGAAGGTGTTAAAGTCGGCGAAGAAGCGGGTGTAGTTGAAAATGTCGTTCCCCTGGGAGCCGTTGCCGAAGATGTTCAGTTCGAAGTTGCCGTAGCCCAGGGTGACGTTGAGCCCGTAGGTAAAGTCCGGGTGAGGATTGCCGATGATCGTGCGGTCGGCGTCACTGATGATGCCATCCTCGTTTACGTCCACGAAACGGAATTTGCCGGGGGCGTTGTAGTTACCGTAGGGGGCGTGGGCGTCGGCCTCTTCCTGGCTCTGAAAGATGCCGTCGGTCTGGAAGCCGAAGAAGGACGAGATCGGAAAACCGGCCTGGGTGACGGTCATGGACGGCACGCGGGAGCCGAATCCGAAGATCCGAGCCTCGGGGTCGTTCAGGGCGACCACCTCATTCTGGTAGGTCGAGAAATTCCCCCCGACGCTGTAGTAGAACTGGCCCGATCCGCCGTTCCAGTTCAGGGCGAAATCGATACCCCGGTTGGATACCTCACCTACGTTGAAGGCGGGCGGGGTGGCGTCTCCCGCGCTGAAGGTAATGGGCACTTGCAGCAGTACGTCGGTGGTGTTGCGGTTCCACAGGTCCAGTTCCACGTCGATGCGATCGTTGAACATGCTGGCGTCGAAGCCGAGGTTATTGCTGGTCGTCGTCTCCCACTGGGCCGCGGGGTTGCCGAAACTGGAAGCGTCGAAGCCAATTACCGGCGCGCCGGTGCTGCCGTCGATGGGGTAGCCGGCATTAAAAATGTTGGACCGGTAGGTAGTGAAACTGTTGTAGTCCCCGATCTCCTGATTGCCCGTCTGCCCCCAGCCGTAGCGGAGCTTCAGGTCGGTAAATACCCCACCGAGGCTTTCGAAAAAGGGTTCGTCCGAGATTCGCCAGCCCAGGCTGACGGAGGGGAAGAAGGCCGCATTATCCGCCGTCAGGAAGCGGGACGACTGGTCGTAGCGCCCGATCACCTGCACCAGGTAGCGATCGCGGAAGGAGTAGTTCGCCTGGCCAAAAACACTGAATAGCGAAAAGTCCTTGAAGGTACCGCCACTGTTACCGGCCGTGGTCAGGTCACCCAGGTTCAGGTAGGAAATTATAGCGACGTCCTGGGAGGGAAAACGTTGACGACTGGCGTTGAAGAACTCACCGAAGCCGCTGATCGCCTCGATACCGGCCAGGCCGGAGACCCGGTGTTCGGAGGTCAGTTCGCGGGCGTAGCTGACCGTATTGGTCCATACCCACTCGTATTCGTAATTATTTTCGGCGGTAAGGCTGTTAATGAAGTTTCCCTCCACGTACTCGGGTTGCGGCCTTCCGATATTTTTGATTCGGGTCGTATTGGCATCGATGCCAAAACTGGTCTTGAAGGTCAGGTCGTTAATGATGTCGAGCTCCGCGTACACATTACCGAAAGCGCGGAGATTGTAGTTCCGATCGTCCCGATCGCGGTAAAGGATGGCGTAGGGATTGAAGTTGTTGCCCAGGTTCTGGCCCCGACTGCCGGCGAAATTGCCCGCTACGTCGTAGATGGGCAGCAGCGGGTGGTGCTTGTAGGACCCCGATACGGCATTCTGCTCCTCGTTATTGCTGAAGCCCCCCTTGCGGTTACCGAACGACATGGTGAAGTTCTCGCCGATCCGTAGCCGGTTGTTGATTGCCGAAAACTGGGTGTTGGCCCGCACCGACATCCGTTCGTAAGACACGAAGCGGGTGATGGCCTCCTGGCCGAAGTAGTTCAGGCTGAAGGCGTAGCGGGCGTTTTCGGTGGCTCCGGTGGCCGCGAGCTGGTGGTTCTGGATGGGGGCGTTGGCGCGGGTCACTTCATCCCACCAGTCGGTGTCGGCGGAGCGGGTGATGGCGTTGATGTTTTCCGGGGTGAGGGAATACTCGTCCTCGTTCGCCGTTTCGGCACCGCTCGGGAAGACGTAGTTCGGAATGCTCACCTCCCCGTTCGGTCCGAAGTCGTACTGCCCGTGGGTGGGGTCCTTGCCGGCGTACAGGTCGGCCAGATAGAGGTATTCCCCGAGCTCGCGGGCGTTGAGGACCTCCACGTCCTGGGCCGCGGTCTGCAGCCCGTAGTACGAATTGTACGAAATGGTGGGTTTGCCCAGCCGCCCCTTCTTGGTGGTGATGATCACCACGCCGTTTGCCGCCCGGGAGCCGTAGATGGACGCGGCCGAAGCGTCCTTTAGTACCTGCAGCGACTCGATGTCGTTGGGGTTCAGGTTATTCTGGTTGCGGGTAGGGACCCCGTCGATGACGTAGAGCGGGCTGTTGTTGCCCACCGTGCCGTAGCCGCGGATCCGTATGGTGGCCTCCCCGCCCGGGGTGGCATCGTTGACTACGGTGATGCCCGAGGCGCGGCCCTGTAGCTGCTGGGCGAAGGTGGTGGCGGGCACGGCGAGCAGTTCCTCGGAATCCACGGTGGCTACCGCTCCGGTAATGTCCCGTTTGCTCTGGGCGGTATAGCCGGTCACGACGATCTCCTCCAGCATCTCCCCCGAGGCCAGGGCGACATTGATTACCGCCTCGTCTCCTACCAATTCTTCCTTCGTGCCGTATCCGGTATAACTGAAGACGAGGATATTCCCCGGCTCGGCGGCGATCGAGTAATTGCCGTCAAAATCGGTGACGACTCCGGTGGTCGTTTCCTTGACCAAAACGGAGGCCCCGATGAGCGGGTCGCCGGTTTCGCCGTCGATCACGGTACCGGTGACCTGGGCGGTGAGGAAGGGGGTACAGAGGGAAAGGGTAATGAGCAATAAGTAGCTGCCCTTCCCGCGGTGAGGATGGTAGTGCATGGGAGACCGACTTGATTAAGTCAAACTAATGGGTGTTCGCGGTCCAATATAGTAGCTAGCGAACAAATAAAAAACCGGCAACCAAATTAAGTGCCAAACTTACGGTATACGGTGTCAAATATGGAATGGTGTTAATATGGTAAAGTGTCGTCCGTGCTTAATTATCCTTGCACCCGCGCGCCGCCGCCCCGTGGCTCCATCAGACCGCGTAGGATGAGCCGGACCTTCCGCATTTTAATCGCCTGGGTGGTCCTGAGCTACTTTTCCCGGACGGGGGAACTGGTCGCCAGCCCTACTGGCGTGCTAAATCAGGAGCACGGCAGGAGGTGCTGCTGCTGCGGCGGGCCCGGCGGGGGTGAGGAGGACCACCGCCTTTCCACTGCGGAACGTAAAGAGAAAGATGAGGGAGCGGTTTGCGGCGGGGCGCGGGTGCAAAGGGGCAAACGATCAACAGTGTACAAATTTAAAGTTACATTTGTGTAAAAGCATAAATGCAAGCTTTCATTCCCCGTAAACTAGCGACTCACATCGCGGAATTGCGTGCGTATTTTCCCGTCCTCAGCATCACCGGTCCCCGTCAGGCGGGTAAAACGACCCTGCTTAAGGAACTTTTTGGGGACTACCGCTACCTTTCGCTCGAAGACATCCCGCTACGCGAGGCTTTTGCCGACGACCCGCTTGCCTTTCTGACCACCTACGGCCGCCGGGTTATTTTCGATGAAGCCCAACGTGTACCCGATCTCTTCAGTTACTTGCAGACCCGGGTGGACGAGGACCGAACGCCGGGAAGATTCGTTTTGTCCGGCTCCCAGAACTTTTTGCTCTCCGAACGTATATCCCAGTCACTGGCCGGGCGAGTGGGGGTGGTTCGACTATTGCCCTTCGACTTTGGGGAATTACGGGCCGTGGGTTTGCTGCCGAATTCTCCCCCGGAAGCTATACTGCGCGGTTTCTATCCGCAACTCTACCAGACGGATCTTCCTCCCGGTTTTTTCTATCCCAGCTACGTCAGTACGTATTTGGATCGGGATGTCACACCGCTGGTCCGAAGGGGGAACAGAGGAGATTTCCGCCGCCTCATGGCGCTCTGCGCAGCCTCGGTCGGTCAGACGATCAACTTCAGTTCTCTGGCGAAGCGACTCCAACTTTCCGTGCCCACCATCAAGACGTGGTTACACTACCTGGAAGAAAGCTACCTGATCTTTACCGTCGGCCCCTACTACGAAAACTTCGGTAAGCGGCTCGTCAAGACGCCGAAAATATACTTCTACGATACCGGCCTGGCGGCTTACCTACTTCGCCTGGAAACACCGGAGCAGGTCCGCCGCTCGGAACTCTACGGCGCGCTGTTCGAAAATCTGATCGTAGCTAACCTCCGGAAGTCTCGCTACCACGACGGCAATCAGCACCCGCTGTACTACTACCGCGATAACCACGGCCTGGAGGTCGACCTGCTCGAACCCCTACCCGGTGGGGGACTGCGGCTCACCGAAATAAAGGCGACGACTACCTACCGCAGCCGGCTGCGCAGCGGTCTGGATAAGGTGGCGGCGCTAGTGCCGGGGGCGGTAGAACGCAGGATTATTTACGGAGGGGAGCAGCCAATGGCGGTGGATGGGGTGGAGGTACACCCCTGGCGGGGCGAATGACTACACCGCCGCCCGCACCATCCGCTTCATGACATTCCGAAAGGCCAGCGACGCCCCCTCGTCCTTGGCCATCAGTTTGTAGAAGGCCAGGTCCTGCCGTCGGCGTTGGGCCATGATCTCCGCGTAAATTTTGTCGAAGGCCAGTTCGGCGTTCATCTTATCGGTGTTGTTGAGCACCTTGTCTTCGAGATCCGGATGCGCCTTAAAGGCCTTCGCGTAGGAGACCAATTTAACCCGGTTTTCTTCCGGCGTACCGCCCAGCCCGGAAAAGTACCGTTCGTTGAAGCTCTGCACGATGAGATCGAGCTCCGACCGCTCCCCGTCGCCGGCGTGGGCACCGCGGATGTTGGGGTTCAGGGGGTCCACCGCGGCTTCCTCTTCGTCGAGAGCGATGTGCTGGTCGAGCTTGCGGCGTTCGAGGCCGTAGGAGGACAGGTCCACGCTGTCGAGGATGTCGTCGTAAAGGCCGTCCTCCGGCTTGACGATGCGGAGCTTGGGGATGAGGAATTTCAGGAACCAGTACAGCGTCTCCCACTGCTCCACCTGAAAATCGATGATGCTGGCCATCTGCCCGTAGACCTTGACGAACTGCTTGGCCTTGATTTTGAAGTCGGCCTTTTGCTCGTCCTCCAGTTCCAACGTGTCATTGAAGCGCAGGGCGCAGCGGTCGATGAGGGGGCTCAGTTCCTCCCCCGGTACGCCGCGGAAGTAGGCCAGGGAGAAACCGACGACTTCCTCCCAGACGTACACTCCGAACATCCCCAGTTCGTCCAGCAGATCGTGCAGAACGCTAACGTCGGTCGGTCCGCTCAAAGAGGTGGTGGTATAGAAGGGATCGAAGGCGGTCTTGATCTCGTCGGTCGTATTGAAGAAGTCCAGCACGAAGAGGTCCTCCGGCCGCTTGCCCAGTTTGGTGTTGGCCCGGTTCAGCCGGCTCAGCGCCTGTACGGCCAGTACGCCCTGAAGCTTCTTGTCCACGTACATGGCGGTAAGCTTCGGCTGGTCGAAGCCGGTCAGGTACTTATTGGCCACTACCAACAGGCGGCAGTCGTCTTCGTCGAATTTGTCCCGCGTCTCGCTCTCCGCGAAGCCGTTCAGGGCCGCCTCCGTGTACTCGATGCCGTCGACTTCCTTGGTCCCGGAAAAGGCCACCAGCACGCGAAAGGGGTCGCCCCGCTCCTCCAGCAACCGCCGGATGGCCCGGTAGTAGCGGATGGCGCTCGTGATGCTCTGGGTGACGATCATCCCCTTGGCCTTCCCCCTCAGCTTTTTGGGCTGTACCACCTGGGTCAGGAAGTGGTCCACCATGATCTCGGCCTTGGTGGCGATGGTGCGGGGGTCGCGCTCCACGAAGGCCTTGAGTCGCTTCTGGGCCACCAGGGTATCGTACTCCGGGTTGTCCCGGACCGACTTTTCGATCTCGTAGTAGCTCCGGTAGGTGGTGTAGTTGGTCAGCACGTCGAGGATGAAGCCCTCCTCGATGGCCTGCTTCATGCTGTACAAGTGGAAGGGGCGGAAACTACCGTCGGGCCGGCGGTCGCCGAAGCGTTCCAGGGTGGCGTTCTTGGGCGTGGCGGTGAAGGCCAGGTAGGAGGCGTTGTCGCGCATCTTCCGGCCGTGGAGGGCTTGGAGGATCAGGTCCTGGCCGTCGTAGGTATCGGTATTGTCCGTATCGCCTGGCCCCCCGGCCCCCAAAGGGGGAGGGGCGAAACTCGATCCGTACGGTGTAGCTACGTCATTCACCCCGCCCATGGCCTCGTTCATTTTGGCCGCCGTGGCCCCGCCCTGGGAGCTGTGGGCCTCGTCGATGATGACGGCGAAGCGTTTGTCCGACATATCCCCGATCTCCTCGATGATGAAGGGGAACTTCTGGATGGTCGTGATGATGATGCGCTTGCCCTGCTCCATGGCCTCCCGCAGGTCGGCGCTCTTTTTGGCCCAGGCGACGAGGCGGTTCACTTGGCTGAACTGCTGGATGTTGTCCCGGATCTGCTTATCGAGCAGGCGGCGGTCCGTGACCACGATAACGGAGTCGAACAGCGGCCGCACCTCCCCCGGCGGGCAAATCTCGATGAGCTGGTAGGCCGCCCAGGTGATGGAGTTGGACTTGCCCGAGCCGGCGCTGTGCTGCACCAGGTAAGTCTGCCCGGCCCCGTGCTCGGTAGCGTGGGCGAGAATTTTGCGCACCACGTCCAGCTGGTGGTAGCGGGGGAAGAACAGGGCCTTACTCGCGAGCGGAGCGCCGGGTTTACCGTCGAAGCGCACGAAGTGCTGGATGATATTGGCCAGACTCAGCGGCGTCAGCACCTCCCGCCAGAGGTAATCCGTTTTGTGGCCGTTGGGATTGACCGGATTGCCCGCCCCGTTTTCCTCCGTCCCCTTGTTGAAGGGCAGGAAGCGCGTGTTACCGCCCGCGAGTTTGGTGGTCATATAGACCTCGTCGGTATCCACGGCGAAGTGCACCAGGCAGCGGCCGAACTGTAGCAGCGGCTCCTTCGGGTCGCGGTCTTCGCGGTATTGCTTTTGTCCGTGGCGGCGGGCGGTCTGCCCCGTCCAGGCGTTCTTGAGCTCCATCGTCACCAGCGGAATGCCGTTGACGAACACCACGACGTCGATTTCCTGGCCGGGCCGGTCGCGGTGGTAGCGCAGTTGGCGGGTCAGGCTCCATTCGTTGCTGGCGAAGTTGTCGCCTACCGTCTGGCTACTGCTCGCCAGGGGGGGCTGGTAGAGCAGCGTCAACTGGGCATCGTTGACCTTCAGTCCCGTGCGGAGTAGCCGCAGGATGCCGTACTTCTTCACCACCCGGTCGTAGCGGGTCAGGACGATGCGTTTCCAGTCGGACTGTCGCCGCAGTTTGTCCAGTTCCCGGGGCTGGGTGGTCTCCAGGAAGTGCCAGAAGCGGGCTTCGTCCAGGGCCACGTTGCGGTTGAAGTCGCCCGGGCTCCCGGAAGTGAAGCCGGCGGCGTTCAGGTCGCGTTCGATGGTGTCTTCGAGGGCGGCTTCGTTGGTTTGGGAGGGCATGGGGGAGGGCCTAAAAGGGGAACTAGAGCAATTCAGGTCCCAAAATAACTAGTGCTGCAGTAGCTGGACTCTTACAGCCTTATCGTCCCATTAATCCAGCTTCACGATCTGATCGTAGCGTACCCGCTCGGCCCGCTCGTTACCGTCGCAGATTACCATACAGTGCTCATCATCGACTAGGCCGGCGATCCGTCCGACTTTACGTACCGTTAACACCTTCCACTGCACCCGGTCTCCGGTCGCGAAGCCCTTCATTTCGTTGCGTTCGGTTCCCCATACGTCCCCCTCCACGGCAAAGTACTTGCCCCGAATCAAATACATTTTAGCATTCATAAGAAATTCACCGCCGGGTACGTCGCGTACCACGTCCGAGATGGCTTCTTCCATATTCTCGTGGCGGCTCTTTTTCAGTACTCTGCGGGATAGGCCGGAATAGGACTCGAGACGCACGTAGTTGAGGTCCGAATCTACGTTGCGACTGGATATCATATTTACCCGACCGATTTCTACTACCGCGGGAGTACCACAACTGTAGAGAAACGAAAGGGCTACGGTCATAAGGACGAAAAGAAGAAAACGCATAACTGAATCGGGATTGAATTTTTTCTGAAAACGATCAGTGCTATATTGTGGTGTTTCTTAACAGTTGGGCGGCGGGGCGCGGGTGCGATGAAAACCCGGTTGCTAATTTTCAAGTCAACCGACTTGAATTGGGGCCAATTTTCGTGTCAAACGACTTGAATTCAGCATCGGCTTCCCCCCAGGCTTACCTGCGGAAGCGGCCGTGGTGGCTGGTTTGTTATATTAACTGACCTTACGCAAAATATACCTCGGAGGAAGCCCTACGCTACGCTACGGGACGCCTCCGAGGAAATTTTGCTGCCCAATGCGTAAGATCAGATATTAATATCGGTAAGCAAACCACTAGACAATTTGAACCCCGCTCATTTTTTGGCCCCCTGACCCCCAGAAGGGGGAAGAAAAAATGAGCAGTAACCTCGCTTCCTCCCCCATTGGGGGTCGGGGGGCCAAAGCGAGGTGAGGTTTTTGCATGAAAACGCCTAGCGGTGTGATCGGTGAGGATGAAGAACAGGCAAAAGGTAAGTCATTCCTTTGCCGCTGGGAAGGCTTATATATTCAGTCGCCAAATCCCCGTTGCCACACTTGCCAGTTTGCGCTGTCGGCGATCGATAGTCCGTTCGTCCCACTCGGCGTAGTGGTCGGGAATGTCTGCCGTAAGATTGACCTGACTCCGGGCCAAGATTGGTTTCTTGTACGCATAGCCCAGGTTATCGGCTTCCTTATTCAGTCCGCGTTCCATGATGGCCAGGTTGCCGAGACGGTACACGAACCGGTCCAGCACGGTATCTTCTATATGGTTCCACCCCGGGCCGGGCGATTCGGGCAGTACGTATTCTACCGTGTAGAGGTCGCTGGAGTAGTCGAAGTCGGCCTGGTATTCCTGCCGCTCGATCTTCCCCAGGATGTACCTGACGAGCTTATGTCCGCGGGTCGTGCGGCGAAATTCAGCCGTCGTGAGTTCCGTTTTGAAGCTCTCGTCGGCGGGGTACACATCGGCCAGCATTCCCTCGGTAAATGGTTGTCCCTCACGCAGCGTACGGGCTACCCCGTTGTACACCGTCTCCTGGTCGTTCGGGTTCCGGCCGCCGATGACGTTGTACCGGAACGAAATGACCACCATTGCCCGCAGCACCCGTAGGAATTGATCCGGTGGCAGCTCATCGTAGGCTGCCATCAGTAAGGAGAGCGGCTGTCGGACCTGAAACACCTGCAAGTCTTCCAGTCGCCTGCGTACTTCGGGGCGTTCCTTCCAGGTTTCGTCAGTAGGCTCGCGTAGGGCGATGTAGACATCCGCGCTGCGCTCCAGATCGCGCACGAGTTGGAACGCGGCGGCCTTGCCCGTCACGTTACGACGGATGGCCTTAAAGAGGTCCCGTTTGCGTACCGTCTTGTTCCGGCTGTTCCAGTAAATGCGCAGGAACTCCGGAAACTTCTGACTGCCGAGTTTACTGATGACCCGGTTCCAGAGCGATTCCATTTCCGCCATTTCCCGCCGGTCGGATCCATTGGCATCGACGATGGAGAAGAGGTAGTTCTTGAGCAGATCGGCCGAACTCAGCTGTACGCCCCGGGCGTTGAGGGTCTCGAACACTTTGAAGGCATTCAGTTCGTCGTCGACCCGAATAACGGTGAAGAACAGCCGGTCTACCATGCCGTCCAGGTATTCGGCCAGGGCCGCCCCGTCCGGGAAGGTGGCGCGGATGCGGTCGTAGAACCAGTTGAAGCAATTGCGCAGCAGGCGCTCGGAAGCATTCAGGCCCCGCACGGGTAGTTGGTGCAGGGGCACTAGTTGCTGGCGGTAAAACTCGTCGTTGTTCCGGTTCAGCGTAAGCTTGTTGTCCGCCACCAGGCTTACCGGATTAAGGGTGCCGATGTACGCATTCCGGAAGGCGGTGATGCGGGTCTGATTCGCTTCCGGTTCGACGCCCGCTTCGCTGAGGTCCCGCAGGGCCTTTATCACCGCCAGGATGACCAGGCTCAGGGTGATCATTCGCTGTTGCCCGTCGATGACGGTGTACTCCTTGTCGTCGGCGGTCTGTAGCACCAGGTAGCCTAGGTAGTGCGCCGTTTCGTCCCCCCGCCGCACCGCCTCCATGTCCTGCCACAGATCGTCCCACTGCTCGAGCGTCCAGGAGTAGTCGCGCTGGAAGCGGGGGATAGTGTAGCGCAGCCCGTTGCCGAGGAGTTGGCGGAGGGTTTGGCTGGAGGTGTCCTGGATACCTTTCATTTGGCTAAAGGAACGATGTTTAGGGGAATATCAATACGCACCCGCCGCGAACCAGGGCTTCACCGTAAGGTCGTTAGTTTGGAAGGCTTCCTGGCCTCCGTAGATTAGTTCGTAGCTGACGGCTACGTCGGCCGCTTTGCCGATGGTTTTCAGGCGATCGACCAGTGCACTGCGGTAGGTGGTGGTACTCTTGATCTCCGTCAGGGTAAGCCGATCGCCGTGAGAACGGACGAGGTCCGCCTCCATTTGGTGATTGTCGCGGTAGTGGTACAGGCGGTTCACGTCGTGACCCCGGTGTAGCCAAGCCTTGCGCTGATCGGCTACGATCAGGTTTTCGAATAGGGCACCGTAACGAGCGGAACGCAGGACGCCCTCCACGGAGTCAATCTCTAACAAGTAAGTGAGCAGGCCGGTATCGTAGAAGTACAGTTTGGGGCTCTTCGCCAGCCGCTTCTTAAAATTCCGGAAGTAGGGGGGCAACTGGAAAATAACGTAGCTCATCTCCAGAATGGACAGCCATTCCTTCACGGTAGCCACGCCGATACCCACCGTCTTTGCTAAGTTGCTGTAGTTGACGGTCTGGCCGGCGAGGCCGGCACAAGCCTTCATGAAAAGCCGAAACGTGCTGAGGTTACGGGCGGAAATGAACCCGTCGATATCCCGGTCGAGGTAGCTTCCGATATAGCTGGGAAAGAAGTAGGCCGGCGGCGTCGGTTTAACCACCGCATCGGGGTAAAAACCCGATAGGATAGCCGCCGCCGGAGAGGCCGGCCGCCGCCCGGCGGCCTCCAATTCTAGCAGATCGAGCGGCAGTAAACGCGTGATACCTACCCGGCCGGCGAGCGACTGAGTGATGTTTTTATTCAGCAGAAAATTCTGGGAACCCGAGACGACGAAGCGGCCCGGCTGCCGATCTTCGTCGACCGCTAACTGTAAGTAGCTAAAGAGGTCCGGGTAGTGCTGCGCCTCGTCAAAAATGACGCGGTGGCTGAACCGGTCGAGAAAGCCCCGCGGGTCTTCCCGCAACTCGTCGCGGTAGCGCGGGTCTTCGAGGTTGAGGTAGGTGTACTCCCGGAAGTGTTCCCGCAGCAGGGTGGTCTTGCCCGATTGCCGGGGGCCAGTCAGGGAGATCACCGGGAAGTAAGCAGCAAGCTCGGCCAGATGACCGGGGAGGGCGCGGGGAATATGGGGGTTCACGTACGGGAAATTTGATCAAAAGTACGGTTTTTGAGTCAAAATCCCGGAGCTGCGCCATAGTTTACCCCTAACCCCCATCACCCCACCCGCACCTTCCCCGTCACCGCCGCGTCGATGAGGGTGGCGCGGTACTCTTTTAGTTTGGTGATTTGTGAAGCTAAAGCAGCCATGGCAGTACCAGTTGAATCATTAATCTTGGCAAGGAATGAACTTATCTTTCCTATCTCTTCCGATGGAGGAACCGGTATGCGTATAGATCCTAAGTTTTCTCTTGTAAGTTTGGGTTGAGCAGCTCCCGAGATATAAACAGTATAGTCAAGCGAACTCAACAATTCAGCCCAGTATAAAAATCCAGAATAATTGGGTCGCAGAATGTGAGCGTGATTATTGACCCAATACTTACCATCTGCTACGAAAGCTAATGGTGTTGATTTGCTTAAAAGATTAGCCCCATCTTCAGCGATTAAAATAGTTTTTTCCTCAAATATATAATCATTTACGTAATCAATAATGCCACTCGCGCCATAGTAAGGGTACTTGCCCGCCATAAATTCTCTTAGATTCGCGCTAATTGGAACCCTAAGACGATTTAAGAAAGTGAAGGCATAGCGTATACTCTTCACCTCCCAATGCGCCGGCACCTCCCCCAGCCACTCCACCCCCGAATCCTTCAGCGCCACCCCCGCATCCAGCCCCCGCGTCACCGCCCGCTGGATGACGATCCGCTGCCGCTCCCGCAACAGCTCGATCAGCCGCTCCTTTTGCGCGATCGCCCGGTCGATGAGCGCCGTCTTGCGGTCCAGGAAGGTGGCAATGGCGGTTTGTTCGGGGAGGGGGGGGATGTAATGCCAAATCTTATATATATCCTCGGGGGCTGCTCTTTGATGACTTTTAGTAGCAGATTTTACAGTAGAAGATATTCGTTGCCTAACTGTTTCGGATTCATACAGGTACCGCCCGAATACTAAATTAATGTTCTTAGCTTTTAGACAAATAAATTCTGTTGAGCAAACAGCGAATTTACTATGTTGCTTCGTTATTATAATAGTCCCTTTCCGGGGATTAAGTTTTGAGACGAGTAATTCATCTCCTTCGACTATTTGCTTGTTGCTATCAATTGATTCTCCAGTTTCGACCTTACCGGTACCGTAAACTTGGACATTGGGTATAGAGTAATGAATTACCTGCTCGTGCTGTTTCACTGTTGAACTATCAACAATGTTCTTATTATAATCAAATAATGAGTCCGCTCGGCGTAATTGCCAATGACTAGGTACTGTATCTATCCAAGACTCATTTACCCGACTATACTCCTCATACCGCAACATCCACGCCCATATTTAAAATCTCGCTAATTAGTCCCTCGCTTTCCCGCTCCAGTTCGCGGATTTCGGCGCTCACCTCCTCCAGGCTGCGCAGGGGGGTGTGGCGGTAGAAGTACTTGTTGAAGCTGATCT
>CAZQNE010000071.1:0-6466 GCA_964594535.1 uncultured Lewinella sp.
CGGGTAGACCGGGAGGCCGCCGACTTCGGGGGCTTCCGGGCGGGGACGCAGGTGCAAGCTCCCCTCTCCCCCGGAGAGGGGTTGGGGGTGAGGGGAGCCAAGGATTCCATCGCCGGAAAGGATGTCGGGGCCTACCTAACCTTTTCTTCTGAAGTCGAGCAGGTTCAACTCAAAGTCGCGCTCTCCTACACCTCCCTGGCGGGCGCGCGGGCCAATCTGCGGGCCGAACTCGACCACTGGGACTTCGGGCGCGTCCGCCGGGAAAGCCAGGAAGAATGGAACGACATGCTGGGCCGGATTCAGGTCAGTGGTGGCACCGAGGCGCGGACCGTCAAGTTCTACACCGACCTCTGGCACGCCCTGCTGGGGCGGCGAATCGTGAGCGACGCAGACGGCAAATACCTGGACAATACGGGGGCGCGGCCGCGGGTGCGGAGTACGACGGGGAACTTCCCCCACTACAACTTCGATGCCTGGTGGGGCAGCCACTGGTCGCTCAACCAGGTCTGGTCGCTGGCCTACCCCGAGATCATGGACGGCTTCTGCAACACCATGGTCGATATGTACCGCAACGGGGGGCTCATTCCCCGCGGGCCGAGCGGCGGCAACTACACCTACGTCATGATCGGCGACCCGGCGGTGAGCTTCTTCGCGGCGGCACTGAATAAGGGGATCGATAACTTCGATGTCGAACTGGCCTACGCGGGACTACGCAAGAACGCCTTCGTGGGCGGCATCCGCGATCACGCCGGCTACGAGCACGGGCGACCGGCCTCCGGGGGCGGGATGGCGTACTACCAGGAGCGGGGCTACGTGCCGGAGGGCATCACCGGCGGGGGCATTCATAAGGACGGGGCCAGTATGACGCTCGAATATGCCTACCAGGACTGGTGCCTCGCCCAAATCGCCGAACGGCTCGGAAAGCAGGAGGACTACGTCTTCTTTATGGATCGCTCCCGGAATTACCGCAGGGTCTGGAACCCGGCCACCGAATGGATGCACCCCCGGGAAATGGACGGGAGCTGGATGGCGGACTTCTCCCCCGTAATGGAGAGTGGAAGCAGCCTGAGCGCCCGGGGCTTCTGCGAGGCGAATTCGGCAATTTACAGCCACTACGTTCCTCACGATATGCCCGGACTGATGGAACTCTTCGGCGGCCCGGAGGCCTACGTCGCGCGGCTAGAGGAACAATTCCTCCGCCAGTCGGAGAACTGGCAACAGGCCGACGACAAGAACCACGCCGTGAACTGGGTCGACTACGCCAATCAGCCGAGTACCCAACTGGCCCACCTGTTTAATCTGGCCGGCCGCCCCGACCTGAGCCAGAAGTGGGTCCGCACCGTAAAGGACCGCTACGCCGACACCACCCCCTACGGCGGTTACCACGGGGATGAAGACCAGGGGCAGATGGGCGCCCTGGGCGTGTTGATGGCCATCGGGCTCTTCAGCGTGGACGGGAGCGCGGCGGCGAAGCCCACCTACGAGATCACCACGCCGGTCTTCCGGGAGGTGACGATCAATTTGCATCCGGACTACTACCCGGGGAAAACATTCACCATTCGGGTGGAGGGCGACCCGGAACGTGAGATGTACATTCGGTCCGCTCGGCTCGGGGGGCAACTACTCGAGGGATTGGTGTTGCCCTTCACGGGGGTAAGTGCCGGGGGCGAACTGGAGATTCGGGTAGGGGATGTTCCCCGCTGAATCCGGTATCGCCCAGCCCGCACCCGCGCTCCGCCGCAACCATTTTCGCAATCCGCAGTTGTGCCATTTAAACACACAAAGATTCCCAAGATGAAACATGCCCTCTTACTCCTACTCGCCCTAGGTCTGTACGCCTGTGGCGAAACCCCCAATGACGGGGATGCCGAAGTAGTCACCGACACCGATGAGATGGTCGACCGGGCCGACGACCCCTCGGCTACCCTCGACGCGACCGTTCAGGCCGTACAGTCCGCCGGTGGCGACATCACCGCCCTGCCCGCGGGTGCCGCCGTGGATAATATCGACAGCTGGATGGAAGCCCTCGACGACGTAGACGGGGCCGATAAGGTCACCGGCAACCTGGAAGCCCTCAAAGAAACCCTCACGGAGCAGCCCATTAACGGCCCCCTGGCCGGTATGATCCTGACCACCCTGGCCGAAGATACCCGCCAGGTGGCCGGCTCCACGCCGGGTATCTCCCAGTTGGCCTCGGCCCTGGAAAGTGGCGGCAATAAACTGACCGGCTCGGCCTTCCAGGGGGACGGACTCCTGGACCAGACGCTCGCCGCGGCCAAGTCGAAGATGGCCGACATCACCACCCTATCCCCCGCCACGGCCACCCAGAATATCGATTCCTGGATCGGGAAACTGCGGGGCATGGACGGTGCCGACGGAATGGTCGAGCAACTGGAAACCCTGAAAATGGAACTCGGTAAGCCCAGCATCGACGGCAGCGCGGTTTCCGACATCATGATGGACCTGAGCGAGGAAACCCGCGGTATGGCCAATGGAAACAACGGGCTGGAAACCCTGGCCTACCTGCTGGAAGCGGGCGCCTGGCGGCTGAAGGAAATGTAGGCTAGCGGCCGCACTATACATTCCTTCATTACGGGCGAGCCCACCGGGGCTTGCCCGTAGTTTCTTTGGGGACAGTCTGCTCGTTCAAGCAACTAAAAGCCAGCAGGAGGAATGGTGGTCGTATTGGGGAATTGATCGTCTGTCGGATTAACCGACAAATTCAGGCCTAATCGGAAAATTAGGGGAAATATCGGGGTTAGGTCTGTAAAATCCGGCTTAGGTTTGATTCTTTTGGTAGGCTAATCGCCACCCTTTCATCCCTAATTTTTTCCCATGGCCTTCTGGCAATACGACTACCGCCCCGCCCCCGCCGCCCGCGCCGGAGCCTACCGCCGTAAGTACGGCACCAGCTGGTGGGGTAAGCAGTTCCTCAACGCCCTGGAGGAAGCGGACAACACGGGCCGGCTGTCGCGCGGTAAGACCTACGCCAACAAGGGGCTGGTGCTCAACATCGAGTCTAAGGGGCCGGGCCGGCTCACCGCCGAGATCCAGGGGAGTATGCCCCGGCCCTACCGCATCGCCATGGACTGGACCCCCTGGACCGAAGCCCAGGCCAAGGAAGTGCTCCGGCGGGTACGGTCCAACCCCGGCCTGCTGGCCCAACTGCTGGCCGGCGACCTGCCCGCCAGCCTCGCCGACACCCTCGCCGGACTGAAGCTGACCATCTTCCCCCACCGCTTCGGTGACCTCAACCTGAGCTGTAGCTGCCCCGACTACGCCACCCCCTGTAAGCACCAGGCGGCCCTGCTCTACGTCATCGCGGCGGACATCGACGGCGACCCCTTCCAGCTGCTGCAACTGCGCGGACTGGACCTGCGGGCCGCCCTGAGCGAACTCGCCGACGGGGGAGGGGCAACCGCCATCCCCGCGATAGCCGACCTGACGCGCCCCCTCCACGACCCGCCCGACTGGCGGTGGGACGAGGCGGCATACCGCGCCATCCACTTCACGGCCCTCAACGATGCCGGCTGGCGGGCGCTCGCCGGGCTACCCGACGAACCCTCCTTCGCGGGCCGGGGCAGCCTGACCGGCTTTCTGGACACCATCTACGCCGCCGCCGCCCGCACGGCCGGCAAACTGTACTATGCGGGTGGTGAGCTGCCCCCGGCCTGGAAACTTCTGCCCCCCGACGGACAACTGGAGCTCCACCTGGACGCCAATCTGGAACTGAACTTCCTGGCCAGTTTCGATGATGCCAACGAGGAGTTGCTCCAGGTCGAAAATGCGCCGCAACTACTGGACTGGCTACTGCAACTCGAAGAACTCGACCGCCACCTGCTGGACGCCGAAGCCCGCAGTTTGCTGCTGTTCTTCCAGCTGGCCCGACGGATGGCCGAGACCCGCGCCTACGTCCCCGAACTCCTGGCCGGAGCGGACGACGAATACCTCCTGCGCTACGTGCCGGCCACCAGCGACCCCGACATCGCCGCTCTGCTCGAACGGGTTCACCCCCTGCTGTCGCCCGTGCTGCTGTACCGTAACGACACGGATGGGCATACGGCAGAATTTCAGCCCGACGAGGCCCCCCGCGCCCTGCTTTCCTTCCTGCTGGGGCTCGTGATCGGGCGGGCGATCGACGAGCGGGGGCTCGACGAAGAGGCTACCGCCCGCAAGCTGTTTTTACTCCGAAATCCGCAGCGGTTCACCCTGGTGGGCACGAGCGGTTTTCCGGCCGCCATGCAGCGGTGGCTTTCGGAACTGCACCTGACCAATCTGGAATGGCAACCGGTCTTCCGTATCGAGGAGGCCGACGGTGACGGCATCCTGCTGGACGTGCTGGTACAGGATCGGGCGCGGACGCAGGTGCCGACTCCCCTGGAAGAATGGAGGTTAACCGCGGAGGGCCGCAGGCAAGCGGGGCTCGACGTGCTGGCCGTACTGGGCAAACTGACCCGCCATCTGCCCGGGCTGGAACCCTACCTGGCCGGAGGGGCGGCGGAGCCGCTGCACTATACGGTAGCCGACTTTACCCCCGTGCTCACCGCGGCCCTGCCTACCCTGCGGGCGCTGGGACTGACCGTCATGCTGCCCACCGCCCTGCGCAAACTCCTGCGACCGGGGCTGGGGCTGCGGGCCGATACCACGGCGGACAAACAGGCCTTCGAGCTCTCCGGCATCGTTTCGCTGGACAACATCCTGCAATTTAGCTGGCAGGCCTCCCTGGGCGGTCGGGACCTGACGGAAGCGGAATTCCGGAAACTACTGAGCTCTACCAGTGGGCTCGTCAAACTAAAGGAGGGCTACGCCTTCATCGATCCGAAGGAGGTGGCGGGGCTGCTGCAGCGACTGGACGCCGGCCCGCCCGAGCTCAAACTGCACGAGCGGCTGGAGGCCGTCTTCACCGAAGAATACGAAGGGGAACCCGTCCGCCTCTCCCCGGCCCTTCGCCGGCGGATCGCGGGGCTGCGGGCGGGAAAGGAAACACCGGTGCCGGAGGGCATCGAGGCTACGCTACGCCCCTACCAGCGGGTGGGCTTCGACTGGATGTACGCCAACGGCCAACTGGGCTTCGGTTCCGTGATCGCTGACGATATGGGATTGGGCAAAACCCTGCAGGTCATCACGCTACTGGAAAAGTACCGGGAGGAGGGGAGCTTGGCAACAGATAAGGCGCTGATCGTCGTACCCACTAGTTTGTTGGGGAACTGGCAACGGGAAATTACCCGCTTTGCACCCGCGCTCCGCGCCCAACGCTACCACGGTTCGGCCCGGGAAATGCCCGACCGCGCCGACTTCGACGTGCTGCTCACGACCTACGGCGTACTGCGCAGTGAAGAAAAAACCTTTACCGGCTCCGACTGGCGCATCGTGGTCATCGACGAGGCCCAGGCCATCAAAAACCCGAAGGCCAAACAGACCAAAGCGGTGAAGAAAGTGAAGGCACCCGTGCGCATCGCCATGAGCGGTACCCCGGTCGAAAACCGGCTGCTGGACTACTGGAGCCTGCTCGACTTCACCCTGCCTAAGTTTCTGGGGTCCCAGGCCTACTTCAAGCGGCAGTACGCCCGGCCCATCCAGGGGGAGCGCGACGAGGGGGTGGCCGGCCGTTTCCGCCGACTTACGGCCCCCTTCGTGCTACGGCGGCTCAAGTCGGATAAATCCATCATTTCCGACCTGCCCGATAAGGTGGTGCAGACCGAGCATTGTGCCCTCACGGCGGAGCAGGCCGCGCTTTACCAGTCCATCCTCGACGAGAATATGCGGCTGGTGGAAGCGGGGGAGGGGATCGGTCGCCAGGGGCTGATCCTGAAACTCATCACCGCCCTGAAGCAGTGCTGTAACCATCCGGCCCAGTTCCTGAAAAAAGGGGTGGCCGACTTTACCGCCTCGGGTAAGTCGCTGCTGCTGCGCGAGCGACTGGGCAACATACTGGAGGCCGGCGACAAGACGCTCATCTTCACCCAGTACCGCACGATGGGCGACCTGCTGGCCGGGATGATCCGGGACGAATTCGGACTGGAGGTCCCCTTCCTCCACGGCGGCAGCTCCCCGAACCAGCGGGAGGAGATGATCCGCCGCTTCCATGAGGACCCGACTTGCCCGGTCTTCCTGCTGTCCATCAAGGCGGCCGGCACGGGACTCAACCTCACGGCGGCTAACCACGTCATCCACTACGACCTCTGGTGGAACCCGGCCGTGGAGAACCAGGCCACCGACCGTGCCTACCGCATCGGGCAGGAGCGCACCGTCTTCGTCCACCGCCTGGTCACCGAGAATACCTTCGAAGACCGCATCGACGCCCTCATCCAGAGTAAGCGTGACCTGGCCGAGCTGAGCGTGGGCAGCGGCGAGCAGTTCCTGGGCCGGATGACGGACGGGGAACTGCGGGAGTTGGTGGGGTTGTAACCGTACAACGCGATTTGCAATCGCGACAGGAAGCCGCAACTTGTAGTTGCGAGTTCTA
>CAZQNE010000071.1:6566-19238 GCA_964594535.1 uncultured Lewinella sp.
AAGCCGCAACTTGTAGTTGCGAGTTCTAGTCACGTAAGAGGACATACATCACGAGCAAACTAAACATGCAATAACGAAAAAAGAATCACAGGTATACTCGAATGTAACTACATTTGTAGAATAAGATCAATAAAAGTAAATGCCCCTCACCAAATCCGAAGAACAACTCATGCGCCCCCTCTGGCGCCGCGGCCCCCTCTTCTTGCGGGAACTGCTGGCCGAACTGCCCAAGCCCAAGCCGGCCCAAACGACCGTTTCCACCCTCCTCAAGCGGATGATCGACAAGGAAATGGTGGGTTACGAAACGTTCGGGAATAGTCGCCGCTACCGGGCCCGGGTAACCAAGCAGGCTTACTTCGGACGCAAGCTCCGGGGGATGATCGACGACTTCTTCGATGCCTCGCCCGCGGCCTTCGCTTCTTTCTTTACGGAGGAGACCGACCTAAACAAAAATGAACTACGGGAGCTACAGCGCATCATCGACGAAAAACTGGACCGACCGTGAGATATCTGCTGCACGTCGCCACGATGCAGGGGCTACTCCTGCTGGCCTACTACCTCTTGCTGGACCGGGAACCGCTCGGTCACCTCAAGCGCGGTTACCTGCTGATCGGACTGCTCCTTCCCCTCGCTATTCCGTACTGGACGGTGCACTGGGTCGAGCTGCCCCCTACATATCCCTCCGACCCTGCCACGATGCAAGTAAGCGAAACGGTACCTACCGGCGAACCGACGGAGGGGCCATCTTACCTGTCGTGGCTGTACTGGACGGGCGTACTTGTAGCGGCGTGGCGATTTTGCTATGCCCTAGGGGTTATTATCCGTCAACTCCGGGTAGGGGAGGGGACGGGGTGGGAGGGTGGCGCGTATTGGGTTTCCGTTCCCGGACTGGGGGCGGTGCATAGCTTCGGTCCGTGGGTCTTCTATCCACGGGGGAACCGACCCGCCGGAGTGGTGGCGTTGCACGAACTGGCCCACGTGCGACAGGGGCACTCCCTGGATCGGATCCTGGTAGCTCTCCTACGGGTAGCGTGCTGGTTCAATCCGTTGGTCTACCTCTACGAAGGGGCCATCATCCGGAACCACGAACTGCTGGCGGATCGCTGGGCGTTGTTCCGCTCCGGCATCACCGTCACCAACTATCAGCGCGAATTGCTGGCCGCCCTTACGCATCACCGGCCGCCGGCCCTCGGCAGTGGGCTCTCCTTCACCTCCACTAAATATCGTTTCCTCATGTTACGTACATCCACTTCCTCTCCCTACAGGTTACTACTGAAGGGACTGTTCGTTTCCTCGCTCTGGATCGGTCTCCTAGTTGCCTTTGGCGCTACCGTGTACGGTCAGGGTGAATCTACTCAGGGTACCTCTTCCGAAGCGGCTACCCATCGGGACCGGGTAGCCCCGCCCCCCGGCCCCCCGAGCTGGACTGACCCCACCCGGTGGGACGAACTCGACGGACAGGAACGCGCCCGTCGGGCATTGGCTATCCACATGGCGAATTCGGGCCGTGTGATTACCCAGTCCGAACTCGACGAATGGTCCGACGCCACCACCTACGGTGTTTGGCTAGACGGGCAACGGATCGACAAGGTTGCCCTTCGTTCCCTCAATCCGGCCGATCTACACGGAGCTCACGTAAGCAAGTTGATGCCGAACGCCGTCAACTTCGACGATCACCGCTACCAGGTCGATCTGACGACGAAAGCGGCCTACGCAGCTAAACTGCGGGAGCTGCGAGCCAACGCGCCCGGCTGCTAAATTTCCCGCTACATAACTCGTGCGGAGCCAGCCCCTAAAACTCAAAACCCGGGAACATCCCCCCGCTCACCCGCCACCCCTCGTCCTCGCTGAAGACCAATTCTGCCACGCCCTCTCCCCGGAAGGTCTGGGCTCGCCCGGAGGCGGGGTGCACGCGGTATTCCACCCCGAAAAAACAAACGGCCCGGTCGGGTGGTAGCGGCGGAACGTCCTCGGGCGGGGCAAACAGCTCGAAGGCCAGCGGTTCGATGCGCGCGTAGCGAGACCGCCAGTCGTTGAGGTGGGCCAGCCCGCGCTCCCGGCTGACGACCCCGTTATTCAGGCGCATCTTCGTGTGCAGCATCTCGGTGGGGAAGGGTTCGTCCAGGTCGAACAGCGCGAACAGGAACCCCTCCGTTACCAGTTCCGTAGCCGCGCTACCCGCCAGTACGACCTCTTCGAAGGAAAGGAACAGTAGCTGCCCGGCCACGGGGGGTACGACCTCGTGATGCAACAAGCTATCTACCAGGTAGTTATAGTAGCCGTG
Organism: uncultured Lewinella sp.; assembly: GCA_964594535.1. Lineage (GTDB taxonomy): Bacteria > Bacteroidota > Bacteroidia > Chitinophagales > Saprospiraceae > Neolewinella. The sequence continues at coordinate 8,851 of CAZQNE010000071.1, forward strand.
TGGCACGAGCTCCTCCGGCCGATCGGTCAGGATGCCCACTCGTTCCAGGGCCGCGAGCAGGCGGGCGATCTCCCGCTCGGCGATCTCGTCGTTTTGCATTTCCGTTACGGGGAGCAGGGGCAGATCGCCGAGCAAATCGCCTACGGGGACGGTTTCACCCGCCCGCTGCCGTTCCTCGAATTCCCGTACATTGGCCTGAAATTGTGCCAGCAATTCGGGGGGGGTGTGGTCACTTACCCAGCTCTGACTGCCCATCTCGGCGTCGAATAGGGCCGCTTGCAACTGTTTCTCGTAGCGTTCCTCCTCGCTGGGCGGGGCCTGGCGGGCGTCCGGGTCCAGGGTGAACACCTCCCGGAAAAGGGGGGTAGCGACTACCGTGGCGGGCGTCCCGGTCCGGTAATTTCGTTCGCTGAGTTCCACCAAGCCGTAGTAGACCAGGAAGCGATCGAGTAGGCGCGTTTCCACCGCCCATCCGATGCGCTCGTTTTCCTCCCCGCCTAACTGGGGGAAGGCCCGCCACATGCATTCGTTGTAGTGCGCCGTCGGGCGCTCCTGACCGCCCCGCAGGTAGAGGAGGTACAGCATGTAGGGAAGGAAAGACTGCACGCCGTCCGCTTCCGGCCCGTAGCGATCGTCATAAGCCAGGTTGAGGCGCTGGGCGTGGACCAGGAACAGTTCCCGGAACAATTCGCGCTCGTCGAGCGTCCGGGCCTGGGTCCCCTTCTTGGTCAGGCTCAGTTTATTGTGGCGTTTTTTCGTCCAGCCGAGGATGTCCAGCAGGTGCTTCACGATCTGTAGGGGCAGGAAATCATCTTCGCCCCGGATGGTCGAGTAGCCCTGTTCCACCATCTTGTCGGGCAGCAGCCCGGTAGCGTAGTAGGTTTTGACCAGCTTCGCGGGCAGGTTTCCCTTCGCGGTCAGTTTGATCTCCTTTTCGGCCAGTTCGCCCAGCAACCGGTGGCTGAAGTTGAGGATCGGCATTCGGTCGGTGAGCCCCGCGGGCAGCTCATCCCGCACTTTTACCGGGCTGCCCGGTCCGAGGAAGTCATACAGCAGGCCGTGCATCAGGCGGGGGGTGAGCCCCTCGAAATCATCCCGGGGCGTATCGTTCGGCTGTTCGAAGGGGTTAGTGGGGGTAGGCATCGGGGGAACGATTATGGGCGGAATATAGGCAGTTGCCCCGGTCAGGGCCGGGAAGGGGGCGGCGGCGCGCGGGTGCAATCAAAAAAATGAGAACCTGACTTGGCCGGAGGGGGAAGGAAGTTTATTTTTGCATTAGATTTAGTCTAAATAAATGCAAGCCCGCTTCTGCCTGCTGTTTACCATCCTCCTCGGCACCTGCGTCCGCGCCCAGAGCTCGCTGCTAAGGGGTACGGTACTGCTCGACGGGGAACCGGCCGTTGGGGCTACCCTGTTGCTGGAACCGGGCCAGCGCTACGCCATGGCCGACACCGCCGGACGTTACGGATTCACGGACCTCGAACGGGCAGACTACCAGCTCAGCGTCAGCTACGTCGGGGCCGGTACCCAAACGGTCGCCCTGGCCATTGAAGAGGGAGCGAACCGGGCTGATTTTGACCTAAGGCCCACCGCCGCCCGGGGACAAACGGTCGTGGTAGTCGGGCAGTCCGAAGGAACCCGCCTCGGCCGACTCCCCCTGGCGGTCACCAGTCTGGATGCCCGTAGCCTGCGCGCGCAAAGCATTGAAACCGTGGAGCTTCTCCGGCAGTCCACCGGAGTGCAGGTAAGGCGGGGCGGTGGGCTGGGTAGCCCCGTTCAGATCAGCCTGGGGGGGCTCGCCGGACCGGCCGTGCGTGTCTACTACGACGGACTGCCACTGGAATACTACGGCGGGGCGCTGAGCCTGAACAACCTGCCCGTCAATCAGATCGAGCGCATCGACCTGTACCGGGGGGTGATGCCCGTGCGCATCGGTACCGACGCCCTGGCCGGGGGCATCGACGTGGTGAGCCGGGCCGGTTTTGGGAACGGCCTGGCGGCCAGCTACGAAATCGGTTCCTTCCATACCCACCGCCTCACCCTCAATGGTACGCGGAGTACCAAACGCGGATTCAGCATCGGGCTGAATGCCTTCGCCAACTACAGCGATAACGACTACCGGATGCGCGACATCCCCACTCAGGAGGTGGTGGTGTTCGACAACGACTTTGGTCGCCGCGATACCCTGGTACGCGAAGGATTGACCGACGCCCGCCGGTTTCACGATCGCCACCGCAGTGCCTTCGCCGAAGTGCAACTGAACTGGACCGACCGGCCCTGGGCCCGCCGCTTTTCCCTCGCCACGGCGGTGAGTGCCCGCCACGATGAGGTGCAACACGGTCGCCGGGTGAGTAAACAACCGGCCGGGGAGGCGGTGCGGCAACGCTCGGGGCTCATTCAGCGCGTGAGCTACGTACAGGATTTGGGGGAGCGGGTGGAGATCGACTTTCGCGGGCTGCTGTCCTACGGCCGCGAACGGGTCCGTGATTCGACGCTTGCGATCTACGGTTGGGACGGGGAGCTGCTCCCCATCAGCAGCGGCGGCGGTGCGGAGATTCTGCCCCGCCCCTCCGGCCGCCGCGGCCGGATGCTGGCTACGGCCAACCGCTTCGGACTGGGCTACCGCCCCGACGGGCGCAGTTCCCTCTACCTGAGCACCTTCCTGGCCGGTTCGCGTAGCCGCGGGGAGGATCCCTACGGAGCCCGCATCCAACTGGAAAGCGGCCCCCTGGACCCGAACGCCGTGCCGGCGACCTTTCTGAAAAGCATCACCGGGCTGGAGGCGCAACGCAGTTGGTTCGGCGGGCGGCTGACCGGCCTGGTGTTCGGTAAGTTCTATGCCTACCGTGCCGAGAGCATCGATGTGACGATCGAGTCGGCGGACCGGGTCCCCGTACGGCCTACCGATGGCTCCCTGCCCGGGGGCGGCGCGGCGCTGAAGTACGGCTTTCGGCCGGGAACCTTCCTGCGGGCCAGCTACGAGCGGGCGGTGCGGATACCGACGGAAGGAGAGTTGTACGGAGATTTTCTGATCATCGTCCCGAACTACGATCTGGGGGCGGAGCGCAGCCACAATATCAACCTGGGCGGCCACTGGCGGGCCGATTACTCCGGCGGGCGCATGCTGAGCGTGGAGGGCAACACCTTCTGGCGGGCGCAGCGGGACCTGATCCGCCTGGCCGTCTTCGGGGGCGGGGAGCGGGCCACCTACGTCAACGAAGCAAGGGCACTGTCGCGGGGCGGTGAACTGAGCGTGAGCGGACGCCCGCTGCCCGCACTCACGGTGACCGCGAACCTGACCTACCAGCGGGTGACCCTGGCCGCGGCCGAAGATATTCGCGACCGCGGCTTCGTCGGGCTACAGATTCCGAACATCCCCGACGTGCTGGCCAACGCGGCCGTCAGTTACCGCCGGGAAGGGGTACTCCATAAAGCGGACGCGCTGGACCTCTTCTACCGCTACCATTACGTGCGCCGCTTCAGCGTGACCTACGTATCCGACCTCGACGCGGCCAATCCGGACAACGTCGTTCCCACCCAGCACCAGCACGACGCGGGAGTGAGCTACCGCCCCCGGGCTAGTGGCCTGCAACTGGCCCTTCAGGTGCGCAACCTGCTGAACGAACGGCTCTTCGACAACTTTCGCGTGCCCCGCCCCGGCACCAATGTTTCCCTGAAAATCAGCTACGATTTACCCCCATCATTAACCAATTGACATGTACCGCTACCCCCTTTTTCTTTCCCTCTTCCTTATCCTGAGCTGCGGAGAGGACGACGACCTGCCCATCGGCCCGGCCGACCAGCGGCAAAACAGTGGCTTCATCGTAGCCACCCAAACCCCGAACCAGACCGCCTTCGCCCGGTACTTTTCGGAACTGCCGAACGGGGAGGTCGACCTGAGTACCGGGGGTACCGACTACCAGCGCTTCTTTCCGGTGGATGGGTACGAAGGCGCCCTCTTCCTGGCCGCGCCAGACGGGGGCAGCGGATTCGCTAAGGTGATGGTGGACGGTAACGGGGACATCGTCCGCGAAGGGTTCCTGTCCACGGTGGATGCCACCTCCTTTCAGATCGCCGTTCGGGACGCTACCACCGGCGTCTACCACGACCGCAATACCCCCGACCGCATCACCGTGTTCGACCCCTCGGATATGAGCGTGAGCGGTACGATCGATATGTCGGCCGGGGAGGTGCCCGTCGGGATGCCGCAACGCTACCAGACCTTCTACTTTCGCGACAACGAGGTATTCGCCCCCGTACGGGCCAACGACGGCAGCTTCTACGATTCCCTCATCGTACACGTGGCCGACGTGAATACCGGGAGCTACCTGCGTACGATCGCCGTGGGTGACGCCGCCGGCGTGCCCTTCAACAACTACGGGCAGAATGACCTGGCGGAGGACGGAACGCTGTACATCCCCGACCAGGGGAACGTCAACACGGCCTTTCCCGCCGGGCTCCACCGCATCCTGCCCGGAGCGGACGATTTTGATCCCGACTACGACTTCCAACCGGCCGTAGCACTGAACCCCGGCAATTTCTTCCTCCCCGTCTTCCGTGGTTTTGCCTATGTGGGCGATGGCCTGGGTATAGCACTGGTCGCCACCGACACCCCCCAGGCGGCCATCGATATTGTACAGCAGGCCGGAGGCGCGCAGAATCTGTCCGACGACCAGGTCCAGCAGATCCTCAACATCCTCTTCACCGCCGAGAACGGCCGTTGGTGCCGGCTCGACCTGGAGGCCCGCACGGTCACGCCCATCGACGGCATCCCGGCCCAGTCGGTATTCGCCACCACCACCTTCATGCGCGACGGCGATTTGGTCTACGTGCCGGTCACCACCGAGACCGTCAATGCCCTGTATAGCTACAACCCCGACACCGGCACGGCCGCCGAGGTGTTCAGTGTAACCGGCGGCGGGGCGCTTACCGGGGTGTACAATCTGGGCCGGAACAACTAAGCGATGCAGTCCCTCGCCCGCCACCAACGCAACTGGTACGGCCGCTGGCACACCCTGGCGGGGCTGTCGGCGGGCGCCATTCTGCTGGTGGTGAGCCTGACGGGTTGCCTACTGGTTTTCGAGCAGGAACTGGACGTCTGGTTCTACCCCGAAACCTTCGGATTTGCCGAAGCGGACCGCCCCCTCCTATCCCTGGAAACGGTCTATGGCGCGGTCACTACCGCCCACCCGGAGGTAAGCTTCCGGGGCATTTACCGCTTTCCGCTGCGCAACGACGCCTATTTGCTCTACGCCCGGGATTCGCTGAATAGCCAGTACATCGCCAACCCGCACACCGGCGAAGTGACCGGAGTGCGGGTGTACGAAGAGTCGGTGATGGGCTTCATTCGCCACCTGCACCGGACGCTCTTCATCCCGAAGGTGGGTAAGTACCTCGTCGGTTGCTCGGCCCTGCTGGGCGCGATCCTGATGATTACGGGGCTGCGGCTGTGGATACCCAAGCGGTGGCGGCACCTGCGGCAGCGGTTGGGCGTTAAATGGTCGGGGTCCGCCAAACGGGTGAACTACGACCTGCATAATACGCTGGGCTTTTACTTCTCGCCGGTCATCACCCTGCTCTCGCTGACGGGCGTCATGATCACCTTTAGCCAGGTGGTGCTGCTGTTCATGTTCCTGCTCAGCTTCGAGGCCCCCCAGGACATTGGCAAGGTGCTCGATCAGCAGTCGGTGTACCGGGCCACCGCGCCCCTGGGCATCGACGCGGCCGGGGTCATTGCCGGAGGCATCCTGCCCGGGGCGGAAGTGATGGGGGTGACGCCACCGGCGGATTCCCTGGGGGCGTACAACTTCAGCGTAATCAGCCCCAACGCATCGGCCGAGGGCAACCGGATGATCGTCTTCGTCGACCAGTACAGTGGGGACATCATCGGTAGTTCGGAGGACGAGGCCTACCGCGTAATCAAAGCCTACCTGAACTGGGTAACGCCGATCCACTACGGTACCTTCGGGGGGTGGCCGACGCGGATACTCGCTTTGGTGGCTTCGTTGGCTACGGCGGGGCTGTTCGTGCTCGGGGTACTCATTTGGTGGCCCCGTTACCGGCGGCGGACGTGAGGGCGGGCGGGGATTTTCGGCGGGGGCTCCGGTACGCCATCATCTTTCTGGTGGGATCCGCGGCGATGGGCTTCGTGTACGGGCTCTTCGGGGGAGTGATCGTAGTGCCCGTGGTGTTCTCGGTAACGGCGGTGGGGCTCTTCGTGGCCATCAATTCGGTGGTGGCCTTGCTGCTGGTGCCGGTGCTGCTGGCCGTACGTGCCTGTGGGCGCGGTGCGCGGGTGCTGTGGAGGTACGTGAAGTATTCCCTGGCCTTCGCGATCGTGTTCGCTCCCGTATTCATCCTGATCGAGTGGTGGCCCGGGGGGGTGTTCTGACCACGGTGTTACCGGTTGGGGTATATTGGACGGACTATGACACTTCGGTACCTGCTTCTCGGTTTTTCGATCATGCTTTGCACCTGCGCCCGCGCCCAGGACCGCCCGAACGTGCTCTTCATCGCCGTGGACGACCTGCGCCCGGAGATCAACGCCTTCGGGGCCGACCACGTCATCACGCCCAACCTGGATAGCCTGGCCGCCGCCGGGATGCAGTACGACCGCGCCTACTGCAACGTGCCGGTCTGCGGGGCCTCCCGCTCCTCCATCCTGAGCGGGGTGCGACCGACCTACCACCGCTTCCGGCGCTACTACAGCCAGGTGGACGTAGAGGTGCCCGGGCTGACCACCCTGCCGGAAATGTTCCGCCGCGGCGGCTACACCACGGTGGGTATCGGGAAGGTGTTTCACGCAGCAGGGGACCGCGCTGAAGCCGCCTGGACCGATGGTGGGCCCTATGTCTACGGCTCCGACCGCTTGCCCTACCCCGAGCACTCGGCCGGGGGATGGATGAACTACGTCGGCCGGGCCAGTAAGGATACCCTGGCCCGCACCGGCGACCGCGCCCTGCCCTGGGAGATTGTCGATACCACCGACGAGGCTTACTTCGACGGTCAGTACGCCCGGCTGGCGAGTGAACGGCTGCGGGACTTCGCCGACAGTGGGGAGCCCTTCTTTCTCGCCGTCGGCTTCGTCAAACCCCACCTGCCCTTCACGGCCCCGCGGAAGTACTGGGAGCTGTACGACCGGGAGGAGATCGAGCTACCCGATAGTCGGTTGCCCGCAGATGCGCCCGCGGCCCTACGGAATTTCAACTGGGGGGAGCTACGCAACTACCACGGCATCCCCCGCCGCGGCCCGGTCAGCGATAGCGTGGCCCGTACCCTGATCCATGGCTACTACGCCAGCGTGAGTTTCGTGGACGCTCAGATCGGCAAGGTGCTGCGGGAGCTACGGGAAACCGGACTGGATGAGAATACCCTCATTGTCCTCTGGGGTGACCACGGCTACAACCTCGGCGAGCACGGCTTCTGGGCCAAGCACATCACGATGGAAACGGCCCTGCGCACCACCCTGCTCGTGGCCGGGCCGGGTGTGGATACCGGCGCTACCGACCGCATCGTGGAGCTGGTCGACCTGTACCCTACGCTGCTGGAGTACTGCGGGCTACCGGAGCCGGAGCATGAACTGGCGGGGGAGAGTTTGCTGGGGCGTGCGTCTCGTCAGCCGAGTTCCGCCCCTGGTAGTCGGCAGACGAGCGGCGCGGAGCGCCAGACTCGGCTGACGATACCAGGGGCGGCTCGTCTGTCGAGTAACTACGCCCTAAGCAAGTACAATAACGGCGTTACCCTCATCGGCCCCCGCTACTTCTACACCGAGTACCACGACGGCGACGGTACCATCACCGACCGGATGCTCTATGACCACCGCGAAGACCCGCAGGAAATGGTGAACCTGGCCAACCGGGCGGAATACGGTGATTTGGTAGATCAGCTACACGACGAACTGCACGCCCGCCTCCCGGAGGACTACTGGACGGTGGAGGCGGTGGCGTATCCGGGGCGGGGCGATTAGGCGGAGGGGGTCGCTGCGCTCCCAGGCTTAGGCGGAGGGTTAATAGAGTATTTCCGGGTAGCATGTTAGCGGGTGGGTCCGCACAGAATCTCCATCACGACCAGGTTGTTTTCGGCACCATAAAGGCCATAGGTCTCCGGCTCCACCCGGCCCCGAACGACCTCGGCAAAGTAGCGGAAGGGGGATCGTTCTTCAACGGGCAGGGCGGCGGCGGCGGTGCGCAGGTGCCGTTCACTTGGGGTTCCGATGTGTTGTCGGATTTCCACGCTATCCCGGTGAAAGTTAAGCACGTAGCCGTCCGTTCCGTAGATGTCCATGTCCTTCACGTGGTGGGGCCAGTTCCACGCCGCCTGGACGACCACCTCCACCTCCCCGTAGCGAAGCAGCAGGGTAGCCACGTCTTCTATCCCGGGGTAGAGCTCCGGTTGGGTATTCTGGGTGGTACGAATGACGGAATCCGGCGGCGTACCGAGAATGTAGGTAGCCAGATTGGCGCCGTAGCAGCCGAAGTCCATCAGTGCCCCGCCGCCATTGAGTACGGGGTCGGTCAGCCAGTCCAGAAATTGCTCGCTCAGGCCGATCTTAGCCGGTCCCATATGCCCGGTGCGGAAGACCAGCCGCCGTACTTCACCGAGTGCACCCGAACGGGCCAGCGTCGCCGCGTAGCGCACCCCGGGCATCCAGCTGGTTTCGTAATTGGTGAGCAGGTGGACGTCGTGCCGGCGGGCGAGTTCGGCCATGCGGCGGGCCGCGGGCAGGTCCACGGCCAGCGGCTTTTCGACCATGACGTGGATGCCCCGGGGCGCACAGGCTTCCACCACTTTCAGATGCTCGAAGGTGGAGCCGAAGGCAGCCACGGCCTCTACGTTTTCCGCCGCCAGGAGTTCCTCCAGGCTGGAGTAAAACCGGGATCGGGGAAAACCCGAGCGTAGCGACGTGGCGGCCACCAGCCTGCTGTCATCCTCCGCGATGCCGACCAGTTCGACGTACTCGTCGAGTTCCGCCAACTGACTGAGCCAGCCGGCGTGCCCATGGGAAAGTCCGGCCACCGCCAGTCGGACGGGTTCCTTCTCTTGCGCGAGGGTAGGAGTAGCTATCATCAGCAGCGGAGCCAGGACAAGACAGAGAAGGCCGCGGGGTGGAAGGATGCGCAGAATCATGACGGAGCGGGATACTTCCCAATATGGCCATTTTCTCCTAGACTTTCCGGCCGCGCCGCTACCCCGCCCGTACGTTTACCCGCCGCGCCGACGCTGAGCGCAGCGAAGAGCATCTTTGGCCCCCTAATCTTATTCCGGACGTTCCGAGGAGGGCTACGTCCGCGCTCCGAGGTCCTCTGTATCCTTCCCGACGATGAGCGCAGCGAAGAGCATCCCCGCCCCTGACCCCTTCACCCCTTCACCCCCTGACCCCTTCACCCCCTGACCCCTTCCCTCATTCACCCCTCCCCCCGCACAAACCCCCTTCCCGCCCGTTTAGTGTAGCTTACCGTATTCGATAGCCCGCACACTAAAAAGTTTATGACCCCCAACTACCGCCGCGAACCCCTCTGGTACAAAGACGCCATCATTTACGAACTCAACATTAAAGGGTTCTACGACGCCAACGGGGACGGTATCGGCGACTTCGCCGGGCTCGAACAAAAACTCGACTACCTCGAAGAACTCGGCGTGACCGCTATCTGGACGCTGCCCTTCTACCCCAGCCCCCTGCGTGACGACGGCTACGATATTTCCGACTACTACGACGTCAGCAAACCCTACGGGAACCTGGATGACTTCAAGCGCTTCCTCGACGCCGCCCACGCCCGCAACCTGCAAGTGATCACCGAGCTGGTCATCAACCACACCAGCGATCAGCACGAGTGGTTCCAGCGGGCCCGCCGCGCCCCGGCCGGCAGCCCCGAACGCAACTACTACGTCTGGAGCGACACCGACGAAAAGTACCCCGACGTACGCATTATTTTTACCGATACCGAGACCAGCAACTGGACCTGGGACCCCGTCGCCAAGCAGTACTACTGGCACCGCTTCTTCCACCACCAGCCCGACCTGAACTACGACAACCCCCTGGTGCAGGACGAGATCTTCAAGGTGCTCGATTACTGGATGAGCATGGGCATCGACGGCTTCCGGCTCGATGCCATCCCCTACCTCTTCGAGCGGGAGGGGACCAACGGTGAAAACCTCCCCGAGACGCACACCTTTCTCAAAAAACTGCGCAAGCACGTCGACGATAACTACGACAATGTCCTCTTCCTGGCCGAGGCCAACATGTGGCCCGAGGAGAGTGCCAGCTACTTCGGCGACGGCGACGAGTGCCACATGAACTACCACTTCCCGCTCATGCCCCGCATGTACATGAGCATCAAGATGGAGGATCGCCACCCCATCACCGACATCTTCGACCAGACGCCGGAGAT
>CAZQNE010000072.1:0-18633 GCA_964594535.1 uncultured Lewinella sp.
CCCGTATTCGTGCTCGGCATGTTCTACATGGACTGGGTGCCGGGGCGCTGGATCTCCCTCGTCCTGGCTACGGTGGTGCTGTTCTGGTTCGGGCGCCATTTTTACGTCGGAGCCTACCGGCAGGCCCGCCACGGACGGGCGAATATGGATACCCTCGTGGCCCTCAGCACGGGTATGGCCTACCTGTTTAGCCTGTTCAACACGATCTACCCCGAGTACTGGCTGTCCCGCGGACTGCAACCCCACGTCTACTACGAGGCCGCCACCGTCATCATTGTATTTATTTCCCTGGGCAAGCTACTCGAGGAACGGGCCAAGGCCAATACCTCTACCGCCATCAAAAAACTGATCGGCCTGCAACCCAATACGGTACGCATGCTGGTTGACGGAGAGGAGCGCGAACGCCCCATCGAGGAGGTCACCGTCGGCGATACCCTCATCGTGAAGCCCGGCGAACGCATACCCGTAGACGGTACGCTCAGCGAAGGCGACAGCTACGTGGACGAAAGCATGATCAGCGGCGAGCCCGTACCCGTGCGCAAGGAGGCCGGGGAGCGGGTCTTCGCCGGTACCATCAACCAGCGGGGCAGCTTTCGCTTTACGGCCGAGCGCGTCGGCTCCGATACGTTCCTGGCCTCCATCATCCGGATGGTGCGGGAGGCCCAGGGGTCGAAGGCTCCGGTGCAGCGACTGGTCGACCGCATCGCTTCCGTCTTCGTCCCCGTGGTGATGGGCATTGCCGTGCTCACCTTCGCCGCCTGGATGGTTTGGGGCGGGGAGAACGCCTTCACCTACGCCCTGCTGGCCAGCGTGTCGGTACTCGTCATCGCCTGCCCCTGCGCCCTGGGCCTGGCTACCCCCACGGCCATCATGGTCGGTATCGGGCGGGGAGCGGAAAACAACATCCTCATCAAGGATGCCGAAAGCCTGGAACTGGGGCATAAGGTGGACGCCGTCGTACTCGATAAAACCGGTACCATCACCGAGGGGAAGCCCCGTGTGACCGACATGGATTTGGGCGCGGACGCAGGTGCCGTGAAACGGGTAATCCTGGCTGCCGAAGCCCGTTCCGAACATCCCCTGGCCACCGCCATCGTCGAACACCTCCGCGAAGGGGGCACAACGGCCGCCGAACTGACCGCCTTCGAGAGCCTGACCGGCCGCGGCGTAGCGGTCACCCACGCCGGTCAGGAGTACCTGATCGGCAACGAGCGACTGATGCGCGAACGTGACGTTACCGTAGCGGCCGGGTGGTCCGAACGAACATCGCACCTGCGCGCCGCCGCCCGCACCGCTGTATTCGTAAGTCGGGAACGGGAAGTCGTAGGCATCATCGGGATCGCCGACCGGGTGAAGGAACACAGCCGCCGGGCCATCGATACCCTCCGGGATCGGGGCATTGACGTCTACATGCTTACCGGCGACAACCAGCAAACCGCCGCCGCCGTAGCCGAGGAGGTAGGGCTGGCGGAATACCGCGCTGAGGTCCTGCCCGCCGATAAGGCCGACTTCGTAAGTGAGCTACACGAGCGCGGAAAAGTAGTCGCCATGGTGGGCGACGGCATCAACGACTCCCAGGCCCTGGCCACCGCCGACGTGAGCATCGCCATGGGCCACGGCTCGGACATCGCCATGGACGTAGCCAAAATGACGCTGATCACCTCCGACCTGCGGGCCATCCCCCGCGCCCTGGAACTCTCCAAACTGACCGTACGCGGCATCCGGCAGAACCTCTTCTGGGCCTTTATCTATAACCTCATCGGCATCCCCATTGCCGCCGGAGTGCTCTACCCCCTCACTGGTTTCCTGCTGGACCCCATGATTGCCGGGGCCGCCATGGCGCTGAGCTCGGTGTCGGTGGTGCTCAATTCACTAAGACTAAAAACCATATCCCTATGAAAACCCTACAATTCAAGACCAACATCAACTGCGGTGGCTGCGTACGCGGCGTCACCCCCGCCCTGGATGGCCACGACGACATCAAACAGTGGGAGGTCGACCTGCAGCACCCTGACCGCATCCTTACCGTGAAGGGTGACGATACACTGACCGAAAAAGAGGTGGAACGCGCGGTAGACGGGGCGGGCTTCTCGGCGCGGCCAGTATAGGAGCACAGCGAAAAGCAGCCAAACGATAAACCCCCGGCTGCTTACCGGACTTCTACCGCTGCCCGCAATACACCGCCCATGACTAACATTGAGAGCCTGTTCACCTACTCCGCCGCTCAGTACGAGGGCATCGACCACCTGCTCACGATGGGGGTGGGAGCCCACTTTGCGGCTCTGGTCTTTTTTATTGTCTCCTCGCGGCTGGTGGCTCCCAATTACCGCATCGCCACGGCCCTGTCATGCGTCGTCATGGTGTCGGCGGGGCTGATCCTGTACGCTCAGAGTGGACTCTGGGAGTCGGCCTTCTACCTCGACTACGAAACCGAAACTTACTACCCGGCCGAGGGGACGGCCTACTTCACTAACGGCTACCGCTACGTGAACTGGATGGTGACCATTCCCTGTCTGCTCACTCAACTCCTGATCGTGCTGGGCATCCGGGGCAAGCAGCTGGTGAGCGACGCCACGAAGCTGATCCTGCTGGCCTGGGGCATGATCGTGACCGGCTACATCGGCCAGCTCTACGAGGTGAGCAGCATGAGCAATCTGCTGATCTGGGGGGCCGTCAGCACGGTCTTCTTCATCGGGATGAACTGGATCGTGGGGCTGCGGCTCTTCCGTGGGCGCATGGCGGCCGACCCGAGCATCCGGCCGGTGTTCGTACGCATCTTCTGGCTGATGATGTTCGCCTGGACGCTCTACCCCCTGGCCTACCTCATCCCCTGGGTAGCCCCCTCGGCCGAGGGCGTCGTGTGGCGGCAGGGGCTCTTCACGGTGGCCGACGTGACTAGCAAGGTGATCTACGGACTGATCGTGACTTACGTGGCCATCCGGCGCAGTGCGCTGGAGGGCTTCCCGGAGGCGGTTGCGGCGGTGACGGCCCCGGTAGTGAGTTCCCCCGTCCAACGGGACCAGCGGTAAGCCGTCGGCCGGCCTGTGGGATCCGTGGCGACCTTTGGCCGGGTGGCAGACCAAAGCCTAATGGCAAATATTGCGTTATTTAGCGGGTATACTGGCGAAAAACGGCCTATATTTGCTATTACAATGATTGATCGCTCTCTAACCGCTCGTATAGAACCCCACCTCGGGGACTATAAAGCATTGATTGTGCAGGGGGCCAGGCAAGTAGGTAAAACCACGCTTATCCGGGATTTACTGGGAGACCGTGAGGGAGTACTGTGGGTGAATGGAGACGTGTTGGCCGACCAGACGCTATGGGGGAGCAACTTATCCCCCGCGCAACTACGGCGGTTAGTGGAAGGCTTTTCCTTCCTGGTATTCGATGAGGCTCAGCGGATCAACAACATCGGCCTTACCACCAAAATCATAATCGATGAGGGCATTCCCGTCCAGCCCATTCTTTCCGGCAGTTCATCGCTCAATTTGACCTCCTCGGTAAACGAGCCGCTTACCGGCCGGAAGTGGTCCTTCGAACTGTTTCCACTCGACTGGGGGGAACTTACCGCCCACTACAACCTCTATCCGGTGTTGCGGCAGCTCGATAGTCGTTTGGTGCTGGGTAGCTATCCGGAGGTAGTCACCGCAACGGAGCAGGTGGAACGGCGCCTGGAAGAGATCACCTCCTCCTACTTGTATAAGGACATTCTTGACTACGGTGACATCCGCAAGCCAGAACTGATCACCCAACTACTCCGGGCCCTTGCTTACCAGGTCGGCGCCCAGGTGTCGTACAATGAGTTGGCGAACATGCTACAGGTCAGCAACGAGACGATCCGCCGGTACGTGCAGTTGCTCGAAGAGAGCTACGTCATCTTTCGCCTCCCTCCCCTGTCGACCAACCCCCGCAAGGAAATCTTCACCTCCCGCAAGATCTACTTCGTGGACAATGGTATCCGGAACGCCCTGATCGGTAACCTCGCTCCCCTACAGAACCGTAACGACCGGGAGCAGCTGTGGGAGAACTTCATTGTCACCGAGTTTATGAAACGGGCCAGGCACAGCGGCCGGCGGGAGATGCTCTACTTCTGGCGCTCTAAAGACGGAGCGGAGGTCGATCTCGTACTGGCGCCGGATGGCCGCTACCGGGCGTACGAGATCAAGTACAATCCGCGGAAGCGGGCCAGATTCCCCAACTCCTTCCTGGAGCGGTACAAGCCGGAGGTGTCGGAGGTGGTTAATCGGGAGAATTTTTATGAGGCTTTGGGGTGACGCTAAGCCGTCGGCCGGCCGTTGGGAGCCGTGGCGACCTTCGGCCGTCCGCCGGCTAGGTAGGGCTGGGCGGCACTCTATCTACGCTCGACCCGCGCCAAACTTGGGTCGTAATAATAGTCCTCAACGGTACCCTCTATTACCCGCTGCACCAGCTGATCAATAACGAACACGGGAACCAGAAACCATTCCCTCACCGTCACCGGTTTGCCGAAGCGGTCCCTGATCTCAATGTCGAGTTTGGCGGATTCCAAAAAGTTGTGGAGCAGCTTTTCGAGCTTGAAACGGTTGATGTTCGCCAGTTGGTAGGTGGCTACGACCTCTACCCCAGCCAGTAGGAAAGTCGCCTCGTTTTCCGCATTCGCAATGCGGCTTTTGACCTCGCCACCCGTAACGCCGATCTTGTGGATCACCTCCCGGTTAGCGGCTACGGTGGGGTGGTCGGACTCACTGCGCAGGACGTAGACCGTGCCACTCTGCTGGTCGTCCTCCGACAGGTCACCGGAGAACAATGGGCCCGCCACACCAGGCTCCGTGATAAATCGGCTCGTCTCGTCTTTGTACATGGCCCGGATGAGGGACCGCAGCAGGATGTTACTCTCCGTACCGTTGGCGTAAATCACCCGTAGGCGCGCGTCCTCCTGGCCGGCGGTCACTTTTATTACCTCCCCTACTTGCGCGATGTAGGCGGTTTGCCCCCCGACGATCAGGAACTGTTGCTCCTTGATATCGGCTTGCGTATATCCGTTGGCTTTGTGGAAGCGAATGGTGTCTCGCAAACCAGCGGCGAGTTCTCGCTGGACGCCTTCAAACAGGGGCCGAAAGTCGTCAAAATCCTCGCAGACCGTCCGGTTGGCAATCTCTTCGGCCGCCTTTTTCTCAGCCATTGACCTAACGTGGCGTAGTTTTTTAATGGATGATTCGGGCTCGGCCGTCACGCCTAGCTCGGCCAGCAGGGTATCGTCGTCGAGATCCTCAGGGAGGTCGGGATCGGTAGCTTGGTCCGCGGACAGTAGATTTTGCGTGTCGATGTCTCCAAGCAGCTCGCTGGCTTCCTTCAGTTTCCGAATCCGATCGAGCCGGACGGCGTACAGGCGCTCGAAGATGTCGCGGTCCTCCCCGTGTTGCGGCGGGCGGCCGTGTTCCTCCACAAACTGCTGAATCTCCTCGAAGCCGGCAATGATGCGCTGCTCCCTGTTGGTGTACTTCTTCGGTTGTTTGACCTCGACTTCTACGCCCAGTTCCGCCAGTAGCGCGTCGTCGTCTTCGTTGTACTCCTTCTTATTAGCCATTTGCCCGACTGGTTTTTGCCTTCTCGCGTTTGAGTACCTCGATGCCCTGGGCCATGCGTTGCTCCCAGGGGTCGGCGGATTTCAGGTCGGGCAGGCGGCCGCGTTCCTGCTTGAAGCGCACGGCACGGCGGGCCAGTTCGCGGGCTTCCTCGATGTCGATCTTCTGCTTTTTGGTGCTGATCACCTCGGCCATGGCACGCAGGCTCCGCTCGTCCATCGACTTGCTAATGATGGAGTAGGCCTGCTCGAAGGGGTTGATGCTGTCGATCCAGTCAACGTCCAGCTCGCGGACGTCCACGGCCAGTTTGCGGATGCCGTCGAGCAGGGCGGTGTTGGCTTTGGGTTGCCCCGCACCGCCCGCTTCCGCTTCTTCCCGCGCCAGCTTCTGGGCCTGCTGCATGATGTTGATGGCGGCCACGGCGTGCTGGCGGACGGCCTCCTGGTCGGCCGGCTCCATATCGGGGTAGCGGTCCTTAATGATCTTGCCCATACGGACCTGGGTGAGTTCCTGTGGGACCAGCTCGGTGTCGAAAAGACCGCGTTCAATGGCTTGCTTATCCTGTACGAAGCTGGCGGTGAGTTCGTTGAGGTCTTCCTTGATCGTCCGCTTGCCGTAGGGAGTTTTTGGCTCGGCGACGCCCTTTATCTCGATGTCGAACTGCCCGGTTCGCTCATCATAGCCGACGTTCGTCCTTTCTCTTTGGTAGCCGTCCTCCCCGTAGTCGTACCCCTCCTTCGGGCCGCTGCTGGTGTTTTTGGGCGTGAAGTTGAAGCGCGGGGCCAGCACCTGCTCCATCAGCAGGCTAGCGGAAATGGCTTTGAGGGTATCGTTGACGGCGTCGGTAACCGCCTCTTCTGACGCATCCGGCTCGGCAATGAGGTTGGTGAAGCGGGCGCGGGTCTTGCCCTCCGCGTCGCGCGTGGCCCGACCGATGATTTGCACGATCTCCGTCAGACTACTGCGGTAACCGATCGTGAGGGCATGCTCGCACCAAACCCAGTCAAAGCCCTCTTTAGCCATGCCCAGGGCAATGATGATATCGACGTAGTCGCGGTCGGTTTTCACTTCCGGGGCCTTAAGGGCGGCGGCTACCCGGTTGCGTTTGTTGGGGTCGTCGTCCACCAGGTCGGCGATGCGCAGGGTTTTGCCGCCGGATGTTTGGACGAGGTAGAACCCCGTGTCTGGGTCCGTTCCCTGCCACTCGCCAAGTTCGTCCACGATGTGCTCGACTTCCTTGGTCTTATCGCCCATACTCTCGCGGGAGTTGACGTTGGGGATGTGGATGATTGTTTTTTCGTCCGGGTCCAGCACCTTCAAAATATCATCTGCATAGGCCCCGCCGTAAAAGTAGTAGCCGATATCGAGCGTCTTGAGGTGCTCGTAACCGTTAAGTTGCTCGTAGTAGGTGTAGGTGACGGGCACGAATTTTTCCTCGTCTTCCGGCATCAGGACGGGCACGGCGTCGCCCCGAAAATAGGAGCCGGTCATGGCTACGATGTGCGTCTTGTCGCGTGCGATCAGTTCCCGGAGCTGGCCGCCGAGCACGTTGTCGCCATCGGCGCTGACGTGGTGAAACTCATCGATGGCCAGTAGGCGGCCGTCAAAGGCTTCCACGCCGAAGCGCTCGACGGCGAAGCGGAAGGTGGCGTGGGTGCAGACCAGGGTTTTGTCGTCGCTCGCCAGAAAGGATTCTACCGATTTCACCTTACTGCCGTCTTCCCCCGGCGCGTTGCAGAGGTTCCAGCGGGGTTTCACGTGCCAGTCGTAGTAAAAGCCGAATTGGGTCAGCGGCTCGTCGGCGAAACTGGAGCCGATCGACCGTTCCGGTACGGCGATGATGGCCTGCTTGACCCCCTGTTTGTTGAGCTTATCGAGGGCGATGAACATCAATGCGCGGCTCTTACCGGAGGCCGGGGGAGATTTGATCAGCAAATACTGCTCTCCCCGCATCGCGTAGGCTTTCTCCTGCATGACGCGCATACCGAGTTCGTTGCTCTTGACGGAGCCGCCCGTGGAGGCGTAGTTGACGGCGAGGGAGGAGCGGGGTTTTCTTTGGGGCTCGGACATGAGCGCAATATAATAGGCGGGCGGGGACGCAGGTGCAGTGCAATACCAACCCGGAGCGGTGCGATTGTGGGAGTGAATAAGTACATGATCGTCAAGGAGTTATCCACGATAAGTCAAATAAACTAAGTTCGATTAGCTTATTTGACTTATTTTGATGGCATAAGTGAACTCAATTGTGCTTGGTATGCCGCTACGGGAGATTTCCGCAACCCAAATCACCGCTCGGCTGCGCGTGGATAATCCTTGGTGGAATACCGGGGAGGTGACCGACTACTATCAGCGGTTAACCCCGCGGCTGTACTTCCCTAGTTTTTACCGGCTCGTTACCTCGCGGCAACCTCACCGGGCGGCCGTGCTTATGGGTCCTCGCCGGGTGGGTAAAACCGTATTACTCTTTCACGTCATCCAAGGATTGATCGCCGAAGAAGGAGTTGCGGCCCAGAAAATTATCTATTTGAGCCTGGACACCCCCATTTACGGTGCGGCGGACCTCGATCGTCTCTTTCAACTGTGCCTTAAGGCAAATAATCTGGATGGACAAGAAGCGGGGTGCTATGTATTCTACGATGAAGTTCAGTACTTAAAAGACTGGGAAGTCCACCTCAAATCATTAGTAGATACCTATAAATCAACGAAGTTCATCGCCTCCGGCTCGGCCGCCGCCGCGCTACGGTTGAAAAGCCAGGAATCGGGCGCGGGGCGGTTCACCGATTTTAGTTTGCCTCCGCTAACCTTTCACGAGTATATACATCTAAAGAGCCTCAATCGCCTCATTCAGGAACGGCGGGATACCTACGCGGGACGGTCTTTCATTAGTTACGCCACCGCGGATATCGACCGGCTTAACGAGGAGTTTATTCGTTATATCAACTTCGGAGGCTACCCGGAAGTATCCCTTTCCCCCACCATTCAGCGCGACCCGGCGCGGTACCTGAAGAGCGATATCATCGATAAAGTCCTGCAACGTGATCTGCCGACCCTGTACGGTATTCAGGACGTGCTGGAACTCAACCGCCTCTTCACGACGATCGCCTTCAATTCAGGCCAGGAATTCAGTTACGATTCCTTGTCGAATACTTCCGGCGTGAGTAAGGCAACCATCAAGCGCTATATCAACTACCTTGAGGCCGCCTTCCTGATCCGTGTCGTGCACCGACTGAACAACGCCGGTAAACGCTTCACCCGGGCTACTCACTTTAAGATCTACCTAACCAACCCTTCTATCCGCAGTGGCTTATTCGCGCCGATAAAGGACGGTGACGAACACCTGGGTAGCCTAGTGGAGACTGCCATTTTCTCCCAGTGGTTCCACCGTGAAAGACAATCCATATTCTACGCCCGCTGGAACAAAAAGGGGGGGGAGGTCGACATCGTCGGCCTCCATAAAGCCCGCCTTACCCCCGTTTGGGCCGTGGAGATCAAATGGAGCAACCGCGCTTTTCAGCGCCCGGGCGAACTGAAAGCCCTCCAAAATTTCGCCGCCGCCAACAAGCTGGACACCGCAGTGGTCACCAGTAAAGATCAGACCGGAACTAAAAACGTAGGTGGGCTGGAGCTGAAGTTCCAACCCGCCGCCCTCTACTGCTATACGGTCGGTCGGCGAAGTTTGCGTGACTAGATAACGGTATAACTATCAGTACTTTACCCAGTCAAATGCAGATAGACTAAGTCCACTTAGCTTATTTCGTCATGGCGCCGCCAACTTCGCCAACCCAACGAGCCTTTAGTTGGCCCTACCCTCCGTCATCTCCGTATACAGTTCAAAGAGCTTTTCCAACCGCTCGGTATCGTTCTTGAAGCGGCGGCCGATGTAGATGCGTTCCAGCACCTCGTCGTTGCGGTCGTGGGCCCGCTTCAGGTCTTGGGGCATCTTATCCGGCGCGTAGAGGTCGGCGATGGTGGCCGGGAAGTGGCGCTCGCGGGCGATGAGGATCTCCTCGGCGGTGGCGGTTAGGTCGGCTTTGTTTTGGGAGGTTAGTTTGGGGAGGGGGAAGGTGTTCCAGCCTAGGGTGTTGGAGTAGCGGTAGTCCTTTTTTAGCTTCCCACAAACCGTAGCTAGCCAAGCAAGGTGAAGCTTTGAAGATAGCAAAGAGAGATTGTAGATTGGCTTATCTATAATCATAAAAGCCAAATTGGATATTACTGTACCTGCAGGTAATAGTGCGACGGGAAACCATTCCCTATTTTCAGAACTGACAGATGGGATTGCTATAACCTGTACCTCGGGTATATCTCCCCGGTGCTGAAATCGATGTGGTACAGTAGACAAGTACTCTCTAGTTGACTTCTTCTTACTGACACTCCTCAGTGATGCAACTTCGCTCAATCTCTTGCTGATCTCCGGTATCGAATTTGCCTCAACCAAGTCAGAATCTTCTATTATTAAGCAATTTCTTGATTTTGCATGTAGAATATCTTGTGATCCGAAAAAAGGATGTATGTAATTCCGTGCAACAGGATTCTCTTTCACAAGCAGTTGAACCTCTTCACGGCTTAGTATTAGATTGCCGCCGTCGTTTGGGACACTTCCCGTTTTCATCTTGGGACTTGATGGCGATAGTGGTTTAGGTCTACTATGGACATAGATTTCTTCTCCATCAATTAAATACGGATTGACATATGACGCAGATTTTGATAAATCATCGAAAAATATTCTTCTTTCATTAATATTTCTTTTTAAAGCAATACCTACAATAACACAGATTACTCCTGCATTATGTGACGCATTGTTTGCCCATTTGAAAGACTGGTGCGCAAAAGATATTTCAATGCCGCCGGTAAGTACATACGGCCACAGTTGAGGAAGTTGACGGCCTTGGCATATAGAATTGGTTGCGACAAACGCTGCAGAGGCGTGTGTTTGTAAAATATATTCTGAAGCCTTCACGAACCAACATCCAACGTAGTCAACATAGCCATATTTCTTTGTATATCGACCAAGAATATCTTTCATATCTATGAGATGGTCAGAATTCTTTTTTCCCTTACCTAGGTAAGGCGGATTTCCACAGATATAAGTTTCTCCGCCCTCATTTTCAAAATCTACTTCCGCCTGATCTTTAGGGCTATTAAAAAGTTCATTCCCCTGCACTACGACATTTTCCCCAGTGGGGGGGCAAATCAATAGCCAGTCAATCTCAAGTGCATTCCCGGTCGTAATCCAATTCTCAGAATTCAATGGCAGCACTTCGGCCAGGGCAATCTCCTGGCCCCGGTAAAGGACGTCGCACTGGTACTCGGCGATGATGAGCGCCAGGCGGGCGACTTCGGCGGAGAAGCTCTTGATCTCGATGCCACGAAAATTGGTGATGGGGATCTCACTGGTCCGACCCGCCTCTTCACGGCGCTTATTGACTTCCTCCTCGATCTTCCGCAGTTCCTTGTAGGCAATCACCAGGAAGTTGCCCGAGCCGCAGGCAGGGTCGAAGACGCGGATGCGGGACAGGCGCTTGCGCAGGTTGAAGAGTTTGCGGGCGTTGTCGCCGGCCCGGTCCAGTTGCTCGCGCAGGTCATCCAGGAAAAGCGGGTTGAGAACCTTGAGGATGTTGGGTACCGAGGTGTAGTGCATGCCCAGGCTACTGCGCTCGTCCTCGTCGGCCACGGCCTGGATCATGGAGCCGA
The DNA here is from genome assembly GCA_964594535.1 of uncultured Lewinella sp. Classification (GTDB taxonomy): domain Bacteria; phylum Bacteroidota; class Bacteroidia; order Chitinophagales; family Saprospiraceae; genus Neolewinella. The sequence goes on from CAZQNE010000072.1 coordinate 11,259, forward strand.
AGATGTCCGGGTTGATCTGTTTCCAGTTCAGCTTGCCGACATGTTGCAGGTAGCTACGGGCGATCTTCGTGAAGCGGGGGCACTCCCGGGAGCCGGAAAACAGCTGGCCGTTGACGTAGGGGAAGGAACGGGCCCAGACGCGGATATCCGCCTTATTCTTATCGGCGTAGTTCGTATCCATGGACCGGAAGCACTCCGCGATGATCTCGTGGACGTTGCTACCGTCCGGCTTGCTCATATCAGCTACCGTCCCGGTAAAGAGGTTGTCCCCCCGGAAGATGTTGGTGTCTTCGGCGAAGAAGCAGAAGATGAGCCGGGCCATGAAGTGGTTCATCTCCTCGCGGCGTTCGGCGGCGGCCCAGTCGGGGTTGTGCTTCAGCAGCTCGACGTAGAGCTTGTTGAGGCGGCTAGTGGCCTTTATGTCGAAGGCGCTCTCACGGATCTCCTTGACGGTGCTGATGCCAGCCAGCTCGAAGAAGAAGGGGAAATGTTCTTCCAGATCGGCGTAAGCACAGGCTAGGGTATCGCCGCTATTGAGGTCTTCGGCCTGAACTTCCCGGCCGTCGGTGGCGAGGGTGAATTTGGCCTTCTGCTTAGCGGTTTCCGGTGCATCGAAGAGGTGCTGGAGCGTATCGATTACTTCCCCGGGTGCACAGACGGCCAGGTGGATATTGTTGCGTTGCAGGACGCCGCCGGGTACCTTGGATTTATTGGAACTACCCTTACGCAGCCGTTTAATGGTGGTGACCTTATTGCCGTAGGCTTCCAGGAAGGCAAAGGGGAATTCAGCCGCATCGAAAGGTTGATGGACAAGCTCGGAGACCGCTTCCTCAATTTCTACGGCACTCATACGGGGGCTGGGCGTTTGATCGGCCGACAAGTTAGCAAAACTCCGCACCCGCGTCCGCGCCCAAACGGTCAGTTCCTTAGAGCTAGTACTATAGCTCCGCTATTAGTTCCCCCAGCGTGACCACCCCATCCACCACCTCCCGTAACCACTTATTCTCTACCGGGGGGTAGTTCGTCACCAGGGTGATCTGCACGCGCTTGCGACCCCTGAAGTGGCTACGGACCAGTTGCTTTTTGCGGAGTAGCTCGGTTGCCTCCCCTTTGGTCAGCGTGAACGGTTCGGCGTAAAACTTCATCTCGCAGAGGTTTACGGTAGCGTCCGGTCGGTCGAGCAGCAAGTCGATCTGGGCACCGTCGTGGTCTTCGGTGGGAGGGATGAAGAGGGGGCCGGACCATAGCCGCAGCCCCGAAATACCGAGAACGTGGGTGAGGGCGGATGTATGCTTCTGACAGAGCAGTTCAAAAGCGGTCCCCGCCCAGCTTCGGTAGGTTTGGGAATCAGCGATTTGCATCCATCGTCCCTCGCCTGGGGAGTCCCGCATCGGAGCCATGAAGCGATGGTAAAAAAGGGAAAATTCATCGACCAACCGGTAGCGAGCGCCCCGCTTTTTGCCCCCGTGGGCCAGGCTGTAGGTGATAAAGTCAGAAGCGGATAGCTCCTCCAGGGCCCGCGCGATCATACTTTGTGACTTTAGTCCCGTAGCCTTGGTCAGTGCCGTCCGCGCTAGACCACCGGGGTACTTAGCTAGGGCGGCTACGATAGCTTCGTGGGTGTCGGCATTGCGAAACAGGGCGGCGAACAGATTACCGTACTCCCGTTGCAGCAGTCCAGTCGGACTAAAGCACATTCGATCAATAGCCGTCACGAAGCTATCCGCACGCTCGAAGCCATTGAGGTAATAGGGGGTGCCACCGATTGCCATGTACGTCCTGGCGAGGTCCGTTTCCGTCAGATCGATACGGCGGTGTTCCAGGTAGTCTCGTGTTTCGCCGAGGGTGAAGGGCTGCACGTGCAGGTGGCGGGTTACCCGGTTGTGCATCCCCCCCGGGTCATTGAGGATCCGTTGGGTGATCCAGGCCGTGGCCGAGCCGCAAATGACCAGCACGAAGTGGGGCTGCTTGGATAAGTAGTCGTTCCAGAAGTGCGCCAGCATTTGTACGAAGCTCCGGTCGCTGGCCGCGATCCAGGGTAGTTCGTCGAAGAAGAGAACCCGTTTGCGGGTGGGGTCGAGGGTTTCCAGAAACTCCCGCAGCCGGACGAAGGCCCACTGCCAGGTTTCGGGTACCCGGGGCTCGCCCGTGGCGTCGTACTGCGCCAAACGGACGGCAAAATTGACCAGTTGCTCGTGACTGCCCTGATTCTGGATGCCGGTCATGCTAAAACAGAAACGGTCTCCGTAAAAATTATCGATCAGGTACGTCTTGCCCACCCGCCGCCGTCCGGTGACTGCGAGGAGCTCCGCGCTAGAGCTATCCAGCATGTTTTGAAGTACCGTACGCTCGGCCTGCCTAGCTATCATTCCGTAAACTAAGACATATTATGGAATTATAGCAAAATTTACATGCGCTAATTCCATATTGCGTTTCCATATCTAGGAACTACACCTGTCCATAATGTGGACTCTTCATCGATTCCCATCGACCGCGTCGATTTGATAGTTGACCTCAGGTTAATCCCCACAACAGCTACCGCCCTCCTCCTGCTGGGGCGGACAAACCTCGGTACCGTAGGAACAAAAGACGCAGCAGTCACCCGATTTAGGGCGTAGAAGCTCTCCGCAAGACGTGCAGTCGTAGAAATACTGGCAGGCATCCGTGGGCATGGTCTCCACCTCCTGGTGGCCGCACTTCGGACAGGTGATCGTGGATTGCAGTTTAGCCGTGGAGGTACTCATATCGTTCTGCTTGTCGTTTCGGTGGTCGTGTAGTCCGTGACCGTGTAGCCCGTGGTTGCGATCGCCGCGGCGATCTTCTCCGGGTCGGTTTGCTGGGCGTCGTAGATTACTACGGTATTCTTCTCGGCGTAGGACGCCCGGATCTCAATCACCCCGGCTACTCCGTAGACCGCGTCGGAGACGTGCTTCTCACAGCCGCCGCAGGTCATTCCTTCTACCAGGAAGGTTGCCGCCATGAGTCGTTCGTCTTGCGTGGGTGCGGCGGTGGTGGCCCGGACCGTGACCGGCTCCGTCGGGGGAGTGACCAGCGGAACCGCCAGCAGCACGATCGCCAGTACGGTGACCACCCCAAGGAAACCGCGTGATCGTAGCACCGATCCGTTAGATTCATCCGGCGGACAGCCACAGTCATCCGTCTGACCGGCGGGTTTGAGGTGAACGTACCAGGCCGCGCCGAGCGCCAGGACGGAAGCGCCAACCAGGTAGGGACGAAATGGGGTGAGCCAGGACAAGCCCGACAAGGCCCCCGCGGTACCGGATACGATGGCCAGCAGCGGAACGATGCAGCATAAGGAAGCGGCAAAGGCGGCCAGCAGGCCGGTGGAGGAAGCTAAAGCTTGCGTTTTCATACCGTAGCGGGTTGAGCGAAAAGATCGGTTGCGCGAGTTAACCACCGATGAAAATCGGGCGCAACGCGGTGGTAGATGGTGTTGCCCGCGCGGCGGGAAGTAATCGCCCCGGCTTCCCGCAGTTTGCGGAGTTGCTGGGAGGTACCGGCCACGCTGATCTCTAATATTTCGGCCAGGTCGCAGACACACAACTCTTCCTCCACGTCGAGCAGCCGGAGGATCGACAGCCGTAGCGGACTGCCGCAAATCGCGAACTTCCCGGCCGCAGCCGCCACGGCGGCACGGTCCGCCACGATCAACTGCTTACAGCGCTCGATCTGCCGCGCGTCACGGAGCGTACGGACGCAGGAACTCCCAGTGTTGGATTGTTTCATGGTGCTAAGGTAACACCTAGTTAAGCAAATCGTTAAATAGTTAGTGCTTACGTTTAAAGCTATCCCTTCTTCATTCCCGGCTCGCGTGCCACACGTTACACACTGCCCCGTAGGCGTTCGCCGACCTGACTTCACCGCTCCCGCCCCTCCCCGAACGCCTCCCAGCCCTCCTTCAGCGCATAGGGCACGATCAGCAGGGCCGCCACCGGATCGGCCCACCACCAGCCCAGGTAGCGTACGGCCAGGAGCCCGGCCAATACGGCCACGGTCTGGTAAAGGCAGACGAAGGTGTCTTTGGAGTCAGCGATCAGTTCCTTACTGTCTAGCGCCTTGCCGTATTTACGCTTGTAGTGGATCAGGAAGGGGTTGACCACCAGCGATACCAGCAGGATGCCAATGCCTAAGTTGCTCCACTCAGCGGTCTCCCGGCTGATGAGCTTCGACACCGAATCGTAGGTGATGAAGATGCTCACGATCAGGAAGGAGGCGGCAATGACATAGAAGGTGATCTTTTCCCGCTCCGTGACTTTCTCTTCGGGAATGCCCTGTGACTCGCCGTGCAGTCGCCACCACAGCGTACCGGCGGAGATGACCTCGATGACGCTGTCCAGACCCCAGCCGATCAGGGCGGCGCTACCGGAAATGAAACCCGCGGTGAGGGCTACGCTCACCTCTATACAGTCATAGACGACATTAAAGATCTGTAGCCGTTCAGCCTTGTGAAGGGTATTTTCTCTATTTTCGTTTCCCACCGTACTCAGTTTTTCGCGTTTCGTTTATAGGCCAGCAACCGCAGCGCATTGCCCACCACCACCAGCGTTGAGCCCTCGTGGGCAATTACGGCCGGACCGATCTCCGCAATGCCCAGCAGGGTCAGGGGGATCAGGATGGCGACCATGCCCAGACTCATGATCAGGTTCTGCCGGATGATGGCCTTGGCCTTGCGGCTCAGTCCGATGGCGAAGGGCAGGTTGTCGAGCCGGTCGGCCATCAGGGCCACGTCGGCCGTTTCCAGGGCCACGTCGGAGCCGGCCGCCCCCATGGCGATACCCACCGTCGATTTGGCCATGGCGGGCGCGTCGTTGACCCCGTCGCCGATCATGGCGACCATGCCCTCTTCGGCCCGCAGCCGCTCGATATTGGCCACCTTGTCTTCGGGTAGCAGGCCGCCCAGGGGATCGGTGATCCCGATATCGGCGGCCACGGCGTCGGCGACCTTCTGGTGGTCGCCCGTGAGCATGACCATCTTCTTGATGCCCACTTCCTTGAGTGCGGCCAGCGTACGTTTCGCCTCGGGGCGGGCCACGTCCATGACGGCAATCACGCCCAGGTAGCTACCGGCGCGGTGCACGATCATGGCGGTGTTGCCCTTGGTTTCCAGCCCACCCATTTGGCTGTCGATATCCTGGGGTACGTCCGTGCCGGTCAGTTCTTCGAAGAGCCGGCGGTTACCGATGTGTACTTGCTGGCCATCTACCGTGGCCTTGATGCCACGGGCGGTCAGGGCTTCGAGGTTTTCGGCCCGTGGGACAGGAGCATCCTTCAGGCGTTCCTTGCCGCCCTCCACGATCGCGGAGGCCAGGGGGTGATCGCTCAGTTCTTCCACAGCCACGGCGGTGGTCAGCAGTTCGGCTTCCGTTACTCCCGTGGCGGGGATGACCTCCGTCAATCGGGGCCGGCCCTCGGTCAGGGTGCCGGTCTTATCGAAGGCCAGGGCGGTGATGCCCCCCAGGTCCTCCAGCGGTCGCCCGCCCTTGATGAGCACCCCCTGGCGGGCGGCCCGCGCTACCCCGGCCAGTACGGCCGAAGGGGTAGAGATTGCCAGGGCACAGGGACTAGCCGCCACCAGTACCGCCATGGCCCGGTAAAAACTGACGGAGAAGGGCTCATCGATCACCAGGAAGGCAAAGAGCAGCAGCACCACCAGACCGATCACCGCCGGCACGAAGTAGCGCTCGAACTTGTCCGTTAACTGCTGGGTGGGCGACTGCTGGGTCTCGGCCTCCTTGACCAAAGTCACCAAACGGGAAAGCGTACTGTCGCCCGCAAGCTTCATCACCCGGATCTCCAGTGGTGAGCTGCCATTGATGGTGCCGGCGAAGGCGCGGTGCTCGGCCGCTAGCGTATCCAGTTCGTAGTCATTCGTAGGGTCGTCTACGGGCCGCTTATCGACGGGTACGCTCTCCCCGGTAATGGGCGCTTGGTCGACGGCCGAATTGCCCGCCACGACCACCCCGTCGGCGGCGATCTTCGAGTTCGGGCGAACGACGATGGTATCGCCCAGGACCAGCTCCTCAACCCCGACCTCGACCGCTTCCCCGCCCCGCTTCACCAGCGCGGTCGGGGGGGCCAGATCGGACAGGGCGGCAATGGACTTGCGGGCCCGCCCCATGGCGTAGTTCTCCAGCGCGTGCCCGATGCTGAACAAAAACAGCAACAGCGCCGCCTCCTGAAATTCCCCGAGGGCGCACGCCCCGGCCGCGGCCACGAGCATCAAAAAGTCGATCTCGAACTTTCCCTGCCGGATGGTCTCGATCGCCTCAATCAGAATGAAGTAGCCCCCCAGCAGAATGGCGATCACGAACAATACGGTCGGCACGATCTCACCCACCCCCTCCAGGAAGCTCAGCAGCAGCCCCGTCAGCCAGAACGCCCCGCTACCGATGGCGAAGTACAGTTCGGTGTTCTCCCCGAAGATGCCGCCGTGGTCGTGGTTGTGGCCACCGCCGTGCTCCCCTGGGCCGTGATCGTGGCCGGCGTGATCGTCAACCGTCGATCTGATTTTTAGATCGGTGTCGGTGATTGCCTTCCGCACACCCGCCTCGTCGATGGCCTCGGCGTCGTATTCGATCCGGGCCACCCCCGCCCCCGAAACCACGGCCTCGGTGATGCCCGTGGTCCTGGTGATCCGTTCGCCGACCTGACGCGCGTGGCGTTGGTGTCGGATCCCGGTGACATCGAGCAGCAGGTGGCGGTAGCGCCGGGTGATCCGGGCCCCGGCCCGTTTAGCCAGGGCCTCTACCTTTTCGAGCGCCAGTTGATCGGGGTCGTAGTGAATGCATACCTCGGGGGGCGCCCCCTCTTTGAGGTGGGCCGTTTCGACGGCCGGTTCGGCCCGCAGGGCTTGCAGCAGCCGGTCGACGCAGCGGTCGCGGGCGTCGGGAACTTCGGGTAGGAGGACGGGAAGGTTAAGTGATAACTTATTCATGGGTAAACTCGATCAATGGTGATGTAATAATGCAGGCTCGCCGAAACTCAGTGCTCATGCCCCAACTCCCCCGCCTGCCCCTGGGCGTACACGTAGTAGGCCCCCTGGGTGACGATGCGCATCCCCTCCGGCACCGGATCGATGAAGGCAATGGCCGTATAGCGCCCGTCGGTCGCGCCGGTACGGACGCGTACCCGTTCGAATTCCACCTCCCCCGCCCGTGCCGTGGGCGTGCCGGCAAACACGTAAGCCACCTCCCCCTCCCGGAAGATGGCCTCCTCGGGCAGGACGGGGGTGGTCGCGTCGTCCAGCCAGATACGGGCCTCGGCGAAGAGGTCGCGAATAAAGGGCGGGTGGTCGCCGACCAGGTGGGCGTGTACCCGCACCGTCTTATTCTCCGTATTGAATTCCTTACCGATC
>CAZQNE010000073.1:0-18596 GCA_964594535.1 uncultured Lewinella sp.
AGAAGCCTCTTCGCCACCCGGCGAAGGGGCTTCTGACGTTGGGGTAGCTCCCTCCGGCGAAACTACCGACCACCAGATCACGTTTAAGCGGTATCTTACGGTAAACTTCGATCCCATGCTTGTGCTGCTCACCGCTCTGTTCCTTTCCCTCTGGTTTTGGCGCCGCGACGATAAGGAGGCCACGCTCTGGATGGTGGCGACCTACCTAGGTATAGGATTGGTTGCCTACACGAACTTCACCGCGGTGTCGGTCGCGGCCAGTGCTTTTCCGAAGATCCTCAAGGATTTCATCATGCTAGGGATGGTCGGCTTCGTGCAGGGTATGGCCGCTAAGCGACAGATACCGGTCTGGATGGCCATCCTACTTATCTTCGGAATGTTTGCCGCCGTCCACTATCTTGACGAACTGATCAAAGCGGATGACGATACCGACGTAGAAGTTCATATTGAAGCGGCGGTCACTCCGGTAGACCCGGTCATCGCGGGATACCTGGTCGAAATCGCGGAGGGTAGTAGCTCTTCCGACCTCATCCTTTTTTCCCTAGCGAATGACCTGAAGATCGAGCGGGCGTTTTTTCCCGGCCGGCCTACGGAAACCCTTCTGGACAATTACTATCTCGTAAAAGGAGACGTCGATCCTGCCGTGCTGGCCAGCCTGAGCGGGGTGACTTACTTAGAGCCCAACGAAGAAATTTTGGTCGAGCCGTTTATTCTGGCCGAAGGCAATGCGAAGACCGACCGTAAAAGCTCCTTACGCATCAATGACCCCTTTACCAGTGAGCAGTGGGTAATGGACGTCCTCGAAATGGACGAGTATTACCGCATCCTGTCCGAGCAGCAAGCCCGTAAGAAGGCCAAGATCGTGATCTTAGACACCGGCGTAGATGGCACCCACGAAGATCTGGACGATAACTTCACTTCCATTGAAACCAAGTACGATACCGATCCCCACGGCCACGGCACCCACTGCGCCGGTATTGCCGCCGGAGTCACCAACAACGGCCTGGGCATCGGAAGCCTGGCCGGCACGAACGACGAAAGCCCCTTCGTGGAAGTCAGTTCGGTCAAGGTGCTAAGTGCCAGCGGAATGGGAACCCAAAAGACCATCATCGCCGGAATCATCGAGGCGGCGGACGAAGGGGCGGACGTCATATCCCTCAGCCTGGGGGGGCGGAGTAACCAAAGCAGCCAGCGTGCGTACAGCGCCGCCGTGGAATACGCCCACCGGGCGGGAGCCATCGTAGTTGCCGCGGCCGGTAACAGCAACCGGAATGCCAAAGACTTCGCGCCGGCGAACGCGGAGGGAATCATCACCGTAGCCGCCATTGACGAGCACCTGCTACGGGCCCCCTTTAGTAACCGAACCGAGGATATTGAGATGGCCATTGCCGCCCCCGGTGTCGGAATCTATAGTACGGTACCCGGTAACCAGTATAAAAAATACAGCGGCACGAGCATGGCCTGCCCCTTCGTCGCGGGTCTGCTCGGGGTTATGAAATCACTGGAACCGGAACTGGACCACCGAACGGCCTACCGGATGCTGCACGATACGGGGTTGACTACCTCCGAGACGCGGGTAACGGGACGGATCGTACAACCGGCAGATGCCCTCGCCGCGCTCGTTCGCTAAATGGACCTGGGGCTTTCCGACCTTACCGTTGCCGTTGGAGGAGCTTCCCGTGGCCTTGGTCGCGCGGTAACCGAACGCCTGCTGCAGGAAGGGGCACGCGTGATCGGGATCGCCCGCAGTAAGGATACCCTACAGCAGCTAGCCGAGCAGTGGGACGATCGGTTTATCGTACATGCCGCCGATTTGACGCAAGCATCCGCTGTGAATAACCTGGCCGCCGAACTGAAGGAGTACGGGGTGTACGGCGTATTGTTCAATAGTGGAGGCCCCCCGCCCGGTCGGATCGGGGAGGTGAGTATGCAGCAGTGGGACGATGCCTACGCGAGCACGCTGCGGTGGAAAATTCAGTTGACGCGGGCCTTGCTTCCCTACCTGAGAAGCCGCGAGAGTAGCAGCTTATTGTATCTGGAAAGTGTATCGATCAAACAGCCCATCGATAACCTGGTCCTGAGTAATACCTTCCGTGCCGCGGTGGCGGGATTTGTGAAAACCCTAAGTCGGGAAGAAGGGAAACAGGGTATCCGGGCGAACATCATTGCCCCGGGGTATCACGCCACGGATCGGATCGTTACCGTACTCAATAGAGCTGCCGAACTACAGGAAATTAGTCGGGAGGAGGTTGAACAAAATTTTCTGGCCGAGGTACCGCTAGGGGCGCTGGGTCAGCCGGACGATCTGGCGGCGCTCGCTGGTTTTCTCCTATCTCCCGGGTCCCGGTATATCAGTGGACAAACGATTAGCGTCGACGGGGGGTTGACCCGATTTATCACCGGGTAGCGTCCACAGTAATTTATCATGCAGTTAGCTTATATTGGCGATGGCCCGCCATTTTTCGTTATCGGTAAGTGGCCCAAACCGCTAATCGTATTTTCCAACCAGCCCGTGTTTACCGTTGACGCGCTATTCGTTTTCGGGTCCCGGCCCCTCACCGTACTGGAAAAGCGGGCCTGCCAACTCATCGAGCGTAGCGGACGCCCCTCGGTGCGCGTTGGTGCCGTGAACCTGAGAGTCAATCGCCGCCATCTAACCAATGTACTCTTCATTCGGGACTTTCGGGCCGGGGAAGAGAAACGCTACCTGGCCTGGTTCGGGGGCCGGCCCCGCAGTAGCTACACGCGAATTGACTGCGGATTGTACGACGAGATTGAGACGCTGGCCCTTGGCGAACAGCCCGTACCATTAACTTATCTACGGGGTGACGGAATACCGGTAGAAACCACTACGAAGGTCATAAACACGAAAACGCACCGCTCGGAAGAGTACGTCGAACTGGCCGATCACGGATGGATCAGAATGGACCGCATCACGCGGTTAAATCACCGTGACGTCAATACCGAAAGCAAGTTTTAGCCCGCCCGCTCCGGTCGCCCCATACGACGGTCTACCCACCGCATCACCGGGGCCACGCTAATTCCGTGCAGGAAGATAGATACCAGCATGGTGAAATTGACGATGGACCAGATAGTATCGATCTCGGGAAAGTACTCCGAGTTGTGTGCGTACGAGAGGTAGTACAACGATCCGACGCCCCGGATGCCGAAGTAGCTGATCGCCAGCTTCTCGACGGTCGGTAAGCTCGTCGGCCAGCAACTTAAGATCCCGAAAATAGGACGGATCACCAGCAGGAGAGCCAGCCCCGTAAGGGCGCCCATCCAGGTCAGGTCCGCCAGCCCCCCCGTCCCGATGATTCCCCCGAAGGCGATCAGAAAGATTCCCAGGATTGCCTGCTCGACCTGGTCGGCCGCATGGTAGGTTTCTTGCTCGGCCTCCTTGGACTGGTCGTCATCCCGAATGCGGCGACTGACTACCGAAGCGACGAATACCGCCAGGAAGCCGTATCCCTCGGCAATTTCGGTGATGGAGTAGGTGAGCAGCGTTGCCGCGAGAATGAAAAAGCCTTCCTCTACCTCCGTGTCTTTCTCCGCCGACATCCGGTCGCGAAACGTATAGAAAATCCAGGCTAGCCCCCTGCCGATCGCATATCCCATCAGGGTGCCCATCCCGACCCGGTAACCGAAATCCCACCACGCCCAGGTCACCACGGTATCCCAAACCGAGGTAGCCCCCACCAATCCGATGGCCAGGTAGACGAAGGGGAACGCCAGCCCGTCGTTCATGCCAGCTTCCAGCGTCAGGCCGAAGCGGACGTCGTCTTCGGGGTATTCCTCGTTGGGGGGGCCCACCTGTACGTTGGCCGCCAGCACCGGGTCGGTAGGGGCCAGCACGGCGCCGAGTAAAACGGCACTGGCCGGGGCCAGCCCCACCCACCACCAGCCCAACAGGCCTACGGCGGCGATACAGAGCGGCATGGCAATAGCCAGAAGGTATAGCCCGACGGCGTAGTTTTTCAAACTGGGGGTACGGTCCAATTTGAGGCCGGTAGCGGCCAAACTAACGATGACGATAAATTCCGTGATGTACTCCATCATCCGCCGGTCCACCCGGGCGTCCTCGGGGTTCATCAGCGGCAGATCCAGCGGAAGGTTGAAGATGCCGTAACCGAAGGCCACGTAAATGATCGGTAGGCTGATCATCTTGTTGCGGATCAGGCTCGGTATGGTGAAGGTACCCAGAAGGGCGAGCCCGGCCAGAAACAACAACAGAATGTGGGTAGTCAATCAGGATGGGGTTTGTGTACGAACTCTCCAAGCCTTTATTAGGTTCGGCAATTTGCTCGCACCCGCGCCCCGCCGCCCGATTTTGCCCCCATTTTTCCAACCCGGTACACCCTTACCCTTCGGTGACCGCAAACGCATCCAGCGGCGACCTCCAGCGGATAACCTGGGCGGGGGCGCAGGTGCAAACTACACCGGAACCGAATGAATCGCAACCCTACGTCCTACTCAAATTTGAATGAGTACCCCAGGCTGACGATGGGCGCGGCAAAAATGCTGAGGCGGTAGCTCCCGAGCGGACTACTACCGAATACGTCGGCATCCCCGCCCGTCAGTCGGGGTTGGTAGTAAATATTGTAGGCATTATCACGCCCGTACAAATTGTAGAAGGTCAACGTCCAGTCGCCCACCCAGCGTCGCCTTTTCATACTGCCGTTGTGTATCGTCCAGCTGAAGTCCAACCGGTGGTAGGTCGGTAGCCGGGCGTTATTACGCTCCAGGAAAATGGGAACTACCAATTCGTCCAGCCGTAAAAAGCCGTTCGGGATGCTGTACGGCCGGTTGCTCTGGATGACCAGATTCAGACTGATGCGGTGGGTGCGGCCGTCGTCGTAGGTCAGGCTACCGTTGAAGGTATGCGGCTGATCGAAATAGCCCCGGTACCACTCGCCCTGGTTGATGGAGGTACGGATGCTGTTGCCGGCGACCCGGTTCAGGGCCCGGGCGTAGGTGTAATTTATCTGGCCGGTGGTGCTGCCACGGGTCTTTTTGACGGAAAATTCGGCCCCGTAAGTTTTGCCCCGTCCCTGCAGTAGATCGACCTCTACGGTGGGGTTGAGGAAGAATTCCGCGCCGGGTTTGTATTCCAGCAGGTTGTCGATACTGCGGTAGTATCCTTCCAGGGAAAGCTCGTACCCTCCCTGGCCGAGTAGCTGATACATTCCCAGGCTATACAATTGGCTGCGCTGGGGCCGGATGTTGTTATCGGCTACCTTCCAGCGACTGCTGGGCAGGGGGGTGGTGGAATTGAAGATGTTCTGCAAAAACTGCCGGTTCAGGGCGTATGCGGCCTTCAGGTTGGTCCGATCGCTGAGTGCATAGCTCAGGCCCAGCCGGGGCTCGAAGCCGCCGTAGGCCTGCATGGCCCCACTGCCGAATTCCGTCGTCGCACTGAAGCTGCCGGGAAACAGTTCTTCCCCTTCCGGGTAGATGCGCTGCTGGCCGGGGCCGAGTTGGAGGTAGCGGGTATACCGCAGGCCGGCCGAGAGCGTGAGGGCGGGCCAGGGGCTCCATTCGTCTTCCAGGTAAGCACTCAACTCGGCGGCCTGCTCTTCCTCCAGCCGAACGGGAATCACATTCGGGGAGCCGTCCGGATCCAGTTGACCGGGTAGGATGTCGTAGCGGATGAGTTGCAGTCCGCCGGTCAGCCCGTGGCCGCTGTCCGTACGGTGATCCAGTTGCGACTGCGCACTCAGGTAACGAATGCGGGAGGAATACCGGATTTCCGCCGGGCTGTCGACCTCGGGAAAGACGACGTCGGGGGTATGCAAGCTATGGACCAGCCGGGTCTGGAGGCTGGTGCGTTCGCTGAATAGCTGGAGCCACTCGGCCGTCCCGTTCAGGGTGGCATAATCGTAGCGATTGGTCGAGGCCGTAATGCCGCTGAATTGATTGAGCAGGTTGACCTCGTACACGTCCCGGCTGTAAAACCCGGAAAAGGTGAAGATGGTATTTTCGTCTGCCGTATACCGCAGTTTGATCGTTCCGTCCCCGAATTTACTGCGGGTATTCTTCAGTCGCTCGAAGGCGCGTAGCGCGAAGTCATTTAACCCCACCCGTACCGAGGCCAGTACCTTCAGTCGTTTATCCCGGGTGAGGGGAGTCTCCACGCTGAGGCGACTACTCACCAGTCCGATACCGCCCTGCAAGCGGAAGCGATCGCTGACCGGGTTGCGGGACCTGACGTCCACGACCGAACTGACCCGGCCCCCAAAACGAGCCGGTATGTTGGCCCGGTACAGATCGACGCTGCCGACCGCGTCGGGGGTGAAGACCGAGAACAGCCCGAACAGGTGGGTGGGGGTGAAGACCGGGGCCCCGTCCAGCAGTACCAGGTTCTGATCGATGGTGCCACCGCGGATGCTGAGCCCGTTGCTGGCCTCACCGGCCGAACTTACCCCACCCACTAACTGCAGCCCCCGGAATACGTCGACCTCTCCCAGCGCGACGGGTAGGATCTCGATTTCCCGGATACTGAGCCGTTCCACCCCCATGATGGGCCGGTCCAGTCGTTCGCTGGCATCATCGCTGCTCACGGTTACGGTTTCCAGAACGGAAGCGGTCGGTTGTAGTATTACCGCTATATCCTGCGGGCGATTCAGGAGTAAGGTCCGCTTGAATCCTTCGTAACCGACGGCGGAAACTAAAATAGTAATCCGACCCTCGGGAAAGGTGAAGGCGTACCGGCCATCCTCGTCGGTCATGCCGCCCTGGGCACTATTGGCGACCTGCACATTAACGTAGGGTAGGGGGAGCTCCGTTTCGGCATCGATAACGCTGACCTCCACCCGGTGGGTGGTCTGCGCCACCAATGGAAGGGCAGCCAGGAACCATAGGATCGCGGGTAGGTAGCGGAACGTCATAGCGGCCATCCGGCGGGTCTTTCCGTGGTACGGTTCGGTCCTTCACAGGGGGCGGTCGGGGGGGATGGGTTGACGGGTTCGTACACCGGTGCGCGGGGCAGGCTGAGCGGGGTGCCGTCCGTCCGGTCCCGGTTCCAGTATACGCGTTCCCTGCTTACCGAGGTGGCCGCTACGTAGCCCAGTACGTCCACGGCCGCGTCGCTGCGGTCGATCAGATTACCGTAGAGGGGAGCGGGTAGCGGGGCGTTGAGCCCGGCCGATCCCTCGGTCAGATCGTTCAGGATCTGAAAATACGCGAAGGCGCTGCGGGTCAGGTTGCGTTGTTCCAGTTCCAGCAGGAGGCCGCCCCGGCCCGTATAGTCCAGCCGCGCTACCGGCAGACCGGAGAAATCGCCGCCGGGGTTCAGCTCGTCCGAGATCAGGCGAAAGCTGTTTCCTTCCCGCCGCGTCCAGCAGGTTTCGCTACATTCGTAGTCGTAGTAATCTACGGAGCGGCTGCCGGGCGTGCGGACGCACAGCCCGTTGCGGTAGACGGAGTTGTTGCAGGTCGCGCAGATAGTGGTGAATTGCCAGGTTCGGTAGCGGAACTGGTAAAAATTATCCGTACCGGCGGGGTCGTCGAGATCGACCAGGAAGGTAAAGGCCGGCACGAAGCGATCCCGCCCCGGGCTGAAGTAGGCCTCCTGGTTGAAGGAGAAGCGGAGATTGGCGAAGCCTACCGGCTCCGGTAGCCGCTCCGGGGCGCTCTCGATCAGGTTGCCCTCGGGGGTAGCGATTTGAAGGCGGTATTCCCGTCCGACTTCCCCCCGGAACCCGGCCGGGGGCCGGTAGATTCCTTCCCGATTTACGCGGGACCAACTGACGGTATTTCCCGCATCGTCCAGACTGACTACCTCGGCATCGTTGACGGCTTCGAGCTGGTAAATGTCGAACTCCAGTTTACTGCGGCTGACCCGCACCTCGCTGCCGCCTTCCCGATCGGTGACCGCCCCCTCGACCAGGTAAAACCCCGTCTGGTAGTCGTAAGCCGGCTCTACGGGTTCGACGCAACTCCCGAGTGCGGCAACCAAAGCGGAGAGGGCGGCGAGGCGGCAAAGGGTCGGGGGCATACGGAGCGTTGAATACGCTGGCCAAGGTACGCACAAAAAAGGCCCCTCCACCTAAGTGGCGGAGGGGCGAAAGCTAAAGTCGATCATGCAAAAAACTCGTTAGCGTATGCGCACGCTGGTCGTATGGGTAAGCTGGTTCCCGCCACTTACGGTGACGTAGTAGTCTCCGGCGGGGAGTTGCTCCAGACTGTAGGCCCGGTGTAGGCTGGGTTCGCCGGGTAGGCGGTCGCTGATAATGTTGTTTCCCGCGGCGTCCGTGAGGCGGACGTTGACCCGGCTACCGGCGGTGTTGAGGTAGTTGATGGTCAGCAGCTTCTGGTCGAGGCGAACCTGGGGGTAGAAGCTGCGGGTAGCCAGGGCCGGGTCCGCTTCGATACCATTCGGGCCGATGAGTAGGGGCTGGCGGGTTTCCCCCTGCTCGTCGCGGACGACCACGTCGTAGGTGCCCACCGGCAGGGCCGCCAGTTTGAACCGTTTGTTGAGGTATTCGCCGGAGTCGAGCCGGGTGGTATGTAGGGTTAGTCCATAGGCGTCCACGATTTGTACCTTGGTATCCGCTTCCACGTGGGTAGTGGTTCGCAGCGTGAGGGTATGGGAAGTGGGGTCGGCCTGGATGATGAGGTCGATAGGGTTCACCGAAGCGGAGGAAACCGCGGCGGCGAAAAGCAATATGGAGAGAATTAGCGTTTTCATGTTCTAAGGTCTTGGGGGGTTGATAAAAAAGTTCGGTTTCGAATTTGGCCGGCACCTGCGCGCCGTCGCCCATGATCAACTCCTTGCACTGCAAAGGTGGGGGCATTCCCGGGCCGGGCCCGCGCATAAATTGGCGACCGCACCGCAGATATTGACCTTACGGGGCACGGCATAACTTATCCGCCGGGTCGGGCGTTTCTTTACCGTATCGTCCAGGCCGCGTCTCTGTCCCCCCTCACCAGCCTCGAAAACCACATGGAAACCACTACCCAGCCCGTACGCGAGCGCGTCATGCCGGTCCCCGGTACGTCCTTCTTGGTCAAACACTACGCCGAGCCCCACACCCGGGTGAATAAGCTACCGAAGTGGCACTACCACCCGGAGCTGGAACTCGTCTACGTCAGGGGCGGCCACGGTCGCCGGCACGTAGGTAGCCACATCAGCCACTTCCGCGACGGGGAGCTTATTCTGCTCGGTTCCAATCTTCCCCACCTGGGCTTCACCGACCGGATGACGCGCAACGAAAAGGAAACGGTGGTGCAGTTCGCCCCCAGCTTCCCGAACTACGAATTTCTAAATCTCCCCGAAATGCGGCGGGTGCGGGAACTGATGGAACGGGCACGCAACGGCATCAGTTTCCACGGCACGACCCGCACCGTACAGGGTAGCCGCGTGGAGCGCCTGATCGAACTGCCCCCCCTCGGTCGGCTGCTACTGCTGATCGATATCCTGGACGAGTTGGCGAAAAGCGAGGAATACGAGGACCTGAACGCCAAGGGTTTCATGCTGGAGGTGGAAACCCACGGGTACGACCGCTTCAATAGCGTCCAGGAGTTCATCGGTCAGCACTTCGATCGGGATATTCCCCTGGCCGAGGTGGCCGGGGTAGCCGCGATGACCGTGCCCGCCTTCTGCCGCTATTTCAAAAAGACGACCGGAAAGACCTTCGTGACCTACCTGAACGATTTCCGTATCGTGCACGCCTGTAAATTGCTGGCCGACGATCACAGCACGGTACAGAACGTCGCCTACGATAGTGGCTTCAATTCCGTCAGCCAGTTCAACCGCGCCTTCAAAAAACATACCGGTAAGACGCCGACCGATTACCGCAGTGCCTTCCGCCTATCGGTGAGCAGCAACTACTCCGATCCCCCCGAATGACCTTTGCCGACTTCAATTTAAATAGGCCGCTGCTCAACGCCCTGGAGGATCGGGGACTGCACCGCCCGACCACCATTCAGCGGCGGGCCTTTCCGGTCGTTATGTCGGGGCGGGACGTGGTGGGTATCGCCCAGACCGGTACGGGCAAGACCCTGGCCTACCTGCTGCCGCTGTTGCGGATGTGGCGCTTTCAGAAGCATACCTACCCCCAGGTACTCATCATCGTGCCGACGCGGGAACTGGTCGTGCAGGTACTCGAAGAGATCGAGGCCCTTTCGGCCTACCAAAACGTAGTGGCCGTCGGCGTGCACGGCGGGGTGAATATGAAGGCGGACGCCGCGGCGGTGGAACGGGGCTGCGATTTCGTGGTCGGTACCCCGGGGCGGCTCTACGACCTGACCGTCACAGGTAGTCTGAAATACAAGGCCCTGCGCCAATTGGTGATCGACGAGGTAGACGAACTCCTCGAACTCGGCTTCCGCCCCCAATTGACCAAACTCTTCGAGCTACTCCCCGAACGGCGGCAAAATTTGCTCTTTTCCGCCACCATGACCCCGGAAGTAGAGGCGGTGATCGATGACGTTTTCGACTACCCCGAGGTGATCGAGGCAGCGCCTACCGGTACTCCCCTGGAGCAGATCGAGCAACTGGGGTATACGGTACCGAATTTTTACACCAAGGTTAATCTGCTGCGCCATCTGCTGCGCGACCGCGCTACCTTCCGCCGGGTACTGGTCTTCACCCCCGGGAAGCGCTACGCGGACCTGCTGTACGAGCAGCTTGCCGATGACTTTGCGGACGAAATCGGGGTCGTACACGGCAATAAGAGCCAGAATTACCGCTTCCGGAGCCTGGCCGGCTTCCAGTCGGGGGAGCACCGTATCCTGCTGGCTACCGATCTGGTGAGCCGCGGCCTGGACCTCGACGACGTCAGCCACGTCATCAACTTCGATACGCCGACCGCCCCCGAAAACTACATGCACCGTATCGGCCGTACGGGGCGGGCCGACCGGCGGGGCACGGCCATCACCTTCACGACCGATGAAGAGGCAGCGGAGCGCGGGGCCATTGAGGAGTTGATGGGGCAGTCGATTCCGCTGGTAACGCTGCCGGAGGGGGTGGTTGTGGCGACCGAGTTGCTGCCCGAGGAGCAGCCCGGTTACGCACAGCCCATTGTCGGGGTCAAACTGGACGTAAGCGACCGGGGGGCGTTCCATGAGAAGAAGGAGAGTAACAAGAAGCGGCCGATGACGCGGCAGGAACTGCAGGCTTACCGGCGCCAAAAGAAGGGCCGGGGTCGTAAACGGAAGTGAAACACGTACCTTCGCGCCTAAATGCAGCAACGTTCCACCCAAGATATTCGCCAGGCCCTGCACGGGGCCGCTTCTTCCGTTCGCGAAAACTTTGCCACTCTTTCCGACTCCGATCTGGAGTCCGCCTACCGTAGCTATTACGATTACTTTTCCGCCGGCGGTGTAGGCGATCCCCCGGTGTCCTACCAACCGGCCGCCGATGCGCTGCTACTGGCTGTTTGGGACGTGATCGTCGATCGGGAAACCAGGGCGGCCGACGGCACCGAAGAATTGGAGCATTTCTACGCGATCGCCTTTCGGGAACTTCTCCATCCGGAGGAAGCAACTGATGAGGAGGAGGTAATACTCAGCGAGCCGGAGGCCGAGGATGAAGAGGAGCCCACTCGGGAGGAGGGGGAGAAGGGGGGCGGGGACGCAGGTGCGGAGCGAATTTATCAGCTTAAAGTTACCCTGGATGGCCGCCGGGCCAATATCTGGCGACGTATCCTGCTGCCCGCCGCTACCCCGAAGACCGAACTGCACCACATCATCGTGGCGGCCATGGGTTGGGTAGGTAGCCAGGACTATCACTTTTTTCCCTCCCAGGGTAGGGACCTGCCCACCAGCGGAACCACTCTGCTCAGCGACCTACTGCCGGAGGTGAACGACAACTGCGGGTACGAGTACGAGTCCACCAGCAGCTGGTACCACGAGATCGAACTGGAGGCCGTGCTATCTCCCGAACCCCGGCGCAACTACCCGGTCTGCACGTCCGGTAAGGGGGCCTGCCCGCCGGAGGAGATCGGGGGCATCCAGGAGTACGAGCGGATGCTGGAAAAGCTCAGCGACCGCACCCATCCAGAGTACAGCGAGATCGCCGGCTGGCTTACTCAGGATTTCCACCCGGATGCCTTTAACATCGAGCAGGCAAATCTGCGGCTGAACCAGCACGGGCAGGTGCGTTTCCGACCGGCCTGAGTCGGTTGCGGTTGATTGTATATCTTTCACCCGTAATCAACCGACCAACCTTATGCGCTCGCTAACCCTCCTGTTTTGCTGTCTGGCCTCCCTCACCATCCTGGCCCAGGATGTGGACGAGGCCCTGTATTCCTCCCTCGAATTCCGTAACATCGGTCCCTTCCGCGGTGGCCGTTCGTCTACCGTAACGGGAGTTGCCGGAAAACCAAATCTTTATTATTTCGGTAGTTCCGGTGGTGGAGTCTGGCGTACGAAGGACGGGGGGCAAACCTGGACCAACATCTCCGATGGGTATTTCGGGGGGAGTATCGGAGCGGTTACGGTTGCCGAAAGCAATCCCAACATTATCTACGTCGGGGGGGGTGAAAAGACCGTTCGCGGCAATGTCAGTTATGGTTATGGCCTATTCAAGTCGATCGACGGGGGCAAGAGCTGGGACTCGATCGGGCTGGCCGACAGTCGCCACATTTCCCGCATCCGCGTCCACCCCGATAATCCTGACCTAGTCTATGCCGCCGTAATGGGCGACCTGTACAAAGACACCGAAATGCGCGGTGTGTACCGCAGCGAAGATGGCGGCGAAAATTGGGAACGCATCCTCTTCGCGAACCCCGGGGCCGGCGCGGTCGACCTGAGCATGGACCCCAGCAACCCCCGCGTACTCTACGCTTCCACCTGGAACATTCGCCGTACGCCCTACAGCCTGGAAAGCGGTGGCCCCGGTAGCGCGCTGTGGAAGACCACCGACGGCGGAGATACCTGGACCGACATCAGCGATAACAAGGGGCTTCCGAAGGGGACCTGGGGGATCAATGCCGTATCGGTCAGTCCGGTAGACCCGAACCGGGTGTACGCCATCATCGAAAACAAGGATGCCGGCGGCGTCTACGTCAGCAACGACGCGGGAGAGACCTGGGAGGCCCGCTCCGATAGCCGCGCCCTACGGCAACGCGCCTGGTACTACACCCGCATCTACGCCGACCCCCAGGAACTCGACGGGGTGTACGTAATGAACGTAAACTACCACCACAGCACCGACGGCGGTCGCACCTTCAAGGCCAGCAACGCCCCCCACGGGGACCACCACGATCTCTGGATCGCCCCGGAGAATAACGAGCGCATGATCATCGGCGACGACGGCGGCGCCCAGGTCAGCTTCGACCAGGGGGAAAACTGGAGTACGTACATGAACCAACCCACGGCCCAGTTTTACCGCGTCACTACCGACAATCACTTTCCCTACCGCATCTACGGGGCGCAGCAGGATAACTCGACCGTCCGGATCAGTCATCGCTCCGACGGCGGCACGATCGGTGAATCCGACTGGGAGGCCACGGCGGGTGGCGAGTCGGCCCACATTGCCCCCGACCCCGACAACCCGGATGTTGTCTACGGGGGCAGCTACGGCGGCTTTCTGACCCGCTACGACCACGAAAACAACCAGGTACGGGCCATTAACGTCTGGCCGGATAACCCCATGGGCTACGGAGCCGAGGGCATGAAGTACCGCTTCCAGTGGAACTTTCCCATCTTCTTCAGCCCCCACGACGGCGACGTACTCTACACCACGAGCCAGCACGTGCACCGCAGTACCGACGAGGGCGAAAGCTGGGAGATCATCAGCCCCGACCTGACCCGCGCCGAACCGGAAAAACTCAAAAGCAGCGGCGGCCCCATCACTCAGGATAACACCGGGGTGGAGTACTACGCCACCATCTTCGCCGCCACCGAAAGCCCGCGGGAGGAGGGCCTGATCTGGACCGGCAGCGACGACGGGCTCATCCACGTGACCCGCGACGGTGGCCACAACTGGACGGAGGTAACCCCGAAGGATGCCCCGAAGTACATCATGTGGAACAGCCTGGACGTGGATACCCGCGCCGACGGGGGGCTCTACGCCGCTGGAACCGCCTACAAGATGGGAGACTACGAACCCTACCTTTACCACACCGATGACTACGGCAGGAACTGGCGGCGCATTGACCGCGGTATTGCCCGCGACCATTTCACCCGCGTCCTGCGGCAGTATCCCCGCAACCCCGACGTGCTCTTCGCCGGAACGGAAAGCGGGCTGTACATGAGTCTGGACGACGGCCGCAATTGGCGGTTGTTCCAGCAGAACATGCCCATCGTGCCGGTGACCGATCTGGTTATTAAGGACGACAACCTCATCGTAGCTACCCAGGGACGTAGTTTCTGGATGGTCGACGATCTGACCCCACTGGCTCAATTGGACGCAGTAACGGAGGATGCCGACTTTCACCTCTTCGAACCGGTCGACGCCTGGCGGATGGGCGGCAGTAGCCGGACGAGCCGTACCGCAGGGCAAAACCACCCCGGTGGCGTCAACTTCCACCTCTACCTGAGCGAAGAAGCCGCAAAGGACAGTCTGCCGATGGTGCTGAGCGTACTTCAGGACGGCGACACGATCAGAAGGTGGAGCACTACCGATGATGACGACGACAGTAAGCTGGAGCTAAAGGCCGGCGGTCAGGTCATCAACTGGGACATGCAGTACCCCGACGGCGTCAAAGTGCCCGGTATGATCCTCTGGTGGGCCGGTGCCGGCGGACCGATGGCACTGCCCGGTGAGTACGAGGTCGTATTCAGTTACGGCGAGTGGGAGCAGGCGCGTGACTTTACCATTAAAGCCGACCCTCGCGTTCAGGCTACGGAGGAGGACCGCCTGGCCCAGTTCACCTTTATGAAGGAAGTGCAGGACAAGACCAGCGAAGCCCACCAGACCATTATCGACCTGCGCAAACTCCGCGACCAGATCAAAGACTTCCAGGAGCGGATCGAAGACGGGGAAATCATCGCCGAGGGTAAATCCATCATCGACAGCCTGACCGCCATCGAAGAAACGCTCTACCAGACGAAGAACCGCAGCGGCCAGGATCCGCTGAACTACCCCATCCGCCTGACCAACAAACTGGCCCACCTCAATAGTCTGACGGGCATCGGTACCTACCGCCCCACCGCCGCCGCCTACCGGGTGAAGGAAGAATTGACCGAACAGATCGACGCGGAGCTTGCGAAGTACCGTAGCATCGTCGCCGAGGAAGTACCGGCCTATAATCGCATGATCCTGGAGCGGGAGGTGGACGTAATCCGCCCCCCGGCAAGCGAGCCGAGCGCCAGAAAATAAAGCGGCTACTCTTCCGGGCGGTAGACTTCGATGAAGTCTTCGTCCGGAGTGATCTCGGTGCCCCCCTTGGTGCGGGAACCGGCCGCCAGGTAAATTCGCCCCCGGTATACGATGGCCTGGGTAGCGTGCCGACCGCGTACCAGATCGGCCGCCCGCTGCCACCGACCCGTTTTCGGCTCCAGTACTTCGGTATGGGGTAGGGCCAGGTCGGCGGGGGGGTTGTCCTCCACTTCCCCGCCCATTACGTACAGGCGCCCATCCACAACGGCCGTAGGGGAGCCGGCGCGGGCCGTCGGCAGGTCGGTAGGGGCCTCCTCCGTACTCAACCAACGCCCCGCCGCGGGATCGAAGACATCCACGGCCGGTTCTAGGTCGGCCCACGCACCCGCGTCCGCGCCCACCCGTGACCGTCTGCCGCCCGCTACGTAAATGTTGCCGTCGATGACTTCGGCGAAAAAATGGTCCCGCGCGTGGGGAGCGTCGGGCAATCGGGTCCACTGACCGGTCCGGGGGTCGAAGGCATCGGTCCAGCTTACGTTCGCGGGGATGACGCCATCGTCGAGGTAGGCGCTGTGCCCGTTGCGGTTGCCGGCGATGACGTAAAAGATGCCGTCCACTACCGCTACTCCACTCGAACCCCGTAGGCGGTCCGCCGGCATAGCGGGGCCTACCAGTAGGGTGTCAGCCGCCGGGTCGTAGATCAGGACGTGCTGTAGCGGGTTTTCGTTCGGGAAATTATCCGTAAGCGCACCTAGTAGGTAAATCCTGCCACCGTACGGGGTGGCCTGTAAATGGTGAATATTGTCCAGTACCGTGTTGGTGTTGGACCACCGCCGCGTTTCCGGATCGTACCGTTGGATGGTCCGCTTTCCCCGGCCCCCCAGGAGGTAAAAGTGATCGCCGACCCGTACGAAGGCCGATTCGTGGCGGGGTTCCGGAACGGTTCCCAGAGTGGTTTCGGTCGCCCACTGTCCGCCGACTTGGGCCCGGGCGGGCGTAAACCAGAGGAACGCCATACAGCAGGCAATCCAACTGGCGGTCCATCCGGGCACCCGTGGGGTGGGGTAGGGGATACGGATCATGGTAGTGCTTTGGTGGGTTAATCCGCGATGGCCTGGTACACCATCTGCTGCATCATCTCGGCGTGATAACCGGAAAAGGGCGAGCGTTGGGACATTAGGATGGCGATCAAATCTTCCTTGGGATCGATGAAAAAGTAGGTGCAGTACGCCCCGCTCCAGTAGTAGGTTCCCTCGGAGCCCGCCACATTGCTATCGGCTACGTCGGTGATGACCCCGAAGCCCAGTCCGAAGCCCTGCCCCGCCTCGCGCAGCTCGCCGACATGATTGAGGGTCATGAATTCGACCGTGGTTGGGCTCAGGTAGCGTTTTCCGTCCAGTTCCCCCCCGTTTAGCAGCATCCGGCAGAAGCGCAGGTAGTCCGCCGCGGTGGAATACAGCCCGTGGGTACCCCCGTAGACGGTATTCCCCCGACTGGGCAGCTGGAAGCCGGCCAGGCCGATCACCCCGTCGGTGAAGCCGTGGTTGGACACTAGTCGCTGCGTTTCCGCCTCCGGGATGTTGTAGCCCGTATCGTCCATGCCCAGGGGGTCGAAGAGCCGTTCCTGGAGGAAGTCGGCAACCGTCATCCCCGAAAAATGCTCGATCAGCCGCGCCAGCACGTCCGGGGAGGCACTGTAGTACCACTGCTTGCCGGGTTGCCCGACCAGGGGCAGCGAGGCCAGCGTACTTACCCGGCTGCCGATACTGGCCTGGGGGGTATAGTAGAGGGCCCGGGCGATCTCGTTGTCCAGGGGCGTACCACCCAGCCCGTGGCTGAATCCCGCCGTGTGGGTCAGGAGTTGCTCGATGGTGACGGGCTTTTCGACGGGGTCGGTCGCTCCCTCCACGCCCTCGCTGATGCTCCGGGCCACCCGCAGGTCCTTGAATTCCGGGAGGAGGTCTTCCACCCGGTCCTTCAGGCGGAAGTGCCCCTCCTCGTAGAGCATCATGAAGGCGACCGAAACGATGGGCTTGGTCATGGACATCAGGTGGTAGATCTGATTCTCCCGCAGCGGCGTTCCCACCTCCAGGTTACTTTCCCCGAACACCTCGTGGTACCCCAGCGTACCGTTGCGGTAGATGACGGCTTCGGCCATGGGCAACTGGCCCCGCTCGATCTCCCGTTCGATCCAGTTCGCGTAGTGCCGGAGCCCTTCCTCGCTTAATCCGGCCGCCCCGGGGGATGCTTTTTGCGCGGACGCGGGTGCGGTGTAAACCAGGAAAAGCAAGAAGGCCAGTAAAATGCGCATGTCGGGAAGTTTGGTCCGTCCCGAATGTAGGCACTAGACACGAAAGCCCCCGCAACCTGGGGCTACGGGGGCTCGCGATTCGCTAGATGGGGTGTTTACGGCTTGACGCTGTTCACCACGGCCGTGAAGGCGGCGGGGTGGTGCATGGCCAGGTCGGCGAGTACCTTACGGTTGAGCCCAACATTGGCTTGGTTGAGATCGTGCATCAGGCGGCTGTAGGTGGTGCCGTTCTGCCGGGCGGCGGCGTTGATGCGGGCGATCCAGAGGCGGCGGAAGACGCGCTTCTTGTTGCGGCGGTCGCGGTAGGCATACTGCATGCCCTTCTCGACGGCGTTCTTGGCTACGGTGTAGACCTTGGAGCGGGCGCCGAAGTATCCCTTGGCGGCCTTGAGGATGCGCTTGCGGCGCGCGCGGCTGGCTACCGCATTTACTGAACGTGGCATAAATATCGTGTTTAGTGCAGCACGGAGACCGACGTGGTGCTTTGGGCCCGTGCTCTCGTTAACAAATAAGCTTACTTACAGAGCAACCGCTTGATGCGCTGTTCGTCGGCGGTCGAAACCAGGGCCGAGTCCCGCAGGCGGAGCTTGGCTTTCTTCGACTTGTTGCGCATCATGTGGGAGGTGTAGGCCTGGAAGCGCTTCACCTTACCGCTGCCGGTAATCTTGAACCGCTTCTTTGCACTGCTGTGCGTCTTCATCTTGGGCATGGCACCGTTTTTTACAAATGGAGCGCGAAGGTACGGCAAAATTTTCAAAATTACTAGCCCCGTCCGCCGGACCTTACGGAGCGGCAGCGGAGTTTGGCCCGCCGGCCGGGGCGGGTAGAAAGTATCTATTTTTATCCTGTTCCACCCAGCCGGCGGACGCTCCGCGGGTCGCTTGGGCTCCCGCGGCCGGCCGACGGCTTAGCGTTAGCCCCGTCCGCCGGACCTTACGGAGCGGCAGCGGAGTTTGGCCCGCCGGCCGGGGCGGGTAGAAAGTATCTATTTTTATCCTGTTCCACCCAGCCGGCGGA
>CAZQNE010000074.1:0-3762 GCA_964594535.1 uncultured Lewinella sp.
TCGGCTACCTGCCCGAGGAACGCGGACTGTACAAACAGATGTACGTCGGCGAACAACTCGTCTACCTGGCCCGCCTGAAGGGGCTGGAAGCCAGCGAGGCCGAACGCCGCGCCCGCGAGTGGCTGGGCAAGTTCGAGCTCGAAAACCAGTGGAAGAAGCAGGTCGACGAGCTCAGTAAGGGGATGCAACAGCAGGTGCAGTTCATCGCCACCGTCATCCACGAGCCCAAATTGCTCATCCTCGACGAGCCCTTCAGCGGCCTCGACCCCGTGAATGCTACCCGGATGCGCAGGGAGATCCTGCGCCTGCACGCTGGCGGGACGGCCGTCATCTTCTCCACCCACCGGATGGAACAGGTGGAAGAACTCTGCGAGTACATCGTGCTGATCGACGGCGGCAGGAACATCCTGCAGGGCAAGGTGCAGGATATCCGCCGGGAGTTCGTCGAGCACCGTTACCACCTCGAATACGGCGGTACGCTCCCGACCGAGCTAGGCCAGCGCTACGAACTGCTCAATCCCACCCCCCAGGGCATCGACATTCAACTCCGGGAGGGGGAAGACAGCAATGACTTGCTGCGCTACATCCTCAATTTGAGCATCCCCGTCCACGGCTTCCGGGAGTTGTTGCCCAGCCTGAACGAGATTTTCATCAAGCGCGTCACCCGCCTCAAGCAGTAATCCATGTCCAATCTTTGGCTCGTCATTAAGCGGGAGTACGTCACCCGCGTCCGCCGCCGCTCCTTCATCCTGGCTACCCTGCTCACCCCCCTGGGGCTGGCCCTCTTCGTGGTGGTGGCCAACTACGTATTTAGCTACGAGAATGACGACGTGCAGCGCATCGCCGTCATCGACGAGGGCGACCTCTTCGGCGGGGTCATGCCGGACGAGAACGGACTCTACTTCGATTTCGTCGGCGAACCCCTGGAGGAGTTACGGCAGCGCTCCCCGGAAGAAAACGACTACGCGGGCATTCTGGTCATCCCCGAGGTGAAGAACCCCCGCAGCCAGAATTTCTCGGTCCAGCTCTACACCGACGAAACGCTGCCCACGAATACCGAGGGCCAGCTCCGCCGCCGCATCCGCGATGAGCTACGGGCCTACAAGATCGATGCCCTCGAGATCGACCGGGCCACCCTGGCCAGCCTCGACACGGACGTCAACGTGCGGGTCCGCAGCCTGACCGAGACCGAGGGGGAGAGCGCCGACCGCAGCATGGCCTCCGTCATCGGGGCCGGCATCGGTACCGTAATGGGCTTCCTGATGTACATCATCATTTTCGCCTACGGTACCATGGTGATGCGCTCCGTCATGGAGGAAAAAACCAACCGGATCGTCGAGGTCGTCATTTCCTCGGTGCGGCCCTTCACGCTCTTACTCGGCAAGATCATCGGGATGGGCCTGCTCGGACTGACGCAGGTGCTGGTGTGGGTGATCACCATTCCGGCCCTGATGTTCGTGGCGGGCATTTTCTTCGGCTTGGACTCCGCCGACCCCTCCACCATGCCCAATTCACCGGAAATGGACCCCGAGGAGATGCAGACGATGGTCGAGCAGGTCATCGGCGGTCTGGGCGACCTCAACTGGTGGCTGATCGCGCCCTCCTTCCTCTTCTACTTCCTCGGGGGCTACTTCATTTACGCGGCCCTCTTCGCGGCGGTCGGCTCGGCCATGGGCGACGATATGGGGGAGGGGCAGACGCTCACCATCCCCATCATGATTCCGGTCATTCTGGCCTTCTACATCATGATGGCCGCCATCCAGAACCCGAACTCGAGCATGGCCGTTTGGTCGTCCATCTTCCCGCTCTTCGCCCCGATCGTGATGCCGGCCCGCCTGGCCTTCGAGCCGCCGCTGTGGCAGGTAGGGGTCAGTCTGCTGGCTACCTTCCTCTTCGCCGCCCTGATGATTTGGCTGGCCAGCCGCATCTACCGGGTAGGCATCCTCAATTACGGCAAGAAGTCGACCTTCAAGGATATGGGCAAGTGGGTGACGGCGAAGTACTAAATTTCTACCCGTTCCCCCGGTTCTACCGCTACATTTAGCACCTTCAGTACGCAACTGCACACCGGTTCTCCGGCCAGGGTGGGGCGCATCGCCGCGGTCAGTAGCGTCATCACCCGGTCGTATTCGCCGGTGATCTGGGTGGACAGGGGGTTGGTCGCTACCCGGATGCCCTCCGCTTCGTTCAGCCGGCGGATGAAGTCTTTGATGGGGGGCTCGTAATCGGCCGTGAGGGGGTAGAGCGAGATGTCAACGGAAACTTGCAAGGCAACTGAGTTTTATACGTGAAAAGTTGGAATTTACCGCTTTACCATCAGCGTCCGGATGGTACCTGCTCTTCACTACC
This sequence comes from uncultured Lewinella sp., assembly GCA_964594535.1. Taxonomy (GTDB): domain Bacteria; phylum Bacteroidota; class Bacteroidia; order Chitinophagales; family Saprospiraceae; genus Neolewinella. The sequence continues at coordinate 2,350 of CAZQNE010000074.1, forward strand.
ACGGGGTAGGGGGCGGCGGCGCGCGGGTGCAAACACAAGCGGATAATAACTAGGGGAGGAAGGTAAATGTATAGGAAAGGGAAACGATCGGAGCCCCGAATACACTAAGTCGGTAGGCGGCGAAGGGGCTACCCGAAAAGATGCCCAGTCGGGGCGTATTGGCGTCCCGCGGTTGAAAGAAAACATTATAGGCATTGTCCCGGCCGTAGACATTGTAGACCGTGAAAACCCAATCCCCCGTCCACTTCCGCCGCTGACGCCGGAAATTATGGATCGTCCAGCTGAAGTCGAGGCGGTGGTAGGTCGATAGGCGATCGTTATTGCGCTCCAGAAAGAGGGGGACGGGTACGTTCCCGACGGTCACGAAGCCGTTCGGTACGGTATAGGGGCGGTTGCTCTGTACGACCAGGTTCAGGGCGAGTTCGTGGGTCCGCCCCTCATCGAGGGTGAGGCGGGTGTTCAGGGTATGGGGCTGATCGAAATAACCCGGGTACCAGCCTCCCCGGTTGATGCGAGTGGCGGGCGTAGGACCGTCGACCAGGTTCTCCACGCGGGCGTAGGTATAATTGACCTCCCCGCTGATCCGGCCCGATTCCCGGCGGGCGGTCAGTTCCACGCCGTAGCCCCGCCCCCGCCCCCGTACCAGATCGGTTTCCACGGCGGGGCTGAGGAAGAAGTCGGCACCGGGCCGGTACTCCAACAGATCTTCTACCCGGCGGTAATAGCCTTCCAGTTGGAAGAAGTACTTCCGGTCGCCCGTAAGGCGGCTGATGCCCGCGGAATACAGGTTGCCCGTTTGCGGGCCCACGTTGTTGTCACTCACCTTCCACCGGCTGGTCGGTACCGGAGTGGTAGCGTTGTAGATATTTTGTAAGTACTGGCGGGAGCGGGCGTAGGACGCCTTGAGGCTGGTCAGCTCATCGATGGCCATATTTAGCCCGAGCCGGGGTTCCAGTCCACCGTACGACCGCAGGTCGGCATTCGCTATGGATACCGTTTCGAGCAGTGCGCTTTCCCGGACTACCTCCCCCTCCCGGTAGATCCGCTGCTCCCCCGGCCCCAGTTGCCGGTAGTGTACGTAGCGCAGTCCGGCGCTCAGGCTGAGCCAATCGGCCACTGACCATTCGTCCTCCAGGTAGAGGGCCAGTTCGCCGCCCCGCTCTTCGGGAAGGGTAAGGGGTAAAATGGCGGCCGTGCCCCCGGGGTCCAGTCGGCCGGGGGAGAGGGCGTAGCGGTCGTACTGTGCCCCCAAAGTCACCCGATGATCGTTGCCTTCGTAGGTGAGTGCGCTACTCCCGATCAGATAGCGGATGGAGGAAAGGAAGTCGACCCGGTTCCCGTCCGCCTGGGGGAAGCGGAGCTCGGGATCGTAGCCGGCCCGGTGGGCGGAGCTACGCAGCGACCAGTGTTCGC
>CAZQNE010000074.1:3862-18580 GCA_964594535.1 uncultured Lewinella sp.
GGGAAGAGAAAATCACTAAAGGACACCCGCCCGGAAGCCAGTAGACCGATTCGCTTACCCCGGTCGAGCGGGGTTTCCACCGCCAGGTGACTGGATACCAGGCCAATGCCCCCTCGCACTTCGGTGCGCTCCCGTCCGGGCGTTTTGGAGCGTACGTCCAGTACCGATGCGATCCGCCCACCGTAGCGGGCCGGGATGTTGCCGCGGTACAGGTCCACCCCGCCCACCGCGTCGGGAGTGAATACGGAGAACAACCCGAACAGGTGAGTAGGGGTAAACACCGGTGCCCCGTCGTAGAGCAACAGGTTCTGATCGATGGTGCCCCCCCTCACGCTCACTCCGTTGCTGGCTTCCCCGGCTGACGACACTCCGGCCAGCAACTGAATGGATCGCAGTACGTCCCGCTCCCCCAGTACCGTGGGGATACTATTGATCTCACTGGCGGTTAGTCGTTCTACGCCCATGGTGGGGCGGGTCAGGGCGAGCTGGCTGTTCCGGTCGGTAACGGTGACGGTTTCGAGTTGCTCGGCGGTCGCTTCCAAACGGAGGGTGGCTTCCAGGTCGTCGCGGAGTAACATTTCCTCGGCAAAGGGGGCGTATCCGGTGTAGCTGGCCCGTAGCAGATACCCGCCCCGCGCGGCCCGGAGGGTGAGTTTGCCCGCCGCGTCGGTCTGCCCGCCGATGTTGCCCGGCATCAGCTGGACGCTGACCACATCGAGCGGACGGTCGTCGGCAGCATCCAGAACGGTAATTCGCAGGGAATACGTTTCCACCTGAGTGAACAGGATAGCCGGGAAAAGCAGGAACCAGAGACAGCTCGATCGTACCATCATTCGGGCCAACCTTCGGGGCGATTCGGGCTACGACCATTCCCCGCGCAGGGAGCACGGGGCGGTGGCGCCGCACCACTGAACGGTTCCAAATTGACGGGGCGGGGCGGGTCCAGGGGGGTGCCGGTATCCTGATCCCGGACGATGAACCGCCGTTCGCTGGCTACGGAAACGGCGCGGACGTAGCCAAGAATATCCGGAGCCTCGGGGTCCAGGTTGCGCACGTTGCCGAGCAGGGTAGCGGGCAAGACCGCGTTCAGGCTGCTACTGCCGACGATGAGGTCATTCACGGTGCGGCCGTAGGCATAGGCTTCGGCCGTGACCCCATACTGGGTGGCTTCCACCAGCAGCCCCCCGAGGCGGGAGAAGACGATATTCCCGATTTCATTGTCGGTCACTTCCCCCCCATCGAAGGCCTGATCGCTGGCGAAAAGAAAGCGAGTGCCCCGTGATTCCTCGTAGCAGCGATCCGGCACGTCGCAGAGGTAATCGAACGTTTCCCGGTTGCGGTTGATGAGGGATTGGTCGGCCTCGCAGCGTCCGTTGCGGTAGCGTGACTGCTGGCAGGTCAGGCAGATCAGGAGTTCTTCCCAGTAGCGGTAATCCCACTGGTAGTAGTTGCGCTGCCCGGCCCGATCAGTGCCGGATAGCAGGATCCGATGTACCGGCACGAAGCGGTCCCGGCTCTGGTCGAACCGCCCCTCCTGATCGAATGCTAACCTGAGGTCCGTGATCTCGGAGCGTGGCGGGACGATCTCCGGGGTGGAAACCGCCTCCGTCCCATCGGGAAAAATGACCCGCAACGACCAGCTTTCCCCCGGCCGGGCCACGAAATTCTCCGGGGGACGGTAGTGACCGGGCCTGCCGGCTACGGTATCCCATCGCACCTGCGTCCCCGCCCCCTCCTCGCTGAGTACTACGGCGTTGACTATATCTTCGAATTCGAGTTGGGTTTGCCGGAAATCGCTGCGCCGGATACGTACTTCGCTCCGGCCTGACTGAGTGGCGATGTCTCCTTCCACCAAGAAAAAAGGTTCCTCCAACCTGAATTCGGGCGCGGTGGGTTCGATGCAGGAACCGAGCGGGAGCAGGAGTAGCAGGGCAAATAGCAAACGCGGCATTCCACCCAAAGTACCGCTTTACCGATCATCGAAGCGCAGAAAGCCGGCACTTTCCCCCAGTTGGTCGCCAATGAGTTCGGGTTCACCGGAGAGGTCAATGCCCCCGATGAGCTCGTCCAGCCGGGCCACCAGGTTGATCTGGGCGTTCACCCCGCGGTCCGGCAGAATGGCCCCCCCGAAGTCGAGCTCGAAGGGTAGGCTCCCGTAGCTGGCCACCGACAGGGTATCCCCCCCCGGTTCCAGGGCGTACTCCAAGCGCGACTGTACGTAGCCCCGGCCGTCGTTGAAGTTGAGCAGGCCCGGTTGGGTGCGCAGGGCATCGCCGCTCGGGGCTAGGAAGGGGATGACCGCCCGGTAGCGATCGGGCAGGCCGTAGGTACCGGTGAGCGCTACCAGGGCGGTGGTGCCGGTGCGGATGGTTCCGATCCGGGTGGTGGTGACCGCCGTCGTACCCAGCAAATAATTACCGTTTAGTGCGGTGGTCACGGTGTCCCCGTTGATCAGGGTAGCCAGTTCCACCGGCCGCGCGGGGTCGGGTAGCTCGGTACCCTGCCCCTCCAGCCGGAGCTCGCCCAGGTAATACCGGAAGCGAACGAGAGTGAAACTATCCCCGGCCGTACCGTAGGGGTAGCGGTTCCCGGCCACGACCGCGTCGTTGCCCCACAGCGGACTGACCCGCAGGGAGAGGGTAGGATAGGTGCAACAGTCCGGGCAGGCCAGATCCGCTCCCAGGTTGTAGTTGGTGGCATCGGGGTCCAGGCAACCGACGACGTCTTCGTAGCAACTACCGAACACCAGAATCAGCAGGCAGGCCAGCAACGGGCGCATGGGCTGGGGTTAAATGATCATACCCGCCGCGACCGTTTCGTTGGTTTGCTCGTCGATGAGGATGAGGGAACCCGTAATGCGGTTCTTGCGGTAGGGGTCGGTGAGCAGGGGGGCCGTGGTGCGCAGTTGTACGCGGCAGATGTCGTTCATCTTTACCTCCTTGTTCTCCTCGTCGCGGTGGAGGGTGTTGATGTCCAGGCGGTAGCGCACGTCCTTGACGATACAGCGGGCCTCCTGGGTGGTGTGCATGAGGGCGTACTTGCCGCGAGGCTGCAGGGGCCGCTCGTTGAACCAGCAGAGCATGGCCTCCACGTCCTGGGTGACGTCGGGCTGGTTGTTCTCCCGCACGATCATATCGCCCCGGCTGATGTCGATGTCATCCTCCAGGAGTACGGTGACCGACATGGGGGGGAAGGCCTCTTCCAGCTCGCCGTCGTAGGTGTCGATCCTGGCAATGGTACTGGTGAAGCCGCTGGGCAGCACGGTCACCCGGTCGCCCTTTTTAAAGACTCCACCGGCGATGCGGCCGGCGTAGCCCCGGTAATCGTGGTAGTCGTCGCTGTAGGGGCGGATCACGGTCTGTACCGGCAGGCGGCAGTCGATGAAGTTATTGTCGCTGCCGATGTGCACGTTTTCCAGGCTGTAGAGCAGGGTTGAGCCGCCGTACCAGTCCATGTTGCCGCTCTTCTCCACGACATTGTCCCCCATCAGGGCTGACATGGGGATGAAGTCGACGTCCTTCACGTCCAGGCGGTGGCTGAAGGTGCTGAAGTCCTCCTTGATCTGCTCGTAGACCTCCTCGCTGTAGTCAACCAGGTCCATCTTATTGATGCACACGATCAGGTGGGGAATCTGGAGCAGGGAAGCGATGAAGCTGTGGCGCTTGGTTTGTTCGACTACGCCGTTACGGGCATCCACCAGGATGAGGGCCACGTTGGCCGTCGAGGCGCCGGTGACCATATTGCGCGTATACTGGATGTGCCCCGGGGTGTCGGCGATGATGAACTTCCGCTTCGGGGTGGCGAAGTAGCGGTAGGCTACGTCGATGGTGATGCCCTGTTCGCGTTCGGCCTTGAGCCCGTCGGTCAGCAGGGCCAGGTTGACGCCCTCCTCCCCACGCTTGGCGCTGGTCTGGGTGATGGCCTCGTACTGGTCTTCGAAGATGGACTTCGAGTCGTACAGCAACCGCCCGATAAGGGTAGACTTCCCGTCGTCGACGGAGCCGGCGGTGGTGAAGCGGAGGAGTTCGGTGTGGTCTAGGGAGTTTACCATTTACAATTTACGATTTGCCATTTACGATTTTCAATTTGGTGGGGATGCTCGCTTCGTTCGTGCGGTGGAGCGGCTGCGATGAACTCTGCCGCCGGTAAGGGTAAATGGCGGGCTAAAATGTACCATCTACGATCTACCATTTACGATTTTGAATTTACGGGGATGCTTACTTCGTTCGTACGTTGCAACGGGGCGCGTACGCAGGTGCTGAGAATCACGGGACGAGCGAAGCGAGCGGAACCACAAATTGTCAATTAGACATAATAAATTGTAAATCGTAAATCCTAAAAATACCCCTGCTTCTTCCGATCCTCCATGGCCGTTTCGCTGCGCTTGTCGTCAGCGCGGCCGCCGCGCTCGGTCTTGCGGGCGATGCTGACCTCGGCGATGATCTCCTCCAGGGTGGTGGCGGTGGACTCCCAGACGCCGGTGGTGGTGATGTCACCAATGGTGCGGCAGCGGACGCTGAGCGTCTCCAGTTTTTCTTCCTCCCGGCGGGGGATGAACTCGGAGTCGGCCAGCAGCATGCCGTCGCGGCGGAACACCTGCCGTTCGTGGGCGTAGTAAAGGCTGGGTAGTTCCACTTTTTCCACGGCGAGGTACTGCCAGACGTCGAGCTCCGTCCAGTTGGAGATGGGGAAGACGCGGAAGTGCTCGCCGTAGAGTTTACGACCGTTGAAGAGGTTCCACAACTCGGGGCGCTGGTTTTTGGGGTCCCACTGCCCGAACTCGTCGCGGTGGCTGAAGAAGCGCTCCTTGGCGCGGGCCTTCTCCTCATCGCGGCGGCCCCCGCCGAGGGCGGCGTCGTACTTCCCTTTCTCGAGGCTGTCGAGCAGCACGGCCGTCTGCAGGTAATTGCGGGTGGCGTTATAGCCGGTTTCTTCGCGCACCATACCCCTATCGATGGCCTCCTGTACCGAGCCGACCACCAGATTTGCGCCGATGCGGTCCACCAGCGCATCCCGGTAGTCGATGGTCTCCCGAAAATTGTGGCCGGTATCAACGTGGAGGAGGGTGAAGGGAATCTTAGCCGGATGGAAGGCCTTGACGGCCAGGTGTACCATCAGGATAGAATCCTTACCGCCGCTGAAGAGCAGGACGGGGTTCTCGAACTGGGCGGCAACCTCGCGAAGCACGAAAATACTTTCCGATTCCAGTTCCCGGAGGTGGTTGAGTTGGTAGTTTGCGGACATAGGCAGAAAAATTAACGGGCGGGCAGGTCGAGCCGGTCGCCCAGGGCCGCGATGAGTGCATCGGCGGCCTCGGCAACGGTCAGATTCTGGGTTTTAAGGTCGAGAAAGGGGTGTTCGGGGGCTTCGTAGGGGCTGTCGATCCCGGTGAAGTTTTTGATCTCCCCGGCCCGAGCCTTAGCGTAGAGCCCCTTGACGTCGCGCTGTTCGCAGACTTCCAGGGGGGTATTCACGAAAACCTCCACGAAATCATCGCCGATAATGTCAGCTACCAGGGCCCGCATCTTCCGGGTAGGGCTCACGAAAGAGCAGAGCACGACGGCACCGGACTGGGCGAACAGTCGGGCTACCTCGGCCACCCGGCGGGTATTCTCCCGGCGATCCTCCAGGCTGAAGCCCAGGTTGCCGTTGAGGCCATTGCGTACATTGTCGCCGTCTAGCACCTGGGCGTAGACCCCGCGTTCGAAGAGCCGCCGTTCGGCGGCCGCCGCGATGGTGCTTTTCCCGCTGCCCGACAGCCCCGTAAGCCAGACTACCGCGGCCCGGTGGCCATTGGCGGCTTCCCGCTCTTCGCGCTGCACGAGGCGGTCCTCAATTGGGTGAATATGGTCGGCCATTCGTAGAATTAGGGCGCAAAGATAAGGCTAAGCTTTTTTAATCATAGAGTGCCCGCGCTAAAACATCCGGAAATGCGGCCGGCGTACTGGCTACCGGCCGCAGCCCCAGATCGGTAAAGTGCGCGGCTACCCCCCGGTCGTAAGCGGGGGCACCCCTGTCGGTCAGGGCCAGCAGGGGCAGGAAGGTCAGTCCGGTCTGCTGTAGCCGCCGTACGGCCTGCATCAGTTGGGCTACCGACCCGCCCTCGAAGAGGTCACTGAGCAGCACCAGCACCGTATCCCGGGGGGCGGTCACCAGTTGCTCGGCGTAGCGCAGGGCCCGGCCGATGTCGGTCCCACCGCCCAGCTGAAGGGCGAAGAGTAGTTCCAGGGGGTCGGGCAGTTGCCGCGTCAGGTCCACCACGCTGGTGTCGAAGGCGACGACGTGGGTCTTCAGACTGGGCAGACTGGCCAGTACGCAGGAAAGTACCCCGGCGTACACCACGGAGGTGGCCATCGATCCGCTCTGGTCCACCAGCAGGATCACGTGCTTCAGGCTGGCCCGGCTGCGCTGTTGCCCCCGCAGACTGACGGGCAGCACGGTGCGGTGATCGGGCTGATAGTGTTTGAGGTTGACGCGGATGGTCTGGTGCCAGTCGATGTCGGCGTGGCGGGGCCGGCGGTTGCGGCGGTGCTGGCGTTTCCGTCCGTCGATGGCCTGCAGGAGGGGTTGGCGCAACTCCTTCTCGATCTGCTCGACGACGCGGCGGACGACCTGGCGGGCGGTTTCCCGACTGCGGTCGGGCAGGACGTTCTTCAGACTCAGCAGGGTAGCGACCAGCTCCACGTCGGGCTCGATCGTTTCCAGGAGCTCGGGTTCCAGTAGCATTTGTTCGAGCCCGAGCCGGTTCAGGGCATCCCGTTGTAGTAATTGGACGGTATCGGTAGGAAAATATTTCCGAATGTCGCCCAGCCAGCGGTGGACGTTCGGGCTGCTCGCACCCAGGCCGCCCTTCCGTTCTTCCGAGCCGTAGAGGGCTTCGAGCACGGCGTCCATGCCGGCGGCGCGGGCGGGCAGGGAGATGCTGGTGCCGCCTTCCTGCTCGGCATCCTGGCCCAGGATTAAGCGCCATTTTTGGAGGTAACTTTCCCTCACCCCCGACCCCTCTCCGGGGGAGAGGGGGGAATCTTCTTCAGGCCAGTTAATCATATGCAGCTAAAATACGCTCCATAAACCCATCGAAATCCGTCACCTTATCCTCCCCGTGGCCGAGGCGGGCGACGACCAGTTGCTTGCTGGGAATGACGAACACCCGCTGGTCCTGAAAGCCCCGCATCATGAAGGCATCCGGCGGCAGGCTGGGCATAGCCGGGCCGGGTAGCCAGAGCTGTGCACCGTAGGTTCCCTCACTTCCCTCCGCCGGTTGGCGCATGTAGGCGAACCACTCGGCGGGGATGAGTTGCCCCCCCTCCCACTGCCCCTCCTGAAGCATCAATTGGCCTAACCGTGCCCAGTCGCGGGCGGTGGCCCAGCCGTAGCTACTTCCCACGGGGCGGCCACTCTGGTCGGGCTCGATGAGCAGGCTGGGGGCTACCCGGCCGAGGGTCGTATCGATGCGGGCGTAGAGGTTTTCGTTTCCTCCGGCCCGGCGGCTGAGGTATTCGGTCAGGATGTTGGTGGTGCCGCTGGAGTAATTCCATTCCGTGCCCGGTGCGGCGACCAAGCGGCTATGTAGGGCGAATTCAGCAAAATCGGGGCGCTCGTGGAGCATGACGGTGGCATCGGTCAGGCTGCCGTAGCCCTCGTTCCAGGCCAGTCCGGAATTCATGTGCAGCAGATCGGCCAGGGTGATGCGGGCGCGGTCGTCGGTCCAGATGTCGGGGAAGAGGTTCGCTTCCTCCGTCGGGTCGGATAAGCTCCCCGGCGGACGGACGAAGCTGCGCAACTCCCGACCGACGAGGAGGCCAATCAGGGTCTTCGTCATCGACCAGCCGAGCAGGGGGGTGTTGCGGTCGAAGCCCTCGGCGTACCGTTCGGCGACCAGCTCCCCGTAGTGCAGCACGACGATGCCCCGGGCCCCACCGCCGGGTACGGCCCGCATGCCGTAGTCGAGGGCTGACTGAAGTTTTGCATTCGGAGGTAGTCCGTATGCCATTCCGTCCCCCTCCGCACCCGCGCGCCGCCGCCCGTCTTCCGTAGCTACGTCGAGGGGTAGGGGCAGCTCGGTATCGTTGATGAGTACGCACCCCCGCCCCGGGATCAGGTGAGCGTGGCGATCGACCAATCCGAAAAAAGAGGCTTGCACCAAGTTGTTTTTCTCGGACAGCCGGACGTAGGGCAGCACGCTGAAATTCAGGTCCTGCACCCGGATGTCTTCCAACTCCCGCCCCTGCAAAAAATGGCAGCTACAGGCGTGCTTGGCCGCGTACCCCGCGCCGATCCGCAGCAGGGGCACCAACCAGAGGTAAGCCGCGAAGAGGAGGACGGCCAGCAGGGTCAGCCCGACGAGCCAGCGTTTGGTGTTGGAGGGGCGCACCGCGCAAAGATAGCTCCGTAGCTTTGGGCGGATGGAGACGCGGACTTACGGCATTCGGCACCACGGGCCCGGCTCGGCCCGCCGCTTGCGTGCTGCCCTGGAAGCATACCAACCCGACCTGGTCCTACTGGAAGCCCCCGCCGATAGCACCCCCGCCCTGCTGCAGCTTGCCGCTGAGGGAATGCGACCGCCCCTGGCCCTGGTACTCTACGAAGCCAGGGAGATCGAGCGGGCCAGTTTTTACCCTTTCGCGCGCTTCAGCCCGGAGTATCAGGCCATCGACTGGGCCCGGGAAGCCGCCGTCGAGCTGCGTCCCATCGATCTGCCGGCCAAACACTACCTGGCCCTGCGGCGGGAGGACCACCCGGGGGAACAGGTAGCCCCGGAGGTAGCTAAACTACGCCGTGACCCCCTGGCCAAGGTGGCGGAACTGGCCGGCTACTCGGATAGTGAGAGCTGGTGGGACGCGGCGGTGGAGCGAACGGGCGGGGACGCGGGTGCGGTGTTCGTCGGGATACTGGATATTATCACCGAGTTACGAAAGGCGTACCCAAAAGCAAGTAACACCGAAAACGAACGGCGGGAAGCCTACATGCGGCAGGAGATCCGCAAGGCCCGGAAGACGGGGGCCGAGCGGATCGCGGTGGTGGTCGGTGCCTTCCACGCCCCCGCGGTGACCGAACCGGACGAGTACAAAGTGAGTGCCGACCGGGCCCGACTGAAGGGACTGCCCCGCGTGAAAGTGAGTCAGGCCTGGGTGCCCTGGTCCTTCCCCCGGCTGGCCCGGGAGGGGGGCTACGGGGCCGGGGTACGGTCGCCGGCCTGGTACGCGATGCTATTCGACTATCCGGAGGCGGCCGTGGATCGGTGGATGGCCACGGCGGGGCAGAAGCTGCGGGCGGCGGGCTTCGACGCCAGCCCGGCCATGGCGACCGGGGCCGTAGCCCTGGCCCGTACCCTGGCTACGTTGCGGGAGCACGAGGTGCCGGGCATCGAAGAGCTCGAAGAGGCCCTGCTGGGTACCCTGGCCGCCGGGCTGCCGGAGCGACTGCAACTCATCCACCGGACGCTGACGATCGGGGAGCGGGTCGGGTACGTTCCCCCCGGCATCACCACCGTACCCCTGCTGGCCGACCTCCTGGCGGAGATCAAAAGTACCCGCTTGAGCAAGCTCTGGGAAACGACCGGCGAACACTACCTGAAGGCAACTAAGGCCAACCCCCGGGGCGGCATCGACCTGCGACAAGCCAACGACCTGCGGAAAAGTCACCTGCTGCACCGGCTGAATCTGCTCGCCATCCCCTGGGGAAAGCTGCAGCCGGAGGGTCCGGAAGCCCTGGGTAGCTTTCGGGAGATTTGGCTGCTGGAGTGGCAGCCCGAATTCAGCCTCACGGTCATCGAGCGGGGCAGCTACGGCAATACCCTGGCCGCCGCCGCCCGGTCTTACGTAGCCGAGCGGGCGGCCGAGCTGCGGGCGGTGGGACCACTGGCCGATCTGACCCTGGCGTGTTTGCAGGCCGCCCTGCCGGAAGTCGTGCCGGACCTGATGCAGCGGCTACGGGCCCGCGCCGCCGAGACCACCAATGTGCCCGCCCTGCTGGCCGCCCTGCCCGCCCTGGTGCGTACCAGCCGCTACGGCGATACCCGCAAAACCGACACCACCGCCCTGGTACGGGTGATCGAGGAACTGCTGCCCCGCCTGGCCGCCGGGCTGCCCGCCGCCGCTACCCACATCGATGCGGAACAGAGCGAGGGGTTAGTCCGCCTGCTTTCCGCCGCCAGCTACCACCTGGCCCAGCTCGACCACCCCGAACTCGGTGCTATCTGGCTGACGGGGCTGGAGCGTACCGCCGCCGCCGGGGTGGACGCCGGGGTGGAGGGGCACTGCCTGCGCATTCTCTACGACCGGGGGCGAATGGACGCGGATGAGGCAGCCCGCCGCTTTTCCCGTGCCCTTTCCCGGGCGAACGGAGCGAATGCGGTAGCGGGGTGGATCGGGGGGTTCCTGTACGGGAGCGGGCAACTGCTGCTACACTTCCCCCCGCTGTTCCGGCTGATCGACGAGTGGGTGGCGGGACTGGACTGGGCGGATTTCGAACAAGTGGTGCCCCTGCTGCGGCGCAGTTTCGCGGATTATTCCCGCTACGATCGGCGGCGGTTGCTGGCATTGGTAGCGGGCGGCGGGACTCCCCACGAAGACGAGGAGGACGGGGCGGCACAAACGGATGACCCACTGGTAGAGGCACTACTCAGCTGGGTGTAGCGGATATCGTCGCTGGTGGCTGTCGTACTACGGAGAGGGATCCCGAAGCATCCGGATCGCTGCCGCGCTATTTAGACTGATACTAAATAAACTCATTCAAATATTTGGAAGTAACGGAATCATGCCGCCATATTTGGGCTATTGTTATTTAGACCAAATCCAGACCATGAGATATACCCTACTTTTTCCCTGGTTTATCCCCGCTTATTTGCCCCTAACCGCTCAGTTCGTTCAGGTCGCCCAGGGGCCGGCTTACGCCGATGCGGTCTACCTCGATCTGGCTAGCCGCAGTGCTACTACCGTCGCCCACGATGCCTGGGACATTGCCTTCACCGTCACCCCCCGGGGGGCCGGGGTAGTCGTCAACGAGGGGATCACCTCGGCCAGTGGCGCGCAGCCGGTGGCGGCATTCCTCAGTACGGAGAATAGTTTTGCCGCAGTCGATACCTTTTCCCGCGGCGACCGCCTGTACAACGACGAAAGCAGCTGGGAGGGCGGTGCCTTCGGCTCGGTGGTCACCCCCGGCGATCCCTTCGATCTGGGCTGGGGTACCTACAATCCGGCCACCCAGAGCGTCGACGGTAGCCGGAATTTCCTGGTACAAACCCGCGACGGGGTCTACCACCGGCTCCGCGTGCTCTCGCTGGATGGGGGCAGCTATACCTTCATACACGCCCGGGCCGACGGCAGCACCGACACCGATACGGTCTCCATCGATAAATCGGCCTACGTAGGTAAGACGCTGGCCTACTTTTCCTTCGCCGGTGGGGTGCGGGACCTGGAACCCGCTGCCTGGGACCTCCTCTTCACCCGCTATTCCACCCCCCTGGAAGCCGAGCCCGGGGTATTTATCGACTACACCGTCACGGGCGTCCTGCAGAACAGTGGCGTAAGCGTAGCCCGACTATCCGGCGTCGACCCCGCTACGGTGGACGCACCCGCCGACGAGGAGGGCAACTACAACGATACCCTGACGACGATCGGCTACGATTGGAAGCAATTCGACTTCGCTTCCGGCACCTACAACCTTCCGGATGACCTGGTTTACTTCGTCGCTACGCCCGATAGCACCTACCGTTTACAGTTCATCGATTTCGAGGGCGGTCAGACCGGTATCACTACGCTGACCGTTGCGGGAGTGGAGGGAACCACGGCCCTTCCGGGTCTGCCCGACCGGGTTTCGGCGAGTTCCGTTTTCCCCAATCCCGCCTACGATCGGGCTACGCTGGAACTGACCACCGAGGTGAGCCTGGAGCAAACGCATGTAGACGTATTGGACGTCAGCGGTCGCATCCTACACCGCACCCGCGTCCGCGCCCTCCACCCCGGCACCCACCGTCTGACGGTTCCCCTCGACGGGCTGCCCCGTGGCAACTACCTGCTGCGTCTTGCGGGCTCCGCCGGTACCCTCGTTCATCACCTCGTCAAGCAGTAAACCATGTACCGAATCTTTGCCCTGTTTCCCCTTTTCGTGCTGTTGAGTTGTGGTGGTGAAGGGACTGCCGCTACCGCCGAAGCTGCCGAAGTCCAGACCGATCACCGCATCGTATCCCTGAGCGGCACCCTGACCGAACTGCTCTACGAGCTGGGTTACGGCGACCAGCTCGTGGGGGTGGACGTGACCAGTGCCTACCCCCCGCAGGCCAAGCAGTTGCCCCAACTCGGTCACGTCAGTCAGCTCAACGTGGAGGCTATCCTGGCGACCCAACCGAGCATCCTGTTCGTTGACGCCGAAGCCGCCGATCAGCCCGCCCTCCAGCAGTTGCGCAACGCCGAGGTCCGCATCGTACCCATCGCCATGACGGGTACGCTCGACAATGCCGTACGGGTGGCCGAAAAACTGGACCATCACCTCGACGTGGACGCCCGGCAGATCGGGCAAATGCGCGAACAGATCGCCCGGGATAGTCAGGCGCTGGCGCGGGTGCTGCGTTCGGCGAGTGAAACGCCCCGCGTACTGTTCATCTACGCCCGGGGGGCCGGCAGACTGATGGTAGCCGGTGCCGAAACCGAAGCCGCCGACATGATCGAGCGGGCCGGGGGAGCCAACGCGATCACCTCCTTTACCGACTTCAAACCCCTGACGCCCGAGGCCCTCGTCGAGGCCGCCCCCGATGCCATCCTGATGTTCACCAGCGGACTGGAGAGCCTGGACGGTAAACAGGGGCTGGCCGGCATTCCGGGTATCCAGCAAACGCCAGCTTTCCGTAACGACCGCATCATCGCCATGGACGGCCACTACCTGCTGGGTTTCGGTCCCCGGGCGGCGGCAGCGGCGCGTGATCTGGCCGCACAACTACACGCCCCCGTAACGAAATAAGCCATGCTACGTCCGCTGCTGCTTCTGACCGTTTTACTGCTGCTGGCCCTCGGGCTGGGCGTGGGGGCGGGTGCCTTTGCGCTAAGCCCCGGCGAGCTCTGGGCGGCCCTGCTCGGGCGGGCGGATGCCCAGCAGGTCTTTCTGGTCTGGGAGGTCCGCATTCCGCGTATGCTGCTGGCCGTAGCGGTGGGCAGTGCGCTGGCCTATACGGGGGCGGCTACCCAGGGCTTGTTCCGCAATCCGCTGGCCGAACCGACGCTGATCGGGGTGACGAGTGGGGCGATGCTTTTTGCCGCCGGCGCGCTGGTGCTGAGTAAATCGTGGATGATGATGCTGGCACCGTGGTTACAACAGTTTGCGGTGAGCCTGGCTGCCTTCTGCGGGGCCCTGCTGACGACGACAATGGTGTACCGACTCGGGGCGAGTAGCGGGCGGGTGAGCGTGGCGACCCTCCTGCTGGCCGGTATCGCCATTGCGGCGCTGGCCGGGGCGGGTACGGGGCTGCTGACCTACTGGAGTAGCGAAAACCAGCTACGTGACCTGACCTTCTGGTCGCTGGGTAGCCTGGGGGGGGCCAACTGGGTGCAACTCGGCCTGGTCCTACCGGTAGTCCTCATCGGCGGCTACTTTTTGCAGCGCGATGCTCTGGCCCTGAATGCCTTCCTGCTCGGTGAGCGGGAGGCGGCCCAACTGGGCTTCGACGTGAACCGGGTCAAACGGCGGGTCATCGTCTGGGTGGCCCTGATCGTGGGGGTGTGCATCTCGCTGACGGGGCTGATTGGCTTCGTCGGGCTGGTCATTCCCCACCTGCTGCGGCTGTGGCAGGGAACGGACTACCGCCGGCTGATCGTCTACTCCGCCCTACTGGGGGCGAGCTTCCTGCTGGCCGCCGACACCCTGGCCCGTACCATCGTGTCTCCGGGCGAACTACCGATCGGTATCCTCACCGCCCTGGTGGGAGCCCCCTTCTTCCTGTGGCTACTGCTGCGGCAGCGGCGCAACGCCCTCTTCCTGTGATCCGGGCTACCGACATCAGGCTGGTGCTGGACGGGAAGTGCATCCTCGACGGCGTGAACTGTACGTTGCAGCCCGGGCGGGTCAGCGTCATCATGGGCAAGAACGGCGCGGGCAAGAGTAGCCTGCTCAACGTGCTGGCGGGTAGCGACCTGCGGCCTAGCTCGGGAACGGTAGCACTGGACCGCCACCCCGTACACGAGTTGCCGGCCCGTGAGCTGGCCCGCCGCCGCGCCGTACTGGTCCAGCGCGCCCAACTCGGCTTCGCCCTCCGTGTACGCGAAGTAGTCGAGATCGGCTGCTACGGCTGCTACCACGAATTGACCCGCCGGCAGCGTGACCGACTGATCGACGAACACCTCGACCTGCTCGAACTGACCGGCTTTGCCGACCGCTCCTTCCCGACCCTATCGGGGGGCGAGCAAAAGCGCGTCCTGCTGGCTAAGTGTCTGCTGCAACTGGCCGCCGGCCGCCACCGGGGTAACCGCTACCTGCTCCTGGACGAGCCGACCGCCGCCCTGGACATCGAACAGCAATACCGCTTCGTGGACCTGGCTACCCGCCTGGCCCGCGACCGGGGGGTGGGCATCATTGCCGTCCTCCACGACCTGAACCTAGCCGCCCGCTTTGCCGATCACCTGCTGCTGTTACGCGACGGGCGCTTGGTGGCAAGCGGCGGCGTGTATCGGGTCTTCACTCCTTCCCTCATCCGGGCGACCTTCGACGTGGACTGTCTCATTCAGGACC
>CAZQNE010000075.1:0-18269 GCA_964594535.1 uncultured Lewinella sp.
AGCCGCTGCGGCGGGTACACGAAAGTGTCTTCGGGGTGCTGGCGCTGGAGAGCGAGGGGGTGGATGCGCGGCTGTAGTTCCGCCAGTATGACGCGATTTGCAATCGCCCTAGTACGCGGTACTCTATGAGCGCGAGCGTGGCCGCCCCCGCCCGCCGGGAGTGCCGACGTAGGTCATCGTTTCGTAGGGAATGAGGAGCTGGGTGGTGGCATCGAGGGCTTGCCACTGGGTCAGCACGAAGTCGGGCAGGAAAAGTAGCAGGGCGGCGGAGCGCAGGTGCATGGGGGGAGGTGAGGGGTCGGGGGTCACGGATCAGGGCTATCGGTTGGGTAAATTACCTTAGGAGGATGACTAGCTTTTCATCGCCATTTTTTCGCATTTGGGTGTCGCTATTTACTTTCGGTATCCTCGGCACCTGCGCGCCGCCGCCCGCCACCCTATCCCGTACGGAATACGCCGAAAAGCTGGAGGGCTTCTGGCTCGGGCAGTGCATCGCCAACTGGACGGGGCTGGTCACCGAAATGGATAAGATCGGCAACGTGGGGGAGATCAAAACCGGAGCCTTCTATACCCGGGCCGATTGGGGCAAGCCCGACCAACCCAGCATCTGGGGGGAAGGTGTGCCGAGCGAACTCTCACCGACCATCGACTTTGTCTTTGCGGAGCCGGATAGCGTCTGGGGGTCGGACGACGATACGGACATCGAGTACATCTACCACTCGCTACTGGTGAAGAGCCCCGACCCCATACTGACGGCGGAGCAGATCCGCGAGGGCTGGCAGCGCCACATCCTGCCGGAGGAGGAAAATTACCTCTGGGTCGCCAACCAACGGGCGTTCGATTTGATGAACGAGGGGATGCTGCCCCCCGCCACCGGCGACCCCGCGCACAACGAGCACTACGCCATGATCGACGCGCAGTTGACCACCGAGATCTTCGGCCTCTACGCCCCCCTGCACCCCGAAGTGGCCCTGCGACTGGCCGCGCTACCCATCCAAACCGTAGCCCGCCACGAGGCCGAGGATATCGCCCGCTTTTACGTGGTGCTCCACGCCCTGGCGGCGGGAGTGGACCCGCGGGACGAACTGCACCCGCAACTGATGGTAATGGCCGCCACGGCGCGGCAATACCTGCCCGACGGTGAGTACCCGGCGAAGATGTACGACTACGTGCGGGCGAAGTACGAAGCCGGGCTACCCTGGGAAGCCACCCGCGATAGCATTTACCAACGCTACCAGGTGGAGCAGGCGGATGGCTACGGAATTACCGCCCGGGGGCTGTACTGCAACGGTTGCTTCGCCGCCGGCATCAACTACGCGGCCAGTCTGATCAGCTACTTCTACGGGGCGGGAGACCTCAGGGAAACCATCCGGATCGGCACCCTGTGTGGCTGGGACAGCGATAACCCCACGGCCACCTGGGGCGGGTTACTCGGCTTCATCTACGGAAAGGAAGGAGTGGAGAAAGCCTTCGGGCGCGACTTCTCCGACCGCTACTGGATCCACCGGACGCGGCGGGGCTTCCCGGACGGGGGGGTCGATAGCTTCCCGGCCATGGCCCGGCGGGGGGTGGAGATCACCGACCGGGTGGTGACCCGACTGATCGGCGGAGAAATCCGGGAGGGGGAGTGGGTACTACCCTAAATGCTGATTGCCGGGCGACGTATGCCGGAATTTAGGTATCCCCCTTGCACCCCACCGATACTTTTCGGTACGCCCTACCGTACTTTTGCCCTATGCGCTTCGTCGTTTTGTTGTTGCTTTCTTCTTGCGGTCTGCTCGGTCAGGTCCCCTCCATCGGGCAGTGGCGGAGTCTTCAGTCCTTCGACCAGGGGGCGTACGTGACGGAGGGTGCGGACAACATCATCTATACGACGGGGAACGCGCTGTTTTACCTGAATAAGGAGGACCTGAGTTTCACCCCCCTCACGCGTACCGATGGGTTGGGGGGCGGCCGCATCAGCATCGTCAAGTACCACCCGCCCACGGAAACGTTGATCATTATCTTCCAGAACAGTAAGATCGAGCTGCTGCGCGACGGGGTGTTCCTCACGCTACCCCAGATCGACAACTTCAACTTTACGGGAGACAAGCGGATCTACGACGTATCCTTCGGAGCGGACAACCTGGTCTACCTGGCGGCGGGCTTCGGGGTAACGGCCCTCTCGCTGGACGACGAGACCTTCCGGTTCACCACCTTCACCGGGGTGCGGGTGCAGAGCGCGGCCGAACACGACGGGCACATCTACGCCGCCACCCCCGAGGGGCTGTACCGCGTGCCCATGTCGGGGGTAAACATCAATGACTTCAACCAGTGGACCCTGCTGGGGCCGGCCTATAATCTACCGGGCGACTACTCCGCCACCGCCCTGGAGGTCTGGCGCGACCGACTCTACATCGGTGTGGACCGTGACGTGTACCGCTGGTCGGAAAACGGAGTGGACACCCACTACATCGCCCCGCCGCCGCCGTTGGAAAGCAACCGGCTGTACTACCTGAGCGGAGGCCCGGACCTGCTACTGGCCGGCTACCGCTGTACAACGGGCAACTGCTTCGGGCGGGCCGTGTACGCCCTGAGCGAAGAGGCCGGGGCGGAAGAGCGGCTACCGGACTGTGAGTACCGAACCAACTACGCCATCGAGGACAGCGAAGGCCGTATCTGGTACGGGGACGCCGCCGAGAGCATCCGTTACCTGACCGCCGCGGACGGCGAGTGCCGCAGACTGACCTTCCCGGGGCCCCCCTCCGACGATACCTACCGCATCCTGCACGACGGCACCTCGCTGTGGATCGCACCGGGGCAGCTCGACGCCAATACCACCCCCTCCTTCGATTTCGATGGGGTATACCGGCTCAGGGACGGAAGCTGGACGGCCATCGAGCGCGACAATACCGTGGCTTTTCGGGGCGCGAACGGCCGCATCGGAGGAAATGATGACGTCGGTACCATCATCGACGTGGACTACGATCCGGTCAATGACATCCACTATTTGAGTTCCTTCTTCGAGGGGGTGATCGGCATCGATGCCACGGGAGAAGCCACCCTCTACGACGAAACGAACAGCGCCATCCCCCTCTCCCCGGATGCGGGCCCGGGTCGCGTCCGGGCCGCCGGCGCCGCTACGGATGCCGCGGGCTACACCTACTTCGCCGTAAACCGGGCCGAACCCAGCGGAAGCCCCATCACCGTGCGCGGCCCGGACGGGCAGTGGGCCTCCATCGGGCGCGACTGCGGGCTCAATATCGCCATCGACATCGCGGTGGACGAAAACGGGACCGTATGGGTCGTGCATCGCTCCGGCGAACAGGGCGGCCTGAGCCTGGTGAACACCGCCGGCACGCCCCTGGACCCCAGCGACGACCCCCCCTGCCGCGAACTCAACACCAGCAACAGCGTGCTGCCAACCAACGAGACGCGCAGTATCGCCGTGGACCTGGACAATCAGGTATGGGTGGGTACGGTGTCCGGTCTGGTCGTCTTTAACTGTACCGATCCGGACGACCCCGCCAGCTGCGTCGGGATCCAGCGGGCCGTAGAGTCGGAGGATGGCTTCGGGGGCCTACTGCTGGGTACCGTGGAGGCGAAAACCATCGCCGTGGACGGAGCCAACCGCAAGTGGATCGGTACCAACAATGGAGCGTATCTGCTGTCGGAAGACGGGGACGAGCAGCTCCTGCTCTTCGACCGGGGGAACAGCCCGCTGCTGGACGACGAGGTACGAAGCATCACCATCGACCCGAATACGGGGATGGTGTACTTCGCCACCCCCCTGGGCGTAATCGGGTACCGGGGCGATGCTACGGCGGGGGAGGAGGCCTTCGTGGAAGATTTTATCGTGTACCCCAATCCCGTAGAGCCGGGCTACGAGGGTCCGATCGCCATCGACGGGCTGGTGGCGGACAGCCGGGTCAAGATCACCGACCTCGGCGGTAAGCTGGTGGAGGAGGGTACGGCCACCGGGGGGCAGTTCGTCTGGTCGGGTCGGGACTATACCGGTCGCCGGGTGACCTCCGGGGTGTACCTGGTGTTTGCTTCTTCGGTGGAGACGACAACCTTCGGGGAAACCGATGCCCGGCAGGCCGTAGGGAAAATCGTCTTCCTCCGGTAGGGGCTATCTTCGCTACCGTGATACCCGATTACCACTTTCGCGCCAACCGGCCCGACCCCGGCACCACCCGGATGCTGCACCTACTCTTCTACCTGGGGGCCTTCCTGCTGTTCGTGGCCGCCGTGCACGCGTTCTACGTCTACTGGACCGAATGGACGGCGGGGGACGACAACAGCCACCTGTGGAACCTGGTGCTCGGCGTGGTTTACCTGATCGTGAGCGGACTGATCGCCTACGCCACCTACCACCACGGCGATGGCGACGATACGCCTCCACCGGACCGCTACCTGCTCATCGAAGATGGGGTGATGACCTACGAACTCGACCAGCTGGCGGGCCGCCGCGTCGTGGCCCTGGATGGCCTGACCCGCATCAGCCAACCTTCCGTCCGGGAGCTACGACTTCACTTCCGGCAGGGGGAGGAAATTGGCCTGCCCGTCTACTTAATCGATGAGCCAGCGAAGCAAGAGGAGCTGGTGGCTACGTTGCGGGAGGGGCTGGCGGGTTGATTAGGTCACGGGTCACGGGTCGACCCATGACCCGTGACCCATGCACTACTGATTAGCCAACTGCCCGCAGGCCGCATCGATATCCTTCCCCCGGCTGCGGCGTACGGTGACCATGATGCCGCGGTCGCGCAGGTAGGTCGCGAAGTCGTCGATGCGGTGCTCGCTGGACTTGCGGAAGGGGGCGTTGTCGATGGGGTTGTACTCAATGATGTTGACCATACTGGGTACCCGGCGGCAGATGCGGTAGAGCCGTTCGGCATCGTCCAGCCCGTCGTTGAAGTCCTGGAAGGTGATGTATTCGAAGCCGATGCGTTTGTTGGTCTTGGCGTAGAAGTATTCCAGGCTCTCGATAATGGCCTCCAGGTTGTTGCTCTCGTTGATGGGCATGATCTCGTTGCGCTTGGCGTCGTCGGCGGCGTGGAGGCTCAGGGCTAAATTCACTTTGGTATCGGCGTCGGCGAGCTTCCTGATCATCTTGGCGATACCGGCGGTAGAGACCGTCAGGCGGCGGGGGGCCATGTGCAGCCCGGTGTGGCTGGTGATGCGGTCGATGCTACCTACCACCTCCCGGAAGGCGAGTAGGGGCTCACCCATTCCCATGTAGACGATATTGGTCAGGGGTTTGCCGTACGTCTCCAGGCACTGCTCGTTGACGAGGAAGACCTGGTCGTAAATTTCGGCCGCCGTCAGGTTGCGCAGCCGCTTCATCCGGCCGGTGGCGCAGAAGGTACAACTCAGGCTGCAGCCCACCTGACTGGATACGCAGACCGTAAACCGGCCGTCGGCGACCACCGGGATGAGCACCGATTCGATGAGGTGGCCGTCGTGCAGCCGGAACCGACTTTTGAGGGTGCCGTCGGCGCTACGCTGCAATTTATCCAGGGTGATGACGGGCAGACGGAAGGTCTCCTTCAACTTCTCGCGGAGGGGAAGGGAGAGGTTGGTCATCTCGTCAAAACTACGGGCACCCTTCTGCCAGAGCCACTCGTAGACCTGTTTGGCGCGGAACTTTTTCTCCCCCATCAGAATCAAACGGGAAGTCAGTTCTTCCAGGCTCAGGGAACGGATATCGGGTAAAGTGGCGGTTAGCGGCGTAGCGGACATAAGCTGGGAAACGTCCGCCCCCCGGAGTGGGTTGAATGACACCCCCCTTGTGGGTCTGCCCGGTTCTACCTTACCTTATCCCGGCCTTATGCTACCACCAAATTACCTGGAACTATACGACCAAGCCCTGCGCTACGACCGCGCCGGCGACCCCTACACGGCGGTGAAGCTGCTGAAGAAGGTCATCCGTACCGTCCCCGACTGGCCCGACGCCTACCGCCGCCTGGGCACCATCTACAGCCGCCGCCACGAGTGGAAACCCGCCCTGCACTACTGGAGCAAGACCGTTGCCCTGGACGCCGACGACCGCGAAGCCTGGTGGCAGCTCGGACTGGCCGCCGTACCCCTCAAACGGATGCGGACCGCCCAAACCGTCTGGGCTAAATTCGGCTACGACAAACTGCGCCACGATAAACCCCTCGGCCTGCAACTCAAACACGGCGATGGCTTCGAAATCCTCTGGATGCAGCCCCTCGATGCCGCCCGGGGCCGGGTCGTCAGCATCCCCCACCCCGGGGGCGGGCTGCGGTACCGCGATATTATGGTGTACGACCGCCGGGGGCAGCGGGGCAACCACGTCGTCAACCGCCGCCGGGTGCCGATCTACCAGTCCGTGACCCGCCTTAAACGTTCGCCCTACCAAACCTTCAGTTGCCTGCTGCACACCGGCTCGGAGGAGGCGGTTCGGCGGCTGGAACGACTCTGCTTCGATGCCGGGTTGGGATTCGAAGTCTGGAGCAACGCCACCCGAACGCTACGGGCTAACGTGGCCCGTGCTACCGAAGACGAGCGGCGCGCTTTCCCCGAATACTACGGCGATCTGCTGCCCCGGCCGGAAACCGGAACCACGCTAGTGGCCCTGGCGGCCCTTCACCCCGCCGAGGTGGAGCGGGTGCTGAACGACTGGCAGATCATTACACTGCGGCAGTTCTCCGATCTGCGTTCGTACGGATAGTCTCCACCAGCCCCAGTAGTTCTTCCAGTCCTCTGACGGGGCGTACCCGCAGGCGGTCCGTAAAATCATGAATCTGGACCTGGTAGCCCGTCACGATGAGTTCGGCGTCCGGGCAGCTAGCCAGAATATCGTCTACCAGTTGCTCGGCCGGCTGGGCCACGAAGGAGGTCGACAGCTGAGTCAGCAAGTAGGATACGGGGCGCATGCGGCATACGTCGGCGAGGTCCTCCGCCCCGATGTCCGTACCCAGGTAGACGACGTTCAGTCCCCGCTTCTGCAGCAGGTACTGCACGAAGAGCATACTGAGTTCCTGCCGCTCCCCGGCGGGTAGAAAGAGGGCGACCGTCGGCGCATCACGCACCGATACCGTCGACAGCCCATCCGTGGCGGCAATGATCTTCTGGCGGATGAAGGAACTGACGAACGACTCCTGCACCGCGGTCACCGCGCCGGTGAAGTAGAGCAGACCGAGCTTGTCCAGGAAAGGATATACGACCCGCATCATTGTTTCCTCGAAACCCCGCTGCTCGGTATTGGCGTCCAGGATCAGGCCCAGCCGGTGGGCGTCCAGTTCGGCGACGGCCAGGGTCAGGACGTCGAGCTCCACGCCGTCCTTTACGTCCAGGCTAGATAGCTCGGCCACCCGGCGGCTCCGTTCGGCGGCCGGCATGGCGGCGATCTTACTGATGCGGTGGCCGTGGCGATTCAGTAGCGCTACGGTATAGATCGTACGCAGGTCCTCCTCACCGTAGCAACGGGTATTGCTGGCGTCGCGGTGGGGCGTGACCAGATCGTAGCGCTGCTCCCAGGCGCGGAGGGTCGTGGGCCGGATACCGGTGAGTTCTGCAATGTCCGAAATCGAGTAGACGGCCACGGGTACGGAGGGATGAGCGGGATTTTTGGAATGCCGGGTGACTAACGTGGGCCTACCTAAATGGTTTAGCGGGACGTACGACCCCGGTTCGGGCCCTGTACCCTATTTTTCGGGCGGGGACGCAGGTGCGATCGGTACCGGAAATCCCCTAGAATCTACCCTATGCGCACCTACCTGTTTTTCTTTTTACTCATCCCGCTCGGCGTTAGCCTGGCCGCCCAGGATTGTTTCTATCAGTTGCGGTTGGAGGATAGCGGGGGGGATGGATTCACCGGCGGCGTAGTGACCGTAACCGTAGCCGGGGTGCCGACGACCTACACCCTGGACGCCACCAACGACGACGGTAGCCGCCGCGATTTTTTCTTCCCCGTCACGAACGGAGCGCCCATTCAGGTCGGCTACCTGGCCGGGGCATTCCCGGGGGAGGTGACCCTCTCGGTACGGAATAACAACGACAGTCTGCTCTTCACCCGCTCTGCACCCGCGTCCGCGCCCGCACTGACTACGCTTACCGCCGAATGCGTCGATTGCGCCCCACCGCCCCTTGCTTCCATCGACCTGTTCCGGGTCCGGTTTAATTCCGTGGACGTCCGCTTCCGGGGGCTACCCGCCGGTTCCGACCCCACCTACCTGATCGAGTACGGGCCGGATGACTTCGACCCGACTACGGACGTAGGAACGACGCTGACCACTCAGGACACCCTGCTGCGCATCGGTGAGCTGGCGGCCCAGTCCACCTACTCCTTTTACCTCTCCACCCTCTGTTCGCCCGGTGGCGATACCAGCGAGCGGCGCGGCCCCTTTCGCATCCGTACCCAGCGGGAAAGCGACGTGGGCGTTACCGTGCTGGAATCTCCTACCGACGGCTGCGCGCCCGGGGCCACGCGCCCCCTGACGATCGGCATCACCAATTTCGGCGGGGCCCCCCAGTCCTTCTTCCGGGTCGATTTCACCCTGAACGGTGAATCGGGCGGGGTCAACTTCCCCTTCGATGGCATCTTTACCGGGGTGGTCGGGGTGGACAGTACGGAGTTATTTACCTACGACACCGAAGTCGACCTGAGTGAGCCGGGCTACTACGAGTTCGAGATCTTCACCCAACTCGAAGAGGATGAGTTCACTACCAACGATACCCTGACGACCACCGTAGTGAGCCTACCGGTGATCAGTGACTTTCCCTACGTACAGGACTTCGAGGGGGGGGATGGCTTCTGGCTCTCCGACCAACTGGGGCCGGGGCCGAACTCCTGGGCCCGCGGCCGCCCCCGGGGCAACCGGATCGACCGGGCCGCCTCGGGTAGTTTCGCCTACGTGACCAACCCCCGGGGCCAGTACAATGACCGGGAGCGCAGCGTACTCAACTCCCCCTGCTTCGACTTCTCCGCCCTGGAGGACGACCCCGTACTGTCGTTTTCCCTCTTCGTGGACACGGAGGAGGAATTCGACCGACTCTACCTGGAAAGCTCCACCGACGGGGGCGAGAGCTGGCAAATCATCGAACGTAACCCGACCGGCATCAACTGGTACAACAACGGACTGGCGCAGGCCTGGGACGGCAGCGGCGGTTTCGGCGGCGGCTACGCCCTGGTGAGCCAGCAACTCGACGGGCTGGCGGGGGAGGCGGACGTAAATCTGCGCTTCGTCTTCGAGTCGGACGGGGATACCCGCCGGGAGGGAGTGGCGGTAGATAATATCCGCATTACGGAGCAGGCCCGCGTCGACCTGGCGGCCGTCAGCATCGATTACCCCGTCACCGGCGGTTGCTTTGGCCTCGACTCCATCGATTTCACCTATACCGACGTCGGGACGCAGCGGGTAGACAGCGCTACGGTGATCTTCAACGGCACCGAATACCGGGTAGCGGCCCCCACGGTACGCGGCCAGCAGCTCCGTGTCGGTTTGCCCGTGGATATCGCCGGCCCCGGCCCCGGCGTTCCGCCCGCCCGGGAGTTTGAGGTCGTCATCCGGGCGGAAGGGGACGGAACGGCGGTGAACGATACGGTCGCTCTGGTGCTGGAGCCCGTTCGTGAAGTACCCTTCCTCGTCGATTTCGAGGATGGGCTGCTTCCCGGCGGTTACCGGACGGACGAGAACGCGATCGTCGCCCGACGGGACGGAAATGCTTCCACCACCCTCTACAAAAATCTTACCGCCGATGACGGCAACCTCAGCCTACGGACTCCATTTTACAGCCCCATCCGGACCACCGACACGCTGAGCTTCCAAGCGGGGATCGGGGCGGTAGCGGGCGGTGGCAGCGTCGCGGCCCGCCTGACCGTCCTCTTCGAGGAGGGCTGCGCCGACCGGGTCGATACCCTGTTTACTACCGATCTCGGGGCGCTACGGACCTACACCATCCCCCTGAACACCATCAGTGACGAGACCGGGATTTTCACCTTCATCGTGGAACGACTGGAGGGCAGCCTCTTCATCGATCTGGACGATATTTCGGTAAGGGGGGCCTGCCCCGCCGCATTGGACGTGCGTGTTTCTACCGCTCCCACTTCGGGCATCTTCGCCGACGACGGGGAAGCCTTCGCCCAGGTGTTCACCGGAACGGGCCCCTACTCCTTCAGCTGGAGCAACGGGGATACCGGGGCTTCCGCCGATAGCCTGAGCGTAGCGGATTACGCGGTGACCGTGACCGATGCCCTCGGCTGTAGCAGTACGGTCACCTTCGACGTCGGTCTGGAGCCCACCAGCCTGACCGACCCTGAGGGCCTACTGACCGAACTGGACGTCTTTCCCAACCCTACCGCGGGCCCGGTCACCCTCCGCTCCGAGCTTCCCCGGCCGGAGGAGGTGCGCGTGGAGCTATACGATGCAAGGGGGCGGCGGAGCGCGGGTGCAACACTGGGCAGGCAGCGCGCGTGGGCCTACGATCTGGATCTGAGCGATCTGCCGGACGGTCTGTACTTCCTCCGGGTCCGGGCCGGAGACGCGCTGCGGACGGTACGGTTAAGCAAAAACTAACGGATCCCCCGTTCCCGCAGATTGGCCGCGTAGATGGCCCGGTTGCGGGCGTGCCCCCCGATGGTGGAGGCGAAATTGTGCATGCCACTCCCGTCGCCGCGGGCGCAGAAGTAGATAAAATTATGGTCCTCGGGGTTGAGCACGGCATCGATGCTACCCACGCTGGCCATCGTGATGGGGCCGGGGGGGAGGCCGGCGTAGACGTAGGTATTGTAGGGGTGATCGAACTCGATGTGGCGGTAGAGTACCCGGCTGATCCCGAACTCCCGGGTAGCGAAGACGGCGGTGGGGTCGGCCTGCAGGGGGATGCCGTTGCGCAGGCGGTTCAGGTACACGCCGGCGATGCGGGGGCGCTCGCTGGGGGCCAGGCTTTCTTTTTCCACGATGCTGGCTAGGGTATATACTTCGGCGGGGCTCATTCCCAGCGCCCTGGCCTTTGCGCGGCGACTGTCGCGCTCCCAGAAGCGCTGGTGCTCCTTCACCATGCGGGCGACGAACTCCCGGGGGGTGGCGTTCCAGTACATCTCGTAGGTATTCGGGATAAAGAGCGTCTGCAGGGTTTCGGAAGTATAGCCCAGGCTGTCGAGAAAGGCTTCATCATGGAAGAGTCGGACGAAAGCGAGACTGTCGGCTTCCAGAAAGCGGGCCACCTTGGCGGCTACGTTCATCGGCTCCCGCTCGGTGGTCAGGATGACGTCGACCGTGGCCTGGGTACCGCCGCGCAGTTTCCGGATCAGGCCGACGCTACTCGCGCCGGGGGGCAGGGTGAAGCGGCCCGTCCGCATCCGTTCGCGTTTGAAGGCCATGCGCTCGGCCAGCGGGTCGAAGAACAAGCGGTTGGGGGTCACGCCGTGGGCGGCCAGGCTATCCATGACCCGCTCGTAGTCGCTCCCGGAGGGAATCTCAATGACGATGGGCTCGCTGCTTTCCGGCACCACCGGCACCACCATGATCTGGTAGTAGGCGTAGCCCGCCACCGCGCCGGCCAGGAGGAGGAGAAGAAACAAAATCTTCTTCATAGACGAATGTGCTCGAATCTGCCTGAACCGCTCCCCGTCCGCCGGCCGTTGCGCAGCTTCGGACGTCGGCCGGGGAGCGGTTCAATACTGTTCCTTGTCGTTGGGGAAGTCCCTAGCCTTAACGTCGGAGACATAGCTCGCGGTTGCCTCGCGGATGGTCTCGTACAGGTCGGCGTACCGACGCAGAAAGCGGGGGTGAAAGTCTTTGGTGATGCCGAGCATGTCCTGGGTCACCAGCACCTGCCCGTCGCAGCTCGCGCCGCCCCCGATCCCGATGGTGGGAATATCGACGGATTCCGTGACGCGACCGGCCAGGGCGGCGGGGATCTTCTCCAGTACCAAGCCGAAGCACCCCAGCTCATCCAGCAGTTTGGCGTCTTTAAGCAGGCGGTGGGCCTCGGCTTCCTGGCGTGCCCGCACCGTGTAGGTCCCAAACTTATAGATGCTCTGGGGGGTCAGCCCCAGGTGCCCCATCACGGGGATACCCGCCTTAAGAATGCGGCGGATGCTTTCCGATACTTCCTCCCCGCCCTCCAGTTTGACGGCGTGGGCCCCGCTTTCCTTCATGATACGGATGCTGGACTTCAGCGCCATCTTGCTGTCGCCCTGGTAGGTGCCGAAGGGGAGGTCCACGATCACCAGGGCGCGTTGTACCCCCCGCACTACGCTGGAGGCGTGGTAGATCATCTGGTCGAGGGTGATGGGCAGGGTGGTCTCGTGGCCGGCCATGACGTTGCTGGCGCTATCACCGACCAGTAGCACGTCGGCCCCCCCGGCATCGAGGATGCGCGCCATGGAGAAGTCGTAGGCCGTCAGCATGGCGATCTTTTCGCCGGCCCCCTTCATGGCCTGGAGGGTGTGAGTGGTGACGCGCTTGACGTCGCTGACCTGATGTACGCTCATGCGCCAAAGGTAGGAAGGGGCGGGAGGAATGGGAGTTAGGAATTTAACATTTGCCGCTCTGCTCGTCGCTGCGCTCCTCGCCCGGGGAATAGAGCCAGCCCGCAAAGGAAAAGCGGAAGCCGGAACGCAGCCCTTCGCGGACTAAAGGCGAACGACCTTTCCGTGAAACACCCTACCCTGTCGGTCGCGTAGGAGCAGGAAGTACGTACCGGGCGGCCAATCGTGCGTAGGAAGGATGGATCGGGACTGTCCGGCGGGCATTATTCGCTCCAGCATACGCCGACCGGTGACTGAGTAGACAGTTAAACTTCGTACGTCGAGGTAGGGGGGCCAGCTCACGAAGGCCCGATCGCCCGTGGGGTTTGGGTATACGGAAACCGGGCTTCCGGCTCGCACATCATGCGTAGAGACAGGATCCTCGCACCCCCGCATCATTTCACCCATGGCGGCTCCGACATCGAGGGCGCGCCCGCTACGGGTGCTGCCAGCGAGGTCCTGAACGGGGCGGCCGGTATGCAGCAGCAGATCACGGACGTAGCGGGCCGCCCCGGCCGGATCGTCACGAAGTAGCCGACCGAAGGTTGCGCAGGGGGCGGAGAACAACAGCGCGGCCGCCCCCGTCACCGCCGGGGTAGCGAAGGAGGTGCCGTTGACCGCCCCGTAACCATTTTCCGCCAGGGTGGTGAAAACATCCGTGCCGTAGGCGGCCAGGTCCACCGAGGCGGGTCCGTAAGCGGCCGTGGGCGAGCGTTGGTCGTTCTCCAGCAGATTGGTGACCGTCAGTAGGTATTCGGAGGGGCAGAGGGTGGGGAGGTCCCCCACCGCGTCGACGTCGCGGTCGCGGTTCGGGACGGCGGCCACGTTCAGGATGCCGGCCCGGCCCAGGCTGTCGTAGAGCGCGCACCAGATGGGGCTGTCTTCCGGCCGGGCGAAGTCGCGGCCCCAGCTGGAATTCGTCGCCACCACGTAGGCCCCCTCCCGCCCCCCGGTGGCAGCGTAGCGGCGGCGGGCGTCGAGTACGTAGCCGTAGGCTTCCATCACTTCCGACTCCAGGGGGTTGAAGTCGTTCGTGATGTGCATCACTCGCACCCGCCAGTTCATACCCGCTACGCCGGTGCCGTTGTTTCCCCGGGCACCGAGCTGACCCATTACCGGGGTACCGTGAGCCCCCCCGCCGGCCTCTACGTCCGGATTGTCGAGGGCGGTATTCCAGCCGTAGCGGTCGTCGACGTAGCCGTTATTGTCATCGTCGATGTCGTTACCGGGGATTTCGTCACGGTTGATCCAGTGGTTGGGCACCAGGTCTTCGTGATCCAGGTCGATGCCGCTATCGATGGAGGCAATCACGATGGTGTCGCCGTTCGCCGTCACGCCACCGGTGGTGTACGCCCAGGCGGATGGTACGCCGTAGTCGGCTCCAGTGGGGCCTCCGTTCTGCCCGGTATTGTTCAGTTGCCACTGCCGACCGTAGAGCGGGTCGTTCGGTACGCTACGGAGAGAAAGGCGGTGGTTGTACTGCAGTTGGGCTACTGCGGGGGCGTGGCGGTACCGGCGGTAGGTTCCGGCCAGCGTGGTCCGCTCCGTATCGACGGTGAGTAGCACCAACCCCATTCGGTGGTTCAGGACGCGAGCGGAAACGCCGGCTTGGGCGGTGGCCCAGGTTTCGACCGGGGTGCCCGGCCTGAGGTGTACGATCAGCTGATCAGCCTGCTGGGCACGTGCCGGTTTGCCGGGTACAAGCAGCAGGACCGCGGTAAGTATGCCAAACCAATGCATACGGTAAGAACGGGGCAAACCAGCTGGTGGCATGCCGGTCCGCCGTCATTTCCCGGATTTCTTCGCACCCGCGCGCCGCCGCCCTAGGTCGTCATCCGCCGCCAGAGCACCCGTATGGTGTACAGCAGCAGCAAAAAGAAGAGCAACAGGTAGGAAAATCGCACCGCCAGCAGGTCGACTGACCCGGTATAGTCGAGCAACCAGAGCAGCAGTAGCGTTACCGCGATCATCCCCACCAGATTAACGAACGCCCCGAACCCGGGAAGGGAGCCCAGGGGCACCTGCCGCTGGATGAGCACCGTGGTCGCTACGAAACTGATCGGTGGCAACAGGTAGATCATGGCATCCAGGTCGAGCGGCAGTGGCGCGCCGTGACTCCACCTCCACAGGGCCAGCCCGACGGCGAATACCGCCGGGGTCGCCACCAGGTAGAGCATGCAGCTGTAGAGGTAATTCCAGGGGGGGAGGTGACTTTCGTTCCGGTCCATCCATCCCGCCAGCAGGGCCGCAAACGGAATCAACGCGAAGTAAAAGATCACCGAGGTGGTGTGGGTACTCGCGTAAGTCAGTAGCTCGGGCAGGGTCATGGCAGGTCGTCGATCCAGCGCCAGGGAAGCCAGCCGCTGAGGTTGAGGCGGAAAGATAGGCGATCCAGTAGGTTCCCGCGCTGTTGCAGCAGGCGGCGGGTGGCCGCGTCGGCTACCAGGGGAAGGTACAGACCGATGCGCTGCCGGAGGGCCGTAAGGGATAGGCCCCCGACGTAGTTCACGGTATTGCTCTGCCCGGCCAGTAGGGTGGGGCGGTCGCCGTACATCCCCGCATCCAGGAAGAGACCCAGCGGTAGGGGGATGGGCAGTTGGGCGTCCAGGTTCACGGCGGTCAGGTAGTCGTTGCTGCGCCCGAAGGGGAAGCCCCCCGCGATCGGTGCCCGAAAGCCGCCCTGCCGCCGCTCCAGTTGCTGACCGTACCAGCCTGCTTCGTTGCGGCCCAGGTAGAGATCGTCGTAGCGGTAGTCGGTGGCGGCATTATCGACGAGGGATAAACTCAGGGCCGGGGTCCCCGTCAGCTCCCGGTAATCGCTCGCCAGGAAATAGCCCCCGAAGAAGCGGTAGCGGATGAATTTCCCCGCCCGGTACTGGTAACCACCCGTCAGTTCGGCTTCCAGCCGTAGGGCATTCCCGCCCGTGAAGGCATTCTCGCCCCCATTACGGTATTCCAGCCGAACGTCCAGGCCCAGGGGGTCGATCTCCCGCTTCCATTCGGTCCGGTAGCCGAGTTCCAGGAAATTGGTCGTTTCGAGCCAGGCATCGTCCAGCAACATATTGCCGGCGAAGTCCGGTCGCCGCTGCCGCAGGTGAATGAGCCGGGAGTACAGCCGGCTGCTCCGTTGGTCGATGTCCGGATGGTCGAAGACGAAGTCGGTCTTCAGGGTCAGCCGCGTATAGTCATAGATGCGCTCATCGTTCTCAAATGCTGGGGCCGTCGGGGTGAAATCACTGAATCGTCTGCCCCCAATGCCCACCAGTACCCGCTCGAAAGCCGGCAGGGGCCGTACGATGCGGTAGCGCCCCCCCGCGAAGCCGACTACCGAACTGCTACCAATCCCGTAGAGGGGGGCCAGCAGAAATTCGAAGGGGCGGGGCTCGAGCGTCCGGTTGTGTAGCGCCAGGCCCAGCATGCCCCCGTCGTGGGCGTTGAAGCCGACTAGCGGACTTAAAAACAGCCGCGGCCGCTCCCCTTCCGGGCCGGTCAGGATGCCAAAGCGGGGGTATTCCCGCTCCGGCGGTGAAGTGGAAAAATTGGTGTTGAAGGCACCGCGGTACGTGCTCTCCATGGCATCCCGTAGGTAGGCATCGGCCCCAAGTTCGGCGAGATGGGGGTAAAGGTCCTCCGGCCCGGGGTGGCGAAACTGCCAGTGTTGGTAGTAGCTGGCAATTGCGGCATCCAGTTGCTCTTCGCCGTATGCTTTAGCGATCTCCCTAAGGGCGAGTTCCGGTTTGCTGTAGGCACCTACCCCATAATTCAGGAAGCTCAGGCTATCGCTGCGGGTGTCGGGTGGGGCATCGCGGCCAAGTCGGTGCAGATAGCGGTACCCCAGGGCGTCGAAGTCAATATCGCGGTTCGGGGTGGGGGAGCGGCGGTTGGCCGCGGCGGGGCGGTAGCGGTCCATGTAGCGGGCCTCGTAGTAGCTGGTGAGCCCCTCGTCCATCCAGGGGTGGTCGCGTTCGTTGCTGGCCAGGATGCCGTAAAACCAGTTGTGGCCGACCTCGTGGGCGATCACTTCGTCCAGGGCGGCTTCGCTACCGGCTAGCCCGATGACGGTGATCATGGGGTATTCCATCCCGGCTCCGGCGCTGAGGTCGGACTGCACGGCCGTCACCTGGGGGTAGGGGTAGGTGCCGACGTGCTCCGAGAAAAAGCGGGTGGAGCGTTTGAGGTAGTCGGTGGCGTTTTGCCAGAGATCGGCTTCGGTAGCGGTGTGAAAAGACCAGACGTCTATGGGGGCGGCGGCGCGCAGGTGCAAGGTATCGTGGGAAACGACGAAGCGTTTATCCGCGAACCAGGCGAAGTCATGTACCCGCTCGGCCCGGTAGGTGATCGTTTTCGTTTCCCGGGCGGAGGGGGGAAAGTCGTCGCGGGCGGGCAGATCGCTCCGCTCCAGTAGCCACTGTCGTTCCGCTTCTTCCCGCAACACGCCAGTGGCGGCCACTACGTAGTTCACCGGCAGGGTCAGCCGCACGGTGTAGTCGGCGAACTCACTGTAGAATTCTCCCTGGTTGAGGTAGGGCATCGGGTGCCAGCCGTCCCGGTCGTAGACGGCGGGTTTAGGATACCACTGGGTGATCTGGTAGGACTCCCCAACGTGCCCCAGGCGGCTGAAGCTCGCGGGAATGTTGACGCGGAAGGGGGTGGTGATGCGGAGGGTTTCGTTCGGGGGCAGGGGAGTGGGGAGGTAGAGTACGCCAATGTCCGGATCGTCGGTGAAGCGGAAGGTAGCGGCCTGTCCGTCAATGCGGAAATCCAGGCTATCGAGCGTACCGCGCTGATGATCCGGGGCGAAGTGGAAGTCCGTATCTCCGTTGCGCAGTTGCTGGCGGGCGAAGGCGGTTTCGTCACGGCCGTAGGCCCGCGGCCACAGGTGGAAGACGATGGAGTCAAGGGCAGCGGGCGCGCGGTTGGTGTAGTCTAGGGTCAGGTTGGCACGGAGGGTGTGGGCGCGGTCGTCGAGGTGGGCGTCGATCGCGTAGCTCAGTTCCTGCTGGAAGTAGTCGGGTTGGGCGGAAAGGAGTGCGGGGAGGAGGAAGATGGGGAGGAAGCGCATGGGGGTGCTGGAGGAGGATTTTCGGAGGGCTACGCCCCCCGGAATTTTGGGAGGACCCCTCCGGGGCCCGGGGTCAGGAATTGGCTGACGGCAAAGGTATCGCGCGTCGGGGCAGGGCCAAACTCACAATAACTCCCCGCTGAAGCCGAAGGGAAGTAGATCGCCGGCCCGCTCGAAAACGTAGATCGGGCCGGTTTCCGCCCGCAGTATCAGCCGAATCGACCGGCCGAAGCGGCTTTCGTGCTCGCTCAGAATCTGGCGGCAGGAACCGCAGGGACTGGCCGGGGCACTCAGGATCCGGCCGGGGGCCCGCACGGTGATGGCCATGGCGACCACGGGCATACCGGGGCGCCAACTGGCGGCAGCGGCCAGGGCGTTGGGCTCGGCGCAGATGCACATGGGGTAGGCCGCGTTCTCGGTGTTGGCGGCCGTTACCACCGTGCCGTCCTCCAGGCGCGCGGCGGCGGCTACCCGGAAGTTAGAGTAAGGGGAGTAGCTGTAGGGTAGGGCGGCCGTGGCGGCGGTGAGGAGGTTTTGGTCTGCTTCGCTCAGATCATCCGTCAAAGTATACTCGGAGTACGCTATAGATAAGTGCCGCGGTGTCATTCTCGGAGTTGTTCAAAGAGTTTGTCCATTAGCTAGACTTTGGCCATTATGCCACGGCCAGGGCCAGCGTTTCGTAAAGGTGGCGCAGCCCGGCGGTTAAACTTCCAACTTCGGTGTTTT
>CAZQNE010000076.1:0-18133 GCA_964594535.1 uncultured Lewinella sp.
CCCGAAGCGGGGCGTTTTAGTTGTTGCTGCCCCATGAAATTTTGCCCGAACTGTGGTTCATCCCATCTCGTCCGTCGTATTCCCCCGATGGACAATATGGTTCGCACGGTGTGTACCGACTGCGGCACCGTGCACTACCAAAACCCGAAGATCGTCACCGGCTGTCTCCCGGTCTGGGAGGATCGCGTGCTGCTGTGCCGCCGTGCCATCGAGCCGGCCTTCGGGCGCTGGAATATTCCCAGCGGCTACCTCGAGAACGGGGAGTCGGTAGCCGATGGGGCTAGGCGGGAGGTCCGGGAAGAGGCCGCCGCGGAGGTGAACCTTCAGTACCTGGCGACCCTGTACAATATCGAGCGCATCAACCAGGTCTACCTCCAGTTCGTAGGGGAGTTAGTCGACGGGGCCTACGGTATCGGCCCGGAAAGTCTGGACACCCGGCTCTTTACGGAGGCGGAAATTCCCTGGGAGGAGATTGCGTTCACCTCGTCGGCCTTTACCCTCCGGAACTATTTTGCCGACCGCGCTACCGGTCGACAAGGACTTCGCCGGGCCAGCTATCCGGCTTAAGGTAAAGTTTGCACCTGCGCCCGCGCCCGCTCCAGATCCGTCGGGGTGTCGATACCGTAGCCCTGGCTGTGACAGTCCACTACGTGGATGGTATGGCCCGCCTGTAGCCACCGCAATTGTTCGAGCCGTTCCAGTCGTTCCAGGCTACCTACAGTGAGCCGCGTGAGTTGTTGTAGGGTAGCGTTGCGGAAGGCGTAAACCCCGAGGTGCTGCCGGTGCACACCCCGTTCCAGCCAGCGACCCAGGGGTAGTTCCCGCAGGTACGGGATGGCGTGGCGACTGAAGTAAATGGCCCGCTGCCGTTCGCCGGTGACTACCTTGACCACATGGGGCGAAAACAGGGATCCCTCGTCGGCGATGGGGGTAGCTAGTGTGGCAATGTCGCTTTGTCCGGACTGTAAGGGGGTGAGCAACTGATCGAGCAGGTCCGGCTCCAGGAAGGGCTCGTCTCCCTGAACGTTGATCACCAGCGCATCCGCGGGTAGGGTAGCGGTGACTTCCGCCACCCGGTCGGTGCCGGACTCATGGGTAGCAGACGTAAGAACGGCCTCACCCCCGAAGGAGGCTACGTGGGATACAATCCGGTCGTCGTCGGTGGCGACGATCGTCCGGTCGATGGCCGAACAGCGGCTCACCGCTCCGTACACGCGCTGGACCAGCGACTGACCGCCAATGTCGAGGAGCGGCTTCCCCGGTAGGCGGGTGCTGGCGTAACGCGACGGAATGACGGCGACGACCACCCTAGCCCAGTTGCATTTCCGGCACCGCTTCGGGTACGGTCAGGCGGCCGGCGGTGGCGTCCTGGATCTCGCGCACGGTTACGCCCGGAGCCCGCTCCAGTAAGCGAAAACCATCACGTTCCGTTACTTCCAGCACGGCCATGTTGGTGACGATTTTGCGCACGCAGCTCACGCCGGTGAGCGGTAGGGTACATTCCGGCAGCAGTTTCGAGGCACCCGCCCGGTTGGTATGCATCATGGCGACGATGATATTGTCGGCGGAAGCCACCAGGTCCATCGCGCCCCCCATGCCCTTCACTAGCTTGCCGGGGATTTTCCAATTGGCGATGTCGCCCGTGTCGCTTACTTCCATCGCGCCGAGGACGGTCAGTTGAATATGGCGGCCCCGGATCATGGCGAAACTGGTGGCGCTGTCGAAGATGGCCGCCCCCGGTCGGGCCGTAATGGTCTGCTTCCCGGCGTTGATCAGGTCGGCGTCTTCTTCCCCCTCGTAGGGGAAGGGACCCATACCCAGGATACCGTTCTCGGACTGGAAGGTGACGTCCACTCCCTCGGGAACGTAGTTCGCGACCAGGGTCGGGATACCGATACCGAGGTTGATGTACCAACCATCGCGTAACTCCCGGGCGATGCGGCGGGCGATTCCTGATTTATCCAGCATGGGGGCGGGTTGTGCGTTGTTCGATTCGCTTTTCGTAGCGGCTCCCCTGGAAAATTCGCTGCACGAATACCCCGGGGGTATGAATGAAATTAGGGTCCAATTCTCCGGGTTCGACCAGTTCCTCGACCTCCGCGATGGTAATGCGGCCGGCCATGGCCATGACCGGATTGAAGTTACGGGCGGTGCCCTTGTAGACCAGGTTGCCGTCCGTGTCCCCCTTCCAGGCCTTTACGATGGCGTAGTCCGCCGTGAGGGCGTGTTCGAGGATGTGGGGCTTACCGTCGAACTCCCTGACCTCCTTGCCCTCCCCGACCTCAGTGCCGTAGCCCGCCGGGGTAAAGAAGGCCGGGATTCCCGCCCCACCGGCGCGGCACCGTTCGGCTAGGCTACCCTGAGGGATCAGGTCTACCTCCAGGTTGCCGCTGAGCATCTGCCGTTCGAATTCGGCATTTTCTCCGACGTAGCTGGCGATCATTTTCCGAATCTGCCGGCTCTGTAACAGTAGGCCCAGGCCGAAATCATCCACCCCGGCATTGTTGCTGATGCAGGTGAGGTCGGTCACGTCGGTGTCGGCCAGGGCGCGAATGCAGTTTTCGGGTATGCCACAGAGCCCGAAGCCACCGAGCATGAGCGTCATGCCGCTCCGGATGCCCGCAATGGCGGAGGGGGCGTCCGCTACGGTCTTATTCATAGTAAGGGGTCTATTTGGTTGACGGGATTGGCAGTATACGATTTTACGGTCATTCCTCTTCGAGGAACCGGCCGTCAATGCGCTTTTTGGTACGGGCCCCCAGTTTACGGAGTCGTTCGGCCCGACCTACCAGGGTAGCGCCGTACTTCCCCCCGGTATGTAGTTTATTCACCGCCGAGTGGTAGGATTGCTGGGCCTGATCGAGTCGGTGGCCGACCTTCTGTAGTTCGTTGGTGAAATTGACGAAGCCATCGTACAGCAGACCGCTCTGGCGGGCGATCTCCAGTACGTTTTTCTTCTGATTTTCCTGCTTCCAGATGTAGCCGACCGTACGGAGGGTAGCCAGCAGGGTGCTCGGACTGACCAGGACGATGTGCTTATTGAGGGCCTCGAGGAAGATCTGGTTGTCCGTCGTCAGGGCCAGGCCCAGGGCCGGTTCGATGGGTACGAAGAGCAGTAGGTAGTCCGGGGAGTTGATCTGGTACAGCTGCGTGTAGTTCTTGCCGGCCAAGTCCGCTACGTGGCTACGGAGGCTTCGCAGGTGGGACTGGCAGGCCAGCTCACGGGCCTCCCGCTCGTTCTCATCCAGGGCGCAAAACCGTTCGTAGGCGGTCAGGGAGACTTTACAGTCGATGACCAGGTGTTTGTCTTCGGGGAGGTTGATGATAAAGTCCGGGCGCTTCTGCCGGCCGTTGGAATCCCGGTAACTGGCCTGGGCGTTGAAGTGAATCCCGCGTTCCAGTCCGCTGGCTTCGAGCAGGGTAAGCAGTTGCCATTCGCCCCAGTCGCCCTGTACCTTATTGCTTCCCCGGAGCGCACCGGCCAGGTTGCTGGCCTCGCTGCCGATTCGCTGGTTGAGTTCCTGCAACCGCCGAATCTCCTCCCGCAGCATACTCCGGTCTTTCGTTTCCTCTACGAAACGCTGGTGGATTTGCTGTTCGTAGGTCTGTATACGATCGCGCAGGGGGGTGAGCAAGCCGGACAGTTGTTTGGCATTTTCCGTGGCGAAGCGATCGGACTTTTCCCGAAACAAGCGCTCGGCGGTCCGCTCGAAGTGGGCGTGGCTTGCCTCCTGCAGCCGCTGCATTTCGCTTTCCTGTTCCGATTGCCGCTCCCTCAGGTGAGCGATACGGGCACGCTCCGCGGCTAATTCGGCGCGCAGGCCCGCTTCGCTTTCCGTTCGCTCCTGGAGGTTTTCATACTGTAGGTCGGCATCGCTGCGCAGTTGCTCGTGAACCTCCCGACGGACGTAATCCCGCTCGACATCGGTTCGTAATACGTATGCCTCCGTCCACCGCTGCCGGAGATAGGCCCAGGCGGCGAGGTAACCGAGCAGGCCGGTAGTCAGCCCCACGAAAAGGAGTAAAAGCAACGTAGCCGTATCCATTGCGGTAAGGTAACTTGCTTCTACGTTATCAAACAATTTTTGGTAATCGTCGCCGTTTAAAGAGGGTAGGAACCCCACACACTTCAGCACCATTTATGTCCGTTACCACCAGTCTGCTCGCCCTCCTCTTCCCACTTTTCACCCTGAACCCCGCGGTGCCTTCGGGCGAAGAAACCAAGCTGCGCGTGATCTACGAAGCCGGTGAGCGACCCGATGAGCTGATCACCCTGTTAGAGAATTTTTCTCCGGTTCAGGCCGTGGGGTACTCCACCCGCCTCGCACCCGCGCTCGCCGCCGCCCCCTCCCTGCCTACCGTGGTCGTGGTACAAGCCGACGCTCAGGACCGCGATCCGGAATGGTTCCGCTCCCTCTACGGCTACCGGTCTTTCTATTTGCTGAGTTTGGATAAGGACCGCGCCCTCCCGGAACTACCCGCCAGTTGGGAACGACTGCAAATACCCCTGGATTTGCGGGACGCCACCCGCCCCTAAGCCAGTCCACTCCGGAAGGGGACGAACCGACACATTCCCAGGACTTCCTCGCTCGTACGCTCCTCACTTAATTTCGTGATTCGCCGCAATTCCTGTTCGCTATCTTCCTTGCCCACCGGGATCACCAACACCCCACCCAGCGCGAGTTGCTCGATCAGGGCCGGGGGTACCGTCTCCGAACCGGCGGTGACGATGATCCGGTCGTAGGGGGCCATTTCCGGTACCCCACGGTGCCCGTCGCGGAGGTAGAAGCGTACGCCCCGGTCGAGCCGCAATTTTTTCAGCGTCAGTTTCGCCTGGAGGTAGAGTGGCTTATGGCGTTCGGCGGTAAATACCCGCCCCCCCAGTAGGCTGAGCACGGCCGCCTGGTAGCCCGAGCCCGTCCCGATTTCCAGTACCCGTTGACGGGGGAGGAGCTGTAGGGCGGTAGACTGCCAGGCTACCATCGAGGGCTGGCTGATGGTTTGCTCGCAGGCAATGGGGAAGGCCTCGTCCCGGTACGCCCACTCGGCGAAACTGCTCTCCAGAAAGGCGTGACGGGGGATACGTTCCATGACGTTCAGTACCCGTTCGTCGTAGGCACCCTTAGCGCGTAGTCGATCGATGAGTCGTTTGCGCTGGCCCCGGTGCTTGAAGGTGTCCTGCATCCCTTATTCCGCCAGTTTGGCCGCCAGATCGGCGGGAGAGTAGTTCACGTTTTTCAACACCTTATTGTCGCTGTTTCGGTACACGAGATACTTACCGGCACGGGCTTCCTGACGCCCCTCCTGACCCAGTTCGCGGTAATGTTCCACGGTGGCCTCCGCTTCTTCCCGGGTGGCGCAGGTTTTACTCATGTTGGAGCGGTGCACTTCCTCGAATACTTCCCTAAACCGGTCACCCAGCCCGAATTCCAGAACGGCCCCGGAGAGGACGTACTGTAGATCGGCCAGTGCGTCAGCGGCTTCGACGAGGTCACCGGCCTCGATGGCGGTGCGCAGTTCGTCTAATTCCTCCTGCAACAGGTTGACGCGCAGGCGGCAGCGATCGGGGGGCGGGACCGCAGGTGCGGGCAGTATGGGGAGGTTAAAGGTGCGGTGGAACTCGGCCACGTCAGCCAGGGAGTCGGGGCTTTTCATAACGTTTGTACTTGCGGTAAATATACTCACCCAAACGGGCCGTAGACCCGCCCACGAAGATAGCCAATCCGTGGAACATATCTACCGGCAAGTCAATAGTGGTCCCAATATTTTGGTTTTTACGACGACTAAGTAATGTGTCCCAACCCTAAAAATAGTAGTAACAGAATATTAATTCTAATAATACTTATATTATGGAACAATAATAGTATATAATAGATCATCGCGGCATATTAAGCGGTAATTTTACGTGTTGCCACACGGTAAACCGAATAGGCCGGTGCCGCGGCCGATAATCATTTCGCCACGTGGAACATTGTTTAGCTGGCGTGCGCTGGGTACTTTCGGGGCATCTTTCCTCGCCTTTTTCACTATTTTCTTTATGCAGTATCAATCCCAAATTCCGTCCGAACCGGGTCTCTACGTTCCTCATCTGGAGTCGGATGCTTGCGGAACCGGGTTCATCGCCAATCTTTCCGGCGAAGCCCGCCACGGGGTGGTGCGGGATGCCCTGACCATGCTGGCCAATATGGAACACCGGGGGGCTTGCGGGTGTGAGCCGAATAGCGGAGACGGTGCGGGTATCCTTACCCAAATACCCCACGAATTTTTTCACCGCAAACTGGCGGAGATGGGTAAAGTCCTGCCGGAGGTCGGAAAATACGGGGTGGGGCAGCTTTTCCTACCCGCCGAAAAGGAACTGAGCCGGCGGTGCCGCTTCATGCTCGAGGATTACTGCGACGAGCTCGGTTTCGAGGTGATCGCTTACCGCAAAAACCCCCACGATGCCGATGAGGTGGGGCCCACCAGCCGGGGCGCGCAACCCCGGATGGAACAAATCTTCGTCCGCCCCCGCCGCGACCTGGGCCCCCCGGAACTGGAACGTAAGCTCTATGTACTGCGAAAATTTGCTACCCACCGCATCCATACGACCTATCGGGAGACCCGCGACCAATTCTATTTCTGCAGCCTCAGTTACAAAACGATCGTCTACAAGGGGCAGCTGACCACCTGGCAACTCCCGGGCTTCTACAACGATCTACGGGACCTCGGCTACAAAAGCGCGATCGCGCTCGTGCACAGCCGCTTCAGCACCAACACCGTACCGAAGTGGAAGCTGGCCCAGCCCTTCCGGATGATCGCCCACAACGGCGAGATCAATACCGTGCAGGGCAACGTGAACTGGTGGAAGAGTAAGGAGAGCCTGATCCGAAACACCCCTCACTTTAGCGAGGAGGAGCTGGATATGATCTTCCCGGTTTGCGGGAGCATGCTCTCCGATAGTGCCAACTTCGATAATGTGCTGGAATTTCTCACCATGAACGGCATCAGCATTCCCGAGGCGCTGATGATGATGATTCCGGAGGCGTGGCAGCACGACGATACCATGCCCGACGATAAGCGGGCCTTCTACGCGTACAGCAAGGCGCTGATGGAACCCTGGGACGGACCGGCCTCCATCTGTTTCACCGACGGCGTACTGGTGGGCGCCACCCTGGACCGCAACGGGTTACGGCCTAGTCGCTACTGCCTACTGGACGACGACACCCTCATCGTCGCCTCCGAGGCCGGTGCCCTGAAGGTCGACCAGCGGCGAGTGGTCAAAAAGGGGAGATTGCAACCCGGACGTATCCTGGTGGCCGACCTGCAACAACACCGGGTAATCGGGGACGAGGAACTGAAACGGGCTATCTGCGGTCGACTCCCGTACCGCGACTGGCTCGATACCTACCGCCAGGACATCAAACATCTCCCCCTGTCCCGACGAGCGGAGATCAGCATGGATCAGAAGACCCTCTTCCGCCGGCTGCAACTCTTCGGCTATACAAAGGAGGACCTGAGCGTTATGCTGGAACCCATGGTGAAGGCGGGTAAGGACCCCATCGGTTCCATGGGTAGCGATACTCCGCTGGCCGTACTGTCCCTGCAGTCCCAGCACATCGCGAACTACTTCAAGCAGCTCTTCGCACAGGTGACGAACCCCCCGATCGATCCCATCCGCGAACGCGACGTCATGTCGCTGTACGCCATGTTGGGAAGTTCCGGCAATATCCTGCAGGCGACGCCGGAAAATGCCACCTACATCCATCTGGATACTCCGGTGCTGACCAACGATGAGGTCGCCAAGCTTCGGGAATTACACCACCGGGATTTCCGGGCCGGCGTGATTAATGCCGTTATTCCGGCCGACGGACAGGAAGGTCGCCTGAGTGCCGCCGTGGAACACATCAAGGCGCAGGCGGAATCGATGGTCCGTAGCGGATACAATATTCTGATTCTAAGCGACCGCGAGGCGAACAGTCGGGTGGCACCGGTGCCCAGTCTGCTGACCCTCGGGGCGGTGCATCACCACCTGGTAGGTCTCGGTCTTCGGGCCAAGACGTCGCTGGTGGTCGAAGCCGGCGATGTTCGCGAGACGCATCATTTCGCTACGCTCATCAGCTACGGGGCCAGCGGGGTGAACCCGTATATGGCCTATGCCGCCCTGGCCGATCTCCACGCGCGCGACATCTTCTCCGAAGAGGGCTATGAGTTGAAAGAGGTCATCAGGATTTACCGTAAGGCGATCGGAAAGGGCCTGCTGAAGATCATGTCCAAGATCGGGATATCGACCCTCCAATCCTACCAGGGTGCCCAGATCTTCGAAATCTTAGGGCTGAACCGCAAGGTCGTGGACGACTGCTTTCGGGGCTCAATCAGTCGGATCGAGGGCATGGGGTACGACGGGCTGGCCCGGGAGGTGCTGGTCCGTCACGAATTGGCCTTCCCGAAGGAATACATCGCTAACCCTAAGCTAGAAGTTGGGGGGGTGTACCAGTGGAAGCGGCGGGGGGAGGCCCATACCTTCAATCCGAAGAGCATCCACTATCTCCAGATCGCCGCCCGCAAAAACGATCGCGAAGCCTACGCGAAATAC
Organism: uncultured Lewinella sp.; assembly: GCA_964594535.1. Taxonomy (GTDB): domain Bacteria; phylum Bacteroidota; class Bacteroidia; order Chitinophagales; family Saprospiraceae; genus Neolewinella. The sequence goes on from CAZQNE010000076.1 coordinate 8,573, forward strand.
CGGGACGAAATCAACCGCCAGAGTGAGCGAGCCCTCACCCTGCGCGGTCTGTTGGCCTTCCGGAAGGGCGAAGCCGTGCCCCTGGAGGAAGTCGAACCGGCCGAAGAGATAATGAAACGCTTCGCCACCGGCGCGATGTCGTTCGGCTCCATCAGTTGGGAAGCCCACACTACGCTGGCCATCGCCATGAATGAAATCGGTGCCCGCAGCAATAGCGGGGAGGGCGGGGAAGACGAAGTTCGCTACCGACCCGACGAACGGGGGCGGAATATGCGCTCGGCGATCAAGCAGGTGGCGTCGGGCCGCTTCGGGGTCACCAGTCATTACCTCGCCAATGCCGACGAACTCCAGATTAAAATGGCGCAGGGGGCCAAGCCCGGTGAGGGGGGGCAGTTGCCGGGGCATAAGGTCGACGAATGGATCGGCCGGGTGCGGAAATCCACGCCGGGGGTGGGACTCATTTCCCCGCCCCCCCACCACGATATTTACAGCATCGAAGATCTGGCCCAACTGATATTCGATCTGAAGAATGCGAACCGCCGCGCGCGCATCAACGTCAAATTAGTGTCCAAAGCCGGGGTAGGCATTATCGCCTCCGGCGTAGCAAAGGCCCACGCCGACGCAATCCTTATCTCCGGCCACGATGGGGGAACGGGAGCCAGCCCCCTCAGCTCCATCCGCCACGCCGGGCTACCCTGGGAGCTGGGCCTGGCCGAAAGCCACCAGACGCTGGTCAGGAACAAGCTGCGCGACCGCGTGACCCTGCAAACCGACGGGCAAATCCGCACCGGCCGCGATCTGGTCATCGCCACCATGCTGGGTGCGGAGGAATACGGCGTCGCCACGGCAGCCCTGGTGGTCGAGGGCTGCATCATGATGCGTAAGTGCCACCTGAACACCTGCCCGGTCGGAATCGCTACCCAGGACCCCGAGCTACGCAAACGCTACCGGGGAAAGCCCGAGCACGTCATCAACTTTTTCCGCTTCCTGGCCGAAGACATGCGCACGATCATGGCCGAGCTCGGGTTCCGCACCGTCAATGAAATGGTCGGGCGGGTCGAGCACCTAAAGATGAATAAGAACCTGGAACACTGGAAGTACCGTAGTCTGGACCTAAGCCCTATTCTGCACAAGGAAGTGGCTGATGCATCGGTTGGCCTCTACAAGCGGGTGGAACAGGACCACGGCATCACCGACGTACTGGATCGCCGCCTTATCGCAGCCGCCAAATTTGCTCTGGAGCAAATGGAGCCGGTGATCGGTGCCTTCGACATCAAGAACACCGACCGCAGCGTCGGGGCCATGCTGAGTTACGAGATCAGCCGTCGGTTCCACGGGGAGGGGTTGCCCGACGGGGCCATCAAGTTCCGCTTCCGGGGATCGGCCGGGCAGAGCTTCGGCGCTTTCGCCGCCAGGGGCATCGAATTCCTCCTGGAGGGGGAGGCGAACGACTATTTCGGTAAGGGTCTTTCGGGCGGACGCCTGATCGTGGTTCCGGACCGGCTATCGACCTTCGACCCCCACGAGAACATCATAATCGGGAACGTGGCCTTCTACGGCGCTACCGGCGGGGAAGCCTACCTCAAGGGGATGGCCGGCGAACGCTTCGCCGTGCGGAATTCGGGGATCAAGGCGGTGGTGGAGGGGCTCGGCGATCACGGTTGCGAGTACATGACCGGAGGGGTCGTGGTCGTGCTGGGTCGAACCGGCAAGAACTTCGGGGCCGGCATGAGCGGGGGGATGGCCTACGTGTACGACCCGGAAGGCACCTTTGCCCGACGCCTCAATCCCGGAATGGTCGATTTGGAACCACTGGATGATTTCGATCGCCCCCTGCTCCATAAGCTGGTGCGCAATCACTTCGCCTACACCAGTTCCAAGCGGGCCCTCGATATGCTTAACGACTGGGTGGTGGAAGAACGGCACTTCGTAAAGGTCATGCCGCGAGACTATAGGGCCGTACTGGAGGCACGGGGGGCGGCGCCGGAGGTGTCGGTGAGGCAGGCGGTGGTGATATGAACGTAGTGCCCACAGAGGGTTCGCACGGAGGGATGCACGGTGAATTCACAGAGTAGAGAACATGGTACAAAAGACAGATCAGGTTGTACAACATACGCTAACTGACGAGGAGCTATCCTGCGAGGTGTTGAGCTGTGCTTTTCGGGTGCATACTTTCCTTGGACCGGGTTTGCTGGAATCGGTTTACCGGAATTGTCTGGCCCACGAACTGCGTAAATCAGGTTTGTCAATCGAAGTTGAAAAACCGATTAACGTTTACTATGATGGCATCAACATGGGGCATGGATTTCGGATTGATATTCTCGTTGAAGAGAGACTGATTCTGGAACTCAAAGTTGCCGAAAAAATCGTTCCGGCCCATGTCGCACAGACGTTGAGCTATCTACGGTTTGCAAACGTCAAATATGGTCTCATACTCAACTTCATGCAAACCAGACTGAAGTTTGGGATAAAGCGCCTGGCCTTGTAACCCCTCGGTGTACCTCCGTGAGGCACCTCCGTGAGCATCTCCGTGGGTAAATTCTTCAGAATCTAAGGAAGTAATTATACATACAAGATGGCAGACCCAAAAGGCTTTCTAAAACACACCCGCGAACTCCCCGAAAAACGCCCCGTCCCCGTCCGCAAAACCGACTGGCAGGAACTGTACGAGCCCATGGCCGAAGAAAAAACGGTCATCCAGGCCAGCCGGTGCATGGACTGCGGGGTGCCCTTCTGCCACAGCGGCTGCCCGCTCGGGAACATCATCCCGGAGTTCAACGATGCGGTGTACGAGCGGGACTGGCGGGAGGCCTTCGAAATTTTGAGCTCGACCAACAACTTCCCGGAGTTCACGGGGCGCATTTGCCCGGCCCCCTGCGAGTCGGCCTGCGTGCTCGGGATCAACCAGCCCCCGGTGGCCATCGAACACATCGAGAAATCGATCGCGGAGGAGGCCTTCCAGCGGGGGTACGCCCGGCCCAATCCGCCCACGAGCCGGACCGGAAAGACGGTGGCCATCGTCGGCTCCGGACCGGCGGGGCTAGCCGCCGCCGCCCAACTCAACAAGGCAGGCCATACCGTGACCGTGTACGAACGGAATACCCGCATCGGCGGGCTCCTCCGTTACGGTATCCCCGACTTTAAGTTGGAAAAGTGGATCATCGACCGCCGGATCGATCTAATGACCGCCGAGGGCATCACGTTCCGGACCAACGCCGAGGTGGGGGTGAACGTGGATGCCGACGAGCTGATCAATGCCTGCGATGCGGTCGTGCTCACCGGCGGATCTACCATTCCGCGCGACATACCCAGCCCGGGGCGGGAGGCACGGGGGGTGTACTACGCCATGCAGTTTCTGGAACAAAATAACAAGCGGGTAGCCGGCGACGATCTCAGCGATACCTACGAAATACTCGCCACCGACAAGGACGTCATCGTGATCGGGGGGGGCGATACCGGCGCGGATTGCGTGGGGACAAGCAATCGCCAGGGAGCACGCTCCGTCACCCAGATCGAGATCATGCCGATGCCCTCCACCGAACGCGATCCGGATAGCTGGCCGAACTGGCCGATGATCCTGCGTACCTCCACCAGCCACGAGGAGGGCTGTGAACGGGAGTGGGCCGTGCTGACCGAAGAATTTCTCCAGGACGACACGGGGAACCTACGTGGCATACGTACCATCAACATTCGCTGGGGGCGGGATCAAACGGGAAGAAACACCTTCGTGAAAATCCCCGGGACCGAACGCGAACTACCCTGCCAGCTCCTCCTGATCGCGGCGGGCTTCCTCCACCCCCAGCACGAGGGCTTGCTGGAACAAATCGGCGTCGCACTGGACAACCGCAAAAACGTCGCCGCCGGACCCGAGACCGGCTACCGGACCTCCGTGCCGAAGGTATTCGCCGCCGGAGATATGCGCCGTGGGCAAAGCCTGGTCGTCTGGGCCATTGCCGAAGGTCGGGAGTGTGCCCGTGCGGTCGATGCCTTTCTCCGTCAGGGCGAATCGGTACTGGAGGGCCGCGATGAAAGTCGATTGGAACTGGATCTTGCTTAATTTCTCCGGCCTTCTCTGCACCTGCGCCCCCGCCCCGGGTTCAGTCCAATAAAACGCGCATGCAGTACAGAAGACTCGGCAAAACGGGATTTGAGATCAGCGAGGTAAGCCTGGGAACCTGGCAGGTGGGCGGCAAATGGGGAGACCCCTTCGACGACGAACGCGCCGATCGCATCCTCAACCGGGCCATCGACGGCGGAGTCAATTTCATCGATACGGCCGACGTGTACTCCGAAGGCCTGAGCGAAGAAGCCGTTGGCAGGGTAGTCCGCCAACGCTCGGAATACATCTACGTGGCGACTAAGTGCGGCCGCAGGAATAATCCCCACACCGACGAAGCGTATACGCCAAGCGGCCTGCGTACCTACGTCGAGGATAGCCTACGCCGGATGCGGATCGAGCGGATCGACCTCATCCAGCTACACAGCATGCCCACCCAAACCTACTACCGGCCGGAGATTTTCGAGGTGTTCGACCGGCTGCGGGAAGAGGGCAAGATTCAGTACCTCGGGGTCAGCGTGGAAAAGGTAGAGGAGGCCATCAAGGCGATGGAGTACCCGTACGTCGCCACCGTGCAGATCATCTTTAATCTCTTCCGGCAACGACCGGCCGAATTGTTCTTTGAACTCGCCCGGCGCAACGATATCGGGGTCATTGCGCGGGTCCCGCTGGCCAGCGGATTGCTGACCGGACGTTTTGGCCGGGACACCACCTTCGGGAAAGAAGATCACCGGAATTTCAACCGGGACGGCGCGGCCTTCGACCGGGGGGAAACCTTTAGCGGGGTGGATTATGCACTGGGGCTACGGGCGGTAAACCGGTTGCAGCAATTGTACCCCGAAGCAGGACGGCTGGCCCAGGTCGCGCTGCAGTGGGTGCTGAGCCACGGGGAAGTGAGTACGGTAATTCCGGGGGCCTCCCGGGTCGAACAGGTCGAATCAAATCTGGCCGTTGCCGATCTGCCCCCGCTAAGCGAGGACGAGATCGCCGCGCTGAACCAGGTCTACGCCGACCTGATCAAACCCACCGTCCACCAGTACTGGTAATCGGGCGTATCGAATGGGAAAATCGCCCTTATCGCTTCCCCTTTTTCTTTTTTCCTACTCGCTCGATTTCCTCGATGAGATCATCCAGCCCCATCTGGTCGAGCGCACTTAACTCCCTGGTTTCCCGTAGGGTAGCGCGATCCACCTCCACAATGCGGATGGTATGCCCGGTGTAGGTTTCGATGCGGCGCAGCAGCTCCATTTCCCGGGGGGCGCAGAAGGTAAAGGCCAGACCGCGCCGCTTGCCCCGCCCGGTACGGCCCACCCGGTGGACGTAATTATCCGCCTGTTCGGGTAGGTCGTAGTTGATGACGTGGCTAACGTCGGGAATATCGATGCCCCGGGCGCTCACGTCGGTCGCTATCATTACCCGTTCCTCTCCCTTCCGAAACGCCGCGAGTGCCCGGTCGCGGTCGGATTGCTCCAGTTCCCCGTGCAACACCGCCGTCGGAATGCCGACCCGACCCATGGCGGCGGCGATCCGTTCGCACCGCACCTGCGTCCGCGCGAATACGAGCATTTTGGCCTCCGGGTTTTCCTTGACGAAGCGTTCCAGGAGTACCCGCTTGTCGTCCATGTCCACGAAAATGACGGCGTGGTCGACATTTTTGCTGACCGGATCCTTCGGGCTGATGCGGATGCGGATCGGGTTGCGGACCAGGCTGTAGGCCAGTTTCTTGATCTGCTCGTTGATGGTGGCCGAAAAAAAGAGGGTCTGGTGCTTTTTCTTCAGGTGGCCGATCACGCCGCGAATGTCCTCGATAAAGCCCAGGTCGAGCATTAGGTCGGCCTCGTCGAGGATCAGGGTACGGACCCGTTCAAGGCGCAGTACGTTCCGCCCCAGCAGATCGTACATCCGGCCGGGGGTGGTGATGAGTACGTCCAGTTCGCGGGTCAGGCCGGCCAGTTGGGGGTCGATGTCTACGCCGCCGGTTATGCCGAGCACGTTCACCCCCGTATTCCGGGCGAGTTCGGTAAATACGCCGGTCAGTTGCTGCGTCAATTCGCGGGTGGGCACCATGACCAGGCAACCGATGCCGGTCTCCCGCCACTGGCTCTCCTTGCGTTCCTGCAACCGTTGCAGCACGGGAATAGCGAAAGCGGCCGTTTTTCCGGTACCCGTCTGGGCGATGGCCAGTACGTCTTCCCCCTCCAGGATCGGGCGGATGGCGCGGTACTGGATGTCAGTCGGGCGGCGCCACCCCTGGCGGGCAATATTAGCCTTGAGCGGGGGGGATAAGGGATAGTCGGAGAACTTCAACGTAGCGGTTTGGGCGGCGGAGCGCAGGTGCGGGGTGGGGGGGAGGGGACAAAGGTAAGTCACGAAAAACGGACTTAGTTTAAGAAGTAAGCTATCTTTGCGCCAAAGTATGTGCCATGCGTGCCCTGATCCTGGTCGATCTTCAGGTTGATTTCATGCCCACCGGAATGCTGCCCGTACCGGAGGGGGATACCGTCGTACCGCTAGCGAACGAGCTGATGCCCCGCTACGAAACGGTGGTGGCCAGCCAGGACTGGCACCCCGCCAACCACGGCTCCTTCGCCGCCAACCACCCATGGCGTAAACCCGGTCAGACGATCGAGCTCCACGGGCTGCAACAGGTGCTCTGGCCCATACACTGCGTGCAGGATAGCTGGGGGGCGGAGTTCGTACCCGAACTCCGGCTGGACGGGGTGACGCAGATTTTCCAAAAGGGTACCGACCCCACGGTCGATAGCTATTCGGCCTTCTACGACAACGGGCACCGGAAACCGACCGGGCTGGCGGAGTGGTTGCGTGCACGGGATATTGCGGCGGTGGACGTGATGGGGTTGGCTACCGACTACTGCGTCAAGTTTACCGTGCTGGACGCCCTGGGGGAGGGCTTTTCCGTCCGGCTGATCGAGGATGGGTGCCGGGGGGTGGAGCTACGGCCCGGCGATACCGAGGCAGCGATCGGTGAGATGCGTGCGGCGGGTGCCGAAGTTACCCGACACCGTCCGACCGTTTAAACCGTCGGACGGCTATAGGGAATTTTTCGCTAGGTTGCAACTTAAATTTTAGAGATGCCTTCCCGTCGTTCCTTTATTTACCAATCCACCCTGGCCACGGCAGGCTTCAGCTTGTTCGGCTGTGCCGACTCCGCACCTGCGTCCGCGCCCGAAACTACTTCCCCGACCCCCCCCGCTATGGACGACCTTCCCTACCTCGACACGCTGGGCATTCAGCTCTGGACGGTCCGCAACCAGATGGCCGAAGACCCCGTAGCGACCCTGACCGCCCTGGCCGACATCGGCTACCGGCAAGTGGAACTGATGGATACCCGCCACATCACCGAACTCAAACCCATCTGCGACGACCTCGGGCTGGGGATCAACAGCAGCTTTATGCTCTGGACCACCCTGACCGGCCGCTGGGACCTGGTGCCCGACGAGACCCATCGCTTTACCTTTGACCGCGTGCTGGAACAGGTCGCGGACGGCGGGCTCAGCCACCTTGTCTTCGGCTACCTGCAACCCGGGGAGCGGGAGAGCGCCGACGACTGGAAGCAACGGGCCGATGAGCTCAATACCGCCGCCGAGAAGGCCCGGAAGGCCGGCGTTCAGATGGCCTACCACAACCACAATTTCGAATGGGAACCGGTAGACGGAACGACCGGATTCGCCATTCTGCGCGAGCGGCTGGACCCCGAGCTCGTCCCCTTCGAACTGGACCTGGCCTGGGTAGCCATGGCGGGCAACGACCCCGGCGAAGTGCTCGCCGCGGTAGGGGAGCGTACCGAACTCGTGCACATCAAGAATTTGCTCCCCCTGGATCGGGCCTACCTCACCATCCCCGCCATGCCGGAAGATAGCTTCACCGAACTGGGGGCCGGGCAGCTGAATATCCCCGCCCTGATGCGACGGGCCGACGAACTGGACGTAACCTACTGCTTCTACGAACAGGACAATAACTGGAAGCCCGATGCCCTGGGCAGCGCCCGCAAGAGCTACGCTTTCCTGGCAAGTTAAGACGGCGTACCTTTGCGGCCGCTAAGCGCAAGCGCATGAAAACCAAAACGCTACGGCCGGATAAAGTCAACGTGATCACGCTGGGATGCTCCAAAAACCTGGTGGACAGCGAGAACCTCATCACCCAACTGCAGGCGAATGATTACGCAGTCGCCCACGACAGTAACGAGGAAGCTAACGTGGTCATCGTGAATACCTGCGGATTCATCGACCTGGCGAAGGAGGAAAGCGTGAACACCATCCTGGATTACGCGGACCGGAAGACCCGGGGGGAGATCGAAAAACTCTACGTCACCGGCTGCCTGAGCCAGCGCTATAGGGATAATCTGGAACGGGAGATACCGGAAGTGGATGCCTACTTCGGTACCATGGAACTTCCCGGCCTGCTGGCGCGGCTGGAAGCGGACTACCGCCACGACCTGATCGGCGAGCGTTTCATCACCACCCCGGAACACTACGCCTACCTCAAAATCAGCGAGGGCTGTAACCGGACCTGCTCCTTCTGTGCCATCCCCCTCATGCGCGGCAAGCACGTGAGCCGGCCCATGGAGGAGTTGGTCCGACAGGCGGAACACTTCGCCCGCAATGGGGTGAAGGAACTAATGCTCATCGCCCAGGAATTGACCTACTACGGACTGGACCTGTACAAAAAGCGACAGTTGCCCGAACTTCTAAGGGCCCTGGCGGGGGTAGCGGGGATCGAATGGATACGACTGCACTACGCCTATCCGACCAAATTCCCCCGGGAGATCTTCGACGTCATGGCTGCGGAGCCGAAGGTGTGTAACTACCTCGATATTCCACTGCAACACGCCGCCGATACCGTCCTGGCCCGGATGCGGCGCCACATTACCAGGAGGGAGACGACCGAGCTGGTGCGGTACGCCCGCGAGCGGGTGCCGGAGATTGCCATCCGGACGACCTTTCTCGTCGGCTATCCCGGGGAAACGGAGGCGGAGTTCGGGGAACTTTGCGATTTCGTCCGCGAAATGCGCTTCGAGCGGGTTGGGGTATTTCAGTACAGCCACGAGGAAGATACCCGCGCGCACGATGTAGCCGACGACGTGCCCGCCGAAGTGAAAGCCCGACGCGCCAGTAGGTTGATGGAGATTCAGCGCGGGATCAGTGAGGAACTGAACCGGGAGCGGGTAGGGGATACCCTCCGGGTGCTGATTGACCGCAAGGACGGCGCTACCTACATCGGCCGCACCGAATACGACAGCCCCGACGTAGATAATGAAGTCCACCTGGCTGCCAACTCCGCCTACCTGCGCACCGGCGATATGGTGATGGCGCGGATAACGGACGCCACGGCCTACGATTTAATCGGCGAGGTGGTTGGTGAGTAGAGCCGACTGAACTACTTTTGCACCGATGAGTACCGGCCGCCATGGCGGAATTGGTAGACGCGCTGGATTCAAAATCCAGTTCCTTCGGGAGTGAGGGTTCGATTCCCTCTGGCGGTAC
>CAZQNE010000077.1:0-17336 GCA_964594535.1 uncultured Lewinella sp.
GTTGTTCTCCGCCATGTAGGTGTTCTCCGTCTTCTGCAGCAGCACCCGCACGCCCTCCTGACTCAGGAATTTGATGAGGGGCCGACTCTTCGGATAGGCACGGAACGCGCGGTACAGTGCCAGGCCGGCTTCCCCTTCCTCGGGGCCGTGGTAGCCCTCCTTGAAGAGCTTTTTAGCCTCGCTCAGGTAGCGGTTGGCGGTCCGCTGCTGCACGGCGATGAGCTTTTCGATGGCCGGCTTCAGTTCGAGGTAATCCTGGTCGTCGGCGTTGTTGGTGATCGGCCCGGAGATGATCAGCGGCGTCCGCGCGTCGTCGATGAGTACCGAGTCGACCTCGTCGATCATGGCGAAGTGGTGGTGGCCCTGCACCTTATCGGCGGTGGCCCGCACCATGTTATCGCGCAGGTAGTCGAAGCCGAATTCGTTGTTGGTTCCGTAGGTGATATCGGCGGCGTAGGCCTTCACCCGCTCGGGGCTGTGGGGCCGGTAGTTGTCGATGCAGTCGATACTGAGTTGGAGGAATTCCATGACCGGGCCGATCCACTCGGCGTCCCGGCGGGCGAGGTAGTTGTTCACCGTCACCACGTGTACGCCGCGGCCGCTCAGCCCGTTCAGGTAGGCGGGCAGGGTGGCGACCAGGGTCTTACCCTCACCGGTCTGCATCTCGGCGATCTTGCCGTCGTGGAGCACCTGACCGCCGATCAGCTGCACGTCGTAGTGCACCATCTGCCAGTCGATCTCGCCGCCGGCGGCCATCCATTTGTCCTGGTAGGTGGCCTGGCCGTTTTCGTCGATGCTGATGTAGTCTTTGCGGGCGGCCAGTTCGCGGTCGGCCGCGGTGGCGGTCACGGTCAGCGGGCCCTCGGTGAAGCGGCGGGCGGCTTCCTTTACCGTGGCGAATGCGTCGGGTAGCAATTCCTTCAGCACCACTTCCAGTTCCTCGTTGCGCTGCTCCTCGAGTCGGTCTACCTCCTTGAAGATGTCGTCCTTCTTCCGGAAATTGGGTTCGGCCTCGGCATCTTCCTTCAGTTGGGCGATCTCGGCGTCGATTCCCGAGAGGTATTCGGTAATTCGTTCCCGGAAGGTGTCGGTGCGGGCGCGTAGCTCATCATTGGAGAGGTCCCGGAGGGTGGCATAAATTTCGTTGATCTCATCCACCACGGGCTGGTAGGCGGCAACGTCGCGGTCCTGCTTCGAACCGAATAATCTCTTGAGGGCCTCAAACATGAGTTGTAAATTTTAGAACGAGGGCGGCGGGGCGCAGGTGCAATGACTACCAAAAACACGCCAAAGATCGGCAGCGGCCAATTTGTCACGATGAAACGGACGGGCAGCCGGCCGGGTTGAGCTACCGCAGGCCGGCCCGGGCGCGTTCCAGCAGTCCTTTGCGCTCGTCCAGGGTGAGTTCCACCGGCAACTGAGCGATACCGATCAGGCGGCGAATGATTTCCACGTAGCAAAACCTCCGTGCCAGATCCACCTCGAAGCCCGGGGGTTTGTCGTAGTCGCTGTCGATCTGCCGGATCCGCTTCTCCGGCGATCTGCTCAGCAGCAGGTGGGCCATTAGTACCCCGATGTCAAATTCCGGGCGACCCAGGTGGGCGAATTCGGCATCGATGACGTAGATCCGGTCGTCCGCATCCAGGAAGCTACCCGGGTAGTAGTCTCCGTGGATCAGGCAGTTTCCGCTAGCCAGGTACAGATCGCCCAGTCGCTTTGCCTCGGCGCGTAGGCGCTCGTCGTGCTGGAAGGGGCGGGCCACCCCGGCCAGCCCGGGGTAGATCGAGTCGAGGGGGAAGCCGTTATCGGGGCGGAACGGCAGCTCGAAAATATGGGCGTGGTTGAGCCGCCGCAGTTCGGTATTGGGCGGAAAGTCCGTCGGCCGCAGGCGGTGCAAACGGGCAGCGAAGTCCAGCAGGACGGTGAGCGGCCTACGGTTAAAGCCGAACGTTTCTTCGTACACGATGGTCAGGTCATCGGCCGAGCCCAGGTCGTCCATCAGTAGGGTATAGTTCACCGGATCGACCTTGATGATCTCCGGCATCCGCCCCAGCAGGTACGCCTCCCCGGCGATGGCTTGGTGAAAGGCGCTCTCCACCAGCACCCGACCCACCGGCGCGTCCAGTTCGGGGAACCTAGCCACCCAGGGCCGCGCCTGCTTGAGGACAAACCGGCGGTGATTGGTAATGACCCGCAGCGTCAGGTTCATGTTCCCCTCCCCGGCCGGGCCTACGGCAACCACCTGCTCTTCCGGGATGAGGTAGTCCATCTCCTCCAGGTACCGCTGCACGCCCACTTGATCGTCGGCCCGCAGATAGTGGCTACTCCCGGTAGCTGCCTCGAATCGCCGCGCTAAGTCACTCATCTCAATTTTTCAATGGTATACCCACAAGTATACACCATTGTGCAGGGGATCAGCTCCAACCCCGCAGGCACATCCAGCCGCGATCGCGGCAATATGGACCAGTTTCTTTCCTAACAACCATGAAGGGGTTACCTAGCCTCGATCCCGGAAGCATTCCGGGTGAGTTTTGCCCCCGGCGAAACGAAAGAAAGGAGGGCCACCGGCCCTCCTCCCGCAAATACTCACTCAAAACATGTTACACGGTGGCTCGTGGAGAGCCCATTCCATCCCCCTGCTGATTGCCCCGCAAATATACGTTTCCCCGCTGTTTTATACAAGCAAATTAATCCCATATTCGCAATAATTAGTCAATAATAACTATTTTGGTTACATGTTGCGTTCCAATGTCGCTCTCCTTACCTTTACCCCGTGGCCTTATCTACCGTAGCGATTCTGGGTACCGGATGGTTGGGGCTGCCCCTGGTGGAGGCACTGGCGGCGGAGGGGCTCAATCTGCGGGGGAGCTACCGCCGTACGACGGAACCCGGAGCGATCCGCGCCGCCGGGGGCGTACCCTACCGAATCGAACTGCCCTGCGGTCCGGACGTCCTCACGCCCTTTCTCCGGGGAGCCGACGTACTGGTGATTACGCTGCCGCCGGGGGGGCGCCGACTGGGAGAGCGGGCCCCCGCCGACTACCTGCAAAAGCTGCGTTGCCTATCCCACTTTCTGGACCAAGTCCGGGTCGTATTCACCAGCAGCATCGGTATTTACGGAGACCGCACCTGCGCGCCGCCGCCCGTTCCCGTCACCGCTTCCGGGCGTGCCGTGCTCGCCGCCGAAGAATTTCTCGCCCAGCACTGCCCCCGGCTTACCGTACTGCGCCTGGCCGGGCTCTACGGACCCGGGCGCGACCCCGCCAATTTCTTCCGTAACCGCGCCACCATCACCCGGGCCGACGCACCGGTAAATCTGCTCCACCGCGAGGATGCCATTGCCGCCATACGCCACGTGATCCTGGCGGGAATCGAGGGGACCTATAACGTCTGCGCCGCGGCACACCCGACAAAAAAGGAATTTTACGGTAAGCGTCTCGGAAGGGTCGGCCTCTTCGACAAACGGTGGGTCGCGGGGGGCGCGGACGGGAAACGGGTCAGTTCCACCGCCCTGCGAAAAACGGGTTGGCAACCGCGTCACGACGACCTGAGTGATTAGCGTAACAACATGCCGCGCGTAGGCTGCGTTAGGCCAGAACCCCAATGTACCCCGTTTATGCGCTGCCTTTATCTGCTGTTGTTCCTTCCCCCCCTGCTCGCCGCCCAGGATACCAGCGGCATTGAGTTTCAGCATCGCCCCCTGGCGGAACTCCTGGGCCAGGCCCAGCAGGAGGACAAGCTGATCTTCGTCGATGCCTACACCACCTGGTGCGGCCCCTGCAAGATGATGGACGCCAAGGTGTTTTCCGACCCGAAGGTAGGGGCGGTGTACAACGAGCGCTTCATCAACGCCAAGTTCGACATGGAAAAGGGGGAGGGCAAGACCATCGCCAAGCGCTACGGGGTCACGGCCTACCCAACCTATCTCTTCCTGAACGGGATGGGCGAACTGGTGCACAAGGGACTCGGCTACATCCCCAAACCCACCCTGCTGGAACTCGCCGAGGTAGCCACCTCCGACCGGAGCATGGGGGCCATGCGCCGGCGCTACGAGGGGGGGGAGCGCGATCCGGCTTTCATCCGGGCTTACGCCGAAATGCTGAACCAGAACTACGAGCGACAGCAGGCTGACGCGGTGATCGACGACTACCTCGACGGGCAGGACGACTGGCGTAGCCCCGAGAATCTAAGCCTACTCCTTTCCAGCCCCGGAGCCGTGGGGGATAAGCGAATGCGGTACCTGATCGAGCACGCCCGGGAGATCGAACGCGGGGCGGGTGCCGGCCGGGTCACCGGGGTGGTGCAGAATGCCCTGGTGAACGACTACCACCGCCGCAACCGCCTGCGCAGCCTCGCCGAGCCGGAAGAGATCATGGGTTACTACGATGAGCAGGCCGGCCCCCTCGCCCAGCAGCTCAAGCAACACTACCGACTGCTCTACTACGAGCGCACCCAGAATATGGAGGATTACCTGCCGGCGGCCATGCGCTACTACGAAGCCTACCCCTCCGACGATTACGCCGTGCTGAACGGGCTGGCCTGGAATTTCTACGAGCACGCTACCGACCCCGAGCAACTGGAGCAGGCCATTGCCTGGGCGGAGCGCTCCGTTGAGCTCCACGCCTACTACCCCAACCTGGATACCCTAGCCTGGCTTTACCAGAAGACCGGGCAACAGGAACGCGCCGAAGCGGTAGCCCGGCGGGCCATCGAGCACGCCGAAGCCGAATCCCTGGACTACAGCGACACCGAAAAAATCTTTAAATAAGTACATTCCATGCGTTCCCTCGCCCTGATCTGTTGCCTGCTCTCCGTTCACCTTTCCGCCCAGGCAATCGAGGGGCCCGGCTTCGGGATCGTTTGTAGCACCGACGGGGACACGACGGAGGCGGTCGTTGCGGCGCCCGGGCTATTCCTGAGCGGCCAGTCGACCGTACTGACCCCCTTCGACCTCGTCTTTACCGATAGCGTACCCGCCGAGGCCGAGGCCGCGATGCGCTTCGCCGCCGACATCTGGGGCAGTTACCTGAATTCGGAAGTCCCGATTCGCGTCGATATCGACTGGCGCGACCAGGGGGACGAACGCTTGCTGGCCAGCGCCGGCCCGGGCACCATCTTTCGGTCCTTTTCCGCTACGGTCGACCCGGACGTCTGGTACCCCGTGGCCCTGGCCGAAGCCATCGCCGGGGAGGGCCTGAACGAAGCCGAGGAGCCCGATATCGTCGTGGTCGTCAACAGCACGGCCAACTGGCACTTCGGGTTCGACAGTCGCGTGCCCCGCAACCGGATCGACCTGGCCACGGTCATGCTACACGAGCTGGGGCACGGGCTGGGCTTCCTGAGTAGTATCGACAGTACGAGTGACACCACGGTAAGTATCGGCTTTGACGATCGCTTCATCGTGTACGACCTCTTCCTGGAAACCCCACCCGGTCTGGAACTGACGGACGCGGTCCGGTTTCCCAGTCCGAGCGCGGCGCTACTGGGGGCGGTGATCGAGCGGTTGGATTTTTCCGGTGACTCGGCCGTCAGTCGCAACGGTGGGGAACTGGTTCCTCTCTTTGCCCCCGAAACCTTCGACGTGGGCAGCAGCGTGAGCCACCTCGACGAGCGGGCCTACCGGGGGGGCACGGAGAATGCCCTCATGACCCCCTCCATCGCCAACGGGGAGGCGGTGCGGGACCCCGGCCCCATCGCGCTGGGCGTACTGGCCGATCTGGGTTGGCCGCTGCGGTTTGATCTGGCGATGCCGGTATCGAATCGGGGGGTGCAGGTGGGTGAGCTGGCGCTGTTCCCGAACCCGGCCCACGGGCAATTTTCGGTTGCGGTGCCCCGCACCCTGCACGCCCCGGCCCTGGCCACGCTCTTCGCGGCGGATGGCCGGGAAGTAGTACGGCGACGGGTCGACCCTACCCTATCGCGGCTGGAGGTGGTGGTGGAGGGGCTCGCGCCGGGGCTGTATACGGTCCGACTGGAGGGTGCTAAGGAAGTGTATAGCGGCCGGGTGGTCGTTCGCTAGCGCGCGTACGCCACCGACCGGGTCTCCCGAATGACCATCACCTTGATCTGGCCGGGGTACTGCATCGTCTCCTGGATTTCCTGGCTGATGCGGAAGCTCAGTTCGTCGGCGTGCTGGTCGCTGACCTTGTCGGCCTCGACCATGACGCGAAGCTCGCGACCGGCCTGCATGGCGAAGGCGGAGTTCACCCCCTCATTCTTCGTGGCAATGTCCTCTAGCTCCTTGATGCGCTTGATGTAGCCTTCCAGGATTTCGCGGCGGGCACCGGGGCGGGCCCCGCTGATGGCGTCGCAGGCCTGTACGATGGGGGAGATAATGTTGGTCATCTCGATTTCGTCGTGGTGGGCCCCGATGGCGTTGACAACGATCGGATTTTCCTTCAGTTTTTCGGCCATCTGCATACCGTAGAGGGCATGGCTTAGTTCGCTGTCTTCGTCGGCGACCTTACCGATGTCGTGGAGGAGGCCGGCGCGTTTCGCCAGTTTGACCTGCTTCTTGTTCAGTCCTATCTCGGCGGCCATCACGGCACAGAGGTGGGCCGTTTCCACACTGTGCTTGAGCAGGTTTTGCCCGTAGCTGCTGCGGTAGCGCATGCGGCCGACCATACGGACCAGTTCGGCGGGAAGCCCGTGGATGTCAAGTTCGATAACCGTTTTCTGGCCGATCTCCTTGATGCCCTGCTCCAACTCCTTGTGGGTCTTGTTAACGACTTCTTCGATGCGGGCGGGGTGGATGCGACCGTCCGTAACCAGGCGCTTGAGGGACAGGCGGGCCACTTCCCGACGGATGGGGTCGAAGCTGGAGATAACGATGGTTTCGGGGGTATCGTCTACCACCAGTTCGGCTCCGGTGGCGGCCTCGATGGCCCGGATGTTACGACCCTCCCGGCCGATGATTTGCCCCTTCACGTTGTCGTTGTCCAGGCTGAAAACGGAGACCGTGTTTTCGATGGTCATCTCGGCGCACATCCGCTGGATGGTATTGATAACCACCTTACGCGCATCCTTGGCGGCGTCTTCCTGCGCTTCTTCCAGCAGTTCGCGGCGCAGACTCAGCGCGTCGTTTTCGGCCCGTGCGCGTACTTCTTCCAGGAGACGTTGCTTAGCTTCCGACTGGTTGAGCCCGGCGATGGTTTCCAGTTCCCGGGTGAAGCGTTCGTGCTGGTTGTCGAGTTCGGACTGCTTTTCGCGGGTACGGTCGATCTCCGCTTCCAGTTCCTGGCGGCGGTGTTCGATTTCCCGCTCGCGGCGGGCGAAGCCTTCCTTGGCCTTCAGCACCTCGTCGAGCTCGGCCTTGAAGGTGGCGCGTTCTTCCTTCATGGTGGCCTGTTCCTCCTTCAGGGCGTCCCGCTTTTCGCGGAGTTCGACGAGTTCTTCGGCCTTCTCCTGTTTGAATTCTTCCTTATACCGGGCGAATTTCTCGCGGCTTTCGGCGATCTTCTGCTTCTTGAAGGCTTCCTGCTTTTCTTTGTAGGCCGCGAAGGTCTGCTCGGCCCTGAGTTTGGCGTCGGCGACTTCCTTTTCGGCCTTCAGGCGGGCCTCGGCGAGCAGCTTTTCCGCTTCCTGCTTGTGGGTTTCGTCCTGTGCTTTGGTCTTTCCGAAGATAAAATAGGCCGCGGCGGCCCCGATGAGGAGCCCGATCACGAGCCCGATGATGATGTCCATTGGTAGGTTACGTTAGGGGGAGCAAAGCCGTCACAGCATTCCTTCGACCAGTTCGTTCAACTGGGCCAGGCGACCGGCGATCGCTTCGTCCGAGGTACGGTCCGCCGTTTCCCGTGCCCCCCGCAGTTCGCTGGCGTAGGTAAGCAGGGTCATGACCAGGCAGTCTTGCTTGTCGCGGTCGCGGTAGCGCATCTGGAAGTCATTGAAGCGGTTATTGATCTCGGCGACCAGCGCGCGCAGGCCTTCTTCCTCGGCTTCCGAGACGCGAATGGGGTAGGGCCGGCCGGCGATGACGACCTGGATGGGCTTGTTGTCAGTTTCGGTGGCCACGCTCAGTTACGGTTTAGCCAGTCCAGGCAGTGATCGATCTCGCGCAGGCAGTGGGTCAGCGTCTCCCGGTGGGCATCGCCGACGGACCGGCTGAGCTTCTCCCGAAGGGTAGTGACCATGCCGGACTGCCGGTCCAGCTCCCGCTGTAGACGCTCGTTTTCCGCGACTACTTCGGCGTGCTTCGTCCGCTGCCGTTCCATCTTGGCGGCCAGCTGCCGCAGCTTGATCTCGAGACCGTCGAGTTGATTGGCCGGTGACATGCTTTGCAGGTTGGGTAATGCGGTGAAGGTAGCCATTACCGGCGAACCTCGGCCCCTAACTGTTGCTCCAGCCGCTGTTCCACCCCTTGCATAACCCGGTCTACCTCGGCATCCCGGAGGGTCCGCTCATCACTTACCAGCAGAAAACTGACGGCGTAGCTCTTTTTTCCGGCCCCCAGTTGGTCGTCATTTCGGTACACGTCGAAGAGATTGATCTCGCGGATCAGTTGCTTCCCCGCCTTCCGGCCCACCCGCTCGATCGCGGCGAAGTCCACGCCGGCATCCACTACCAGGGCCAGATCGCGGCGTACGGTCGGGTACTTGCCGGGGGTGACCACGCGGATCGGTTTTCGGGGCAGCACCCGCAGCAAATTATCCCAGTTGAAATCCGCGAAGAAGACCGGTTGTTTTACGTCCGCCCCCTCCAACACGGCACCCGCGACCGCGCCAAGATCCACTAAAACCACGGGGCCCTTGTGCCACCGCAGGCCGTAACTGAAGGTATCGGTGGGGGCCTCGGCCGTCCGGTAGTTCTCGATGCCCAGCCGGTGCAGCACGAGTTCCACGGCCGCCTTCAGGGTGTAGAAGTTGGCCTGCTCTCCCCCGCTTTCGTGCCAGTTTTCGGGGAGCCGCCGGCCGGTCAGGGTCAGGGTCAGGTGGTTGGTTTCCCGGTACTCGCCCCCCTCCACCCGGTAGCTGCGACCGAATTCGAACAACCGCAGATCGCGCTGACTGAAGGCCAGATTGTGGCGCACCGTCGCCAGGGCCGACTGCAGCAGGTCGGGGCGCAGTATATCCAAATGCACGTTGCTGGTATTCTGGATCCCTACGAGGTCGTCGCGATCCGAATACAGGCGGCTTTCGGAAAGGCTCAGCGCCATGGTTTCCAAATAGCCATTGGCGGCCAGCAGGTCCCCGACCAGTTCGCGCAGGGCGTTGGGGTCGGGGCGGGGGGCCACCACCATGGCGGTCGTGATCGTATCCGGCTCGGGGATGTTGTTGAAACCGTAGATGCGCAGAATTTCCTCGATCACGTCGGCTTCCCGGGTCACCTCGGCCTTATTCGTGGGCACGGCCACCGTTAAGCGGTCTTCGTGCTCGGCCACGATATCCATATCCATGGTGCGCAGGATGGTGTGGATGAGCTCCCGGCCCAGGTCCACGCCGATCAGCCGCTCGATGCGGTCGTAGCGCACCTCCACCCGGGCCGGCGCGATGGGGTTCGGGTAGTGGTCGGTGAGCTGGTGGGTTATCTCTCCGTCAGCCAACTCCTGCAGGAGCAGGGCGGCACGTTCGAGGGCTTTCACTACCACGTTGGGATCGCTTCCCTTTTCGAAGATGCGGGCGGCATCGGTGCGGAGATTGTGGCGCATACTGCTGCGGCGTACACTCCCGGCGTCGAAGTGGGCACTCTCCAGGAAGATACGGGTGGTCCGGTCGGTGACGCCGCTGTCGATTCCCCCGAAGATTCCGGCCAGGCACATCGGTTTTTTCTCCCCGTCGCAGATCATGAGGTCGCTGCCGGTCAGGGTCCGCTGCACACCGTCGAGGGTCGTGAAGGGGGTGCCTTCCGCCAGGGTGGTGACGACGATCTTACTCCCGGCGATCTGATCCAGGTCGAACGCGTGCAGCGGCTGGCCGAGTTCGTGCAGTACGTAGTTGGTCACGTCCACTACGTTGTTGATGGGGCGTACGCCAATGGCGTTCAGGCGGGCACGGAGCCAGTCGGGACTGTTGGATACCCGCAGATTTTCGATCACCAAACCGGCGTACCGGGGGGCCAGTTTCGGGTCGGCAATTCGGGCGGGGAACGCAGGTGCGGTGCCGGCGGTGAAGGAAGAGGTATCCGGCTGACGTACCCTGACTTTCTCCCCCTGCCGTACACTCCGGGCGGCGGCCAGGTCGAAGGCCACGCCCAGATGGTGGGTGGCATCGGAGCGGTTGGGGGTCAGCCCGATTTCGAAGACGTGGTCCGACCGCAGGTCGAATACTTCCGCGGCGGGGGTGCCGGGGGGGTAGGCACGGTCCAGCACGAGAATGCCGTCGTGGTCCGTCCCCAGGCCGATTTCATCCTCCGCGCAAATCATACCCATGCTGACCTCCCCGCGGATCTTTCCCTTCTTGATCTTGAAGGGCTCTCCCTGGATAGGATACAGGGTCGTGCCTACCGTGGCGACCAGCACGTACTGCCCGGCGGCGACGTTCGGGGCTCCGCAAACGATGGACAGGGGCTCCCCGGATCCCACGTCGACCGTGGTGAGGGAAAGCCGATCGGCACCGGGGTGCTTTACGCAACTGAGCACGTGACCGACCACGATACCGCGGAGTCCACCGGGCACGGCTTCGACGGTTTCGGTGCCCTCTACTTCCAGTCCGGTGCCGGTGAGTACCTCGGCGATGTGCTCGGGCGGCAGGTCCAGGTCGACGTAATCGCTCAACCAGTTGCGTGATACCTTCATAGCGGGCAAAGGTAAGGAGGGAACCTGATCCCCCAAACCGGGTTACTTTTACGGGAGACCCCGACTAACCAACCGATGCGGCTACTGCTTTTATCCCTCCTTCTGCTGTGTACCTTCCCCGCGGCGGGGCAGTCCGGCAGCGCGTTGCGGGTGGAGCCGGCCGAAATCTCGAAGGAGATCGGGGTGGATAATCTGGACGAGGATTTCGAGGACGTAACGGCCGTGGTGGTCACTAACAATTCGGGGCGCACCCTGCAATTGATGCGCGAAACGGTGAGTGGTAAGCGCCCCCGCGCCTGGTCGTTCCGCACCCTGGACCGGCTGAGCCGCACCGCCCCCTACGTCATGACCGAAGACGAGCAGTCCAGTGGTCGCGCGATCCCCCTCGGGCCGGGGCAATCCGCTACCTTTTACGTGGTCCTGCGCCCCGATGGGGTAGCCGGAAGCGGCAGTGCGGAACTGCGCTTCTCGGATCTTACCCTGCCCGGAACGGTACTCGGCTCGGCCACCATCAGCGCCCGTATCCTACAGGAAGACGGAGCGGGTACGGTTGAGCCCTCCCAGCCGCGCCCCCCGGTAACCAGTGTGCGCCTGTATCCAAATCCGGCCACGGATCGCTTTTTCGTCGAAGCCCCCCGCGGCACCCGCATCGGCCGGGTGGAAGTAACCAATACCCTGGGCCGGCAGATCCGTAGTTTTGAAACCGACGCCGGAACGGAAGGCTACAACATACGGAGCCTTCCGGACGGGCTGTACCTCATCTCGGTTTACGATGCGGGAGGGAAGAAGCTGAAGACGCTCCGGCTACTGCACCGGCAGTTCGGGGCCTAGCCTTCCAGTAAGGTAATGTATTTATCGGCCTCGGCGGCTTCGGGACTGGCTCCGTACTCGGCCTTGAGGCGGCGAAAGGCGTCCAGTGCTTGCTCAGTGCGGCCCTGCTCGCGCAAGAGCAAACCGAGCTTATTGAGGTAATACCCTCCGATGACGTAATTCTCTTCGGCCTCATCCACGGCCTCCTCGTAGCTGTCCAGCGCGGCTTCCATATCGCCGAGTTCGCTGTACAGGTCGCCCATCACCCCGGCCTTCATGGTGGGCAGTAGATCGCCCTCGGCATCAAAGTCCCGCAGGTAGTCGAGGGCTGCTTCGTACTTCCCCAGGTTGAGGTAGCTCACGGCGATGTAGTAGTTGGCCAGGTTCCCGGCGGCCGTCCCGGAGTATTCATCCGCGATATCCAGGAACCCGGGGTATCCCTGCCCGGGGTTGGTCAGGGCCAGGCTGAAGCTATCCTGCTCGAACTGGTACTGGGCCTGCTGCATCTGCTCGGCGGCGTTGCGCTCGGCGGGGTTCCTGATGAAGGTCTGGTAGAGTAGTCCGAGGGCGACCAGGGCGATGAGGGTAACCACGGCAATGATGATGGGCTTGCGGTTGCGCTCGAAGAAGTCCAGCCCCTGGTCCCGGACCTCGACGATGTCCACCAGCGTATCGTCACCCTCGCCGATGGGGGCGGTATCGGGCTGGGCCCGGCGACCGCCGCGGGGGGTTCCGGTCGGCCGGCGGCCGATGTTATTCTTTCTTGCCATAGTTACGCTACGTTACCGGCGGGGAGGCCCGCGTTCGGAAAAGTCGCGCAAAGATAGCGGCTTTTGCGGAAATTTAGGTCAGGAAGGGGTAGGGCTGACTGTAATTGTCGCTGTAGAGCTCGGCACCGTCGGGAATAGGACTTTCGGCGGCGAATTTGGCGGCTTCGGCAATCTCCTGTTTGACCTCGTCCTTGATGGCCTTAATCTCCTCTTCGGTGGCCAGGCCATTTTCGAGGATGGTGCGCTCGGTGACCTTTACGGGGTCGCGTTGCTGGTAGGTCTTTACTTCATCCTTTTCGCGGTAGCGGGCGGGGTCACTGACCGAATGGCCCTTGTAGCGGTAGGTTTTGACCTCCAGGTAGTAGGGTCCCTTACCGGAGCGGATGTGCTCGGCGGCCCGGCCGACGGCTTCGTGCACGGCGGCGGGGTCCATACCGTCGACACTCTCGCTGGGCATCTCGAAGCTGGCTCCGAGCTTACTCATATCGGTCACGTTGCTGGTGCGCTCTACGCTGGTACCCATGGCGTAGCCGTTGTTCTCGCAGATGTAGAGGGCGGGGACCTTCCAGGTCATGGCCATGTTCCAGCTTTCCCAGAGGGCACCCTGGCGGGCGGCCCCGTCGCCGAACATGACCACGCAGAGGTTACCGGTCTTTTTGTATTTCTCGGCCAGTGCGATACCCGTACCGATGGGAATCTGGGCGCCGACGATGCCGTTACCGCCGTAGTAGTTGTTCTCGCGACTGAAGAAGTGCATCGAACCGCCCTTACCCTTCACCACCCCGGTGGCCTTGCCGAACAGCTCGGCCATGGCCGCTTTCGTCTCCACCCCCCGGCCGATGGCGGTACCGTGCTGACGGTAGGCCGTCACGATTCCGTCATCTTTGGTGATGGCGCTCTCGATACCGGCGGCTACGGCCTCCTGACCGATGTAGACGTGGCAAAAACCGCGAACGTCCTGCTGGCCGTAGGCCATCAGGGCCCGCTCCTCGAAGCGGCGGATACGCAGCATGAGGGTGTACCATTCCAGGTATTGTTCCTTACTGTACTTCAGTCCCTTAGCTACGCCGTTCTTCTTCGCGGTCGTAGATTTCGATTCCTTCTGCTTCGTCGTTTTTTCAGCTGTGTCCATACCTGTGGGGCGAATTTTCGCCGGTTGCGGGGGTTTGATCCACCCAATATAGGCTACGGCAGCCAGTGGGCGGTGTAGATAATAACTGCCCGGGGGGGGCATGGTTCAGCTTCCGGACTTACCGGGAGCGGGAGGCGCCAATAATGTAGGGGGCACCGGCTTCGCGGAGGGATTCCTGCAGATTGGGAATGGTCTCGTCCCGTAGTCGCTCAACTTTGGGCATCAGCTCGCCCAGCTGATCCTCGGCCATCCGGAGGCTCTGGCGGTGATTGCCGGTCGGGCCGTAGGTAGTGGTAAGCCCCCGGTAGGCCGTGGAGAATCGATCGCTGACCGTCGGATCGTTGCGTTCGCCGATCTCGTTGCGGCTGGGGCTACCGTTGAGTTCCTTCTCGATCTCCCGCAGCTCCTGTTTCAGGCTGTACAGGGCCCCGTTCAGATTCCCGGGCACGGTAGCGGACCGCTCGAGGGCTACCTCCATAGCCTGCACCTGCGTCCGCGCCTCCTGCACGAACTCCTGGGCGGCGGCCAGTTGGTCCTGTACCCGCTTGACCTCCTCGCGGTAGGCCTGGTATTCCCGGGGGTCGGGAGCGGGAATGGAGGTATCGTGGAGGGGTTTGACCCGGAAGGTGACCGGCCCCGCAAGCTCTTCTACCTCCCCACCGTGCTCCCTCATCAGGCGGGCGGCGTACTCACCCGGGGGCACCAGGGGGCCGGCGGACCAGCGCCCACCACCGTCGGACTGCCCCGGCCGGATAGCGCGGGTGGACGGGTAGCGCAGGTCCCAGGCAATGCGGTGCAGCCCCTTGCCGTCTTGCGCCCTCAATTTGCGGATCACGTTCCCTTCCTCTCCGTATATGGTGATCCAGTAGGCCGGGGTTTCCTCCGCCGACTCCGCGTCCAGGGCATCGTAGCCGGGGAAGGGAATGTCCTCGCCGGCCCCGGCCAGTTCCTTCTCCCGTTCCTTCCGCTGCTTTTCGGTGGTTTCGTAGCCTTCCGGCAGGTAGTAGGTCAGGAGGGCACCGAAGTCGGGGTTTTCGGCGGCGTAGATGTTAGCCCCTACCCCTGGGTCGTTGTTGCGCTCGCTGTACCACCAGGCGTCGCGGGGGGTGAAGAGGTGGGCGACTTCCTTTTCCCTGACTTCATCCAGTTCGCGCAGGGCGCTGTAGTCGTCGAAAACCCAGAAGCTACGTCCGAAACTGGCCCCCACCAGGTCGTTTTCCCGCTTCTGGATGGCCAGGTCGCGAAAGGGAATGGTGGGGGTGCCGGCGAGTTTTTCCCATTCCCCTCCCCCGTCGAGGGAGGTGTAGATGCCGTTCTCCGTGCCGATGAACAACAGATTGGGGTCTTCGTGATCCTGCACCAGTCGCCAGATGAGGGTGCGGTCCTCCAGGTTAGCGGTCAGGCTCTCCCAGCTGCGGCCCATATCGGTGCTCTTCAGCAGGTAGGGTGTATAGTCCCCTTCCTTGTGGTTGTCCAGGGAAACGTAAACGGTTCCCTCTTCGTAGAGATCGGCCTTCACGTCGTTGATGAAGGCCCGCTCCGGCACGCCCTGCATGTTGCCGACCATGATCTTGCGCCAGTTGTCGCCGCCGTCTTCGGTGACCTGCAGGATACCGTCATCGGTACCGGCGTAGATCAGTCCTTCCCGTACCGGAGACTCCGAGAGGGAGGTGATGGTGTTGTAATTCGACATGGCGCGCACGTCCCAGGGATTATCCCAGCTCTGCACGCCGCCCATGATGGGTAGTGTCAGCCGCTCTTCGTTGCGGGTGAGGTCTTCGCTGATGGGCGTCCAGTCGTCGCCGCGGTTGTCGCTGCGCCAGACGCGGTAGCTGGCGAAGTACAGCCGCTTCGGGTCGTGGGGACTGACTACGATGGGCGCGTCCCAGTTGAAGCGCTCGTGGGGCTCGCCCTCCCGGGCCTGGGGCTGCACCATGACGGGCTCGCCGGTCTTGAGGTCGACGCGGTGGAGGCCGCCCTGCTGGGTTTCGGCGTAGATGATATCCGGGTTGCCGGGTTCGGTGGCCGACTGGTGGCCGTCGGCGAAGAGGGTCTTGTACCAGTCGCCGTTGCGGATACCGGCCTCGGAATCGGTGCGGCTGGGCCCGCCGTGGCTGCCGTTATCCTGGGTGCCGCCGAAGATATGGTAGAAGGGCTCCCGGTCGTCGACCGCTACCTTATAGTACTGGGTGATGGGCATGTTGTCGATGAAGCGCCAGTTTTCGGCCAGGTCGAAGCTCTCGTACAGCCCGGCGTCGGTGCCGATCAGCAGGTAGTCCGGGTCGTCCTCCCGGAAGACCAGGGCGTGGTTGTCGCTGTGCTTGCGTTCCTCCTTCATTTCGCGGAAATTCTTGCCGCCATCGTCGCTCACCAGTACGCGCACGGCCATCAGGTAGAGCCGGTCGAAGGCGTGGGGGCTGGCGTAGAGCTCCTGGTAGTAGTGGGGGCCGGTACCGCCGGCGACGGCATCACTCATTTTGGTCCAGCTGCTGCCCTGGTCGGTGGAGCGGAAGACCCCGCCCTTGGTCCGGTCGAGGGTGATGGCGGCGTAGACCACGTCGGGCCGCTGGGGACTGATGGCCAGTCCGATCTTGCCCAGGTTGGAGGTGGGCAGGCCGGTGGTCAGTTCCTCCCAGGTTTCCCCGCCGTCCCGGCTGCGGTGGATGCCGGAGCCGGGCCCGCCGCCGAGATAGGCCGCTACGGTACGGTGGCGCTGCCAGGTGGCGGCGTAGAGCACATCGGGGTCGCGGGGGTCGATGAGCAGGTCGGTAGCACCCGTCCACTCGTCGTCACCGAGGGTGCGCGTCCACGTTTCCCCGCCGTCGGTGGTTTTGTATACCCCGCGCTGGCCGCCCTTGCTCCAGAGCGGGCCCTGGGCGGCGACCCAGACGACGTCGGAGTCGTCGGGGTGGACGATGATTTTCGAGATGTGCTCCGATTCGGGGAGCCCGGCATGGGTCCAGTTCTTGCCGCCATCGTCGCTGCGGTAGAGCCCGTCGCCGAAACCGATGTGGCGGCCGCCCACGTTTTCCCCCGTTCCGAGCCAGACGGTGGCGGGGTTGTTAGGGTCGATCGTAATGGCGCCGGTGGAGTAGGACTTCTGGTCGTCGAAGATAGGCGCCCAGGTGATGCCGGCGTTTGTGGTCTTCCACACCCCTCCCGAGCCGACGGCTACGTACCAGACGTTTTCGTCATCCGGATGCACGGCGATGTCGGCGATGCGGCCGGCGACGAAGGCGGGGCCGACGTTGCGCAGGGGCAGGCCGGTGAGGACGGAGGGGGCGTCCTGGGCAACCATCATTGCGGCGAGCAGTACAAAAAGGGGGGCAAGAAGTAGTTTCATAGCTGCGTGAGTTGAAGGGTGAAAGCTACAACACCTACGGAAATATGGGTTAGCGGAAAATGAAGGGGCGGGGACGCGGGTGCGGAGCAGTACGGAAACCAAGTCAAAGTGTACGATTCACACAAATATTCGGGAAGCTATTGGTAAGTCGAATTTTATTAGGATATTTAGTCCCGATTTCTCTCTAGTACGATCAAGCGAAACTTACCTTATGAACTCACGCATTACCAATTTCCTGTTTACCCTGGCCCTGTTGCTAGGCTCCGCCGGGCTGTCGGCCCAGGTGGAGGTATCCGGCACGGTCACCGATGGCGATGGCCTCGGTCTGCCGGGGGTCAACGTAGTCGTAGTCGGCACCGGCACGGGTACGGTTACTGACTTTGATGGCAACTTTACCGTTACCGCTCCGAGCCCCGAGTCCATTCTGCGTTTTTCCTACATTGGCTTCGAGCCGCAGGAGGTACTTGTGGAGGGCCAGTCCCAGATTAACGTCACCCTGGGATCGGATGCGAACCTGATCGATGAGGTGGTGGTGGTGGGCTACGGTAG
>CAZQNE010000078.1:0-6932 GCA_964594535.1 uncultured Lewinella sp.
CCCCCCGCGGGATGGTGTTCGGCAACCGCTGGGAGGGCAACCGGGTCGACCTGCGTAACGACGAGTGGTTCTCCTACCCGGGCTATAACGAGATCCTTACCGGCCGTGCCGACCCCCGCATCAACAGTAACGACAAGGTCTGGAACCCCAACGTGACCGTACTGGAGTGGCTCAACGAACGGGAAGAACTGAACGGTAAGGTGGTCGCCTTCGGCAGCTGGGACGTCTTCGACTGGATCGTGAACGAACGGCGCAGCGGCATCCCCGTCAATAGCGGCTACAACGAGGCCGAAGACAAGCCGAGCGAGCGGGAGCGCTTCCTGAACAAACTCCAGCGGCAGGCCCCCCGGCTCTGGGGCGGCGTACGGCCCGACATGTTCACCCACAACTACCTGCTGGAAAGCCTGCGCAAGGATCACCCCCGGGTGGCCTTCATCAGCTACGGAGAGACGGACGACTTCGCCCACGATGGCAGCTACAATCGCTACCTCGATGCCGCCCATGCCACCGACCGGATGTGGAGCGACCTATGGGGATTCCTCCAGTCCGACCCCTTCTACGCCGGCAAGACCAGCCTGATCATCACTACCGACCACGGCCGCGGCGAAAGCCCCATGGAAAGCTGGCGGGGCCACGGTAGCGGTACGCCCGGCTCCGGCGCGAGCTGGCTGGCGGTCATCGGGCCCGACACCCCCGATCGCGGAGAAATGACCGCCGACCAACAGCTTCACCTCGACCAGGTAGCCCGCACGCTGGCCGCCCTGCTCGGCTACGACTACCCCGGGGAGGTCGGTGCCACGGTGCCCGGCGTCTTACCCGAAGCCCGCCGCTAGCCCATGGTCACCACCGATCTGCTCATCATCGGCGGCGGCGTGCTCGGCACCTTTCACGCCGCGGCGGCCCTGAAGCGGGGACTTCGCGTGACCCTCTGCGAGGCCAGTACCACCCCCCGGGGGGCCAGCGTACGGAACTTCGGCCAGATCGTTCCTTCGGGGATGCAGCCCGCCTGGCAGGGTTACGGGAGGGAGAGCCTGAAGATCTACACCGACCTACAGCGCCGGACCGACATCAGCCTGCGACGGGGGGGCAGCGTCTACCTGGCCTCCGACCGGGAGGAACTGGGGCTGCTGGAAGAACTGGCACGGATCAACCGAAACAACGACTACCCCAGCGAGTTATGGACGTCCACCCGCTGCCGGGATCACCTGCCGGGATTGCGGAAAGACTACTGCGAGGGTGGGCTGTACTTCCCCGAGGAAGCCAGTATCGAAGCCCCGAAAATGGTCGGTCGGGTGCTAGCCTACCTGGCGGAGAACGAGCAACTCGACTACCGGCCGGGGCACCGCATCGTGGAACTGGAGGGCGGCGGCGCGCGGGTGCGGGCAAAGGACAACCACGGCAATTGCTACCACGCCGATCGCTGCATCCTCTGCTCCGGCGGAGAAGTTCAGTCCCTCTTTCCCGATCGGTTCCGGAACAGCGACCTGCAACTGTGCAAGCTGCAAATGATGCGGCTGGCCGCCGGGCCCGGGCCTACGCTACCCGGTAACGTCCTCACCGGGCTCAGCATCCGCCGCTACGAAGCCTTCCGGGACTGCCCGAGCTACGCCAGCGTGAAGGCCGCCGAAGACCCCGCCGCCTTTTGGAAACGCTGGGGGGTCCATATCCTCTTCAAGCAGGATCCGGACGGGTCGGTCATCCTGGGGGATACCCACGAGTACGCACCCGCCGCGGAGGCCGACCGGCTGGGTTTCGAGAACCGCCCCGACCTCAATGCCTATATGCTCGGGGAGGCCCGGCGCATCTTCGAGCTGCCCCGCTGGACGGTCGCCGCTACCTGGAACGGCTTCTACAGCCAGTGCCGGGACCGCGACATCTACCTGGAACACGTGGGCGAGCGTATCCACTTAGTGACCGGAATCGGGGGGAAGGGGATGACGGCCGGCCCCGGCTTCGCGGCCGCCCACATCGCCCGACTGTATGATGGCGTGGCCCTACATCCTGAAATCCTTACCTAACCCCCCGACCTTGCAAAATTTTCATCTCCCCCCCGACCTGCGACTATTCGTTTTCGACATGGCGGGCACTACCGTCGACGAGGGAAACGTGGTGTATAAAATCCTGCTGGCTACCCTGCGGGAGGCGGGTTACGAACTCGAGCTACCCCTGGTGCTCAGGGTGGGGGCGGGTAAGGAGAAACGGCGGGCGATCCGCGACCTGTTGGAGCACCTGGGCCGGGGAACGGAACATACGGATACGTACTACCGACGGTTCCGCGAAAAACTGGACGAAGCCTATACCGACCTTGACGTTCGGCCCTTCGCGGGGGCAGCCGATCTCATCCGGCGGCTCCGGGCGGGTGGGGTGGCGGTGGGGCTCAACACCGGCTACGACCGTACGACCGCCGAGGGCTTGCTGCAAAAAATGGACTGGACGGAAGGCCGGCACTACGATCACCTGGTGACCGCCGATGACGTGAGCGTGGGCCGCCCCGCCCCGGACATGATCCACCGCCTGATGGAATTGGCCGACGTCAGAGTCCCCGACTTCGTGGCCAAGGCCGGGGACTCCGCGATCGATATCGAGGAGGGGCGGCGGGCGGGCTGTGGGCTCACGGTAGGAGTCACGACGGGGGCGCAGTCGCGACCACAATTGGTGAGGGCCGGGGCGGACCTGGTGGTAGACGACCTGGCGCACCTGATGCGCTGAAGGCGTACCTTAGTCCCCATGTTCCGCGTAGAGCACCCCGCATTCCTCTGGCTTCTGCTACTCGTCCCCCTGGTGGTCGCGCTCTTCGTCTGGTACTGGCGGCAGCGGCGTACGGCCCTGGACCGCTTTGCCGACCGGGAGCTGATCGACTACATCGCGCCGGGAATGAACCGCCGCCTGCCGTGGACGAAGTTCATCCTCCTGGCCGCCAGCCTGCCGCTGCTCATTCTGGCCCTGGCTAACCCCCAGTGGTCGGCCCAGCGGGAGGAAGTACAGCGGCGGGGCATCGATCTCATCATCGCCCTGGACATCAGCAACTCCATGCTCGCCGAAGACGTCAAGCCCAGCCGCATGGACCGGGCCCGCTACTTCACCACCACCCTGATCGACGAGTTGGCCGGCAACAACATCGGCGTCGAGCTCTTCACCTGCACCGCCGTCATGGCCGCCCCCCTGACTACCGACTACAACTTCGTAAAGAGCGTCGTCAGTACCGCCGCCCCCTACCAGATCAGTGCGCAGGGCACCAACCTGGCCGAGGCCATCACCACGGCCGAAGCCGCCTTCGACGAAGAAAGTGCCAACCACCGCGCGCTCATCATCGTCTCGGACGGGGAGGATCACGATGGGTCCGCCGCCAGTGCCGCCGCCCGCGCTTACGACGCCGGTTTGCTGGTGTACACCGTCGGGGTCGGCAAGGCCAGCGGTAGCCTCATGCCCGTCACCCTCAACAACGGCCGCAGCGACTACATCCGGGAGCCCGGCGGCGGGCCGGCCACCACCAGCGCCGATCTGGCCACCCTGGAAGACATTGCCGAAAGCGGCGGCGGCAGCTACTTCCCCCTCAGTGGCGACAGCGAGAACCTGGCCCGGGCCCTCCGCGCCCGGGTCGATCGCATCGAAAAACTGGAGTTCGAGACCCAGTCGTTTTCGAGTTACGACAGCTATTTCTACTGGTTTCTGGCGCCGGGCGTCCTGCTACTCCTGCTTGAATTCGGGTTGGGGTGGAAGGAGAAGGCGGGGGAAGGGGAGTTGGGTGGGTAGATGGCCATCCTAACCGTCTTGCTTCCCGTTGCGGTAGTCCTGGTTATGCTACTGGCCGTGGTGCGTACGCTGCGTTGCCTTCTGAGCCAGAGGCGCGTACGCCGGTTCGACGTGGTGCTGCTCATCGGCCTCCACGCCCTGATTTTGATTTACCTCGGCTACGGCCACGGGCTACACGAGTGGGACGAGCGAATCCACGCCCTGGTGGCCAAGAACCTGGCCGAAGACTGGCTCCGCCCCGTGCTCTACGCCGACCCCGTCCTTCCCTACGACTACCGCCACTGGAACGCGAACCACGTCTGGCTCCATAAGCAGCCGCTATCCCTGTGGTTGATGGCGGGCTCGATCAACTTGTTCGGGAGCACCGAGTTCGCGGTGCGTCTCCCCTCTCTACTGGCTTCCTGCGCCGGAGTGTGGCTGACCTACCGGATCGGCCGACTGCTTTTCTCCGAACGTATCGGGCTGGCGGCCGCCCTCCTCCACGCCACCAACGGCTTCTTGCTCGAAGCAGCCAGCGGACGGGTCGCTACCGACCACGTGGATACCTTATTCATCGTCATGGTAGAGGCCTCCGTCTTCTTTGCGCTACGCCATCTCGGTCATCGCTCACTGCGATCGCTACTGGGAGTGGGGATTTACTGCGGGCTGGCGGTACTGACCAAGTGGCTCACCGGTCTGCTACCCCTGGTGGTGCTCGGTATCGGTTTGCTACACCAACGGGTCCCCATCCGGGAGCTGATCGGACAACTCGCCCTGTTGGTCCTGATCGCAGCCGCTATCGCACTTCCGTGGCAGGTCTATATTCTCCAGACCTTTCCCCACGAAGCCGCCTTCGAGTACCGCTACAATAGCCGCCACCTCTGGGAAGCGCTGGAGGGGCACGCTGGCGGTCCCCTCTGGCACCTCGACACGTTGCGGAAGGTGTTCGGCGAATCGGTCTTCGTCGTACTCGCGGTGGTAGGGTGCCGGCTGCTGCGTAGACCCAGCCGTCCGCTACTGCTTCCCGCTATTTACCTATT
The DNA here is from genome assembly GCA_964594535.1 of uncultured Lewinella sp. GTDB lineage: Bacteria > Bacteroidota > Bacteroidia > Chitinophagales > Saprospiraceae > Neolewinella. The sequence continues at coordinate 4,773 of CAZQNE010000078.1, forward strand.
GGTTCCCCTGGTCATTTTTGGATTCGCCGCTACCAAGATGACGGGCTACGTGGCGGTGGCTTATCCGGCCATCTTCGTCCTGACCGCCTACGTAGCGGACCAATTCCTACACTCACCGGTGCCGTGGCTTCCCGGGAAGTTGAGCACGGTAATTGGGATCGTCATACTACTGTTACCCCTCCGGTACGGTATCGAACGAATGAAGCTCTTCGAACCACCGAGGCAAGCTACCTTCCGGGCGGGGGCGCGGGTGCCGTGTGAGCGGGAAGACGAAAGCGCGCGAACCCCGGTCGTTTTCGGGGATTCCCATCCGATCCGGACCATGTTCCACTGCGACGGCGTGATCGCCTATCCCGCGCTTCTGGCGGCGGAAGTGCTCGGGCGCATCGATACGACCCGCTACCGCGTCATCACCAACGGCGAGGGCCTCCAACCCGAGTAGCGAGCCAACCGGAAGGGGCGGCCGGTGGTTTTTATAGCGGACACACCCTATATTTGTCTGACCATGGCCAACGAAAAGGACACGACGAAGCGCCAAGTTTCCTTCTGGAACTCCAACCCGCCGCTGATGAGCGAACGGGTGCGGCAGATCATGTCCCACCCCGGGGGGGCGGAGCAACTGGCCGACGCCATCCGGGCCGTACGCCGGGGGGATGAGGACCGCGCCACGATCCGACTGGACGAACAGAACCGCATCATCGGGAACGGCGAAGCTGCCCCCCGTTAGCGGCAGGCGTGAGTCTGGCCTTTTCCACCATCGTTTTGTTTATCCTGCTGTTGCCGGGCATTGCCTTCCGGCGGCTCTACTACTCCGAGGAGTTTTCCCAGCAGTATTTCCGCGAGAATTTCTTTCTGGTCTTTACGGCTACCGTCGTGCCGAGCCTGGTCTTCCAGCTGGCGGGCTACTGGATCGCTAGCTGGTTTTCACCACCGGCCGATCTGACCGTACTGGCCGGGTTGGTTTCCGGCGGGGAGGAGGCCATCGCCGCCCTGGGCAACGTCGAGCGGCACCTAGGTAGGATCGTCTGCCACCAGGCTGTCGTGATCGGTCTGGCCGGATTGCTGGGTTACCAGAGCCGCAAGGCGATCCGCGCCCTGAAGTGGGACCGGAAGTACAAGCTATTCCGCTACCAAAATTCCTGGCACTACATCCTGAGGGGGGAGATTTTTGACTTTCCCCGGGCCGACATCGACCTGCTGCACGACCGGGTGGAGGAAATCGAGATCGTCTTCGTCAGCGCCATCCAGGATACCGCCGCCGGCACCTACCTCTACGACGGCATCCTGGTCGACTACCAGCTTACCCGCAGCGGCGGACTGCTTACCCTCAGTCTGAAGGCCGCTAAACGGCGCAATCTACAGGACGATGCTCCGACCGGTACGCCCAACGATCCGGACGAGCGCTACTACCCGATCCGGGGCAACCTGCTCATGCTCAAGTACGCCGAGCTAAAGAACCTCAACTTCACCTACTACAAACTGGAGACGGTTTCGGAAGAGCCCCGGCTGACGATCCCCCGTCAGGTCCGCTGACGGGCCAGATCGCGCACCACCCGCCAGTAGTTGGCGTGCTCCAGCCGGAGTACCCGCTCGGCGATCTTTGCCGGGCTGTCGTCGGCATCCAGCCGTACGGCCGCCTGGAAGATGATGCTGCCCTCGTCGTAGTTTTCGTTGACGTAGTGGATGGTGATGCCACTTTCCGTCTCCCCGGCCTGCTTCACGGCTTCGTGCACGTGGCGGCCGTACATGCCCCTGCCCCCGTAGTCGGGTAACAGGGCGGGGTGGATGTTGACGATGCGATCGGGGTAAGCTGCGACGAGGTAGGGGGGCACGAGCCAGAGAAAGCCCGCGAGTACGATCAGGTCAATCTGGTATGCCTCCAGCGCGCGGAGGACCTCCGTTCCGTCCCGCCAGTCCGCTTTGCTTACCACCAGGGTCGGCATCCCGCGCTCCGCCGCCATCGTGAGTGCCCCGGCGGTGGCCCGGTTGCTGAGGAGCAGGACGGGTGCTACACCGTCTGCGGGGTGGGCCCGGAAGCGGTCGATCAGGACGCGGGCGTTGCTGCCGGTACCGCTGGCGAAGAGGGCGATGCGTGTGCTGGGCATGGGGGCAAGATAGTCGTCAGACGAACTTTCCGAACTGCCTACCGCAGTTCGGAAA
>CAZQNE010000078.1:7032-15121 GCA_964594535.1 uncultured Lewinella sp.
CGGCTGACGACGGTTAGGCCACGGCTGACGACGGTTAGGCCACGGCCCGCAGTTTGCTACCCGCGTAGATGGCCACCAGGCTCATCACCATCGTAAAGTAGCCCAGCCATTCGTAGTGTTCCAGCCGCCCGTCGGTGCCCGTGGTGATGATGAAGCCGGCCACCAGGCTACTGAAAAAAAGTGCGATTTCGTTGACCGACTGCCGGATGCTCATGAAGCCGCCACGGTTCTCGGGGTGAACGACGGAGGTCACCATCGTGGTGGCCGGTACCGTGCGCCCACTGGCTACGACGAAAAAGGAACTGGTGACGAGCAGCGCCAGCGGAATCGAGGTGGTGTCGAGGTTCGTGAGGGCGTAGATGCTGAACAGGGCACCCAGGGAAGCGATGGTGAACACCGGCATATTGCCGTGGCGATCCGCCAGCCGGCCGAAGAGGGGCAGCAGGACGACCGTAAGCAGGCCGCCGATGAGGTAGATCAGGCTCACTTGTTTGTCGGCGAAGCCGATGTTGATCTGCATGTAGGGTGCGATGAAGGGAATGATCGTAAAGTGGCCGAGCATCAGCGCCAGGGTGAACAGCAGGGCGGCCCGCTGATTGGGGTTGGTGAGGATGGCGCGGTAGGGGGCCAGGGTGTCCGCCCGGTCGACGTACTGCTGCGCCTCCAGGTGGCCGCGCATGTTCGGCACGAAAAAGTAAGCCCCCACCAAAAAGATCGCCGAAACGGCCGCCGTGACCAGGAAGGGCATGTGCCAGTCGTACTCCGCCGCCAGCCAGATGCCCGCCGGCACCCCCGCTACCGAGGCGACCGAGAAGGCCGTCATCACCCAGCCCATAGCCGCGCCCCGCCGCTCAAGGGGGAATACGTCGCCCACCACCGCCAGAATCTGCGCGCCCAGGGTGCCACCGAACAGCCCGGTAGCGAAGCGGGCCGCCAGCAGCAACTCGTACGAGGGGGCGTAGGCACAGGCCAGGGTACCCACCGTGAACCCCACGAAGAGCAGCAGCATAGCCCGCCGCCGGTCGAAGCGGTCGATGAAGCCGGTGCTGACGATGTTACCGCTGAAGGCCGCCAGGGCGTAGGCCGAGACGATCCACGCAAACTGACCCGGCGTGATGCCAAATTCCGCCATGATGGTCTTACCCAGGGGCATGACGATCATAAAATCGATGATGTGGCAGAAGCGGATGGTCGCCAGGATGAACAGTAGTCGCTTTTCGGCGCCGCTCATCGGCTCTGGCAGATTTCGACCAGGATGCCGCCGGTGGACCGGGGGTGGAGAAAGCAGATCAGCTTGTGGTCGGCCCCCTCCTGGGGCAGTTCGGACAATAGCTCGAATCCATCCTCCCGTAGCCGGCGCATTTCGGCCGCGATATCTTCCACCTCGAAGGCCAGGTGGTGGATACCGGGGCCGCGCCGGTCGAGGTACTTCTGAACGGGACCGCCGCGGTCAACGGGAGCTACCAATTCCAGTTTAGCCTCCCCACTGCCGCCGGTGAAGAAGCTGGTGGTCACCGATTGCCGGGCCACGGTCTCCCGCTTGTAGCTGCCCCGGCCGAGGAGCCGTCGGAGCAGATGTTCACTTTCGTCGAGGTTAGCGACGGCGATGCCGATGTGTTCGAGTTTCAAAGCAGGGGTTATTTTGCGGCGGGGCGCGGGTGCAATACGTTCCGCTAACACCTGGTGTGACCGGCGGTTCCGCTCTACCCTCCCGATTTCGTAAAATGGACCCACGGATTCCCCCTCCAAACCGGCCGCCTAGACGACTTTAGCGCTGCCACTGAGCGTACAAATGCCATTCCATGACGGCCAGTGATCTTCAACCCGGTATCCGGGAGCACCTCTCGCACCTGCGCGCCGCCGCCCGCCTCCTCAACCGCCGTTCCGCCACGGAACTGAACGACTGCCTGCTGCGCCTGGCCGAATTGACGGATACACACATACCCCACCTTCTGGAAGCGAACCGCCGCGACCTGGACCGGATGGACCCCGCCAACCCCAAGTACGACCGCCTGCTGCTGAACGAGGACCGCCTGCACGCCATCAGCAGCGACCTGCGCCGGGTGGCCGAACTGCCCGCTCCCCTCGACCGGATACTGGAAGAACGAACCCTCGCCAACGGATTACAACTGAGCCGTACGACCGTACCCATCGGCGTGGTGGGTATCGTCTTCGAATCGCGGCCGAACGTGACCTTCGACGTATTCGCCCTGAATCTGAAGGCCGGCAACGCCACCGTACTCAAGGGGAGCCGCGACGCCGCCGACAGCAACCGCGCCATCAAACAGCTCATCGACCGGGCGCTGGAAGATGGCGATCTGCCCCCCTGCTGCTACCTGGCCCCGGCCGGGCGGGAGGCGCTACATCCCATACTGACGGCGGACGGACTGGTGGACGTCATCATTCCCCGGGGAAGCCAGGGCTTGATCGAGCACGTCCGGAAGCACGCCACCGTGCCCGTCATCGAAACCGGGGCGGGTATCTGCCACACCTACGTCGACCAGAAAGCCAACCTGGACTGGGCCCGCGACATCGTCACCAACGCCAAAGCCCGCCGCGTCAGCGTCTGCAATGCCCTGGACTGCCTGCTCCTGCACCGTACCCAATTGCCCTCCCTGCCGCTGCTGCTGGAGGAACTGGGGGAACGGCACCGCTGTGTGGTCTACGCCGACCCGGCCGCCTACGAAGCATTAGAAGGACGGTACCCCTCCGACTTACTTTACCCGGCTACCGAGGACCACTTCGGCACCGAGCATCTGCGAATGGCCCTGTCCGTCCGCACCCTAGATAACCTGGAGGACGCCCTCGCGCACATCGCACGTTACGGGAGCCGGCACAGCGAATCCATCGTCAGCGAAGATCCGGTGAGCCAGGATCGGTTTCGGCGGGAGGTGGACGCGGCGGTGGTGTACGTCAATACGAGCACGGCCTTCACTGACGGGGGGCAGTTCGAGTTAGGGGCCGAAATTGGCATTAGTACACAAAAACTACACGCCCGGGGGCCGATGGGATTGGCGGCGCTAACGAGCTATAAGTGGGTGGTAACGGGGGCGGGGCAGGTGAGAATTGAAAATTGAGGATTGAGCATGTAAAATTTTGAATTTACGGCTCAGCTTAGTCGGCTATACCGGCGCGTTTCGGCCCCGGAGGGGTCGTCCCGAGCGAGCGGGGGGTGGAGCCGGGGCGCCAGCCCGGCGCAGCCCTCCGCGGGGGGGGGATTGAGCATGTAAAATCTACGGCTCAGCTTAGTCGGCTATACCGGCGCGTTTCGGCCCCGGAGGGGTCGTCCCGAGCGAGCGGGGGGTGGAGCCGGGGCGCCAGCCCGGCGCAGCCCTCCGCGGGGAAGGGGATTCAAAATTTGCCATTCAGCCAGCCTGGTGATTCCTCCGCCAGGATGTAGCTACTTTGCAGGCTGATGTCTGGCCTATCCTCATTGAACGTATCGTCCAATCTGCTAAGTCTGAGGCTGGCCCTGGCCTTACTGCTATTCACCACGGCGGTTGGCACGTTGGGGCTGATGTTCATTGAGGGGTATACGCTGATCGAGGCCTTCTATATGTCGGTCATCACAATATCAACGGTGGGGTTCGGGGAGGTGCGGCCCTTGTCAGCCCCGGGGCGCATCTTCGTATCGGCGCTCGTGATGTTCAACATCGGGATCGTCGCCTACGTGCTGGCGGCTTTTTCCTACTACGTCATCGACGGCAAACTCTTCGAAACCATGCAGCAGAAGCGGATTCAGTCGCGCATCGGTAAGCTCAGCAACCATACCATTGTGTGTGGGTACGGGAAGTACGGGCGGGAGATCGTCAGCCACCTCAGGCTCCACGATCATCCGTTCGTGGTGGTCGAACAGGATGAGGATAAATTGAATCATTTACTGGAGGAAGATCGCGAAGCGCTCTACGTAATTGACGATGCCACCCACGACGAGACGCTCTTCGCTGCCGGGATCGAGCGGGCCAACTCCCTCATCACCGCCCTGAATGACGACAGCGACAATCTGTTCATTGTGTTATCGAGCAAGGAACTCAATCCGAACCTCCGGATCGTCAGTCGCGCCAAGGAAGACCGCAAGCGGCAAAAAATGATGAAAGCCGGGGCCAGCCACGTCATCATGCCCGAGCAGATCGGCGGCTTCTACATGGCCACCCTGATCTCGAAACCGGGGGCGGTGGAGTTTTTCAGCTTCATCACGAACGAGCTTTCCGCGGACATCGGCTTCGAGGAGATTCGCTACGACCAACTGCCCGTCCGCCACCGCGGTAAACCCATCAAGCGGCTAAATTTACGCGCTACCTCCGGCGTCAACATTATCGGCCACCGACTGGGCAACGGACAGTACCAGGTCAACCCCGCACCGAATACCATACTGGAAGCGGGGGGCAGCTTCATCGTGGTGGGCAACCCGGAGCAACTGACCCGCTTTCGGAAGCACTTCGAACTGGTGTAAAACCGGCCACCCACGCCGCCCGGGGCAGACTCGCGACTTACCGATGGAAAGGAGCGAACGGCGCGGCGGGGTGACCGGGCCTGAAGAAAAGCCGGGGAAGCGGCGTTCGGCAACTCGGGATCGGGTTTTAGGTAAATCTTAAGTCTCCCGGCCGGCCCGTTAACTTTGCCTTTATGCCCGCTGCCGATCTGTTCACCGCCCTGACCGGCCCCCGCCACCGCCGCGCGCTGGGACGGGCCATCACCCTGGTAGAAAGTAGCCGCCCCGCCGACCGCGAGCAAGCGGCCGAACTGATCGAACGGGCCGAACGGTACACGCCCCCTAAGGCTACCTTTCGGCTGGGCATCAGCGGTACGCCGGGGGTTGGCAAATCCACCTTTATCGAGGCATTCGGACTGGAGGTGCTCCGCAGAGGGCACAAACTGGCCGTCCTGGCCGTCGACCCGACCAGTAGTCTGAGTGGCGGCAGCATCCTGGGGGATAAGACCCGGATGGAGGAGCTCACGCGCCACGAACGCGCCTACATCCGCCCCAGCCCCAATCGATTACAGTTGGGGGGGGTCGGCCCGGCCAGTCGGGCGGCGGTGCTGCTCTGCGAGGCGGCGGGCTACGACTACGTGATCGTGGAAACGGTAGGGGTGGGGCAGGCCGAGTGGCGGGTACACGGCATGACGGATGCCTTTCTGCTCCTCGCCCAGCCCGCCAGTGGCGACGAGCTCCAGGGCATCAAGCGCGGCATTCTGGAACTGGCCGACCACCTGGTGGTCAACAAGGCCGACCGACTGCCCCGGGAGGCCCGCCTGGCCGCCGCCGAACTCCGCCGCAGCCTCCACCTGGCCCCCCCACGGCCCGATGGGTGGACGGTGGAGGTGGCTACGGCCAGCGCCCTGACCGGGGAGGGCATTCCCGCGGTTGCCGACCGGATGGAGCGCTACCGGGAAGATCAGCTGGCGGCCATCCGGGATCGGAGGCGGGGGCAGCGACTCGACTGGTTGCACGAAGAATTGCAGCGCGAACTGCTACTGCGGCTGAACGTTTACCTCGGAGCGGAGGGGCCGCAAACCGACGAATTACGGCAGCGACTCGACCAATACACCACCGTACGCACCGCCGCGGATGTTATACTGGCGGATTTCCTTCAACAAACCACTAATCCATGAGATCATTTTCCACCCTCGCCATCGTCGCCGGCATCCTGGCGATCCTGCTGATTGCGGGTTGCTCCAGTTACAATGGCTTCGTCGAGGCGGAGGAAGACGTAGAGCGGGTTTGGTCGGACGTAGAAACCCAGTACCAGCGCCGCTCCGACCTGATCCCCAATCTGGTCAACACGGTGAAGGGAGCCGCTGAATTCGAGCGGGGTACCCTGGAATCGGTCATCGAGGCCCGGTCCCGCGCCACTTCCATTAACATCGACGCGGACAATTTGAGCCCGGAGATGCTGGAACAGTTCCAGGCCGCCCAGGCTCAGGTAAGTGCCGGGCTCGGTCGTTTGCTGGCTACCGCCGAGGCTTACCCCCAACTGCAATCTAATCAGCAATTCCAGGCGCTACAGGACGAACTGGCCGGCACCGAAAACCGGATCGCTACGGCACGGATGCGCTTCAATGAGCAGGCTACCGAATACAATAAGCAGGTGCGCCGCTTCCCGGGGGCCGTATTCGCCTCCGTCTTTGGTTTCGACGAGAAGCCCCAGTTCCAGGCCGAGGCCGGAGCCCAGAACGCCCCGACCGTCGAATTCTGATGGTCCGCTTTTTCGATAAAGAGGAGGAGGGTCGCATCATCGCGGCGATCCGGGAGGCCGAGCTGGCAACCTCGGGCGAAATTCGCGTGCACGTCGAGCTTGGTGCCCGCAAGCCCGCCCTGGAGATCGCCGAGCGCATCTTCCGGGAGCTGGGAATGCACCAAACCGCGGACCGCAACGGGGTGCTGATTCTGCTGGCCGTGGACCGCCGGGAGTTCGCCATCCTGGGCGACGAGGGCATCGACCGGGTCGTGCCGGAGGATTTCTGGGCCGGGGAGCGCGACCTGATGCAGCAGCACTTCAGGCGGGGGGAGTTCGCCACGGGCATCGAACTGGCCATCCAGCAGATCGGGCGGCGGCTCAAGCAGTACTTCCCCTACCAGACCGACGACGTGAACGAGCTCCCCGACGAGATCAGCTACAACAAACGCTAATTTGATTTACCCGGCACGGTTACGAACGATTGGTCATCCCCCACGCGCACGCGCCAGTCTGGGCCGACCGCTTTTGTTATTCGTACTGGTAGCGGTCGGGAGTTTGCTGCTGGCCCAGCAACCCGTGCCCCGGTCTACCAACCAACTGGTCAACGATTACGCGGGCCTGCTCACCGCCGGTCAGCAGCAGCAGCTTACCCAGCAACTGAATACATACGCCCGGGAGACCTCCACCCAGATTGCCGTGGTAACCGAGGCCTCGCTGGAAGGAGAAGACGTCTTCGACCGTAGCCTGGCCATTGCCGAAGCGTGGGGTATCGGCGGTTCGCCGGAAACCGACAACGGGGTACTGGTCTACATCGCCCGCGACGACCGGAAGATCTTCATTCAGACCGGCTACGGGGCCGAAGGCTTTCTGAACGATGCCCGCGCCGGCCGCATCATCCGCAACATCATGACTCCGGCCTTCCGGCAGGGAGACTACTACGCCGGTATCGCGGGGGCCGTACGGGCCATCATGGATGCGGGGCGGGGCGAGTATACCGCCGACGACGTCCCGGAAGCGGGAAGACGGGGTATCCCACCGATTTTCATCTTCATCTTTATTTTTATCATCGCCCAGGTACTTCGGTACTACAATAACCGCCACGATGACGACGATGACGACGACGGGGGATACTGGCGCAACGGCCGCTACGATAAGGACGATCCACGGCGGAGGAAACGGCGTCGGCGCGGTGGCGGCTGGGTGATCCTACCCGGTGGCTTCGGCGGCGGTGGCGGATTTGGTGGCGGCGGTGGTTTCGGCGGCGGCGGTGGATTCGGGGGCTTCGGCGGTGGGGGATTCGGGGGCGGCGGTGCCGGGGGAGGGTGGTAGAGTCAGTCATTTTGTCAGGCGACATCGGATGGCTAAGACATTCGATGTCGCCTGACACGGATTTAACGTTCCCTTCATCAAAGAAGGCCGCCTCCGCGTTGTTGTACCTTCGTCACCATACTCCATCGCTATGCGTACCCTACTGCTGTTTCTTACGATCGCCTGCTCGGCCGGCCTCTTCGCCCAGTCGGAAGCCGCCTCCACCTGGCAGGACCTGGCCAAGGTCAGCTACGAAAAAAAGTACGACGAGCTACTTGGCTTCAAAGTGGACGTGCCGGTCTTCAGCGAGGACATCCAGGCGATGGACGGCGAGATCATCGAGATCAGCGGCTACATCGTCCCCGTGGAGGGCTACAAGAGCCACGAGGAGTTCGTCTTTAGTGCCTACCCCTACAATATGTGCTTCTTCTGCGGCGGGGCCGGCCCGGAGACCGTCATGGAAGTAGTCGCGAAGGAACCCGTGAAGTACAGCACCAACCGCATCACCCTGCGCGGCAAACTGAGCCTGAACGATAGCGACATCAATCAGCTCATGTACCTGCTTACGGAGGCGGAACTGGTGAGTAAATAGTAGCCCCTAG
>CAZQNE010000078.1:15221-17225 GCA_964594535.1 uncultured Lewinella sp.
GTCGGACGGTTATAGAAAAAACCGTTGAATTTTGCACATTTTTTTTCGGCTACTGCTGCCCATTTTGCTGGTGAGCTGTGTCAGCGATCCTTCACCGACCGACACCGCACCCGCGTCCCCGCCCAAAGCGAAAACATCGACTCCGGTCCCAAAATTCGATCGGGATAGTGCCTACGCCTACGTTGCCAAACAAGTTGAGTTCGGCCCCCGGGTCGTGAACACCGATGCCCACCGGCGGACGAAAGAATGGCTGGTGGACAAACTGCAATCCTTCGGCGCGGAGGTGCGGGAGCAGGACTTCGAGGCGAAGGCCTTCGACGGCACCATTCTTAGCGCCACTAACATCATCGCCCGCTTCCAGCCCGAGCGGGAAGACCGAATTCTCCTGACCGCCCACTGGGACACGCGGCCCTTCGCCGATAGCGAACTGGAGGACGACCCCGACGCCGTGGTGATGGGGGCCGACGACGGGGCCAGCGGGGTAGGGGTGCTGCTGGAAATCGCCCGCCAGCTCAGCCAGCACGAGCCGAACATCGGGGTGGACATCGTGCTCCTGGACGCCGAAGATTACGGGAAGTCAGGTGGCGGCAACCGCAACAGCTGGGCCCTGGGCGCTCAGTACTACGCCAAGAACATCCGCGCCCCCAAGCCTGAGTTCGGAATCTTACTGGACATGGTGGGGGCACGGGGGGCCACCTTCGCGCAGGAAGGGTATTCGCGGCAGTATGCGCCCGAGCTGCTGCGCAAAGTCTGGCGGCTGGCGAAGAGCATGGGGTACGGGGAGTACTTCGTGGATCGCAAGGCCGGCCCCGTGCTCGACGACCACTACTTCATCAACAGCATCGCCAACATCCCGACCATCGACATCATTAACCTGCCGCAGGGGGGGAAAAGCAGCTTTGTGGACCACTGGCATACCGGCGACGATAACCTGGACAAGATCGACAAGCGGACGCTGCGGGCGGCCGGGCAGGTGGTGCTGGCCGCGGTCTTCCGGGCGGGGGATGGGACCTTGTAGCCCTTACCCCCCCGCCCCTCTCCAGGGGAGAGGGGAGCCTCTACTTCTCTTTCTTCGGTACCGGGTCAGGCCCGAAGCCGCCCCAGGGGTGGCAGCGCCCGATGCGTTTGATGGCCAGCCAGCTGCCCTTCAGTGGCCCCCATTCCTGGATGGCCTCCACGGCGTAGTGGCTACAGGTGGGGTCGTAGCGGCAGCGGGGTGCCAGTACCGGCGAGATGGCTACCTGGTAGAAGCGGATGGGCAGGATGAATAGCTTGCGGAGCACGGTCAGTAAACGCCCCGCCTCCCCGCCGGTTGCCTACAGTACGTCGGCTTCGGCCCGGAAGCGGGGGCGCACGCCCAGTTCTACCGGCTCGGCGATCGGTTCGGTGATGGTGATGCTGAGTTCGTAGTCGGCCGTCGGGGCCAGCAGGTGGTCGAGCAGTTCGCGGTCGGAAATATTCAGTTCGGCCTCGGTGTTTGCGGAGTTGATGGCCAGGTCGCCGGCGGCGAAGGTGACGGGGGCCATGCCGGGGGCTTCAATCGTCACGCTGGCGGCTTCGATCACCGAGAGGTCGACCGGGGCAGTGGTGGAAATGATGCGCAGCAGAAGGGATTCGGGGCGCAGGGAGATCAGGCGGTCGGCGCTGACGTTCTCCGCGTCCAGTTCCCGCTGGATACCGAGGGATACGTCCGCGGCGGAGAGGGTAAAGGTGCCGGGCGCATCCTGTTCTTCCAGGGTGAAGGGGATTTCGCTGCCGTCGATGGTGAAGGTGATGGGATCTACGGCCTCGTTGATGAGTTCGCAGGAGGAGGTAGCTATGACGATCGCGGCCAGTAGGTAGAATAGCTTGTGCATAATGCGGTGTGTTTAGCGGGCCCCGGGGGTGGGGTACGGGCGTTTATGCGGCCAGCCGGGGAAGCGTTACGGGGGGAGCGAACTTTGGGCGGCGGGGCGCGGGTGCCGGGGGGGATAGAGGGGTTTTGTACCTTGGCCCCATGTACAA
>CAZQNE010000079.1:0-17006 GCA_964594535.1 uncultured Lewinella sp.
CGCCGTCTACCTCCCCCGATGCTACCCCAGCCCGCACACGACGAGTGGTCCACTATCTATGGTACCTACGGCAATGAAATTTCCGGCTTTGTCCGCACCCGCGTCCCCGCCCCCGAAGTCGATGACGTCTTACAGGACATTTGGTCTTCCCTGGCCCACCACCTGGCCCACCGGCCGATTCACCATCCCCGCGCCTGGCTCTACCGCGTAGCCCGGAACCGGATTACCGATCTGTACCGTATGCAGGCGAACCAACCGGACTTCCTCGAACTCCCCCCCACCCTGCCTGACCCCCAGGATCCACCCTCCGACCTCGGAGCGGTGACGGAGCAATTGCGCGCCGCCCTTGCCGAACTGCCCCCGGACCAACGGGAAGTCTACGAACGCAACGAACTCGGCGGCGAGACCCTTCGCGAGATCGCCAATGACCTCGGCATCCCCCTCAAAACCGCCATTTCCCGCAAGGGTTACGCCCGCCGCCGCCTCCGAAACCTGCTGCGGGAGGTGTACGAAACCTATTTCGCTATCGACTAAAGTAAGTTATCCACCGCCCCGTCTACCCCTTCACCCCTTCACCCCTTCACCCCTTCACTTATGCCCCGCCGCCCCCACTACGGTCCCCGCCGCCCCAAGCACAACGTACCCGTCAATATCACCGAGACGGACGAAGGCTTCGTTGCCGAAGTATTTTGCCTGGGCTTCGCGAAAGAAAATATCCGCATCAGCCTGACCGGCCCCCACATCTACATCAGCGGAACCCGCCAGCCCGCAGACGATCGGCCCCACTTCCTGCTCCAGGAATACCCCATCAGGAGCTTCGAGCGCTGGTTCGAACTCAGCGAGCGGGTGGACCGCCACGGCGTCACCGCCCGCATGCGGGACGGCGTCCTGACCATCCACGCCCCCTTCAGCCCGGACGCGCGCCAGCCGGAGATTACCGTGGCTATTGAGTAGTTAACCCTTCCGCCCCTCCCGCGTTATCCCCCCTATGGATATACGCTTCGTCCCCCAGGCCGAGATCGACAAACAGCTCTACAATAGCTGCGTCCACTTCGCTACGAACGGGAGCCTGTACGGCTACGACTGGTTCCTCAACGCGACCGCTAAGGAATGGGACCTCCTCGTCGAAGGCGACAACTACGTCTCCGCCATGCCCCTGCCCCACCGGAAGAACTGGCTGGGACGGACGAAACTGCAGCAACCCACCCTGGTGCCGGACCTGGCCGTATACAGCGTCAAACCCCTCAGCCCGAAACGCATCCAATCCTTCTGGGACGCCATTCCCGACGAGTTCCGTGGGGGTAGTCTGACCGTAGAACCCGCTTCGGTGCCTAAGGACAGCGGTCGCTTCGGGGTAGTCCAGGCCACGGGCAACGCGCTTTTTCTGAACAAGCCCTACGAGGAAATCACCGACGATTTTCCCCCGGCCTACTACGAACGCCTCGCGCGGGCCGAATCCGCCGATCTGCTGCCGGCCACCCACCTCAAACCGGAGGCCTACGCCGATTTCTGGCTTTCGGTGAATGGCAAAACCGCCGACAACGACTGGAAATATCACGCCATGCAGCGGCTCATGTACCAGGTGCTGCACCGCAGTTGGGGCAATGCCGTCGGGGTACAGACGCGGGATGGGCAACTGCTGGCTACCTCCTTCAATGTCTACAGCCACGGCCGCATCTTTCCCCTCTTCCTCTGCGAAAGTAAGGCGGGCGCGGACGCGGGTGCAATGACCTACCTGATGGACCAGGTGCTGCGCAGCCATGCCGGGCGAAATCTGAAACTGTCGCGGGAAGAGGTGTTGGGGTCATGACTCAAAAAGCCCGATATTGTAATTTTTAAACTAACTAGCACCCAAACAACTCCTCCCCATGACCGACCACCAGAATACGAAGATCGTAGCTACCGTAGGCCCCGCCTGTAACACTTACGACGGATTACTGAGCCTGGTCGAGGCTGGCGTAGACGTGTTCCGGCTCAATTTCAGTCACGGCAGCCACGAAGACCACCGGCAGGTGGTGGATCATATCGTCCGCATTAATGAGGAGCACAACACCCACGTTGGTATCCTGGCCGATCTGCAGGGGCCCAAGCTGCGCGTCGGCAAAATGGAGGGAGACGGGCTGGAGCTTACGGAGGGGCAAATCGTCACCTTCGTCAACGAAGAGTGTGAAGGGAATGCCGAGCGGGTGTACATGAGTTACCCCCAGTTCGCCCAGGACGTATCCGTAGGCGAGCGGGTGCTGGTCGATGACGGGACCCTGGTCTTCGAGGTGACCGATACCAACGCTCGCGATACCGTAAAACTAAAGGCCCTCTACCCCGGCACGCTCAAATCCAATAAGGGGGTCAATCTTCCCAATACCAAGATCAGTCTGCCCAGCATCACGGAGAAGGACATGGAGGACCTGCAGTACATCCTCACCATCCCCCAGGTGAACTGGATCGCGCTGAGCTTCGTCCGCCACCCCCAGGACTGCAAGGAACTGCGCAACCACATCGACCGGGCCGGCCACCAGGCCAAGATCATCTCCAAGATTGAAAAGCCGGAGGCCATCGAGAATATCGATAAGATCATCAAGCATTCCAACGGCATCATGGTGGCCCGGGGCGACCTCGGGATTGAGATGCCCATGGAACGGCTGCCCCTCATCCAAAAGGAGATCATCAGGAAGTGCATTCAGCGGGCCCGCCCCGTCATCGTCGCTACCCAGATGATGGACTCCATGATCGCTAACCCCGGCCCCACCCGCGCCGAGGTCACCGACGTGGCCAACGCCGTCCTGGACGGCACGGATGCCGTCATGCTGAGCGGGGAAACCAGTGTCGGTGCCCACCCCGCCCTGGTGGTGAAGTGGATGAACAAGATTATCGAGGAGGCCGAAAAAGTCTACGAGATCGGGAACAAGCGCCCCAAAGCCAACGCCAAAAGCGGCACCTTCATCAGCGACGTGGTGACCTCGGCCGCCGCCTGGGCCGCTCAGAACGTCGGGGCGCGGGCCATCACCGGAATGACGCGCACGGGATACACGGCCTTCAAGCTGTCGAGCTTCCGCCCCAGCTCCAAGATTTATATCTTCAGCGACCTGCCGGAAATCCTCAACACCCTCAACCTCTGCTGGGGCGTTCGCTGCTTCTACTACGACGGCTTCGAGGGCACGGACGAAACGGTAGAGGACGTCACCCAAATCCTCAAGAACCACGGCCACCTGCAGGAGGGAGACACCATCGTCAATACCGGCAGCATGCCCCTGGAAAAGCGGGGGATGCTGAATATGATGAAGATCACCGTGGTCGACTGAGTCGGGGCGACTAAACTACGCCACCCCGTTCCGACGTTTGCAGAGGTATGCGTCCCCTATTCATCCTACTGTGCTGCATTGCCGCCTGCCGCCTGACCGCCCAGGGAGAGACCACCGCCGAAGCCGTCAATGCCCAGAAGCAGTTCATCGACGCCAAGCAGGAAGTCCTACTGGGCAAGACCGACGCGGCCATTGCCCTGTTCCGGGAGATCACCGAGGGGGACTCCCGCAACGACCCCGCTTACTTCGAGCTGGCCCGTTTGCAGTACGCGGCCGGCCGCTCCCCGGAGGCCATTACGGCCATGGAAAAAGCCTACGCGCTGCGCGAAAACGAGGTGTACGCCGCCTTTCTCGCGGAGCTCTACCGCTCGGCCGGGAAATACGCCGAGGGGGCCGAACTCTACGCGGGGTTGATCAAAAAATACCCGACCGAAGCTGACCTCTACCTCGAGCGCGCCGCCTTCCAGGTCAGGGATCAGGACATCAAAGGCGCACTGGCGACCTACAATGCCCTCGAAGACCGCATCGGGGTAAACGCCGAACTAGCCCGCCGCAAACACGCCCTCTACCTCGGCAGCGGCGACCGGAAGCGCGCCGAACGGGAATTGTTAAACCTGGTCGAAGCCTTCCCCCGCCAGCTGGAATACCGCCACCTGCTGGCCGGCTATTACGAAAGCCAGGAGGAAGACAAGCAAGCCCGCCGGGTGTACGAAGAGATCCTAACCATCGAACCCGCCGACGTCCGGGCCCAGCTGGCCCTACAGGACGCCCCTTCCGCTACCGACGGAAGCGCCACCGGAGACGATGCCGAACTCATGGCGCTGCTCGCCCGCACGGATGTCGATCTCGACCTCAAAGTCGGCAAACTCCTTCCCCTCATCCAGCAGGTAGCCAGTTCGGGCGATCGCGGGTTAGCCGACCGGGCCCTCCGCCTGGCCGCCGAGCTCCGCCGCGTCCACCCCGATGCCGCGAAGGCTACCGCTATTGCGGGCGATCTCTATTTTCACTCCGGTCGTCTGCCCGAAGCCGCCGAAGCCTACCGCGCCACCCTCGAACTGGACGACACCGTCTACCCCGTCTGGGAGCAGCTGCTCGGTACCCTTTACCTCGATAATCAGATTGCCGAGCTACGCGACCTTGCCGAATCCGCACTGGATATTTTCCCCAACCGCCCGGCGATCTACGTGCACTACGCGATCGGGGAAGCCCTGCGGTCCGATTTTTCCGCCGCCGACGATTTACTCGGTCAGGCCAGGATGATGGTGAGTGGCAGCCCGGAATCCGCTGCTGCCCTGGACGAATTAGCTACTGCACTGAATCGACTGGAGCAGGGTGGTGACGACCCGGTAAACACCGCGCTTCTTCCGGGTGGCGACAAGGGGGTCCTTGCCGTCCTTCTGGGTTCTGACCGCACCCGCGCCCCCGCCCTCCTGCACCCCCGCAATACCAACGCCCTCCTGCTGGAACGACTCGGGGATATGAAACGGGAGGGGGGCGACACCGCGGCCGCCGCCGGCCTCTACCTCCGCGCGCAACGTGCCGGCAGCAAGTCTCCCACCCTCCCCGCGAAGCTCGCCCGCGTCAAAAGTTAACCTTCCCCCATGCGACTACTCCTCCTGGCCCTGGTGGCCATCCTGACCCTGACCGACTGCAACCGCAAAGTCGCCGGGCCGGATGCCGGCACCGCTACCAAAAAGACCCGGATGCGGGTAGCCGAAGTCCTGCGCAACGTGGCGGCAAACCGCACCACCGCCGAATGGCTCGACGCCCGCGCCAAGGTTGACGTGGACAGCGATAAAATCAGTATCGGCGGGAACGCCTACCTGAGGCTGCACCGCGACGACGCCATCTGGATGAGCGTAAAAAAGTTTGGCTTCGAGGGGGCCCGGGCGCTCATTCGTACCGATTCGTTCTTCCTGTACAACCGCCTGGAGGGAGAGTATACCGCCGAACCGCTGAGCTACATCGAGGAGAAGTACAACATCCCCGCCCGCTTCGATCTGCTGCAGGAGATCTTTTTCGGCAACCCCGCTTTTCTTACTGACGACTTACGGCTGGGCCAGTCCGACGACGGGGCCATCCGCCTGACCGGTACCGACGAGCGGTTCGCCGCCGATTACCGCATCGACCCCGTTACTTACCTGCTGCGGTATATGGAGCTGACCGAGCTCGGGGCGGAGCGCGCCCTACGGGTTACGAATAGCGACTATGAATCCGTCCCCGGAGAAACGGCCTCCTTCCCCCGCCGCCGGCTGATCGAGGTTAACGGGGGTAGCGAGGGTACCGCCAGCCTGGAGATGGAGTTTACGGAAGTAAGCTACGGGGGGCCACTGGCGATGCCCTTTACGCGGCGGTGAACCAACTGCAGGTAGGGGCGGCGGAGCGCGGGTGCAATCGAATACCGAGAATCAGGACCCAGTAGGTAGCACGGGGGCCAAATCCACGTGCACCACTTCCGAAAGCCGGGGTAGCCAGTCGGCGTCCGTTTCCAGGGCGGTACCGACCACGATCAGGTCGGCGCCGGCGCGGAGGGCGTTACGGGCGGCTTCTTCACTACGGATACCGCCACCGACTACGAGCGGCAGGTTAACTTCCTCCCGTACCGCGCGGATGAGGCGGGGGGGGATCGGGTTGGCCGCCCCCGAACCGGCATCCAGATAGATCAGGCGCAGCCCCAGTTGTTCGCCAGCAAGTGCGGTGGCGGCTGCGATAGCGGGCTTATCGGCCGGGATCGGCGTGGTGCCGCTCATGTAGCTGACCGAAGTAGGCCGCCCCCCGTCGATAAGCAGGTAGCCGGTCGGCACCGTGGGCAGCCCGAGTTGCTTGATGCGCCCGGCAACGGTAACGTGGTGCCCGATGAGCAGCTCGGGGTTGCGGCCCGAGATGAGGGATAGTAGCAGCAGGGCGTCCGCATTCCCGTCGAGCTGGTAGACCGAGCCGGGAAACAGGACGACGGGAGTGTCGGAATGGGACTTGAGCAGCCGCAGGTAGTATTCCGACTGGGGCTGATTGACCAGGCTGCCCCCCCAGAGAAAGAAGTCGACCCGCCCCCGTTTCGCGTGATCGCTGAGTGTTTGCAACTGACCGCGGTTGACCTTGTCGGGATCGATCAGGACGGCCAGCAGCTTGCGGCCCGCCTCCCGGGCCCGGTGCAGTGCGGTTAGGATCATACGCCAAAGGTAGGCTACCAAAATAGAACGGCCCCCGAGCCGAAACCAGGGGGCCGCTGGAGATTAAGTCTCAAAGTGCCCAGGACAGGAGTCGAACCTGCACGTCCGCAATGGACACCAGCCCCTCAAGCTGGCGTGTCTACCAATTCCACCACCTGGGCAGCGGTTGGGATGAAAAGCGGACGCAAAAGTACGGTGCCGGGCCGAAACTTCCAATCTTCCACCCCAGTTTTCCTGGTTGTCAGATTCGGCCCTCCCCCTCCAACCTTTACGGCCGTCAGGAATTAGGGTAGGTACAATAGTTATCAATGCAACTGATAGAATCCCTCAAGTGGCGCTACGCCACCAAACGATTTGACCCCAATAGAAAAGTAAGCGACGCCGACCTGGCCAAACTGAAGCAGGCCGTGGCCCTCACGGCCAGCTCCTACGGGCTCCAGCCCTACCGGATCGCCCTGGTCCGGGACCCGGCCATCCGGCAGCAACTCCGCGAGGCCAGCTACGATCAGCCCCAGATTACCGAGGCCAGCCACCTCTTCGTGCTGGCCGCTAAGTCGGATATGACCGATGCCTACGTAGATGACTACGTGGAGCGCATCGCCCGCACCCGCGAACAGGATCCGGCCGAGGTGAAGGGGTACGGCGATTACATGAAGGGCTCCATCCGCAACCAGTCGGCCGACTTCATCACCAACTGGAATAAACGCCAGGTGTACATTGCGCTCGGGACCCTGCTGGCGGCCGCCGCGGAACTCCGAATCGATAGTTGCCCGATGGAAGGCTTTCAACCCGATGCGTACGACCGCATTCTGAAGCTCGGCGAGCGCGGGCTGACCGCCACGGTGGTGCTACCGGTCGGATACCGCTCGGAAGAAGATGCTACGGCGGGCCATAAAAAAGTACGGCTGTCTGAGGACGATCTGTTTATCTAACCGCCGCTATTTGTAGAACTCGATTTCCCGTTCCCCGCCCGCCTTCAGGTAGCCGCGGTACATCCCGGCGGTATTGAAGGGCATGGCGACGTTGCCCCGCACGTCCATGGCGATGAGCCCGCCGGTCCCCCCCTGTTCCACCAGGGTCTGGTGAATGACCGCGTTGGCGGCTTCCGCTACCGTAGCACCGGCGTAGGCCATGCGGGCGTGTACGTCGTAGGCCACCGCATAGCGGATGAAGAACTCTCCCCATCCCGTGCAGCTTACCCCGCAGGTGGCGTTGTTGGCGTAGGTCCCGGCTCCGATGATGGGACTGTCCCCAAGGCGATTGTAGCGTTTGTTGGTCATGCCACCGGTGCTGGTACCGGCCGCCAGGTTGCCCCGTTTGTCCAGGGCGACGCAGCCTACCGTGCCGTGCTTCTTATCCACGTCGATCTGCTCCTGCTCCACCCGCTCGCCGGCCCGGGCGCGCTGGAGGGCGCTGTACCGGGCCTCGGTAAAAAAGTAGCGGGGATCGACGACCTCCAGCCCCTGCTCGGCGGCAAAATCATTGGCCCCCTTTCCGGAAAGGAGCACGTGCTCGGATCGCTCCATCACGGCCCGGGCGGCGCTGATGGGATGCTTGATGGTGGTGAGCCCCCCTACGGCCCCGGCGTTCTGATCCTGGCCGGTCATGAAACTGGCGTCCATTTCATTGATACCGGCGTTGGTGAAAACCGCTCCCCGGCCGGCGTTGAAGTGGGGGCTGTCTTCCAGTACCCAGATGGTCGCTTCCACGGCATCCGCGCTCGACCCCCCCGCCCGCAGTACGGCTTCCCCGGCATCCATGGCTTCATTCATCGCTTCCCGGATGGATGCGGCCCGCTCTTCGGTCATGTTCTCCGGCAGGATCGTACCCGCGCCCCCGTGAATGACCAGAGCGTAGTCCGGGGCATCCGGGGCGGGCTCCCGCTCCGTGTCGGTGGGTACTACGGCGGTAGGGGTTGCGTTTTCGCAGGAGAAAAGCGGAAGCAAAAGGAGTAGAATCAGGAGTTGGCGCATGGCCTAAAGATAGCGCTCCGTTCAGGACGGCTTATCTTTTCAATAGAAGTTACAACCCGCAGTATAGCATAAGGACTACATTTACGGGGTAGAATCGATCGTCTTAGTCCGTATGCCTGAAATTAGTGTACTGTCCATCGTCCGGGGAAGACGGCCCCACTTGGAGAATATGTTGCGTGGTATTGCGGCTCAATCCACCAAACCCCGCGAGGTCGTCATCGTATATATGAATGAGGACCCTCCCGACGACTTGCCCGATCCCGGTTGCGATCTAATGACCCGCCGCCTGGACGAGGAGCCGCACGCATTACCCCTGGCGGCGGCCCGCAACCGCGCCGCCGCCGAGTCACGGGGCAATCTGCTGGCCTTCCTCGACGTGGACTGTATTCCCCACCCTGAGTATCTGAAAACGCTGGCCCGGGCCGTGCAGCTGACCAATGGGCTGGTCATGGGCGATATACGCTACCTCCCGGAAGGCGCGGCCCGACCGGGTTGGACCTTCGAGTCACTCGATATACTGGGACGCGAACATCCCCGTCGCCCATCCTGGAACGGCGAACACCCTATACAGCCCCTCGACTACCGGCTGTTCTGGTCGCTGACCTTCGGGTTGCGGCGAACCGATTTCGACCGACTTGGCGGATTTGACGAAAAGTACACCGGCTACGGGGGGGAAGATACCGACTTCTCCTTCACGGCCCGCCATATCCGGCTACCCCTGTTCGCCTGCCGTGCCCGTGCTTACCACCAGTACCACGAAACGTATTCTCCCCCCTACAACCACCTGGAGGATATCGTAGTGAATGCCCGCCGGTTCCACGAGAAGTGGCAAATCTGGCCCATGGAGGGCTGGCTCAAACAATTCGAGCGCGACGGACTGATCGAATGGGAATCGGAACGTATCCGTATAGTACGGTCGGTCGACGAGAATATGCTGGCCGCCGCGCGTACGACTACCCCATTCGGTTAATCCTATACCGTTGCCTCCAGCGGACGGATGTCGTAGCCCGCTTCCTCCACCACGCGCACGATATCCGCCCGGGAGGCCGTACCCTCCACGGATAGTACCTTCCGTTCGTCTTCTACGTCGACGCGCCAGATGGTCACGCCGTCCAGTTCGTCCAGGAACGAAGTGACGCTGCGTACACAGCTACCGCAGTTAATATTGGTGGCGAAAGATTGGAGAGTAGCCTGCATAGGGAAGCCGGTCTTGGTGATGTACGCAAAGAACACCCTAAAGATAAAAAGGGTCGACCCCACTTCTAGGAGCCGACCCGTTACCTTTAGGTTAAGCCTTAGTTAGCCGAGGGCTACGTGCTTGAAGTCCGTTACCTTCAGGCCCTTCTCGACGCTGTCGAGGTACTGGGCTACGCTCTGCTTGTCGCTCTTTACGAAAGTCTGGTTCTCCAGGGTGTTTTCCTTGAAAAACTTATTGAGGCGGCCCTGCCCGATACGTTCCAGCATGGCTTCCGGCTTTCCTTCCTGGCGGGCCAGGTCCATGGCGATATCCAGTTCCTTATCCACGGTAGCCTGGTCGATGCCCTCCTTATTCACGGCCAGGGGTTTCATGGCGGCTACCTGCATGGCGACATCGCGGCCGGCGTCGTAGGCCGCGCCATCATCCTTATTCAGGGCGACGAGTACCCCGGCCCGGTATCCACTGTGGATGTAGGGGGCTACGAGCGGGGCTTCGAGTTTCTCGTAGGCCGTAACGCTGATCTTCTCATTGATCTTACCCACCATTTCGGTCACCTTGTCGCCGACCGTAAGATCGCCTTCCAGCTGGGTTGCGTTTAGGGCATTCAGGTCGGCGGGGCGCTGGTGCAGGGCTAGATCGGCAATTCGTTGGGCGAAGGCTACGAAATCGTCGTTCTTGGCGACGAAATCGGTCTCACTGCTCAGCCGGACGATCACGCCGAAGCTTTTATCGTCACTGACCTGGGCGATGACTACGCCTTCGTTGGCTTCCCGATCACCGCGCTTGGCGGCTACCTTTTCGCCACGCTTGCGTAGCACTTCGATGGCCTTATCGAAGTCTCCGTCAGCTTCGGCGAGGGCCTTTTTACAATCCATCATTCCGGAACCGGTCATGTCCCGTAGTTTCTTTACGTCTTTAGCGCTTATGGCCATTTGTGGTAGTTGGTTGGGTTTGTTATTGGGGGGTGGGGGGGGTAGGGAGTGCCTACGCTACTGCTACGCCGTAGCCGCTTCCTCCCCCGTGCTTTCCTTCTGCTCCTTTTCCTCACTGCGTTGGGCTAGGCCCTCCTTGATGCATTCAACGAGGTAGTCGACGATCACGGCAATGGCCTTGCTGGCGTCGTCATTACCGGGGACGGCGTAATCGACGCTGGTGGGATCGGCGTTGGTGTCGACGATTCCGAAGGTCCGCATCCCGAGCTTCTTGGCTTCGGCGATGGCGAGGTGCTCGTGCACGATGTCGACGACGAAGATGGCGTTGGGGATACGCTGCATATCGGCGATACCTCCGAGTACCTTATTCATCTTATCGTGCTCCCGGGTCAGGGTCAGGCGTTCCTTTTTGGTCACGCTGTCCAGGGTACCGTCGCCGAGCATGCGCTCGATGTTCTGCATCTTACGAATGGAGCGGCGAATGGTATTGAAGTTGGTCAGCATACCTCCCTGCCAGCGGTCGGTGACGTAGGGCATGTTCACCTCCTTGGCGGCGGCCGTGACGTGGTCGCGGGCCTGTTTTTTGGTCGCTACGAAGAGGATTTTCTTACCGGCGCGGGCGATCTGCCGCATGGCGTTACCGGCCCGGTCGAGGTTTTCGAGCGTACGGTTCAGGTCGATGAGGTGGATGCCGTTCTTTTCGGTGAAGATGTAGGGCGACATCTTGGGGTTCCACTTCCGGCGCAGGTGACCGAAGTGGACTCCGGCCTCCAGAAGCTGCTGATGGGTTGGCTTTGCCATGGTTTAATTGTTGGGAATCCTCGGTCCGGGGGGTGGATCAAGGAAGGTTGTGTGAATGGTGGATGGTGCGGCGGTGGATCGTCCACTAGCCGGCTACCGGCTGATCTCCTACCGCTTGGAGAACTGGAAGCTCTTACGGGCCTTCGGCTTACCGTACTTCTTCCGTTCCACCACGCGGGCGTCGCGGGTCAGGAGCTTCTGGGACTTGAGGGGGCTGCGGAAGTCTTCGTTCAGCTTCACCAGCGCGCGGCTGATCGCCATACGGATCGCTTCGGCCTGACCTTTATAGCCGCCACCGTCAACGTTGACGTTCACGTCGTAGATGCTGTTATCGACTTCGATGGTCTGGAAAGGCTGAACGATCTTGCCCTGCACGTGGGTCTGGGGGAAGTACGCCCGGTAGTCCTTGCCGTTGACGGTGATATTGCCCTTTCCCTGCTTGAGGTAGACGCGGGCGACGGCGGCCTTGCGGCGACCGATTGCATTAATTTGTTCCATTAGTTAAGTGTTGAATTAGTGAAGGGGTGAATAAGGGAATAGGGGGGCGTCGGAGGCATGACGGGCGTGACCGTTCAGTCCCCTTGCCCTTCACCACTTCAGTCCTTCAGTTCCTGGGGTTGCTGGGCGGAGTGGGGGTGCTGGCTTCCGGCGTACACGTAGAGCTTGCGGTACTGGGCGCGCCCGAGTTTAGTTTTGGGCAGCATGCCCTTCACGGCACTTTCCAGAATCAGTTCCGGCCTGCGGGCCATGATCTGACGGGGGGTCGCCTTACGCTGCCCGCCGGGGTAGCCGGTGTGGCGCAAGTATTCCTTATCATTAAACTTCTGGCCGGTAAAGCGGACCTTATCGGCGTTGATAACGATGACGTGGTCGCCGTTGTCGAAGTGGGGGGTGTAGTCGGGCTTGTGTTTGCCGCGTAGCACGTGGGCGATCTTCGTGGCCAGGCGGCCGACGATTTCGCCCTCGGCGTCCACGACGTGCCACTTACGCTCCACGGTAGCGGAGTTGGCCGACTGCGTCTTGTAGGAAAGGGTATTCACGGGAAATACTTGATGTTTAGAATGTTCCGCTTCGGTTTTCCGACCGGCACCGCACCTGCGCACGCGCCCCATCGGCTCTTTTCACTAAAGCGGACGCAAAGGTAAGACTTTCCCCACATAACTAACTGAAAAACAGTAGAAATTTCGCCCGAAATTTTCACTACCCCTGTTTCTCGTAGACCTCTTCCCGTTCCCGGGGCAGCCGTTTCCCGTCCTCGATCCCGGCCAGATAGGCGATCATGGCTTCCCGCAGGTCGCAGTGGAGCGTCCAGGCCGTGCTGGCATCCTTGGCGGAGCAGAGGCAGCGCAGGCTCATGGCCTTGTTGTCACTGTCGATGACCTGTACTTTCGGCTCGCTCTCCCCGTCGTAGAGATCGTGAGCCTTTAGCAGTTCGCTGAATTTTTGCCGCACGGCATCCACGTCCGTTCGGTAGTCGGCGTGCAGAATAATGGGCTTGATCAGGTGGGGGTCGTTCATGCTCCAATTCTCGAAGGGATTGGTGATGAAGTACTTCAGGGGAATAATCAGGCGGCGATCGTCCCAGGTCTGAATGACCAGGTAGGTGAAGCGAATCTCCTCAATGGTGCCGTACTCTCCCTCGAAGATGACGCTGTCGCCGATGCGGGCCGGTTTGGTGATGGCGATCTGCAGGCCCGCCACGATATTCCCCAGAGTCGGCTGGGCGGCAATACCGATGATGATGGTGGCCAGCCCGGCCGAAGCCAGTAGGCTTACCCCCAGGTTCTGCAGGGCGGGAAACTGCCCGGCCACGATCCCGATACCGACCACGATGACGATAAAGGTGATCACCCGGCGGGCCACACTGATGGTGGTCAGCACGCGGCGGCTCTCCATATTTTCCTCATCGCTAATGTCGCCCACCTGGGTATCGGCCAGCCGCTCCATCACGTAGTCGATCACCCGCATGACGAGCCAGGTCAGTGCCCCCACCACGGTGACGAGTAACAGCGCGTAGAGGTAGGGTGACCAGCCACCGGCGATGGAAAGCAGGTCGTTCATGCCCACGTAGAAAACGAAGACCGCCACGGCCAGGGCGGCCGGCGTCACGATGTGCTCGTTCAGGTCGGTCAGCCAGGGGTTATCGCTGTTGCGGAGCAGGCGGCGAATGATGAGCCCGAGCAGCAGGAAGAGCAGGTAGCAAACCACGCCGAGCAGGAGCACGCCCACTACCTTCCAGAGGCTGATGCCCAGCAGCCGGCGGTCCGCCCAGTCGGGAATGTTGCGGTCCAGCCAGGTCGGGCCGAATTCCGCGTAAAGGGGCTCGATGTTTTCGACCGTAGAGGCGGAAATTACCCAGGCCGGGGCCCGCTCGCCTACCCGCACCCGCTGTAAGGACAGGCGGACGGGGCGGTCCTGCAGGCTAAGCTGCCCGAAGTCCACCGTCCGCCGGGGCTGTCCGGCTATGGCATCCTGTCCCGCACTGGCGAGGTTCACCTGTCCGTCGGGCCGGTCGGGCAGCTCGTCCCAGCCGATGGATACCCGTTTATTCATGACGTAGTACAGCTTTTCGGCCAGTACGGCGGCCTCGGCGGGCTGCACCCGCTCCGGCAACAGGTTCAGGTTCAGGGCGTGGGCGGCGGCGGCGTAGTCTCCCCGTCGGGACGACAGCACGAAGTGTTCCACCGCGCCCTGGGGAGTGCGTAGGGAAATGGTTGGGGGCCGCTGGGGCAGTCCCTCGTTCAGACGATCGAGTTGGTAGTAGGCCTCGCTGTACCCCCCGAGGGCCAGGGTATCGGGGAGCTCGGCGGCTACGGTGTCGATGAGGGTATCCCGCAGCGGCCGTTCCGGGGCATCCTGGGCGCAGAGCAGCGGGGAATAGATCAGCAAGCAGATGAGGAGGGGTAGGCAGCGCATGGTATAACGTAAGGCGTTCTCCCGCGGAGAGGTTGACGGCCTTACCCAAAGGGTATGGTGAAGTGGAACACGGTACCCTGCCCGGAATGGGCCTGCACCCGGATGGTGCCCCCGATCGCCTCGATCAGGCGGCGTACGATCGCCAGCCCCACCCCGTGGCCGCGGTGCTGGCCACCCACTTCCGCGGTATAGAACAACTTGAAGATCGCCTCGCGGTCCCGTTCGGGGATGCCAGGACCGTTATCCCGCACGCTAAGCGCGTAGTGATCGGCGTGTTTGACGCAGTCCACCTCGACCCGGCAGGTGGCTTTATCGTTAAATTTAAAAGCGTTGCCAATCAGGTTCTGAAGGGTTTGCACCATGGCGATGCGGGAGGTGTAGAGACTTTCCACCTCCCCTAGGTACGCAACCGTGCAGTCTTTACCCGGGGGCCCGATCTGTGCGACGACGTGGTCGATCAGTTCGCGCAGGTCGACCGCCTCCCGCTCGTACTGCAGCACCCGCGTTTCCTGGCTGTAGCGGAGCACGCCGTCGATCATGCGGGAGGCTTCCGCCGTGCGGGATTCGATAAAATCCAACAACTGGACCGCCTCCTCCGGCAGATGCTCGGGGTAGTCTTCCAGGAGGATCTCGCTAGCCTGCCGCACGTTCCGAATGGGGGCCTTCAGATCATGGGCGATGACGTGGCTGAAGTCCCGCAGCAGATTGTACGCTTCCCGCCGCTTTTCCAATCGCTGCCGCTCGGCGAGGGCCGAACGCCGGAGTTCGAACAGTTTGACGACCTGTCGGCCCAGCCGCTGCAGGGAGGTAGTCTGCCGCTCGGTCAGTTTTCGCGGTTGGTGGTCGATCACACAGATCGAGCCTAGGTCGTACCCTTCCGCGGAGACCAGGGGGACGCCCGCGTAAAAGACCACGTTCGGGTCGTTGTGAACCAAGGGGTTATTCGCAAAACGGGGGTCCAGGCGGGCGTCGGGTACGATGAGTGGTTGCCCCCCCGTAGAAATGGTGTGGGCACAGAAGGCGGATTCCCGGTCGGTTTCCCGCAGGTCCCCGCCGAGCCCGACCTTCGATTTGAACCACTGTCGGTCCTTATCGATCAGCGAGATCAGCGATACGGGGGTTCCGCAAATGTCGGCGGCGAGGGCCGTCAGATCGTCGTATTCCTGTTCTTCGAGGCTATCGAGGATTTGATAACTACGCAAATTAGCCAGTCGGGCGGCTTCGTTAGTCGGTCGGGGTTGGTTCACTGGTTGAGCGTGCGAATGCCGGGGCGCGGACGCAGGTGCAGTCATGCGCGCGAAAAATCAAAGTAAGTACTGCGATGCCTAAACACGGCATTCACCCCACCTGGTTTAATTCGTCCGGGCAAAACTACTCACCCCCCTCCCGTTCGATGGCCGCCGGTCCGGCAAATATTTCCCGTAGGCGCGCGACGTCGAACTTGGGTGCGCGGTCGTAGGAGTACAGCCCGTTGACTTCCTGCTGTACGTCGGTCAGCTGGGTGTACACCAGGCCGGAAATATTCGGGTTGTCGAGCAGCAGTTGGGTCAGGGCGGCGATCCGTTCGGTCACTTCCCCCCGGCTCTTCCCGTACCCCCATTCGCTACGTCCGTTGCCGCGGGCGGGCTGGCGGGCGTATTCCGGAGTCCAGAAGGTGCCGCCGTACTCGTTCATCACGAAGGGAATGCGGGCCTCCAGGGTGTCGTAGCTGTAGTCGTAGTCCCGCATCACGCGTCCGTTATTGTACCACCCCCAGGAGACGATGCGGGAGGTGTCGGGCAGGCGGGCGTAGTCAGCGGCCATCGCTTCGGGGTTCTGGCTGTAATCGTGGACGGTCCAGATGTCCGTGATGATGTTCAGGAAACCGCTGACGGTATTGACGGGCCGGGTGGGGTCCAGGGCTTTGGTCAGGGCGTACATTTCCCGGTTGACGCGCTCGTATTCCTCCAGCCCGCGTTTGGCGGAGTGGGTTTCGTTCATCGGCGTCCACATGATGATGCTGGGGTGGTTCCAGTCGCGCTGCATGCTCTGCCGCCACTCGCGCTGCATGTTGAGGACGGCCTCGGGTTCCAGGTAGGTCCGCTGGATGCCCCAGTCGGGAAATTCGGCGGAAGTGAGGTAGCCCAGCCGGTCGGCCCAGTAGTGGAAGCGCTCCTCGAACACCTTTTCGTGGAGCCGCGCCCCGTTGAAGCCGGCCGCCATACTAAGTTCGATATCCCGCCTCAGATCGGCGTCGCTCGGGGCCGACCACACGCCTTCGGGGTAAAAGCCCTGATCCAGGATCCAGCGCAGGAAGATCGGTTCGTTGTTGAGGTAGATGCGGTTGCCCTCGGTATGGATCTTGCGCAGGCCGGCGTAGCTCTCCACCCGGTCGATTGTGCTGCCGCTACCGTCCAGTAGTTCCAGTTCGAGGTCGTAGAGGTGGGGGTCGCCGGGCGACCAGCTGCGGGGGGTGTCGACGGAAAGGACGAGCAGGTTATGGTTGTTGGCGACGATCGTTTCGCTGGCTACTTCCCGCCCGTCAGCGTCCCTCAGCGTAGCCCGGAACCGCTGACCGGAGCGCTGGCGATCAAAGGTCGGCTGGATACTGAAGCGGCTATTGTCCAGGTCGGGAATGACGCGGGCGGTGGCCAGGTAGCTTTCCGGGCGGGCCTCCAGCCAGACGGTCTGCCAGATGCCGGTCACGCGGGTGTACTTGCAGCAGCCGTCGTTGGCGT
>CAZQNE010000080.1:0-3407 GCA_964594535.1 uncultured Lewinella sp.
GGTCTGACCGCCCCGGCGGGTCTGTACGGTCAGGACTGTTCGGCGACGGACACGGAGCCGCCGGTCCTTTACGCCGCTGCCCCCTGGAACCAGCGCGATCAGTTGCTGGCCAGCGACCCATCTTCCCAGCCTCGCTTTGGTGATGCCATGGACCTTTCCCAGCGGTACGCCATAGCGGGGGCCTCGGGCGCGGACGCAGGTGCGGTACCGACCGCGGGGGCCGCCTACGTCTACGGACCCGATGGGAACGGACAGTGGACTGAGATCGCCAAGTTGACCGCGGGAGACGCCGAAACCGGCGACCAGTTCGGCTTTGCCATTGCCAGCTACGAAAATGTGGTAGCGGCCGGAGCCTACCGGGAAAGCGAGGCTGGAAACCTGGCCGGGGCGGTGTACCTCTTTACCGTGCAATCCAACGGCAACTGGCAGCAACTCACCAAACTGACCCCTACGAATGCCGCTGCCGGCGACAGGTTCGGCTACAGCCTGGCAATGGAGGGCAACAACCTAGCCGTGGGTGCCCCCGGCCGGGGAGGTGGCGTGGTGTATTTGTTCGAGTCGGATGGGATGGGTAATTGGACCGAAATCGATCAACTGACCGCCCCCGCCGGAAGTGCCGGCGACGAGTTCGGAGCGGCACTTGCCCTGGAGGGAAGCAAATTAGTAGTAGGTACCCCCTCGGAAAGCGTTGACGGTAGGAACGGACAAATCGGAAGGGTTTATCTATTCGAGCTCAATGCAGCCTCGGGAGCGTGGGAACAGACGGCCGATATGGTTGCGGACGCCGCGCCGCCTACGGGAAGTTTCGGCAGAGACGTGGACGTATTTCAGGATCGTATCATTGTCGGGGCGGGTTTTGCCCGCGCCTATGTGTTTCACCGGAACGCGACGGGTAGCTGGGACCAACGCGCCATACTGACCTCTACCGCCCCCCAGAACGCCAGCTTCGGCGATCGGGTGGGCCTGTATGGCGGACACGCCGTCGTTGGTTCTAGTAGCGAGGATCAATTTCGGGGGGCGGCTTACGTATTTGCGGAAGACCCGGGGGGCGGCTGGACGGAAGTAGCCCGGCTAGCGGCCGATAATGGCGCTACCGACCACCGGTTTGGCAGCGACGTTGCCATCGGTCCTGGTGGCGTACTCGTCGGGGCTGAGGGCTACAACCAGGGAATTTTGAGGACCGGCGCGGCATATGCCTTTACGCCCGTGCTTACGACTACCCTGGATGATGCTACCCTGAGCTACTGCGGTAGTCCGGTAACGTCGGGGGCTCCGGTTGCTTACGACGCCTGCGCCGGCCCGGTGCGGGGCACGACTACCGACCCGCTTACGTTCTCTACCCCGGGACAGTACACCGTAAGCTGGTCGTTCGGCGACGGCAATGGGAATGCGCTTGCCGCCACTCAGACCGTAACGGTATCTTCCGGAGACCTGACGATCGATCAGGTCACTACCGACCCGACCCCCTGCCCCGACGACCCGCAGGGCAGTCTGACGGTCACGGCGAGTTGCGGTAGCTGCATGGGGCCACTCCAGTACAGCCTGGACGGGGAAGTGTACCAGTCCGGCAACCGCTTTCCGGACCTGACCGCCGGTAACTACACCGTATGGGTACGGGACGGCGGAAGCCCGGAGTGCGTGGTAGCCGGTCCGATGGTCACGGTCGAAGACGCGGATACCGAAGCACCGGTAATTAGCGGAGCGGTGGGCGACTGGACCCAGGTGAACCGCCTGACCGCCGACGCGCCGGCAGGGGGAGCCAACTACGGTATTTCGGTGGCCCTATCGACCGAAGCGGCGGTAGTCGGGGCTATTCGCGGCAATACCTCCGCAACCGGGGGCGGTGCCGTTTACGTCTATCCCCGTAGTACCGACCAGTCGTTGGGTCAGGAGATCAAACTGACGGTTCAGAGTGGCTCCCCCCTGGACAGGTACGGGGCGTCGGTCGCCATCGCCGGTGACTTTATTGCCGTGGGTGCCCCGGGAACGAATACGGATGCGGGGGCCGTCTACCTGTACAAACGATTTACGCCGACGCTCTGGCTGTTGATGGCTACGGTAGCCCCTTCGGACCTGCAGGCCGGTGACCAATACGGAACGAGTGTCGCACTTACCGATAATTATCTGGTCGTGGGGGCTCCCCAGGATAAGCGGAGTAGTCCGGGCGTAGGCCGCGCCTATGTCTATCAGTTGGCGGCGTTCGGAAGCCCGCAGTTGATCAGTGAATTCAGCCCCGGCAACGGACTGCCCGGCGATCGCTTCGGGTCTGCCGTAGACGCGGCGGGGAACCAACTCATCGTCGGCGCCCGGGGAAAATCCGTAGGCGGGCAGCCCGCCGCCGGTGCGGCCTACGTGTACACCATCGCCTCGCCGACCCTCGTAACCGAGGATGCCTTTTTGACCGCCGCCGTTCCCCTCGCTTCGGCCAGTCAGGGTACCGGAGTAGCCATCGACGGCGACCGGGCCATTATGGGTGGGTCGGGGAGGGCTACGGTATTCGCGCTGAGCTCACTGGAAGCATGGACGGAACAGACCGTGCTTACCAGCTCAACCAATAATGGCGGATTTTTCGGTAACGCGGTCGCGCTTGCGGAGGGGACGGCCGTAGTAGGTTCGACCTTCGAGAATACGGGGGCGTTTGCCTCCGGGGGGGCGTTCGTATTTTCCGAGACGCAGCCGGGAAACTGGGAAGAAGTGGCCCTCCTGGGGGCTGACGATCCGGCCTTTTTAGACGCGCTGGGGTCGGGGGTAGCAATCTCGGACGGCCAGATTCTCGTCGGCGCGCACCTAAAGGACGTAACGGGGAACAACGATGCCGGAGCGGCCTACCTTTACGGAACATCCGGAGGGGGCGGCCTCCCCGATCTGGATCTCACGCTCTGTGGCGCGGAACTGGACATTTCTCCTCCCACGGCCCAGGACAACTGCGCCGGCCCCGTCACCGCCACCTCTACCGATCCGACCACCTTCACCGCCCCCGGTACCTACACCGTAAACTGGACTTTTGACGACGGCAACGGGAACGTAAGTACTTCCGCCCAGACGGTGAGGGTCGTAGCCGGCGGATTATCAATCGATGAAGTCACGACCACGGCTTCCCGGTGTGCCACTACGAACGGCAGCATCACCGTAGTGGCCTCCTGCACGAGCTGTAGCGGGGATATTGAGTACAGTCTGGATAACCAGGCGTTCCGGGCGGACGGCACGTTTTCCAGCCTGCCGCCCGGTTCGTACACCGTATATGTCCGCGACCAAGAAGATCCAGGCTGCACCCAACAGCAGGCGGCGGTAGTAAACGAGGATCAACCCTCCGCGCCGGTACCCGATGGGGTCATTTTCTCCGAATGGACCGAGGGCGGACAGGTCGGTAATCCAAATTCCGATAGCCGTCACACCTTTGGCATCCA
>CAZQNE010000080.1:3507-5089 GCA_964594535.1 uncultured Lewinella sp.
AGGGCGGACAGGTCGGTAATCCAAATTCCGATAGCCGTCACACCTTTGGCATCCAGGTTGCCATGGATGGAGCGTATACTATTGTCGGGGATTATTACAACCAGGCCCGGGGCGAGGACGCAGGTGCCGTGTTCGTATACAAACGAGACGCCACCGGGCAAACCGAACTCACTGCTATCCTGCACGCCGACGATACCGCGGCCGGGGACCTATTCGGCTATTCGGTCGACATCTCTGGTGACTATGCGGTCATCGGCAGTTTTGCCAATTCTTCCGTGGCGTCGGGCGCGGGTGCCACCTACATTTTTCGGCGCCAGTCCGCGGGCAACTGGGTGCAAGAAGCAAAGCTGACCGCCGCCGATGCCATCAGTTTCGCGCACTTCGGCATAAGTGTGAGTATCCAGGGGGAGCGGGTGGTTGTGGGAGCTCGCGACCACGGCGAGACCACCTCCAACCGGCGGGGGGCGGCTTACGTCTTCGAACGGCAGTCGGATGGCAGCTGGCCACAGGTAGCAAAACTTAGCCGTGATGCGGGGGATACCGGAGGCCGGATCGGAAACAGCGTGGCCATTGACGGGGATGTCGTCCTGGTCGGGAACAATATAGATCCGCTGGCTTTCCGTAGCGCCGGGTCGGTTTACGTATACGAGCGTAGCGGTAGCGGACAGTGGCAGCAAACGGCAAAGCTCCGGGCCGATGATATTTCGGGATACTTCGGCTACGATGTGGCTCTGTCCGGCACTACGGCGCTGATCGGTGCCCCCCGCGACAATGAGGGCGACTTCAGTACCGGAGCGGCCTATGTATTTGTGAAGGACCCGGTATCCGGCTGGACGCAGCGGCAAAAGCTACGCGCCAGTAATGCCCTCGGACGTTCGGAGTTCGGCGATGCCGTGGCACTCGATGGAGACTACGCAGTCGTAGGCGCGTCCGACGAAGTCTCGGTAAACCAGAGTAGGGGTAGCGCCTACACCTTCTACCGGGAGCCCGGTACGGACAACTGGCGGGAACTCGCGGTACTGGAACCCCCGGTCGACCGGGCCTTCCAGTTTTATGGTCAAAATGTGGCCATCAGTGAAGGTTACCTGGCTATCTCGGCCCCCGATCTGAATACCAGTACCCCACCAGCATCCCACCTCTATTTTTATACTCCCCAGGGTGATCTTAGTAGTCAGCAAATTGCGCTTTGTGAAGGAACCGCCACCGCCGTCCCCCCCACCGCCACCGACAATTGCGCCGGCCCCGTCACCGCCACCACCACCGACCCGACCACCTTTACCGCCCCCGGCACCTACACTGTAAACTGGGCCTTTGACGATGGTAACGGGAACGTGACCACCGCCACCCAGACGGTAGCGGTGACTGACTTTGCCCCCACCCTGCCCCTACTGGAAACCGCCGATGCCGATAGCCCCAGCCGGGGATGCTGGCAACGCGGCGGCGACTGGGGAGTGACGAGCGCCGCCTTCACCCTGCCCGCCAACCCCGCCGCCGCCCGCAACGACAGTTTGATCGGCCCCGCGCTTACCCTCACGGGCGGACAAACCTACGCCCTCACCTACCACTACCGGAGTACGGCCGC
>CAZQNE010000080.1:5189-16961 GCA_964594535.1 uncultured Lewinella sp.
CCCTCACGGGCGGACAAACCTACGCCCTCACCTACCACTACCGGAGTACGGCCGCAGGGGGCGGGGGACGGCTACGGGCCGTGCTGCTCGATGCGACGGGCGAAACGGTCAAAGTGCTGAGCGCCGATGGTAGTCTGCCGGGAACCTACGTCGGGATGGACCTACTCTTCGACGTACCGGCCGAGGGGGAGTACCGCCTGGCCTTCGTATCGCTCAGTGCCGGGGGCAGTCCCGGTCTCCTCCTGGACGACATCGAACTTTCCGGGTACACCCCACCCACTTTCGGTGGTGCCGAACTGCTTTCCGGCTTTTCGGATGGGCTTTGCACCAGCGTCCGCGCCCAGGGGGTATGCGGGCAGGCCTGGACCCGGGTGCTCGACGAAAACGGTAAGCTCCTGCTGGAAATCGACGCCAACGGTAATGACCTCGGCGACGTGGAGATCGGGATGACGGACTACGGCATCGTGCCCACCGCCCCCTTCCTCGGCAGTCCGCTGCTGGGGCGCTACTACAACGTGACGCCCACCAACGGCAGCGGCCCCTACGACTTGAACGGAGGAGTAAAGATCCGGCTGTACTTCACCGATGATGAGTTACTGGCCCTGAATACCACCTCCGGGCAAACCCTTGACTGGGGCGATTTGGCCGTGACCCACTACACCGGCAGCGACACCGACTGTGACCTACTCAACAGCAGCGGCGGCGAGGTGACCTTCGAAACCCCCACGACGACGGCCGACTACGGGCAAACGGCCCACTACCTGGAGTTCACTACCACCGACTTTTCCGAATTCGGGGCTACCGCCCAGTCGGCTGCCCTGCCCATCGATCTGGTCACCTTTACCGCCGCAGCGGACGATGCCGTGAACCGCATCCACTGGGAGAGCGCACTGGAGGAAGCCTTTTCCCACTACGAAGTGGAGCGTTCGGTGGATGGAAGTGACTTCACCGTCCTCACCCGGGTAGCGGGCCGCGGCCCGGGCCACTACGAAGCCACCGACCCCGACCCCGCCGCCCTGACTTACTACCGGTTGCGCATGGTGGACCTGGACGGCAGCTACGCCTACTCCCCCACGGTAAGCGTGGCGCGGCGGGGGGCATCAGCGCTGTCCTCCCTGACGGCCTTCCCCGTGCCGACGGCGGATCGGGTTACGCTACAGTTTACGGCTACGGACGAAGAACCGCTGCGGGCGCGGCTGACCGATCCCCTGGGGCGGAGCGTGCGGGAGTTTACCGTTCCGGTACGGCCCGGCACGAATACTTTTCCCCTGGATATGGGTAGTCTACCCGCGGCCACCTACCAGCTTACCCTGTCCAATGGGCGGGCGGTGCGTACGCTAAGGCTGGTAAGGAGCGGGCGGTAGCGGTGCCAATTGGCTCCGTCGACTATTCGTGCAACTTTGTAGAAGGAATAAGGGGGTGACCGCCGGTCACCCCCTTTCTTTGTCTCGTTCCGTAATTTACCACACTCAGCACCCCTTACCATGTCTTCCCCCCGCCTCCGGCGTTTCTACCAGGTCCTGCCCTTCGGCTTCATTTTTCTGGTTAGTAGCATGGTTTCCTTCGTAGTGGATTGGGCCGCCCTCCACCAGGAGCCGGGGCTCGAGACGGAGATCGTCCAGACCCTCCCGATCGCCGTGTTTGCCATCCTGGCGATGTTTTTGCTGGGGCTGGTCGTCGGAATTCTGGAGCTACGCTACTTCACCCGGGTGTTTGCCCGTAAGTCATT
This sequence comes from uncultured Lewinella sp., assembly GCA_964594535.1. Lineage (GTDB taxonomy): Bacteria > Bacteroidota > Bacteroidia > Chitinophagales > Saprospiraceae > Neolewinella. The sequence continues at coordinate 6,919 of CAZQNE010000080.1, forward strand.
CGCGGCCAAGGTGGTGTACAAACTGCTGGGTTATACCCTACTGATCCATATTACCGTTCTGCTTACCTTCCCGGTCGCCGCGGCAATGGAGTTACACGTTTCCCCCTTTTCGGGCGCGGTAGGGAACAAACTGGCGGCCTACCTTATTAGCCGTACGCACGTCAGCACGGTAGCTCAGCTTACCGTGACCATTGCCGCGGCCATCTTCTACGCCCAGATGAGCGAGAACATCGGTCATGCCACCCTGCTAAACTACATCAGCGGCCGCTACCACGAGCCCAGCGAGGAGGAGCGTATCTTTATGTTCGTCGACATGCGCTCCTCGACCCGGATCGCCGAACGGCTGGGGCACATTCGCTACTTCAAGCTATTGCGGAACTACTTCGCCGACCTATCCCGCGCCATCCCCCGCCACGCCGGCGAGGTGCACGAATACGTCGGTGACGAAATGGTGCTATCGTGGCGAATGAGCGAGGGAGTCTACGCCGCTAACTGCCTCCGGTGTTTTTTCGCCATGCAGCGGGACCTGGCGCGTCGGGCGGATGCCTACCATCGTGAATTCGGTATAGTACCAACCTTTAAGGCCGGCCTGCACTGTGGGCGCGTAACCGTAGGGGAAATCGGGGTGGTCAAAAAGGATATCGTCTTCACCGGGGATACCCTCAATGCCACGGCCCGCATTCAGGGGCTCTGCAATAGCTACGGCGTCGACCTGCTGGTATCGGGCGATCTGCTGGAACGCTTCCCCGTGGGTAGTCTGCCGGTCGCTACCGCCCTGGGTAGCCACGAGTTGCGCGGTCGGGAACGGCGGGTGGAGTTGTACACCTTCGCGGGCTAACGAGAATCACCCCCCCGGTTGATAGAAATCAGGCACCTTCCCCCCCGGAACCGCGATCTTTTCGTAAAAAGAACGCCACTATGTCCACCATCCGGGTTCCCCTAGATTTTTCTGACACCTCGCTTGATGCCCTGGGTTACGCGAGCGCACTCGGAGAAGCCGCCGACCGTCCCGTCGAGGTCATCCACGTTTACGATGGCTACGGGACGGAAGAATCCGCCGTGGAGGTGCGGGGCAACGTGCGGGCCCAACTGAAGGTGCAGCGCCGGCTTGCGGACTACGTAGCCGAGCACGCTCCCTTCCCCCTGCCGTCCCACGCCATCATCGGAGACCCGCCGGCCGCCCTGACCACCGTAAGCCACCAGCCCGATACCGCCCTGTTGGTGCTCGGGGGCACCGGCACGGGTCGGGGCAATGAGGAAGCGTTTTACTACGGTAGCGTAGCCCGGGCGGTAGCCCTGCGGGGGGGCTGCCCGGTACTGCTCATCCCCGGCGAGTACGGGGTCCCCCTGGTCGGGCGGATGTCCTACGCCTTCGAGCACGTAGAAGGCCTGCGGCAACTCATCGACCGCACGGACTGGATCCGCCGGGCCATCGACGCCGACGTGCGCCTAAGCCACGTCATGCACCCAAACGTAGACCGCGAGGCGAAGGTGGAACTCGACCTGATGGACGAGGTACTCGATACCGGTTTTCCGGGCTTCCCCGTGGAACTCGACCTGCTCTCCCCCGGCAACGTCACCGACGGGCTCACTACCTACGTCCGGGAGTACGACCTGGATCTGCTGGTCATCGGCCGTCGTAAGCAATCCTGGGTCGAGCGCCTCTTCATCGGTACCGAGGTAAGCCCGCTGCTGAAGCGCATTCCCGTACCGTTGCTGGTAGTGCCGATTGAGGGGTAGCCGGGCACGAAGATGAGTAGTCTCCTCTACCCCAGGTAGTAAAGGAGCAGCAGGTTGAACAGGACCGCGGTCATGAATCCACTGACAATCTGGGGGGTTCGCCCCGTCTTCACTATATCGGTGTACAGCAGGGTCAGGCTAACGATGACGCTGACGAGCAACAGGGCCGTGTCAGTCGCGGACAGGGCGGGCAACCAATCGAATACCGTAAACAGCAACCGCTGAAAAAGGAGGAAACTGTAGAACGCGAGCATAAAAATGGTGTATCTGCTTTCGATCAGTAGAGAAATACCTAACAGCAGGAGAATTAGGTAAAACACTATGGGTAAGGCAATTAAGCGCGGGGCAGTTTCACGTTCCGGGACCAACCATCCCCACCCGCTGCTATGCATAAGAATAAGTAGCGCGGCGGTTGCGACGAAAAACACCCCCCCGGCGGTTGCCGCCTGTCGTCGCCGGTCAGGTAACGTCATATCCGCTGTTTTTCGCCCGTTCGGATGGATACGCTAAGGTATTCCGAAGCCGGTGAAGGAGAGTGGCCGCATCGTGCAACATCCGGTTCCCGTAGTGAGCCGGGATGAAAAGCACGGGGCACCCGCCCTCCCGGGCCAGTTCCCGGACGATCTTACCGTAGAAGTCGTCCTGCCCCTCCGCTTCCGCTTCCCCACCGCCCACCACGATCAGGGCCGTATCATCGGATTGGCTCAACTCGCGGATCGTCAGGGCCGCAATTCCTTCCACTACCGTAGTCTGTACCGGGGGCAGATCGGGTGCCGGAGTGATATGCTTGTCTACGTAATGATCCAACTCTCTTCCCAGCAGCCGTTTTTCCTCCTCCCGTTCCTCCGCGGTATCCGGGCGATTGCTCACCACCATCGGGTTGTAGGTATACACGGCCCGTACCGTAAGGCTGGTCACCCGCGAAAGATAGGTCGCGAACCGCAAGGCTGCCGCGCGGGGCGCGGAAAAGTCAGTAGGGACGATAATGTAGCGCATGGTACGGGAGTCTTTGCCCGGGCTTGGTCCTGCACTCAAAATAGACCGGGAGGGCGCGAACGCAGGTGCCAAGAATCACGGAAATTGATGATCTATGTCACCCGAAGTGGCCGAAGCCGCGCTTAATCTTCGTAGTGAACCAACCGGTACATCCATGCGCGACATTTCGTCTATCCTCGTACTCACCGATTTTTCTCCCGTTGCGAATGATGCCCTGGAGTATGCCCTCCGACTCGCCGATGCACTGGGAGCCGACGTAGACTTACTACACGTCATACCCCGAACGCTGGATAATCAGCCCGAATTCGAAGATTCGCTGGCCGGCTCCCTTCGCGCGCGGGCCGGGGAACAGCTCGCGCGGGTAGCCTGGGTAGCGCTCGAGGGCGTAGCCGGTGACCTGAAGCACCCCCCTCTCCTCGATACCTTCGTTCGCTCGGGAGACCTGCCCGCCTGCGTGCACCGCCACGTCGTACACCACGGTACCCGCCTGATCGTGATGGGAACCCGCGGCCGGCAGGACGCCTGGGACGAACTGTTCGGGACTCACGCCGCCCGGGTAACTACCGTACTGCCCTGCCCGGTGCTTATCGTCCCCCCCGACGCCCACTACCGGCCGGTAGCTGCCCTCTGCTTCGCCACTGACCTATCCGACCCCGCCGCCCTCCACGCCGGGAAGGTATTACGGGCTTTTCGGGCCTATAAACCCCGGATTCACTTTCTGCATATCCGGACCCGAAAGGTAAAGAAGACGGACTACGACATCGAGCTATTGCGGGAAATCTTCGACCGCCCCCAACTCGGTCAACATGCCGTTTTCGCCGAGCGCGAGGCCACCGATCTGGTCGGCGCTATCCAGGCTTATGCCTTCGCGGCGAAATGCGATCTGATCGTCATGCACCGCCGCGACCGCCCCTGGTTTCGGGAATTACTCACCAGTAGCAATACGGATGATGCCGTCCTGCGGACACGCCTGCCCCTACTCTTACTGACTACCGACGACTTGCTGGCGACCGATACCAAACGATCCGAGACCATGAGTATCCAGGGCTACTTCGAGCGCTTCACCCAGTCCGGGCAACTGTTCATCAAGGAGGTCGCACGAGCTCTGGGCGCGCCCGAGGATCGCCGCCGGGCCCTCCGTATCACGAAAGCAGTCCTGCACGCCCTGCGGGACCGGCTGAACCCCGCCGAGTCGATTCAACTGGTCGCCCAACTCCCGCTCTACATCAAGGCGATTTACGTCGACGGATGGAAGCTGTCGGACGGTCACGCTAAGGTCAGGTCAGTACGGGATTTCTTCGATCTCGTGCGCCGGCCCGGAGCCGGGGCCACTGACGTCGACCTCCCTACGGAGGCTGACGTGCACACCGCCGTGGAGGCCGTCTTTAGCGTACTGCGGGGCCGCGTGAGCCCGGGCGAACTGGACGATATTCGTGCCTGCCTGCCCGGTGCGATTGCCGAGCTGGTCTGACTCCGGATGGCCCTACCGATTATCGCGCGAACGGAATGATGAGCAGGGGGATGGCGCAGCGCTTCACCAGCGGTCCCAGGTGACTGGCCCGGAACAGGCCCTCGAAAAATCCGCGCCGCTCGCCTCCGAGTACCAGTAGATTGATCTTTTCCCGGCTGGTGTAGTCCAGGAGTTGTTGTACTACCGCGCCGGCCGGAAGGCGGTCGAAGGTGTAGGTATAGCTGGGAAAACCGGGCCCGATGGATAGCGCCAGGAATTCTTCCTCCCGCGCGTCCTCGAGCGCCGCGTCGCGTCCCCGGACGTGAACGTAATGTACTTCCGCATGTAGGGCGGTGATAATCTTGCGGCTAAACCCGCTTACCTGACGGATGTCTTCCGCCTCTTCAAAAGCGATGGCCAGGCGGTCTACGTGGGGGAACCCATGGCCCCTGGGGATCAGTATCAGGGGGCACTCGGCCTTCATGGCCAGCCTCCGGGCCACACTGCCGAAGATCCCCGGTGGGTGTTTGCCCGCACCCGCGCCCACGCCGCCCATGATCACCAGGCTTACATCGTCCCGCGTAGTCTGCCAGAGTAGCGTCGGGGCAGCCACCCCCTCCATAATCGCCGTACGGATATTCGGTAGCGTCTCCGGTGAACCCTGGAAGGTCGCCAGAACGGGCTGGGCGTTCTTCCGGGTGAATTCCCTCAGCTCGCCATCCAGTCGTTCCCGTTCCCGTTCCCGCACTTGCTCGGAGAGCGTTTCGGAGGTACTGATGAGGGTGTCGAAGACGTGAATGGCCGTCAGGTCCAGGTCCATGACCTCCGCCAGATACGTGCCGAAGCGCAGGGCGGCGGCGGAGGTGTCCGAGAAGTCGACGGGAACGATAATCTGTGACATAGGGCAGGGTTTAGCTGTGTGCGGCCGGAAGGGGGTAGTCGACCGCTACGGTAAGGTATTCGATGAATCGGGAGTGAACGGCCCGGGCGGCGGCTCCCATGGGGCCGTGGTTCGCCGCAAGCAGATCCCGTTCGAACGCGGCTAGTTCTTCGGTAAGCGCCCGGGCCGCGTGCTCCGCGCGTTCGGCGTGGCGGCCCAGTCCGGGTAGTGCGGTCCCGGCGTAGGTGGGAGGATATAGTTGGTAGCGTTGCCAGTGCTTATTCGCGGTGCGGAAGGCGTCCGCGTATTCCGGCCAGTCCAGCAGGCACATCATCTGATCCTCACTGATCTCGAGCACCCATTGCCAATCGGTACGAAAATCGTACAGTCGGTCGACGGGGTGCTCCCCCTCCGTTCGTATTCTGACCGTGCTTAGGGTCCGGTGCAATCGCCTGAGGTGGTTCAGCGCGCCCGAAGAGTGACCGTTATCGACGGCCGCCTTCAGGGCCAACAGCCACAGGTCCGCCATAAAGATCGCCCCCTGCTCCTCCTTGCTCAGTGGGCCCGAGCGGTAGGTGTTGCGGAACGCCCGCCAGTTTTTTCGCGCGCTGGCCAGGTACCGTTGCTGCACGGCGGTGTCTCCCCGCTCCAGTGCTACCCAGACCACCATGAGCTCGTGCTCCAGCGGGGCGGGGTCGACCAGGGTATCGGAGCTACAGGCAAAGGGGAGCAGAGCAAGGAATACGTGCACCCCCATACGGTATGTGGCGGGGCACTTCATAGCGACCGTCGCTCCTGCAGGATTAACAGAGGGACCGGTACGGAGGCAATCGCCTGACGGGTATGGGACGAGACGAACACCCGGCTGAGCCAGGACACCCGCCGGTGAACCACCGCTACCAGGTCGACCGACGTCTTGTGGATAAAGTCCCGCATGGCGCTATCCACGGAGTCTCCGTCATCCATCTGGACGTAAAAGTCGTAACGTACCTCGTCGAGCACTTCACGGAAGCGCCCGTCCGGCAGTTCGCGCTCCCCTTTTTCCTGATAGTGGAAGACCTGGAGCGGGGTCGTAGCCAGGTCGACGATCTGAAAAAGGGGGTACAGGTAGGACACGTCGTGCCCGATCCGGGAGTCGGTGGCCCACATGATGCGCTGGGGAAAATCTCCTTCGAAATCCCGGGGCACCGCCAGAATCGGTACCGTCACCTCTTCCATCAGCCGGGCGGTCGTACTACCTACGAAGCGATCGGGCAGGTAATGTTCACCCTGGCACCCCATCACGATGAAGTCGATATCGCTATCTACGATAATGCTCTTGAGTCGGGGGACCGTTTCGCCCAACTGAATGTTGGTGTGGACCCGAAGGCCCCCGTGCCGCACTTCATCCGCGATACCTTCCAGTACCCGCTCGCTGTCGGCGTACAGTTCGGCACTGATCTCCCCCATGCGCATCGGGTCCATCGGCATGGAATGAATGTATGCCAGGGTGAGGGCCGCGTCAAACTCCGTGGCGAGTAGAATAGCGTACCGCAGGGCATTCTTGGCGGCGGCGCTGAAGTCAGTAGGTACGAGAAAATGGCGCATGCTGTGGTGATTAATGGGGGGGACTGTGAGTTTGACGTTCCGTTACCGCTCGGCTTGCACCTGCGTCCCCGCCCAGGTCCAGTTCCGTACCTCCGGCATATCCACCCCGTGGCTGCGGATGTGCCGACGGTGGCGGGCTAGTTTCTCGCTCATCCGCAGGTCCAGTTCTTCCCCGGCCGGGCCGGCGTCGATGCGTTTCAGTACGTTGCGCACCAGATTGAAGCGGTCCAGGCGGTTCAGGACGGCCATATCGAAGTAGGTGGTGATGGTCCCCTCTTCCAGGTAGCCGTGTACGTGCAAGTGAGCGTGGCCCGCCCGCCGGTACGCCAGCCGGTGAATGAGGAAGGGATAGCCGTGGAAGGCGAAAATGACCGGCCGGTCGCGGGTGAAGAGCGCGTCGTAGTCCGCATCGGACAGTCCGTGGGGGTGCTGGTCTTCCGACTGTAGCTTCATCACGTCGACCACGTTGACGACCCGTACGGCCAGCTCCGGTAGCTCCCGGTACAGGATGGATGCCGCGGCTAGCGTCTCCAGGGTGGGCACGTCACCACAGCAGGCCAGTACCACGTCGGGCTCCCGTTCGGGGTGGTTGCTGGCCCACTCCCAGGTGGCGATGCCCGCCCGACAGTGGTCCTCGGCCTGCCCGATAGTCAGCCACTGGGGGGCCTGGTACTTGCCGGCGATGACCACGTTGACGTAGTCGCGACTGCGCTGACAGTGGTTCCAGACGGAAAGCAGGCAGTTGGCATCCGGCGGCAGGTATACCCGTACGACCGCGGCTTTCTTGTTTACTACGTGGTCGATAAAGCCCGGGTCCTGGTGGGTGAAGCCGTTATGCGCCTGCTGCCAGACGTGGGAGGCCAGCAGGTAATTGAGCGAGGCGATCGGGGCCCGCCACTGGAGCTCGGCACAGACCTTGAGCCACTTGGCGTGCTGGCTGACCATGGAGTCTACGATGTGAATGAAGGCCTCGTAGCTGGTGAACAGCCCGTGCCGCCCGGTGAGCAGGTAACCCTCCAGCCAGCCCTGGCACTGGTGCTCGCTCAGCATTTCTACTACGCGACCGTGGGGAGCGAGGTGCTCGTCGCCGGCGCGGGTCGGCAGCATCCACTGCCGGTCGGTCACCTCGAAGACGGGGGCCAGGCGGTTGGACAGTACCTCATCGGGGCCGAAGATCCGGAAGTTGGCCTGCTCTTCATTCCGGCGGATGATGTCGCGTAGGAAGCCGGCCAGCACGTTCGTATCCGCGGCCTGCACTTCCCCCGGGGCGGGCACGTCGACGGCGTAGTCCCGGTAGTCGGGTAGGTCCAGTTCCCGCAGCAGGCTGCCGCCATTCGCGTGGGGGTTTGCGCTCATGCGCCGGTTGCCGGCCGGGGCGTTTTCGAGCACCGGGGGGCGGGGGGTGCCATCGGGTCGGAACAGCTCTTCCGGCCGGTAGCTGCGTAGCCAGTCTTCCAGTTCGCGCAGGTGGGCGGGGTCGCGGGTTGCCATGGCGAGGGGGACCTGATGCGAGCGGAAACTGCCTACCACCTCTTCCGGCCCGGTCCAGCCCTTGGGGGTTCGTAGTACGATCATGGGCCAGTGGGGGCGCTCGGGGCGCTCCTGCCGCCGGGCGGCCCGCTGAAGGTCCGCGATCTCGGCGAACACCTCATCCAGGGTAGCGGCCATCAGCCGGTGCATGGCCTGGGGCTCGTCGCCCTCCACGAAGAAAGGGGTGTAGCCGTAGCCGCGTAGCAGCTGGCTGAGTTCCTCCCGCGGCAGGCGACCCAGCAGGGTGGGGTTAGCGATTTTATACCCGTTCAGGTGCAAAATGGGGAGGACCGCGCCGTCGGTGGCCGGATTCAGGAACTTATTTCCGTGCCAACCGGTAGCCAGCGGACCGGTTTCCGCCTCCCCGTCGCCGATTACGCAGGCCACGACGAGATCGGGATTGTCGAAGGCCGCCCCGAAGGCATGGCTCAGGGAGTAGCCCAGCTCACCCCCCTCGTGAATAGAACCCGGGCACTCCGGCGATACGTGGCTCGGAATACCCCCCGGGTAGGCGTACTGGGTGCAGATGCGCTTCAGCCCCGCCAGGTCCTGGCGAATCGAGGGGTAAATTTCCGAATAAGTGCCCTCCAGGTAGGCACAGGCCACCATGGCCTGCCCCCCGTGACCCGGGCCGGATATGTACATAACGTTTGCGTCCCGCTCGCGTATGATGCGGTTGAGGTGGGCGTAAATGAAGGTTTGCCCGGGCACCGTACCCCAGTGGCCGAGTAGGGTAGGCTTCAGATCGGTTCGGCGCAGTTCCCGCAAGAGCAGGGGGTTTTCGCGCAAGTACATCTGACCGACGGAGAGGTAGTTGGCCGCCCGCCAGAAGGCATCGACCCGGGCTAGTTCCTTAGACATGTTGGGTTAATTTTCGGTGATGTCCGCGTCCAGGAGCTGGCGGTTATTCAGGACGAGGATGGGTAGGCGAGCGCGGCGAACGGCCTCTCCCACGTGGCTCTTGTGTAGGAGTCGCTGAAACCAGGGGCGCTCGGGGTGGTGCATGACCACCCAGTCGCAGTCGTTTTCGGCGGCGTAGTCCGTTACGGTTCCGACTACGTCCGTGCCCTCCCGTTCGGCGAAGTGAGCGTGATTGTCCTGCTCGGGCCGGTCGAAGAGTTCCCGCAGCAATTCCAGATCGTAGGCTGACTTCCCCTTCCCATCGCCGCGAACGTGGAGGAAGTACAGGTCGGGGTTGAAGGGTTGAATGCTATGGAGCAACTTGCCGGCCTGTAGGGTGGCCACGTCCTCCAGGTCGGTGGCGAAGCAAATCCGCTCGACCGGGCTAAATTCCGTCTCGGGGGGTACGACCAGCAGGGGGCAGGGAGCCCGGCTGACGAGAAAGGAAGCATTCGTACCGAGAAAGTCATCCCAGGAGTCGCGGCTGCCCTTCGTACCCATGACGATCAGCTGAATATCTTCCTGCTCTACGTGCTGGTGTATACTGAAGCGGAGATCGCCTATCCGTACGCTGTGGCCCACCCGCGGTGGGGTGCGGAGTTGACCGCTCACCGAGCGGATACCTTCTTCCATAAAGTCGGCGATATCGCGGCGGGCGTCCTTGCGTAGCGTAGATTCCAGGGTATTGATGAAGGTACCGTAGCCCGGTTCGGAAGTAGTCGGCGGGATGGCGTACATCAGGTCGACCGATGCCCCCAGGGCATCCGCCAGCCGCAGGGCGTAGCGGTAGGCCCCCATGGCAATGGCGGAGAAGTCGGTGGGGACGAGGATGGAACGGATGGTTTTCATGGTAGCGTGTGGGTGAATTTTGCCACCAAGGTGGGGGAGGGGAAGGACCCGATGGGTGCGCGGAATCACCCCGGCCGTTGATTTTTCGCAGTCCGACCGAGCGCCCGCGCA
>CAZQNE010000081.1:0-16545 GCA_964594535.1 uncultured Lewinella sp.
CCCCTCTTACCAGGATGAAAACCTGGCGTCCTAGCCGATAGACGAACGGGCCGGGTAGGAATTTACAATTGACAATTCATGACGTACGATTTAAAATTTGCTGCCGCTGTTTTCATTCGGTCGCCGGGGCTCCCTTACCAGGAGCACACAAGCTTAGCGAGCAAAGCCGTGCGGTAGCAAATCGTATATCGAATATCAAGTATCGAATATCGCATATCCGAGGCGCGAAAGCGCCAAGTAGCCCGTAGGGGAATCGAACCCCTCTTACCAGGATGAAAACCTGGCGTCCTAGCCGATAGACGAACGGGCCATTTCAAACCAGCGTTCTGGTTTTAGCGAGTGCAAAGATAAGTCCGTCGGAGAAAAACGCAAGAATTTTTGCCTAAAATTCCGAAGAAAGGAAATCAGGAGGGCGATTCTCCGGTCGCTGGATTGCGATTGCTCAGTTGACTGCGGAGTTGCTCCAGGCGGTCGCGTAGGTCGCGGGTCTGGGATGCCTTATCGGTGTGCACGGCGGAGTTACTCAGCTCCACGATGGTATCCAGCTCGATCCCGTCCTGCTCGATACTAAAACGGGTTTCTTCCACGGCGGCTTCATCGTCGAAGTTGGTCTGCCGGAGCTCCCGAAGTTCGCGCTGGCGGGCGGCCATGCTTTCCACGAGGCGGTGGCGGGCGAGTAGGTCCGTGAGTTGTTCGGCGCAGTCCGCGAAAAAACTGGCCTTGGCGTGGCGCAGGCTGAACTCCGCCTCCAGCTCCTGGATGAGTTTCTCCGCCCGGGCGGTTCCGGCGGCATCGGCCTGGGGATTGCGGGCCAGGTCGTCCTTCAGCGTAGCGATACTGTGCAGGATGCGTTCCCCCTCGTCCCGGAACCGCTCTTCTCTGCTGCGGCAGTCCTGTAGCCGGCTGCGCACCCTTGCGGAGAATTCGCTCTCGCTGGAAGTCGTATCCTTGCCCCACTGTCCCAGTCCGAGCGCACCGAACAGCTTCCCCCCCAGTAGAAAGAAGCCGGCCGTGACGCCGATGGCGAATGCCATAAAGGCAACCGGTGGGTAGATCCGTAGCATCAGTAGTAAACTGAGTACGACGAGCCCGGCGATGAGCAGCAGTCGGGTGGTATCGGGGCCGGATTGCGGTTTCATACTGGAGAAACTGATTTAGGGGGTGGGTAGTTGCGTACTATTCGTATAATTGCCAGCGGCCGGTACACCTCTGTTCGGCCCAAGATAACTTCCCCGCCCCATGCTCGCTGCCGTCGTCGCCTGTTTTGTCATCGGATATATTGTAATTGTTTTCGAGCATCCCCTCCGACTAGACAAAACGGTCCCCGCCCTGCTGATGGGGGCGATCTGCTGGGCCCTGCTCAGCCTCGGCTTCAACTCCGGCGCTCTGGAGATCATCAACACCGAGGGGGAAGTGTTCAGTATGTTCAACAGCCTGCACGGCGATGCCATGGAATTCGGCCACGCCGGTGCCCACGAGGAGGCGGAGGAAGGTCTGGTCGGTACCCTGCTTCATCACCTGGGTAAGACCGCCGAAATTCTGATCTTCCTCATCGGGGCCATGACCATCGTCGAGATCGTCGATCTCCACCGGGGCTTCGACGTGCTCAAAAGCTGGGTCAACACCCGCTCCAAGAAGAAACTGCTCTGGATCATGGGGGGGCTGGGTTTTATTCTCTCGGCTATCATCGATAACCTGACCGCCACCATCGTGCTGGTCACCCTGCTGCGCAAACTCGTCCCCGACCGGGATCAGCGTATCTGGTACGTAGCCCTCATCGTCATCGCGGCCAATGCCGGCGGAGCCTGGTCGCCGATCGGCGACGTGACCACCACCATGCTCTGGATCGGCAAGCGGGTCAGTACGGCCGGCCTGATCGAGTTTCTGATCGTGCCCTCCCTGGTCTGCTTCGTAGTTCCCTTCACGGTGGCCAGTTTTATGAAGCCGTTCCAGGGGCAGATCAACCTGGCCCAGATAGAAGATACGGGGGATAAAGAGCGCCTCCTGTCCAGTAAGACCATGTTGTTCCTCGGGCTGGGCATGATCGTCTTCGTGCCCATCTTCAAAACCATCACCCACCTGCCCCCCTACCTGGGCATGATGCTCAGCCTGGGCGTCGTCTGGCTGGTATCGGAGTACATCCACCCCGAGGAGGACTTTACCGAGGAGCGAAAGGCAAAGTATAGCGCCCACCGGGCACTCAGCCGCATCGAGATGTCATCCATTCTTTTCTTCCTCGGTATTCTGATGTCCGTCGCCGCCCTGGAAACCATCGTAGTGGATGGGGTAGGGGCCCTGCGCGCCGTAGCGGAAAGCCTGCGCTCGGTCATCGCCAGTGAGGACGTGGTCATCATCATCCTCGGCTTTCTGTCGGCCATCATCGACAACGTACCGCTGGTGGCCGCTTCCATGGGTATGTACGATCTGGGCAATTACCCCATCGACTCCCGCCTCTGGCACTTCATTGCCTTCAGTGCCGGTACCGGAGGCAGTATGCTCATCATCGGTAGCGCCGCCGGAGTAGCCGCCATGGGAATGGAGCGCATCGACTTCATCTGGTACTTCAAAAAGATCGCCTGGCTGGCCCTGATCGGCTTCGCGGCCGGGGCGGCCACCTTCATCGCCATCGTCTCCATCTTCGATATTTCGGTAGCCCACTAGCGCAGTTGATGAAATGTATCGTGTACCTCCTGCCGCTGCTCCTACTGGCCTGTTCCGAACGGGAGGACCGCCTCCTCCTGGGGGAGTGGCGGGGTAGGCTCGTCACGGAGAACGGGGATAGCCTCCGCCTGGATCCCCGCGAGATCACCTTCGACTTTCGGGAAGACAATCGCTACGATTTCACCTCAACCCTACGCTACAGCGAGGCCGGCACCTGGCGCTACGACGATGGGTACCTCTTCGCCCGGGATACCACCCAGCCCACGAATCCGGAACGGGTGGTCGCCATCGAACGGCTCACGACCGATAGCCTCGTCATTCGCATGCAGGCCGACTCGAGTCAGCGGTTAGTGTATCTACTCCGTGCCTCCCCCGGCACCAGCGCGCCGCCGCCACAGTAAGCTTCCGTCTCCGAAGCTGAGGAAGCGGAAATCGTACTCCAGGGCCGTAGCGTAAACGTCGCGCCAGTCCGCTCCGACCACCGCCGCCACCAGTAGCAGCAGCGTAGACCGGGGCTGGTGAAAGTTGGTGATGAGGCCGTCCACCACCCGCAACCGGGCCGCCGGGGTGATCAGCAGCTGGGTGTACCCGGTAAAACTCGGGCGTCCGTCCCCTTCCAGTCGGTCGATGAGGGCGCGGAGCGCGGGTGCGGGCTCGATACCGGAAAACCGCTCCTGCGTCGCTACCCACTGGTCCAGATCCGAATGCAGCTCCCCCCCGTCCAGTAGATTGGCTCCGTAGTAGAATAGGCTTTCCAGGCACCGCAGGCTGGTCGTACCGACACTCACAATGGGCTTTCTGAATACCAGCTGGTCGTGCAGGCGACGTAGCACGGGCAGGTCAAGGCTGAAATACTCCCGGTGCATCTCGTGCCCCCCGAGGGTGTCGGAGGTGACGGGCTTGAAGGTGCCGGCACCCACGTGGAGGGTAACGGTCCGCCAGTCGGTGCCGGTCGCCGCGATGCGTTCCATGAGCTCGGGCGTAAAGTGGAGCCCCGCCGTGGGAGCGGCTACCGAACCTTCCCGCCGGGCGTAGGTGGTCTGGTAACGGTGGGCATCATCGGCTTCCGCGGCCCGGTTCAGGTAGGGGGGCAGGGGGATGGTGCCGAGGCGGTCGAGTACTTCCCCGAAACTCATGCGTCGGTGCGCTTCCCAGGAGAAGGTCACCGCGAAGGCATTGGCCAGTCGTTCGCCCCGGGTGGCGGTCAGCCGTAGATCGCCGTGGACTAACTGGGTCTCCCCGCTTTTCCAGCGCCGGTTACCCCCGATAAGACACTTCCAACTGATGGGTTCGCTACTACCGAGGGAGCGGGCGTAGTCGGGCGGATCGAGGGGTTCGAGGCAGAAGATTTCGACGGTCCGCTCGCTCCCGGCGACGGGCAGGTACAGGCGGGCGTGAATGACCCGGCTTTCGTTACCGATCAGGAGGGTGCCCGCGGGTAGGAGATCCGGCATGTCCCGGAACGTGTGTACGTCGATCTTACCCCCCCGGTAGCGGAGCAGTTTGGCCCGGTCGCGCTCGGGCAGGGGATAGCGCGCAATGCGCTCCGCGGGCAATTCGTAGGTGAAGTCGGCAATGCGTAGGTCGCGCGGGTTCGGAATCATGTAAGGGGTCTTCGGGGGGGTAAGATAGCGGGGGCAGTCGTCTAGTATTTGGCCGCGTTCATCGATAAGGGCTAACCTTTTGCGGCAAAGGTCGTTCTTTGCGCTCCTTGTGTCCCTAAACCCTCAACCGCCGGGTATGTCCAATTTTTTGAAGATTCTTCTGGGTTCCTGTTTGGGTACCGTACTCGCATTAGTTCTGCTCGTTTTTATCGGGGTTGGCTGGATTACGAGCCTGGCCGCTACGGCCCAGGATAGACCGACGGTCGCCGCCAATTCCATCCTGACGCTCGACCTGACGGCCCTGCCCGAACTGACCGATAACTCTTCCAATACCGACCCCTTCGCTTCCCTGGCCGGGGAGCAGATGCTGGGCGTGCACGATATGGTCCGCGCCATCCGCCACGCGGCTACGGACGACGACATAAAGGGCATCTACCTGAATGACGCCATCGGGCCGGTCAGCTTTACGAAGCTGCGCACGGTGCGGCAGGCCGTCGATGAGTTCAGGGAGAGCGGCAAGTTCGTAGTGGCCTATTCGCCCTACTACATGCAGAGCTCCTACTACCTCGGCAGCGTGGCCGACGAGATCTACCTGGGGCCCCTCGGCGTGGTCGACTTCCGCGGCCTCGGCGCCGAGATTCCCTTCCTGAAGAATGCTCTCGACCAGGCTGGCATCAAATTCGAGATCTTTTACGCCGGCGACTACAAAAGCGCCACCGAGCCCCTGCGCCGCACCAGCATCAGCGACGAGAACCGGGAACAAACCAAGGAATTCCTGGAAGACCTCTTCGGCGTCATGCTGGCCGACATCAGTGCCTCCCGCAACGTATCGCCCCTGGCCCTGCGCCAGGCCGCCAGTGAAATGACCGGCTGGAAGGACGAACAGGCCGTAGCCGCCGGCATGATCGACGGCATCCGCCACCGTACGGAAATCGACCGCCTCCTCCACGATAAGGTAGGGCTGGACCAGGACGAGAAGTTGCCCGTCGTGGACGTGACGACTTACTTCAGTGCCCGACTGGATCGCCTGACCGGCGGTGACGGGGAGGTGGCCGTGCTGATGGCCGAGGGCGGTATCGTCGACGGCCCCGGTAGCCTGGGAAGCATCGGCGACAAAAAGTACGTCAACGAAATCGAGAAGCTGACCGAAGACGAGGACGTGAAGGCTGTGGTACTACGCGTGAATAGCGGGGGCGGCAGTGCCAGCGCGTCGGAAAATATCTGGTACGCGGTCGAACAGCTCAAGGAAACCGGTAAACCCGTCGTGGTAAGCATGGGGGATTATGCCGCCAGCGGAGGCTACTACATCGCCGCTAACGCGGACCGCATCTACGCCGAACCCACCACCATCACCGGCTCGATCGGCGTCTTTCTGACCTTCCCCATCGTGAAGGAACTCATGGAAGATAAAATCGGTATCAACTTCGATACCGTCAATACCGCCGCCAACGCCAACGCCTTCAGCCCCTTCCGGGATATGGGCACCGATGAGAAGAAACTGCTGACCACGCGGACGCAGTCGATCTACGGTACCTTCCTCAACCGGGTCGCCGGGGGCCGCCAGATTCCCATCGAACGGGTACGGGAGATCGCCGGGGGCCGGGTCTATTCCGGTATCCGGGCCAAAGAGATCGGTCTGATCGACGAATTCGGTGACCTGGACGTGGCCATCGACGCCGCCGCCGGGCTGGCCGGGCTGGACGAAGAGTACGAGGTCGGCCACTACCCCCGGGTGAAACCGATCTGGGAACAACTCCTGGAAGAACTGGCCGGCGAATCGGACGATAACCAGGTGACCACGAAGGTGCTGAAGAGCCAACTGGGGGAAACCTCCTTCGAGCACTATCTGCTACTGCGCGACCTGACGCGGGCGCGGGAGCCGCAGGCGCGGTTGCCGCTGGTGGTGACCTTTTAACAATAGCCCCGTCCGCCGGGCCATGGGAGCGGAGCGACTTAGGTTCGTCGGCCGGAGCGCGTTGGGTCGGAGCGGTCAAACTTTATTCTATCCGACCCAGCCGGCGGACGCTCCGCGGGTGGCTCGGGCTCCCCGCGGCCGGCCGACGGCTTAGTGGGGCTCAGAACACACTCACGTAGCCCAGGTGCACCTTCGGCGCCCCCAAATCGAAGGCCTGATTACGCTGGCGACCCAGCGCCAGGCTCAGCCCGAAAATGCCGGCCCGCGTCTCGAAGTTGACCCCCGCCCCCAGCCCGAGCGGGTAGTTGATCGGGCGCTCCGGACGGGCTACGCTGCGCTCGTTCACCCGGGCGGCATCGACGAAGGTGTACAGAAAGGCCCGCTCCCCCAGCAGCAGACGAAACTCGGCGGTCAGCATCTGGTAGTCCGTCGCGAAGAGCTGCTGCTCGTCGAACCCCCGCAGCAGACTGGCCCCGCCGATCCGGAATTGCTCGTTCGCCAGCACGTCGCGGTCGCTGATCAGGGCCTGCGACCTCAGTCCAAAGTAAAGTACCGTACCCGCCAGGGGGTCGAGGTAAAAATCGGCCGCGGCGGTCAGTTGGAACTGTGCGGTTCTCCGGCGCAGACTGTCGCCGACTTCCCCCCGGATGATCACGTTGCGCAGCCTGCGAAAGCCCGCCGCCCCGCTCACGTCCAGGGCGTAGCCCCGCCGCGGGCTGAAACGCCGGTCGGTGCGGGTACGCCGCAACTGCAGCCCGAAGAAGGAGCGACTCACCCCCAGGGTATCCGGCAGCACACCGTTCACCAGCCGGGCACTATCCACCCCGGGGACGATGGTTTGCCGCTGCTCCCAGAACGCACTGAGCCGGTCGTTGCCCTCCCGTAGGTAGGTGCCGGCCAGTCGCCAGTTGAGGTTGAGGAAGGAGGTATCGCGGCGGTAGAGTTCCAGCTCCCCCTCGAAGCCGAAGGGTAGCCCGAACAGGAAGGGGTAGTCCACCGCCACCTGCAGTTCCTGAGTTTGGGGCCGCAGTTGCTCGAAGCGGGCCGCCAGGCGTTCCCCCTGCCCGAAGCCGTTATACAACTCCCCGTTCAGCTCGCCGGTGATGAGGAGATTGCCGTCGTTCGAGCTATTCGGCAGCACCCCGATCACGAAATCGAAGCGACTGGCCGGCCGCCGCTGCAGGGGAAGGTCGATGAAGGCCAGGCTGTCGCGGAAACTGATGCGCGGATCCCCCGCCATGGTGACGTAGGGCAATTGGGCCAGTCGCTCGCGCAACCGCCGGACCCGTCGCTGACTGTACACCTCGCCGGTCACCAGGCCCAGGTAGCGCTGCAGGAAGATATTGCGCACCCGCACTCCGTCGGGCACCCCCACCTGCCCGACCCGGATCAGCGGACCGGTACGCACGTCCACCCCGGCCGTAAGCGCCCCGGGGCCGGCCCACTCGATATTGGTCAGCCCCACCGAGGCGAAGGGGTAGCCTTCCGCGGCCGCCCGGGAGATCATGCTGTCGCGCACCGCCGTCCAGGTCTCCGGAGCCAGCCGCCGCCCCCCGCCAAAGCGACGGGACCGGTAGCCGGAGCGACGCGCCCAACGCCGTATCCGCTCGTCATCGGGTAGGCGTAACTCCCGCCAGACGTAGCGGGGCCCGCGGTGCAGTAGGGCCGTATAGGTATCGGGGCCGCTCCGGTGGAGGCTATCCACCGAGGCTTCCCAGTAGGCCGCCGCACGGGTATCCGCTACCCAGTCTTCCAGGAATTGCCGCATGCCCGCAGAGTCACTGAATGCCGTAGGGAGCCGACCCGACCAACTGAAATCGGAGGTACGTAGCTCCAGTTTCCATTCCATCGGCACCTGCGCTCCGCCGCAAAGGGGAAGCAACACGAATAACAAGGGGAGAAGGGGGCGGTGCATAGCTAACTCTGCCCCAACGTACCCGACTTGCGCCTTAGCGTATGGGCGAGGTTGGAAAGCAGGGCCATGGCGGCCACTAGCAGGGCCACCCGGGCGGGGATGTCGCCGAAGCGGACGTAGGGGGTGAGGGCGTCGTTGAGCCGCATCCGCCCGTTCAGGTAGCCGCGCTCGTCGTAGTAGGTCCGGCTGACGATCTCCCCCCGCTGATCGATGAAGGCGCAGGCCCCGAGGTTGGCCGAACGAACCACCGATCGGCGGGTCTCGATGGCCCGTAGACTGGAAAACCAGAGGTGCTGCAGATGACCGGGGGTATGGCCCCACCAGCCGTCGTTAGTCATCACGAAAATGGCCTGGGCCCCGGCGCGGATGTAGTCGGTGAAGTACTCCCCGAAGACGCTTTCGTAGCAGATCACCGGGGCCACCCGGGCGCGCTCGCCGACCAGGGGGTCGCGGGTGTCCTGGGTGCCGAGCCCGGCCGTCGTGCCCCCCAGGCTGGCCACCAGCGGCTCCAGAAAAAAGAGGGCGCGGCGGAAGGGGAAGCTTTCGGCGCCGGGTACGAAGACGCCCTTGCGGTAGACTTGGGTCCGGCCCGTTTGCAGGTCCACCTGGAGGGCGGCGTTCAGGGCTTCGAAGGCTACCGTGCTGCCATCGGTATTCCGGGCGTAGCGGACCGCGTCGGTGGGGGGGGCGTCGGGACCGAAGAGCTGGTAGCTGCCGATGCCGGTGACGAGGTAGCGGGGGCCGGAAATTTGTTCCCGCAGGGTACGGAGACTGGGCCTGGCGAAGGGTTGGTCGGCGTCGATGCCGGAAAAGCTGGTCTCGGGGTAGAGCAGGTAATCGACCGGTTGCGGCGCGGCCTGTAGGGCGCGGCGACTGAGCGACAGAAAAATATCCAGTTGCTCGGACTCCCGCAGCGTGAATTTTTGGAAGTGGGGTTCCAGATTGGGCTGGATGGCACTGACCGTGATCGACTCCCCCGGCGGCGGCGTGTAGGTAGAAAAGCGGACCAGGGAAACCACCATCGGGAGTACCGTTGCCAGCAGCGGCAGGGTCGGGAAGGGGCGCGTACTCGGAACACGGGTGGGGCCCCGTGTTACCGAGTGGTGCAGGGTCCACCGGAACACGAGGTAGTTGACCAGTAAGATCCAGGCACTTCCCCCGAGCACGCCGGTGAGTTCGTACCACTGCACCAGGGCGGGAAACTGGGCGAAGCCATTGCCGAGGGTCAGCCAGGGCCAGTTCAGCGACCAGTTGTAGTGGCCGTACTCAAAACACACCCAGAAGGCGATCAGGGCCAGGTAGCTGACGCGGGGGCTGACGCGGCTCGTCCAGTGAAAGGCCAGCCAGGGTAGCGTCATCAGCAGGCTATTGGCCACCACGGCGAAAAGACCGGCGGCGAAGGCGGTATTCGTGACCCAGAAGGTCGCCAGGATATTGTAGAGCAGGAAGGTGTTTAGCCCGTGGACGAAGACCGTTCGGGTCGACTTGGTCTCGAACTGCAGCACCAACAGCGGCACCCAGGCCACGAGCAGCAGCAACGGAAAGGGTACGTAACCCGGAAATCCGATACCCAGCATCACCCCACTGGCCGTGGACAGCAGGAATCGACGGCGGGTAGCGGAGGTTTTGCCGGCCTGCGACAAAAGCGCCACTCCCGCCCAGGCGGAGAGGTACAGCAGCAGCGGCAGGTAGCCCCAGAGCTCCCCCTTCGCCGCGAGGGTGAACATAACGTAGGCCGTGGCGGCGGCCAGCAGGAGGGCGGCGGTGGCGAGGGCGCGCATGGGGGCTAAGGTACGACTGACATTTTTACAGTCATCCGATGTCTGCTAGAATGGCAGGCTTGTTTCGTGGAAGATCGGAGAAAGTAGGTAAGAATAATACGTAGGCCACCGGACAAAATGTCAGACATCGGATGACTGACAGTATGTCAGCTCCGCCGGCCCCCCATCACCGAGCGCAGGATGCTCAGTGAATTAATCTCCCGCATCCCCTCGATGTGGTAGCGGTAGTAGCCCAGCAGATCGGTGAGCAGCCCGGCCCGCTCTTCCCGACTGACGCGGAAATCGACTAACTCGTCCCGCTCGGCGTGGAGGAGGCGAAACATCAACTCGGCCCGGGCTTCGTTCAGGTAGTCGGTGTGGCCGGGGAATAAGCCGATGAACTGCCCCTCCCGCAGATCGAACAGGGGCGTATCCTCCCCGAAGGAACCCGAGGGCAGGAAGCCCAGGTGGGCGGTCAGCTCCAGTAAGAAGTGCAGGTGGACATTGGCAATGGGACCGGTGGTGGTATCGAGGAAGACGAAGGAGTCGAAAAGAAAGTGGAAGAGCGCCGGGTTCTCTTCCGACTCCCGGATGCTGTTGCGGGCCACCTCCAGCATGAACAGGCCCAGCGTACCCCGCTCGACCTCGAAGGGGATACGGGTGTAGATGTGGGCGGGGCGGACCTCTTTCAGCCGGGTCAGTTCCTTACCGGGCCGCTCGTAGGCCACTACGTCGACCAGGTTCATCAGCTGCAATTTGCTGGCCGGGGTGGCACTGCGGGCCTTACGCACCCCGCTGACGATGTACTTTCGTATGCCCCGCTCCTCGGTGTATACTTCCAGGATGAGGGAAGACTCTCCGTACTTCGTGGACCGGAAGATGATGCCGCGGGTCTTCAGTAGCATATTAGTTGAACAGTCCAGCCCGCTAAATGTGAACTTCCCCCCACCGCACCCGCGCCCCGCCGCAACCCCCGCCCCGCCGAGCCGTTCAACATTTGGAACATCCGGAAGAAAACCTCAACTTTGCTACGCTAACAGTTGTCAAAACAATAAAACGATCATGACCCAGTCCGCCACCGCCGCCCGCACCACCCCCGTCGCCTCCACCGATGCCTTCCCGATGAACGGAACGGACTACGTGGAATTCCTGGTCGGGAACGCCCGCCAGTCGGCCCATTTCTACCAGACAGCGATGGGTTTTCAGCCGCTGGCCTACGCCGGGCTGTCCACCGGGGTGCGCGACCGCGAGTCCTACGTCCTGCAGCAGGATAAGATTCGTATCGTGCTGACCACGCCCCTGGTACCCGGTACCGACATCGGTCAGCTGATCGACCGCCACGGCGACGCCGTACGCACCGTAGCCCTGTGGGTGGACGATGCCCGCCAGGCCTACCGCACCGCCACCGAACGGGGCGCCGAATCCCACTTCGAGCCCCGGGAAGAAACGGACGAGCACGGGAAGACCGTCCGCTCTGCCGTCAAAAGTTACGGTGACGTCGTCCATGTTTTCGTGGAGCGCAGTGCGTACAGTGGTGTCTTCCTCCCCGGTTTCGTAGCCTGGGAACCGACCTACCGGCCCGAGCCGATCGGGCTGAAGTACATCGACCACATGGTCGCCAACGTCGCCGAGGGGCAGATGAACAGGTGGGTGCAGTGGTACGCCGACGTGCTGGGTTTCCGCCAGCTGGTGAGCTTTGACGATAAGGACATCAGCACCAAGTACACCGCCCTCATGAGTAAGGTGATGTCGAACGGAAACGGCCGCATCAAATTCCCGATCAACGAGCCGGCGCCCGGACTGAAAAAATCGCAAATCGAGGAGTACCTGGAATTCCACGGTGGCCCAGGCATCCAGCACATCGCCGTAGCAACGGATGACGTGGTAGCGACCGTTCGCGAGTTGAAATCCCGCGGTGTGGAGTTTCTCCAGGTACCGACCACCTACTACGATACCTTACTGGACCGGGTGGGTGAGATCGACGAAGCCATCGAACCCCTCCGGGAACTCGGCATCCTGGTGGACCGCGACGACGAGGGCTACCTGTTACAAATCTTCACCCGTCCCATCGGCAGCCGGCCTACGGTCTTCTACGAAATCATCCAGCGGAAGGGAGCCACGAGTTTCGGAAAGGGGAACTTCAAGGCACTTTTCGAGGCTATCGAGCGGGAGCAGGAGCTTCGGGGGACGTTGTAGGTAGGGGGTAGACGGGCGTCCAAGGTGGGATAGGGACATACGCTACGCCTCTCTACTCTCCACTCACCACCCGCTTATCTACGATTACTCCGGTTCAAAGCCCAGGATGATGTTGAACGTGCTCAGGTTACCGTCCTCCACCAGGTCGGGGTTCTTATCGAAGCCGTAGCCCCAGTCGAAGCCGAGCGTACCGAACATCGGGAGGAAGACGCGCGCCCCTACCCCCACGCTGCGCTTGAGGTCGAAGGGATTGAAGTCGCGGGACGAACGCCAGGCATTACCGCCCTGCGCGAAGGCCAGCACGAAGATGGTACTCGACGGGTTGAGGGAGAGCGGGTACCGCAACTCGACCGTGTACTTGTTGAAGATGGGAGTGGCCACCTTGATCCGCTGCTGGGTGACGGGGTCGAAGACGAAGTTGTTGCTCAGGTCCTCGACGTTGTACCCGCGCAGGCTGATGATGTCCAGACCGGCGAAGGCGAACTGCTGGTTGTTGATGCCGTCACCTCCCAATTCAAAGCGCTCGAAGGGGCTCACGCCCACCACGTCGTCGTACGCGCCCAGGAAGCCGATCTTGGCCTGGGCCTTGAGGACCAGTTTACCCGCCAGGGGAGCGTACCAGTCGGCGTTCAGCCGCCACTTGAAGTATTCCACGTAGCGGAATTGCTCCTGCACGGTTTCTAGCAGTTCCGGGTCGTCGCGGATGCCCAGGGCCCGGTAGGGTGGGGTGGCCTGCACCGAAAGCTCGATGTTGGACCCCTGCTTCGGGAAAATCGGGTCGGTCGCCGTACTGCGGGCCAGGGTGAACTGGAAGCTGAAGTTGTTGTAGTTGCCCGTGCGCACCCGCTCCAGATCATCAGTGGTGAAGCTCTGGCTCCAGTTATTGAGGGTCAGGGTTTGCAGGCTGACGCCGCCCCGGAAGACGAAGTTATCGTCCGGCCACCGCAGGCGGGTACCCAGGCTAGCCGTGGCCTGCTGGATGATCAGGTTATTGGGGTTAAGCTCGTTACCGAAGTTAAACTTGTTGTACATCCCCGATACCGACAGGGAGGTCGGCCGTTTGCCCCCGAGCCAGGGTTCGGTGAGGCTGGCCGTGTAGCTCTGGAAAAACTGACCGTTGGTCTGGGCCCGTAGCGAAAGCCGCTGCCCGTCGCCCTGCGGCAGGGGGTGCCACGCTTCCCGGTTGAAGACGTTGCGCAGACTGAAGTTATTGAAGGTCACGCCCAGCGTACCGATCACCCCGCGGCGACCGCCCCAACCCGCGCTGAGCTCGAGCTGATCGCTGGGTTTTTCCTCTACGGTGTAGATGATGTCTACCGTTCCCCGGTCGGGGTTGACGGGCGTCTCGATGCCCAGGGTTTCCTGGTTGAAGTAGCCCAGGCCGATGATCTGCCGCTGGGAACGGATGATGTCGGAGCGGCTGAACTTCTGCCCCGGCCGGGTGAAGACCTCGCGGCGGATGACGTGCTCGTGCGTCCGGTCGTTGCCGTTGATGACCACCTTATCGATGGTTGCCTGTGGCCCCTCGAAGATGCGCATTTCCAGGTCGATGGAGTCGCCCTCGATGGCTACCTCGATCGGGTCCACGCTGAAGAAGAGGTAGCCATTGTCCATGTACAGGCTGGACACGTCGGCATTGTCCTGGCTGAAGCTGAGGCGGGTCTGCAGCTCCTCTTCGTTGTAGACGTCACCCCGCTCGATTCCCAGCACCCGACTCAGCGTCTCGTCGTCGTAGATGGAGTTGCCCTTCCACTCGATGTCGCGGAAGTAGTACTGATTGCCCTCGTTGATGCGGATATCGATGACCAGGTCCCCGTCCTCATTCCGGTAGATGCTGTCGTCCAGGATGCGGGCATCCCGGTAGCCGAGGGTGTTGTAGTAAGCGATGACGGCGTCCTTATCGTCCTCGTACAACTGCGGCTGGAATTTGGAGCTCTTGAAAATGCGCCGCTTCTCATTCGTCTCCTTCATCTGCTTCTGCAGCTTTTTCTCCTTCACCGCTTCGTTGCCGATGAAGTTGATATCGGCAATCTTGACGCGGTCGTTGCGGTCGATATCGAAGAGCAGGCGCACGGAGTTGGCCCGGCTGGTGTCGGCGATCTCATCCACGGATACCGTAGCGTCCAGGTACCCCTTCTCGACGTAGTAATTGCGGATGGCTTCGGCGGCGTTGACCTTGGCATCCTCGGTCACGATGCCGCCCCTGACGATGTACTTATTGACCTCCTCGTTCAGGTCGTCGTGCTTGCTCTGCTTGGCGCCGGTGAAGCTGTGCCGCAGGAAGCGCGGGCGTTCTTCGACCCGCACGGTCAGGAAGATGACATCCCCGATGGTTTTTTCCTCCTCGATCGATACGTTGGTGAAGAGCCGCAGCCGCCAGAGGTTCTTGATGGCGCGGGGGATGTCCGGCCCCGGGATACGTATGTCCTGGCCCACCCGCAGCCCGGTTACCCCGATGATGGCGTCCTTCTCGGCGAAGAAAGCCCCCCGGACGTCGATGCCGCCGATTTCGTATTCCTGGGGGTCCGAGTAATCGTATACGGGGAGGTCCAGGGAGTCGGTCTGGGCGTACAGCAGGGGCAGGCCACCGATGCACAACAGGCCGATAAGAATAACGCGTAAGCTCATACTAGTTTCGATTTGGCGGCGGGGCTGCCGGCCGTCGGGGGAAAGGATGGGGTCGGGGGGCTCAGGGGTTGGTTATGCGCTTGACTTGTTCGCTGGTTTTGCCGAAACGGCGCTCCCGCTGCTGAAAATCCAGGATGGCGGCGTAGAGATCGGGTTTGCGGAACTCCGGCCAGTACACGGGGCTGAAGTGAAATTCGCTGTAGGCCGCCTGCCAGAGAAAGAAGTTGCTCAGCCGGTGCTCCCCGCTGGTCCGGATGATCAGTTCGGGGTCGGGGTAGGCGTGGGTGCTCAGTCGGGCCGCGATCGCCCGTTCGTCCAGGGCCCGGGGGTCCAGCCGCCCGGCGGTGACTTCGTGGGCCAGTTGGCGGGTGGCGCGCACGAGGTCCCACTTCCCACTGTAGTTCAGGGCCAGGATGAGGGTCATCCCCGTGCCCGATTTGGTCCGCTCGATGCCAAAAGCGAGGGCGTCCCGGGTGGCGGGGGGCAGGCCTTCGGTATCCCCGATGGTGGCCAGCCGGATGCCGTTGTCGAGCATCATGTCCATTTCGCTACCGATGGTGTCGACCAGCAGTTGCATCAGGGCGCCGACCTCCATTTCGGGGCGGTGCCAGTTTTCGGTACTGAAGGCGTACAGGGTCAGGTAGCCCACACCGAGTTCCGCGCAGGCTTCCACGGTGGCGCGTACGGATTCCACGGCGCTGTGGTGGCCGAAGACGCGGGGTTTGCCCTGCCCCCTGGCCCAGCGTCCGTTACCGTCCATGATCACGCCGATGTGGCGGGGCAGGCGGTCGGGATCGATGTGATGTTTGAGCTCCTCCATGCGTAAAGACGGGCAAAGGTAAGACTTTACGGGCGGCCATTTGGGCGCGGACGCGGGTGCGGTGTGAAACGGGGAAGGAAAAAATACGTAATTTGCCGGCCCGGAAGCCGCGATGCTCGGTCCCGGCCCTGATCATGCAGCCTTAGTCAATCGACCTTATACATGCGGCTTATCGTTCTAATCGTCACCTGCTGGGTGGCTCTCTCCGGTGCGCTGTTCGCCCAGCTCACCCTGGAGGGCAGTATCCGGGATGGTACCACCGGTGACCCCCTCATCGGAGCCAGCGTCCTGGCCAAGGGTACTACGACCGGTACCGTCACCGACGTGGACGGCAGCTGGAGCCTCACCGTCAGCGGGCTGCCCGTCATCCTCCAGTTTTCCTACATCGGCTACGCTCCCACCGAGGTCGAGGTTACTTCCGCCGACCAGGATCTGGACATCCGCCTGGGCGACGACGCCATCACCACCGAGGTCGTGGAGGTGCGCGGCCGCCGCATCAGCGAAAAGCAACGACAGGCCGCCCTGACGGTGGAAACCATGGACGCCATCGCCATCAAAGAGACCGCCGCCGCCAACTTCTACGACGGGCTGGGCAGCCTGAAGGACGTCGACCTGACTTCGGCCAGCCTCGGCTTCAAGATCGTCAACACCCGGGGCTTCAACAGCACCAACCCCGTACGCAGTCTACAGATCATCGATGGGGTAGACAACCAGAGCCCGGGGCTCAACTTCTCCCTCGGAAACTTCCTCGGGGCTTCCGAGCTGGACGTCAACCGCGTCAACCTCATCGTGGGGGCCAGTTCGGCCTTCTACGGCCCCAACGCCTTCAACGGCGTAATTGCCCTGGAAACGAAGGACCCCTTCCTGCAGCAGGGGTTTTCGGCCATGGTCAAGGTCGCCGAGCGCAACCTCTTCGAGGGCGGCTTCCGCTGGGCCGACGCGCTGACGAACGAGGATGGGCACGAGTGGATGGCCTACAAAGTAAACTTATTCGGCTTCCGTGCCGATGACTGGGTGGCGGATAATTATGACCCGGTGTTTGGTAC
>CAZQNE010000082.1:0-12479 GCA_964594535.1 uncultured Lewinella sp.
CCCCCCAAGTCGTGAAGGTTATTTCCATTTGCTTTGGATACTCGGCCACATTGAAGAAGCAAAAAATAAGGACCGACCGGGAATGCTGCCCCGGCGCGGTTCTTGCTAATAAAAACTCACTAAATTTTTGCTGCGCAAGGTTAAGGATTTATGCAGCAAAGACGAAGAAACCTCTGCCTAGTTTCCTTCAGGGGGATCAAAGCACGAGAGGGAGCTTCCATACCCGTTACGAAGTGGTTGGATAAACTGATAGGATTACTGTTTGGCATTCCCCGTTGTCACGGTAAACCACGGACTGGATGCTCCACCCAAATAGCGAAGCATGCTTAAGTTAAGCCTTGCTCGACACCAGTAGTCAGCATCTTCTCCGGCGTGATGGGAAGCTCACGCATCCGTTTGCCAGTTGCATTAAAGACGGCATTAGCCAGAGATCCAGCTACGCCACAGATCCCCAGTTCACCGATACCCTTCACCCCCATGGGATTAGCGATCCTATCCTCCTCGGGCAGGAAGATCACCTGCACATCCGCCAGGTCCAGGTTGACCGGAACGTGGTAATCGGCTAGGCTGCGGGTGATAATATTACCGTAGTTCTTCTCCACTTTAGACTGCTCGGTGAAGGCCATGCCCAGTCCCATTACCAGTCCGCCGAGGACTTGGCTGTAGGCCGTCTTGGGATTCAGGATGGTTCCCGCCGCTCCGGTGGTCAACATCCGTTGTACCCGGCACATTCCCGTATCCGCGTCCACCCAAACTTCGGAAAAGTTGGCCCCGAAGGAATAAACGGAGTAGTTCCGGAATTCCTCGGTTGGGGAAGCCGAACCCACAGCTTCGGCTTCAGTAAGCTGCGCCCGCTTCATCAGGGCGAGTAAATCATCGGCATCCGTTGCGGCGGGGTTTCCGGCTTTGGTCCGCAAAATGTCGAGCAGGCTCAGACACGCTGCCCGAACTCCGTTGGTGTAGGAGGCCGCACCCCAGGAGCCGCCCGAGCCAGCACTGGTTGGAAAGCTTGAATCCCCGAGTTCGACCGCTACATGGTCGACGGGAATACCCAAGTACTCGGCCGCCGTCTGGGCCATAATCGTATAACTTCCCGTACCGATGTCGGTAGCGTCACTGCGCACAGTCGCCGAAAGGTAGTCCCCATCCCGCGCCACCACGATACGGGCCCCACTAGTCATCAGGGGAGCGCGACGCGATGCCGCGCTGACCCCGTAACCAACCAACCAGTTTCCCTCCCGGCGGGACCGGGGCTGCCGGGGCCGGTTTTCCCAGCCAAATTTAGTGGCACCGATGCGCAAACACTCGGTCAACAGTCGGGAGGAAAAGGGTTTATCGATGCTCAGGTCGACCTGGGTATCGTTGAGTATTCGAAACTCAACCGGATCCATATCCAGTTTCCAGACCATTTCGTCCATGGCGCACTCTAGGGCAAAGCTTCCGGTGGCTTCTCCCGGAGCCCGCATGGCCCAGGGATAGGGCAAGTTTGTCGGAACGATCCGGTGCGTAACCCGCAGATTGGGCACTTTGTAGAGCATGGCCGAGGCCGCTCCGCAGGGTTCCTGGTACTCCTTGTCCGCGGCGGTGTGGGACAGGGTATCGTGAGCCAGGGCGGTCAGCTTGCCTTCGGCTGTAGCGCCGAGCCGCAGCCGCTGCGTATTTTCCTGCCGCAGACCCACGTTGGTCACCATCTGCTGGCGGGTTACGGTCAGCTGGACCGGCCGGTCCAAGATCTTGGCACACATAGCGCCCAGGATTACGTGCTCCTGCGCCTGTAGTTTCGAGCCGAATCCCCCACCGATGAAGGAGGAGATGATGTGAACGTTCTCCTTCGGAATCTGAAAGGTATCCGAAACCCCGATGGTGGCGGCATCTACCATCTGGGCGGGGATGTACAGCTCCAGGTTATCGCCCGTCCATTCGGCAATTACGGCATGTAATTCCATGGGGTGGTGGTGCTCGATGGGCGTGCGGTAAACCGCCTCCACCCGCTGGTCGGCCTGCCCCATACCTATTTCAATGTCCCCCCACTGGTGATCGGCCCTCCCCCGGGGCTTAAAGGCTTGGTTGGCGGGTGCCGAGTCGTACGCAAGCCGGGGCTCCGCCCGGCGGTACTCAAACTTGACCAATCGTACCGCGTACTGCGCTTGCTCGAAGGTTTCGGCGACTACGGCACCGACGAACTGTCCGTACCAGTTCACCTCGGGCCCCTGCAACACCGGAGCAATTGCGGAAGGCTGCAGGCGCAGCATCTCCTCCCCCGCGGCGAGTTCGAGGGCATTCAAGTGGGTGATTACCTTGAGTACCCCCGGTTGCTTTTCGGCCTCCGAGGTATCCACGCCCACAATCTCTCCCCGGGCAATGGTGCTGTTCAGTCCCTGGGCGTACACCACCCCGTCGACCTGAAATTCGGAGGCGTATTTGGCGCGGCCGGTAACCTTCAAGTGCCCGTCTACCCGGTTCAGGGCCTGGCCAATAACGTGTTTGGGTTCGGTACTTGGTTGCATAAGATTGGAAGGTTTTCGGTAGTAAAAAAAATTAAGCGGTTCGCTGGGTGGCCTGCACCAGGGCCCGTACGAGGGCCTTCTTGCCCATTTCAACCTTGTATCCGTTATCCGCTAGCGGGCGGGCGTCTTGCATGGCCAGTTCGGCCGCCCGCTCAAAGACTGCGGCCCCCGGGGGCTTTCCCCTCAGATACTCCTCGGCCGCCGCTAACTTCCAGGGCTTGTGCGCCACCCCTCCCATTGCCAGACCGACCTCAGCGATCACGTTGTCTCGCAGCTGCAACCCGGCGGCCACGGAAACCAGCGCGAAGGCGTAGCTAGACCGCTCGCGGATCTTGAGGTAGTAATAGTTTTCGGCGAACCGGGGCGGACCCAGGACGATCTCAGAGATCAGTTCGCCGGGTTGCAGGTTCGTATCCCTTTGGGGTTCGTCGCCGGGCAGGCGATGAAATTCGGAAAACGGAATGGATCGCCGGCCTTCCCCCGGCTGCTGCACAATGACCTCGGCACCCAGTGCCGCTAGCGCCACGCACATATCGGAGGGATGGACGGCCACGCAGGACTCGCTCCACCCGAAGATGGCGTGCAGGGCGTTCATGCCGCCCACGGCTCCACAGCCGGACCCTGGTTCGCGTTTATTACACGGCAGGGAGGTTTCGTAGAAATACGGGCAGCGTGTGCGCTGTAGCAGGTTACCGCCGTTGGTGGCCATGTTACGAATCTGCTCCGTGGCGGCGGATAACATGGCCATGCTCAGCAGGGGATAATTGTTTCGGATAGCAGGGTGATTGGCCGTATCCGTGTTGTTGAGGATGCCCCCCAGCCGGTAGCCCCCCCCACCGTCCGGACGGACCTCAGCGAAGGGAAGCCCGTTGACTTCAATCAACCGGCGGGGCCGTTCCACGTCCTCCTTCATTAGGTCGAGGAGATTGGTCCCCCCCGCCAGGTAGTGGGTAGTGTTATCCGTGGAATGTCTCCGCAGCGCTTCCGCTACCGTATTCGCCTGACTGTATTCAAATGGTCTCATGTTCTGCTTGGTCTTATTGCTCCGGTGGATATTCCCGGGCGGGTGTTAATCCTTACGACTCGCCTCCAAATCTGCTACCGTGGCAAAGCTCCAGGGCTGGCCCTGGTCGTCCCCGCTCTGCACTTCCTGAATGGCCTTGACGATATTATTGTAGGCGCCGCAGCGGCAGAGGTTTCCGGACATTCGCTCCCGAATCTCCTCCTCGGAGAGTTGCAGATTTTGCTTGTCTTGCCGCAGGTTATCTGTAACGTAGCTGACCTCGCCGCGGCGGGCCTCCTCCAGCAGGGCTACCGAAGAGCAGATCTGGCCGGGGGTACAGTAGCCGCACTGAAAGCCGTCATACTTAAGAAATGCGGCCTGCACGGGGTGTAGTTCTTCCCGCTTGGCCAAGCCTTCGACGGTGGTTACAGACTTGTCCGTACAGCTCGCCGCGAGGGTAAGGCAGGATAGTTTCCGTTTGCCGTCAATGATCACCGTACACGCCCCACACTGACCGTGACCACATCCCTTCTTGGAACCGGTCAGGCCCAGACGCTCGCGCAGCGCATCGAGCAGGGTGGTACGGGAGTCTATTTGCAGACGATAGTTGGACTGGTTGACCGTAAGCTCCACCTCCAGTTCATTGAGCAGCGTTTTGATTTTCGGCGGTAGCTCCTCTCCCTGCGACTCAAATAAATCCAGCTTATAGTTGCTTGCCATCCAAATGCTGAGGCTAGCTGCGGAGAGCTTGCCAATGAACTTTCGGCGGGACTCACCGTGCAGCCCTAATTCAGCGAAGATTTCTTTTTCGTCTTCGTTAAGCTCGTCTTCCGATTTATTGATCCAATTTTTAAGCTGGTTCATTTTCATTTTCATTTTCCTTTACTTTCATTGTTAGCAATACTCAATACTTGCGTTTGCAAGTTTTATCGCTCCGAATACGCTGCTGCCCTGCCCAGCTGGGGCCTGAGAGCAACTCAGGTTAGCACGGGGGGCTGTGCTTGAAAGGCTGCGGCGGTGGATCGCCGGCAATTACTTTAAGCGCTTTTTAGACGTGACGGAGGCGTACATTAAAATTTGCACTTATGGACGTCCGCCGTCGTATCCGAGCTCGATGCCCCCCAACGCACAACATAGCTACTCCTATCCCTTTGGTGGCGCTTCGACGCCCATTCCGGCGATGACGGCTTGCGCGTTTTTGGCTCCGGCGATTTCGATTCGGGATAATCCCGTATTGAACTCCCTTAATTCGGAGGAGGTAAAGGATAGATCATTTGCCCGAAGGTTTTCCCGTAAGTGAACAGACAGGGATGTCCCGGGTATGGGCACGATCCAGGGCTTCTGAGCTTGCAGCCAAGCCAGGGTAATCTGCGCTGCGGTGGCATTTTTGCGTAGGCCCCATTCTTCAATGTAGTGCAACATCTTCAGGTTCTGCGGTATGTTCTCCGGAGTAGTTCGAGGCAATATGGTCCGGAAATCACCTTCCGAGAAGCGGGTATTTTCGTTGATTGCATCCGCAAAAAAGCCATACCCTAGGGGGCACCAGGGAACAAAACCGATACCCAGTTCTTCGCAAAGTGGCAACACTTCTGCTTCCGGATCACGCGTCCAGGGTGAGTACTCATTTTGAATAGCCGTCAACGGTTGAACTGCATGTGCTCTCCGCAGTGTGTTCAATCCGGGTTCGGAGAGACCCCAATGCAGTACTTTACCCTCTTGCATTAGCTCCTGGATAGTACCTGCCACGTCTTCAATTGGTATGTTTGGGTCCACCCGGTGTTGGTATAGTAGGTCAATATAGTCGGTTCTTAACCGCTTGAGCATCCCATCGACGGCCCGGCGAATGGTTTGCGGACTGCTGTCTAACCCCCGGCGTTCACCCGTATTGGGATCTACGTCAAAACCAAATTTGGTAGCAATTACCACGTTTTTGCGAAACGGTGCCACGGCTTCGCCTACCTGCCGTTCGCTGAGTAGTGGGCCGTAAACCTCAGCGGTGTCAAAAAATGTAACGCCGTTGTCGTACGCTTCCCGGTATAGTTTATTCACTTTATCCTGTTCGAGTGGACCGCCCGTATAGAAACCTACTACGGGGAGTGCGCCCAATCCCTGCGGAGAAACCTCCAGGGATCCCAGCCTGCGTTTCTTGGGAGGATATGCTGCCAGAGGGTTGTTTCCAGTACGGGAAACATCCGACACCTCACGCTCCCCCAAGGCCGCCGAACTTATTGCTAAACCAGAGCCCGCGAGTAAAGCCCGTTTGAAGAATTCCCTACGGCCGCTATTCCCCGAATCATGCGATTCATTTTTCTGCAATTGCTTTTGCGTTTTCATAATTTCCAGTTTTATAGTGTTACCTATTCAATTCAACTTCACTTAGCGATTTTACCATTTTCGGATTTCGATGATCGAAAAACAGAGACTCGCTCGTATCCAAATCCAGAATAGCCTGCATATCCTCTTTCGAGAGCTCAAAGTCGAAAACGCTAAAATTCTCGATCATTCTGGCTTTGTGCACTGTTTTGGGAATAGCAACGATACCTCGCTGAATCAACCAGCGCAGGATCACTTGAGCGACTGATTTACCGTACTTGCTGCCAATTTTGGCCAGCATATCGTTGGTAAATATGTTTTTTTTCCCTTCTGCAAATGGCCCCCAGGATTGGTGTTGTACCTGATAGTCCTTGAGCAATCCGTGGGCATCAATCTGCTGGTGAAACGGATGCGTTTCAATTTGATTGACGGCCGGGGGGTACCCGCTGTTAACAACCAAGTCCACCATCCTGTCGGGGTGGAAATTGGCCACGCCGATAGCTCTGATTTTGCCCGCTTCAAGCAGTTCCTGCATGGCTCTCCAGGAGCCAAAAATATCGCCGTAGGGCTGATGGATCAGGTATAGATCAAGGTAGGCTGTCTGCAGATAATCCAGTGACCTTTGGAAATCAGAATTGGTTCGCTCATATCCCGTATGCTCTACCCACACCTTGCTGGTAACGAAAAATTCTTCTCGGGGAATGCCACTCTTTCTAATGGCATTTCCCACCGCTTCTTCATTCCCGTAAGCCGCCGCGGTATCGATCAGGCGATAGCCGGTTTCGATCGCATCGGATACTGCTCGTTCACACTCCGCAGCGTCGGGGATTTGGAATACGCCAAATCCCAGGATGGGCATTTCGACGCCATTGTTTAAAGTAACTTGTTGCATAGTGTAAATGGTATTTTGGTGTAAATTATCGGATCAGATACGTCATTAACTAGTATGGTAATTTGGCAAACCAAACCGCAATGCGGGTACAAACTGCACTTGGGATTAGCGAGCATCTTACTCATTGTTTCGGTGCGGGGAAGTGGTTTTGGAATGTGGATACACCTTAGTAAGTAGCCATTCCTCTACCCGCATCTTCGCTTCCCGCTTTCGCCGGCCTTCCATTACGAAGAGTACCCCGTCCCGCTCGATGCCCCCTTTTAGGGAAAGTCCTTCCAAAACCTCGCAGTCCGGGCAGCGCTCCCGGATTTCCCGAAAACCACTACCTACTCCGTAGCCGGCGTTGGTGTTGAAGGGAATAACGGTCTTGCCACCTAGATCGAAGCGGTCTAGAAAGCTCTTTACCGGCGGAGGGAGTTGCATCCCCCAGGTTGGGAATCCAATAAAGATCGTATCGTACTGGCTAATGTCCAGTTGATTGGCCAGTGGCGGCAGGTATCCAGAATCGTTCTCCCGAGCCACCTGGTCTACGGTAGCCTGGTAATCCTCCGGATAGGGCTCTACCAGCTCAAGGGCTATTAGACTACCGCCCGTCCGTGCGTGGATCATTTCGGCCACCGCCTGAGTGTTGTTGGTCCGGGAAAGGTACACGATCAGGATAGCGGGGTCGGGGTCGGGGTTGGGGACATAAGCCAGGGACGCCAGCAGGAGCACGGACAAGTAAGCGGCGGACATCATCTTCCCACCCGGCTTTGCATGGACGCCGGATAGCGATCGCCCTGCACCGGTATCCGGGCGAAGGCGGCATCGATCTCGCGGATGTCCTGCGGGGTGAGTTCGATCCGGGTCGCACCGAGGTTTTCCGTCAGGCGGTGCTCCTTGGTCGTGCCGGGAATGGGGACGATCCAGGGCCGCTGGGCCAGTAACCAGGCCAGGGCGATCTGGGCGGGAGTGGCTTCCTTCTTTTTGGCAATGTCACTAAGCAGCTCGACCAGCGCGCGGTTTGCCCGGCGGTTCTCCTCGTCAAACCGGGGTACGACGTTTCGGAAGTCCGACTGATCGAACTGCGTGTCGGCATCGATCTTACCGGTCAGGAAACCCTTACCCAGGGGGCTGAAGGGCACGAAACCGATCCCTAATTCTTCAAGCGTCGGCAGGATCTCCGCCTCGGGCTCGCGCCACCACAGGGAGTACTCGCTTTGCAGGGCCGTAACCGGTTGCACGGCGTGGGCCCGGCGAATCGTACCGGCGCCGGCTTCGGAGAGTCCGAAGTGTTTGACCTTGCCTTCAGCAATCAGGTCCTTCACCGTACCCGCTACGTCCTCAATGGGCACGTTCGGATCCACGCGGTGTTGATATAACAGATCGATCACGTCCGTATTCAGGCGCTTCAGCGAGGATTCGACAACGACACGGATGCGCGCCGGAGAACTGTTTAGACCCTGGTTGACGTCGCCGTTGGTGAAGCCGAATTTGGTAGCGATCACGACCCGGTCGCGAAAGGGTGCCAGCGCCTCACCTAGCAGATCCTCGTTGGCGAAGGGACCGTAGGCTTCGGCGGTGTCGAAGAAGGTTACGCCCTGCTCGTAGGCGGAGCGGAGCAATCGGATGGCCTTGGTTTTGTCCGTAGCGGGTCCGTAGCCGTAGCTCAGGCCCATGCAGCCCAGGCCAAGGGCGGAAACTTCAAGGGATTGGCCTAGTGTTCGGGTGTCCATGTTCGGATCAGTTTGAGGTGGTGAATCATTCCACCACCGCTCTTTCAAACTATGTTGTTTACCCCCCAAGAAGATTTGCTCGGTCTGGGATATCCGTAATGCGGGTAGGAGAATCCGTAATCCGTATACAATCCGTGGAGGGTGGTGGAATAGCTTTGTAGTTGCCGAACTCCAGTTAAGTGGCCCGGCAGTTCCACAGTTGTTATATTCTACCCTGTCCTCCAATCCAATACCCGCACCTCATTATGGCAAAATTCACCCTGACCGTTAACGGCGAAGAACACCAGGTCGATGTAGATCCCGCCACGCCAATGCTGTGGGTGCTTCGTGAACACCTCGACCTGCCCGGCACCAAGTACGGTTGCGGTATTGCCCAATGCGGTGCCTGCACCATCCACCTTGACGGAGCCGCCATGCGCTCCTGTATCCTGCCCGTGTCGCAGGTTGGTGATCAGCCGATCACCACCATCGAGGGTCTTTCCGAACGCGGGTACCACCCGGTGCAGCAGGCGTGGTTGGAGCACGACGTGCCCCAGTGCGGCTACTGCCAGGCCGGTCAAATCATGAGCGCCTCGGCGCTGCTGAGCTACTCGCCCAATCCGTCCGAAGCGGAAATTACCGCCGCCATGCAGGGCAACATCTGCCGCTGTGGGACCTATATGCGGATCAAAAAGGCGATCCAATCCGCGGCCCAAACCATGAACTCCTAATCCTAGCTTTCCATGTCTACCACCCTCACTCACCGCGGCCGCCGATCCTTTATTAAAAAAACCGCCCTTGCCAGCGGAGGTCTGCTACTTGGCTTCAATTGGCTGGCCTCCTGCACCTCTGCGGAAGAGGCGGAACCGGAAGGGCTCACCATGCCCGACGAATGGAACGACATCAACGCCTACCTGAAAATCGGGGACAACGGCGTAGTAACCATCATGTCGCCCAACCCGGAGTTCGGGCAGAACGTCAAAACTTCCATGCCGATGATCGTGGCCGAGGAGCTGGATGTCGACTGGAATAATGTGGTAGTAGAGCAGGCTCCCTTCGACACCTCGAAGTACACCCGCCAGTTCGCTGGCGGTAGCGCTTCGATCCGCAGCTCTTACGACGGACTGCGCCTGGCCGGAGCTACGGCCCGGCACATGTTGCGGCAGGCGGCGGCGCAGCGGTGGCAGGTGCCCATTGGGGAGATCACGACGGCGGCCGGCATCGTCTCTCACGCGGCCAGCGGGCAGTCGGCCGGTTACGGCGAACTGGCTTCGGCCGCCGCTACGGTGACCGTACCCGGGGAGGTCGAACTCAAGGAAGTGAAGGATTTCGGCATCATCGGTACCTCCCGCAAGAACGTCGAAGCGAAGAACATCGTAACCGGAGAACCCCTCTTCGGCCTGGATTACAAGCGCGACAAGATGCTGATCGCCATGATCGTGCATCCTCCCGCTTTCGGTATGAATCTCAAGTCGTTCGACGGAACGGCCGCCCTGGATATGCCCGGCATTAAGGACGTCTTCGCCATCGAGACCTTCCCCCGCGGCTTCGAGAAGGGAATTTTTGATACGGTTTCCTTCACCGAACTGGTCGCCGTGGTCGGCGAAACGACCTGGCAGGTGATGCAGGCGAAAAAGGCCCTTGACGTAGTTTGGGAACCGATCACGGACGCCATCGAGACGATGAACTTGTTCGGCAATAAACTCGAGACGCGCATCCCGGGAGGTCTCGAGAGCAGCACCGTCCACCGTGAGCAAATGGCCGAGAAGAGCGGCGCTGAGTCCGAGGTAAGTCGCAAGGACGGCGACCCCGAGGCGGCCTTCGGGCGCGCGGCCCAGGTGATTGAGCGTACCTACACCGCTCCCTTTCTGGCCCACAACTGCATGGAGCCCATGAATTTCTTCGCCGACTTCACGGGCGATACCCTCGACCTGGCCGGACCACTCCAGGCCCCGGAGTTCACCGAGAGTACCCTGGCGGCTCGCTTCGATCTGCCGAAGGAAAACATCAATATTCACCTGACGCGCATGGGCGGGGGCTTCGGTCGTCGTGCCTACGGCCACTACCTGGTGGAGGCCGCCCTGATTAGCCAGCAGGCCAAGGCACCCGTCAAGTTGGTCTATACCCGCGAGGACGACATGACCTGCGGCATTTACCGCCCCACTTACCAGGCCACTTACCGGGCAGCCCTGGACGGCGCGGGTAACCTCATCGGTCTGCACGTCAACGCCGGCGGCATCCCCGAAAGCCCGCTATTTGCCAACCGCTTCCCAGCCGGCGCGGTGGACAACTACCTGGCCGAATCCTGGTCCATTGACTCTAACATCTCCATCGGAGCCTTCCGGGCACCCCGCTCCAACTTCATGGCCGGCGCCGAACAGGCCTTCCTCGACGAGGTGGCGGAGGCCGCTGGTAAGGATCCGATCGATTTTCGCCTGGAGTTGCTCGAGCGGGCCCGAACGAATCCGGTCGGCGAGCAAAATGACTACGACGCGGCCCGATATGCCGGAGTCCTGCAACTGGTGAGGGAAAAATCCGAATGGGACAATACCCCCCCGCATGTCTTCCGCGGCGTATCCGCCTACTTCTGCCACAACACCTACGTGGCCCAGGTGCTGGACCTCACCGTCACCGACGGAATGCCCACCGTGGAGCGGGTGAGCTGCGCCGTCGACTGCGGTGTGGTCATCAATCCGGATGCGGCAACCAACATGGCGGAGGGCGCCATTATCGATGGCATAGGGAATGCCTTCTACGGGCAGCTCATCTTTCAGGACGGAAATACAAAACAAAAGAATTTCGACAGTTATCGGATGATCCGGTACAGCGAGGCGCCCAAGTCGATCGATGTCCATTTTGTCAAGAACGAGGAAGCCCCCACGGGTATGGGCGAGCCCCCTTTCCCTCCCGTCTTTGGTGCCGTAGCTAATGCACTCTACCGGGCCACCGGGGAGCGGCACTACCACCAGCCTTTTTTAGCGGAGGGGGAGTTGTTGGGGTAAGGCGAACGGCACCCGAACTTGCTCCGCCCCTGTGTCTAAAGTCTATCAAAGCTATTACGAGCCAATGAACTATTTCCTGATCAGCCTGGCCCTCCTGGCCAGCGGCTGTATGTCTTCCCAGCAACCGGCAGCTACCGCGACCGACCCTTCCTCACCCACCGTACGGACCGATTCGGGCATAGTGCGCGGGCTAAGGGATGCGGACGTGGATAGCTACAAGGGCATCCCCTACGCCGCACCTCCGCTCGGCGAGGACCGCTGGCGCGCTCCCCAACCCGCTACCGCCTGGGAAGGCGAACTCGATGCGACTGCCTACGGAGCTAACTGCGCCCAGGCCGGGTGGCCGCGCGAGGCGGGAACGATCGCCGAGGGCTCCTCCGAAGATTGCTTGTTTCTCAACGTATGGACACCCTCAGGTGCCGAGCCTGAAGCGGACCTGCCGGTGATGGTCTGGATCCACGGCGGTGCCTTCGTCTTCGGCAGTGGCTCCGATGCTTCCGTGTCGGGAGAATCGTTTGCCCGGCAAGGGGTCGTGCTGGTGACCTTTAACTACCGCCTGGGTCGCTTCGGCCATTTTGCTTTCCCGGCATTGAGCGAAGAAGCCGGGGAGGAGCCCACCGGCAGCTACGCCTACCTCGACCAGATTGCCGCCCTGGAGTGGATCCGGAACAACATCACCGCCTTCGGTGGCGATCCAGACAACGTCACGATCTTCGGGGAATCGGCGGGGGGCGTATCCGTGCAGTCCCTGCTGACCATTCCGCGAGCGCAGGGACTCTTCCACAAGGCGATCGTCGAATCCGGCGGCGGCCGCGACGGCGTCCTGACCGGCCGGCCCCTGCGGGAAGAAAATGCCGATCCCCATTACCCCGTTTCGGCGGAAACCATCGGAGAGAACTTTGCCGGTAAGCACGGCATCACGGGAACCGACGCGGCTGCCCTGGCCAAGCTGCGCGCGCTCAGCGCGGCAGACATCGTGGACGGCGGCTCGGAAACCTATGGCGAGGAGAACACCCCCATCTACGCCGGTCCCATTCTGGATGGGAAGCTCGTGCAGGAAACGGCCCA
>CAZQNE010000082.1:12579-16262 GCA_964594535.1 uncultured Lewinella sp.
CCCCCATCTACGCCGGTCCCATTCTGGATGGGAAGCTCGTGCAGGAAACGGCCCAGACCGCCTACGCTGCCGGCCGGGTGCCGGCCGGCGTGCCCATCATTATCGGGTCGAACAGCGCCGAGGTGCCGGCGGGATTTGTACAGGCGGAGTCGAAGGATGAATTGCTCTCCCTGTTCGGCAGCGGTGGCGACGCGGCCAGGGCCGCCTACGATCCCGAGGGTACCAAGGAGTTTGCCGAACTACTCTCGCTCGTGAACACCGACAAGGTGTGGGCGGAACCGGCCCGCTTCACGGCGCGCGCCTTCACGGAGGCGGGGGAGCCGGCCTACGTCTACCTGTTTTCCTACGTCCCGGAATCGCTGCACGAGCGGATGCCGCTGGGTGCCCCCCACGCCTCCGAGATCCCCTACGTATTCGGCAACCTGCACGCCCGGTGGGGCATAGATACGGTTATCGCTGCTGATCGAAACGTAGCCGAATTGATGAATGCCTACTGGGCTAACTTTGCGAAGACCGGAGATCCAAACGGTGAGGGACTTCCCGAATGGCCGCGTTACACCCCAGAACGGGAAGGACTCATTGAATTCGAGCGCGACGGTACCGCCAAGGGGAAAGCCGACCCCAAGCAGGCCCGACTGGACGCCATCGAACGGGCGGTTACCTCCGGGGAATTGCGCTAGGCGGTATTCCCTGCACCTGCGCTCCGCCGCCAACCTTAATAAGCTTTGCCCGACCTGTGCGTGTGTTCCAGTACTAACAAAAACGCTAAGGTTGGAGTGCAACTCCGGCGAGTTTGCGGAAGATGGCGGGCATTACTTCCGGACTGATGGCTCCCATATCGATCAGCTCGAGCGATTCGACCATCGGGAGGGTGGCTGTTTTGTAGTGCAGAAAGTGCGGCGTTTCCAAGTGGGCCTCGTAGGCGTCCCGGTCGGCGTAGATTTCCAGTATGGTGATCTCATTTGGACGGTCCTTGACAACCATCGGATAGATACAAAACACCCCTGGTTCCAACCGGACCGAGGCCTCCGCCTCCTCGCTGAGGATCGCCAGGTACTGCTCCAGATACAGCGTATCCACGGTTATGCGCGCCAACCTGATCATCATATCCGCAGCTGAGAGGGAGGCAGGGGTATTGCTTGCCGAAGGCGGGCGGCAGGACAGCCCCCCGGCCAGCAACAGGAATGCCAGAGTCACCCGAGACCACCGAAGGCGTAGCATGTATTGCATAGGTTATTCCCGGCTACCGCGTCATCAGCCGCGTGAACGAGAGCGAGGCGAGCTTCCAGTCACTGTCCACCTTGGTATATACCTCGGTTACCTCGAAGGGGTTGGTGACCTCATTGCCGCCTACTACGGCCAGCAGCGTAATGTTGTTGAGTACGACGGCCGTGTTGCCGATCACCTGTACCGAAGCGGAGTGAATATCCGCTTGCTTGTAGTGAATGCCACCGTCGCGGATGATATTGACTTCCTGCTCTTTACCCCAGCTACCGCCCATGTGGACGAACATGGCCTGATCGTGAAAGAGCTCGGCCAGTTTGTCGGCGTCCTTATCCGCCATCCACTGCCATTTCTGCTTCGAAAGCTCGAGCAGCTCCTGCTCGACGGAGCCGGTGCCGGAAGTTGCCTCATCTCCGTAGTATACCTCATCGGCAACCGGTTCGAGCCACTGCGTAGGTTCGTCGCCGGTGATGGCCAGATAGGTCACGCCGCTGTCTGGCGTGGAAGCGTGCCAGTGCTCGACGCCTGGCAGGCAATTAACCACGTCGCCCTTACGGACGGTCTTTAGTTCCTTGCCGCGCTCCTGGTAGTAGCCCGTACCGGCGGTAATGATGAGCTGCTGGCCGGCGGGGTGGCTGTGCCAGTCCAGGCGGGCATCGGGGGCGAAGGTGGCCACCGCCAGCCCGTAGTCGAAGGCTTCGTCGGTCTCGCCGGGGTGGTACAACCATACCTCACCTTTGTGGTGCACGTTTTCCGCCTTTTCTCCCCGGGGAAAAATGGCGGTATCCTGGGCCGCAACAACGGTGGTAAACAGGCTGCACAGCAGCAGTAGGAAGGGTAATCGAATCATGATAGGGAAGTTTGTTGTGTTGGTTTAGTATTCCTTAATCCAGTCCTTTTTCCGCCAGCCAGTCGAGCAGCAGCTGGGCTACGGCTTGATTATTCAGGTCGGACATCGGGAAGTGGGTGTTGCCCTCCAGCCCAACGTCGGGCAGCTCGACCAGGGTGACGTCGCCTCCGTGGCGATTAACCGTTTCGGCCCACTGTCTCGCCATGGCTACGGCCGCCCGCCACTGCTCCTGTCCGGGGTTTTCCACCGGTTCCTCCGGTATATAGTCCCCGTAGTAAATCACGATGGGAATTTCCGTGAGCCGACTAAATACCTCCATGGGAACGCCGCGGGCGCTCAGGCGTCCGCCGACGTAATCGATCGGCTCGGGCACCTCTCCCTCCGGAAAGACGAAGTTGCTGCCCGGCTCGTAGGAGGCGATGCCGCGGACGTTGTCGTTTTCAAGTGCCGTGAGCCAGCCCTGTCCCCCGCTGTGGGAGTGGGTGACCAGCACGCCCGGCCCGAGGGTGTCGAAAAGGGCGGAGACGGCCGCCACGTTCAGGTCGATATCCAGCGGACCGGTGTCCGGGGTCATCTGGCGGAAGAATTGGTTCAGCGCCTCCGGCTCCCGGGAAAATTGGACACCGGGGTAGAATTCGCGGTCCGTGCCTAAGCGGAAGATCCCGAACCACAGCTGGTCGTCGGTGGCCGCCGCGTAGCTGCCGGGGCGGGTGGTGCGCCCGGCCAATCCCCGGCCCGGCTGGTCGAGTAGGTAGACCGGATAGCGGTGGCGCAGGAAGATGGTCTGGAAACCTTCGCGGCCGTCCGGAGTGGTCTGCCAGGTCTTCATCGACTGCCCGTATCCGTGCCAGAATACCAGCGGCAAGGGACGGGCGTCCGCTGGCCGCTGGTACAGGACGAAAGCGTGATCGCCGTGAAGCGTCTGACCGGTGGTCGACTGAGCGGCCGGGTTGAAGGCCCCGTCCGCGATGGGATCGAAGGTGCCCGGCGATGTCTTGACGGTACCGCCCACAGTAAAGCTGCCCTGTTCCGCCAGCGGAATGGTGCCGGGCGGGGCGGTGGCGCGTGGGCTTACGCAGGAAGCTACCAGCAAGCTTGGGAGCAAATAGGAAAGAAGGCGCATGATGATGATTTTTGGTTAGGGGCGATAGCGCCGCGCGAAGTGCCGTAGCGGTACAGTAGTAGAGCGTTCTCTGGCTAAATGGGTTGAGTGTGGCTGGAACGGCTTTCCCCAATAACCTGACTTGAACTCCCGCTTGCCGGTCGGCCACTTACTGATCGATCTCGGCCGTTTGCGGTGCTCGCACCCCCACCAGCTCGATACGCGAGAAGTCTTCGCGGAACTGCGATAGTTCTTCCGGCGTGAAACTGACGTCCAGCGCGCCAAGGTCCTCCTCCAGGTGGTGCAGTTTGGTGGTCCCGGGGATGGGCACGATAAAGGGGCGCTCGGCGAGCAGCCAGGCGAGGGAAAGCTGGGCAGGGCTGGCGTTCTTACGCAGCCCCCAAGCACGTACCAGATCTATGAGGGCATAGTTGGCAGCCAGGGCCTCTGGAG
The DNA here is from genome assembly GCA_964594535.1 of uncultured Lewinella sp. Lineage (GTDB taxonomy): Bacteria > Bacteroidota > Bacteroidia > Chitinophagales > Saprospiraceae > Neolewinella. The sequence continues at coordinate 16,209 of CAZQNE010000082.1, forward strand.
TGAAGTACGGAACCTCGGACAGCCGGGAATCCGGGGCGAAGCGTGACCACTCGT
>CAZQNE010000083.1:0-4997 GCA_964594535.1 uncultured Lewinella sp.
GGCGGACGGCCCAAGGTCGCTAGCCCCGACGGCCGGGCTTTACGGAGCGGGAACGCAGTTTGGCCCGCCCGCCGGGGCGGGTAGTAGCTATCTAGCATTATCCTGACCAATCCAGCCGGCGGACGGCCCAAGGCCGCTAGCCCCGTCGGCCGGGCTTTACGGAGCGGGAGCGGAGTTTGGCCCGCCCGCCGGGGCGGGTAAGCTAAGGGCCGTCCGCCGGCCTAGGGGTGGCCCCGCCGACCGGCTTATCTTGGCCCCCGTGCGCATCGCTACCGCCATATTACTGCTGATCGGTACCGGCCCCTCCGTGCTGGCGGACTGCGGCCCCATCGCCCGCGCCCCCACCTACCGCTTCCTCAATCCCCGGGTAGTCGGCTTCGAGAGCCAGCTGGCCCCCTTTTTCCTGCACTTCGGAGAGGTCTTCCGAGATTACCTGGAGCAACCCGGCAACCAGCAGCGCAGTAGTAACGTCGCCGAGTGGCGGGATCGCTTCTGCGACGTGGCCCCCGCCGCCGACATCGGGGCCGTCGTCTACGGAAATAACTACAACGGGCTGCAGACCCTGCGCCGGCTGATGGAGAACAAGGAAGCAACCGCCGCCGACCTGCCCCCCGCCCTGGCCACCAATGCCTTCGCCCGCCACCTGCTGGAAGACCGCTGTCGCGAAGTGGTGGACTATCTGCTCTACGCCAAGCGCATCGAACCGTACGTTGTTTTGGCTTCCCCGTTCAACTCCGCACCTGCGTCCGCGCCCGCAGAAATGAAAGCTCTGCTGGAAGAAGGACTGGAGCGCTTCCCCAAAATCGAGAGCCACTACGTCCGCCTCCGGCAGGCCTACCAACTCGTTCGACTCGCCCACTACCTGGGGGAGTACCGCTACGTGCTGGAGCTCTACGACTACCTGATGCCGAAGATCGATGCCGACCCCAGCCTGATCTACGACTGGATCGAGGGCCACCGGGCCGGCGCCCTGCAATCGCTCGGTGACTTGCCCCAATCCGCCTACCTGTTCAGCCGCATTTTCGAGCGCAGCCCCAGCAAGCGGGAGAGTGCCTACCGTAGTTTCCGCATCGAGACCGACGAGCAGTGGCGGCAAACCCTGTTGCTGGCCGACAACGACCACGAACGGGCCATGCTGCACGTACTGCGCGCCCACAACGGCCGGGCCGTACTCACCGAAGAGATGCGCGCCATCTACGCCTACGAGCCCACCAACCGCGCCCTGCCCCTGCTCACCATGCGCGAACTACAGGAACTGGAAGCCCTGCTGCTGGACCGCAACGTAGGAGGACGGGAACCCAGCCCCGCGACGGAAGAACGGCTGATCGAGTTGCAAACTTTCGTCAACGATGTCATCCGGGAAGGCAAAACCGAGCGGGAAGACTTTTGGCTCCTGGCCCGCGGCGTACTGGAACTCCTGGCCGGTGACTACTTCTTCGCCGAGAAAACTTTCGCCACCTTAAGCCAACAGACCGAGAGCGACACCATCCGACAACAGGTGGCTATCCTGGAAGACGTGGCCGATGTACTGCAACTCAGCCGCGTCACGGATTCGGTAGAACTGCGCTACTACGGGGTGCTGACCGATGCTACCCTGGCCAGCCGCTACCCCGACTTCCGCCCCCTGGTCAACGCTAAGCTGGAGGCCGTCTACCGCCGCACGGGGCGCACCGCCAAGGCCGACCTGATCCGCCACGGCTTCGCGGCCATCGCGAAAAACCCGACCGTCGACGACCTCCTCTCGCTGGAACGGATGGCCGACAGCCTGAACCGCAACCGCTTCGACCGGGCGTTGCTGCGGGAAAAGATCGGTCCCGACGCGGTAGCCGATATCCATAACCTGCTCGGCGATCACTACCTGCAACGGGGGCAGTGGAAGGCCGCCCTGGAAATCTACCGCCGCATTCCTACCGGGCTCCGCGATGGCTACGGCCGCTTCGCCCCCTTCGAGCGGCAACTGCGCGACCGGGTGAATTACACGCCCCCCGCCGGCTCGGCCACCTACAATAAGGTCGAACTCCTCAGCCGGCTGGAAGAACTGGAGGACGAGGCCGACCGGACCACCAACGATACCATCGCCGCCCGCAACTACTTCAACATCGGGCTGGCGCTGTACAACATGAGCTACTTCAGCTACAACTGGCGCTTCGCCGATGCCTTCCGCTCGGGCAGTAGCGGAGCGCGGGCGGCGGCGGCTCCGGTACCCACCGCGGTATTCCCCCACCCGAACGCCCCCCTGGGCAACCGCGAACACCTGGAGATGGACCAGCCCCGCTACTACTTCGAGCGCGCCCTGCGGCGGGCCCCCGACCGGGAAGCCGCCGCCCTGGCCGCCTACTTCGCCGCCAAGGCCGAGCGCAACCAGTTTTACGCCGACGGCCGCCCGGGCGGGGCCCGGCCCTTCAACTACTTTCGGCTCCTCCGCGACAGCTACGCCGATACCGACTTTTACGAAGGCCTGGTGGCGGAGTGCAAAACCTTTGCGTGGTTCGTGGGTAAGTAGCGGGCCGGCTTCCCTTCACGACGGCAAATCGTAATTCCTACATCCGAAATTGTAAATTGTAAATCCCATGCTCTCCCGACCCCGTAGAAACCGTGCCAGCGCCGCCGTGCGCAACCTCATCCGCGAAACGGAACTGAACGCCGGCCACCTCGTACAGCCGATTTTCTTAATGCCGGATGCCGCCGCGCGACTGCCCATTCGGAGCCTACCGGGCACCTTCCGGTTGGGGATTGATGAGGTACTGCGGGAGATCGAAGACAGCCTGCGGTTTGGTCTGCGGAGCTTTATGATGTTCCCGGCCGTGCCCGAAGAGCATAAGGATAAGACCGGTACCTACGCTACGGCCGAAGAGAATTTTTACCTCCACGCGGCCCGGGCCATTAAGCGCCGCTTCCCGGAAGTCTGCCTGATCTCGGACGTAGCCCTCGACCCCTACAGCACCGACGGCCACGACGGGGTGGTACTGAACGGCAAAATCGATAATGACGAGACGCTAAAGCTACTCGACGCCATGGCCGTAGCCCAGGCCCGGGCCGGCTTTGACGTGATCGGGCCCAGCGATATGATGGACGGCCGGGTCGCCAGCATCCGCCGGGCACTGGACGGAGACGGATTGACGGATACGGCGATTATGTCGTACACCGCTAAGTACGCCAGTGCCTTCTACGGCCCCTTCCGCGATGCCCTCGACAGCGCGCCCCGCCAGCTCGAAGACGTGCCCAGCGATAAGAAGACCTACCAGATGGACCCGGCCAACGCCCGGGAGGCCCTCCGCGAGGCCGCCCTGGACGCCGCCGAGGGGGCCGACTACCTCATGGTCAAACCGGCCCTGAACTACCTCGACATCGTCTACCGCCTACGCGAGGCGCATCCGCTGCCGATCGCGGCCTACCACGTCTCGGGAGAATGCGCTATGCTACTGGCCGCGGCCGAAAAGGGCTGGCTGGACTACGAGCAGGCCGCCTCCGAGGCCCTGCTCAGCATCCGGCGGGCGGGGGCGGATGTGATCATCAGCTACTTCGCGAAGGATTTTGCGCGGTGGGTGAAGTAGGCCTACGGAGTTGAGCAGCGTACGCGCAGCGCTAAACGGAGGTCAGCGGCTCTGCGCCATTCGGTGCCCCCTTTGCTGAACTCTGTGGGCAAAAGCACCGGTTTACTCCAACGCCTCGAGGAGGTCATTCAGCTCCTCAAAACTTTTATACCCCACCTTTTCTTCCCCGCTGCCGCGTACGGCCAGACCGGGGAGCACAGCGGGGCGGCGGTGCGCGGGTGCCAGGTCAATACGGACGTAGACGCTGCGCTCACCAATCAACTCCCATAATTCTGTAGGGGAAAAAGGATGACCTTCGACGAGATCCCGGTAGGTGATACCGCCCAGCGTGAAATCCAGGATGAGGGTTCCGGTGGTTTCCCTGACCAAATCGCCGAGATCGGAAGCTGCCTGGTAGCCCGCTACCGGAATACGGGTAAGGGTAGCAAATCCTTCCGTAGGGTAGTCATGTCCGTAATTCACGAGTAGATGGGTGACTTCCCGTTTCCGCAATTCCTCCGGATCGAAGTTTGCACCCGCGTCCGCGCCCAATTCGGCTACGCAGACGGGGCCCTCCACCCATTCCCGGATGGCAACGAAAGAGTCGAGGCTCAGTCCGCCCTCCCCCAGTGGGAAGCAGAGGTAGTCGGGGAGCCAGGCCGCGAAGTAGCGGGCATCGGTGAGGTGGGTGATCCCGAAGGCGAGGAGGGGAAGCTGAATCATGGTGGGGGGTAGGGAAGTCGGCAGACGAACGTTACCTTTCGCCGAGGGCGAAATGTAAAGAATTCGGCTGACGACTACGCGCCGGCCACCACCACCACGATTTCCCCCTTTACCTTGCCGCGGGCGGCGTAGTCAGCTTTCAGTTCGGTGAGGGGGGCGGTGGTGATCTCTTCGTACAGTTTGGAGATTTCGCGGGCTACGCAGGCCCGGCGGTCGCCGCCGCAGTGTTCCTCCAGTTGATCCAGTAGTTTGGCGATCCGGTGGGGGGATTCGTAGAGGACGAAGGTGTTGGGTAACGCGGCCAGGTACTGTAGCCGGGTCTGGCGACCCTTCTTGTGCGGTAGGAAGCCCTCGAAGTGAAAGCGATCGCAGGGAATACCGCTGGCGGCCAGGGCCGGCACGAAGGCGGCGGGACCGGGCAGGCAACTCACGTCCACCCCCGCCTCCCGACAGGCCCGCACCAGTAAAAAGCCCGGATCGCTGATGCCGGGAGTGCCGGCATCCGTAATCAGGGCGTAGGTGGAGCCGTTCTTTAGCTCCGTAACCACTTGTTCGACTACGGCGTGCTCATTGTGGGCGTGGTAGGCGCGCAGGGGCGTCTCGATCCCGTAATGCTTGAGTAGGGGGCGGGAGGTGCGGGTGTCTTCTGCGAGTATCAGATCCACCTCCTCCAGTAGCCGCAGGGCGCGCCGGGTGATATCCTCCCGGTTACCGATGGGGGTGGGGATGAGGTAGAGCAGA
>CAZQNE010000083.1:5097-15108 GCA_964594535.1 uncultured Lewinella sp.
GGTGGAGCCAGGGCGATAGCCCGGCGCAGCCCTCCGCGGGGATGGAAATTTACAATTTATGATGTACCAAGTACGATTTAAGATTTGCGGCTCAGCTTGGTCGGCTTCGCCGCCCGCGTCCCCACCTACCGGCCCTGGAAGGGTCGTCCGAACGAGCGAGGGGTGGAGCCAGGGCGATAGCCCGGCGCAGCCCTCCGCGGGGATAGAAATTTACAGAATATCCTCCTCGTCCATCACGTGGCGGATGCCGCGGCGTACGATCTCGACCGTGGCGCCGTAGGCCATATGGCTGCCGAGCTGACCGGCCTGGATACTCAGGTCATCGTCCAGGGGCTTGGGCGCGAGACCGAGGGCGGGCAGGGCGATCTTGTGGGCGGCCGTCCAGAGGGCGGCACCGAAGGGGACGCCGGCGGGGGCCTGAACGGCGGGGGCGGCCTCCACGATCACCCCGTAGATCCCCCCCACGATGGCACCGAAACCAATATTCAGGGCCTGCTGGGCGACTTCTTCCTGGTTGCGATCCATATCGGTGTTGATGACGTCCTCGGCTCCTTCCACTACCTGGATGCGGGCGGCGTGCTCCTCCTGGGGTTGGGCGGTGGGCAGGGCCCGATCAATGATCATTTTGAGCCCGGTACCGACGAGCCCGCCGATCATGCCGGCCACGAACCCCTTCACGTAATCGGGGTCGCCCTGGGTGCGGGTGCGTTCGAAGAAATCTCCGGCGTTATGCAGGGCTTCCAGGGCGGTTTCTTCGGCGCTCTTCACGCCCGCGGCGGCGGAGTGGTAGGCACCTTTTGCGGTGCTTTCCGCGCTGTTGCCCATCCCCTGGGCTGAGCTAGCGGCGGAGTGGTAGGCGCTGGCGGCGGATTTCTGTACGGCGGAGAGGTCGGCGTTTTTAACGGCGTCGACGATGCTATCGATAAAGGACATATTAGTTGCTGGTTTTTTAGTGCAACGGAACGGCGGGGGGGTGGGTTCGTTTGGCCGGGCGGTGGCTCACAAACGATAGTTGATGATGTTATTCGTCAGGTATCCAAAGGTATAGCTGACGCCGATCCTGGCGTCGACCCGAAAGTTGGTCGCTACCTGCCGTTGTTGTAGGATGAGGTCTTCCAGGGAAGTGTTGCCCGCCGCAAGGTTGATCTGGTTGCTGATCAGCGACGCCCTGATTCGGAAACTCAGGGCCAACCCCCGGTACAGATTGAGATCGACGTTGCTCCTCAGTTGAATTTCATTCTGGCTCAGATCGCGTAGGAACGCCGATGCGTCCAGGCTGGTATTGATCGTGCCCCAGGGCTGTCGGAAACGGGCCTGTGCGTACATTGAGGTATAGGCCAGGCCCTCTTCATTCTTCTCAAAGATGGTTGTTTCCAGGTAGTTGTTGTAGCGGTACCCAAGTCGGTAGGCTACGCTGATCTCCCGGCGCAGTACCTCCGAGTAGGGGTAGATGTTGTATTCAATAGCGGCATTCCCGAAGTAGGAGTTGTCGAGGTTCTCAAAGGTTTCGTAAAGGTAGCCCCCGAACCCACCCGCCGACCAGTGATCGCTCAGTGACCACACCATGCTACCGGCGGCATAGTAGTCGCGGCGAACCCGAATGAAGGTAGCCGTATCCCGGTCGATGGATATTTGGGTATACTCTAAGAAGGCGTCCAGTCGGATGCGCTTCGCTTCCGTCACCCGGTCGGCCTCCACGTTAAACTCTCCCGTTGCTTCGGTACTGACCGCTTCACTTTCGTAGCGCCCACCTCCGAAGACTTCGAAGACCCAGTTGTCCCACCGATTGTCTACGGTGGGATCATCCTCCGCCGCCCCTTCTTCTGCAATGACCCGGTAGTCAATATCCTGTACTCTATCCGTCTTGACTAAATACGGAAGCAGCCCCTGCTTTACCCCTCTGAGAAGCGCATTGCGAATGTCATCGTCGCTACTGTTCGCTTCTATCTGGTAGGTGACCTTCTCGGCTTGCCCCTCGAAGTCACCGGTCAGTCCCGTAAAGAAGAGCTCGTACTGCTGCCCACCGCCGCCCGTACCGCCCCGGGTGACCAGTAGGCGTACATCGGCTCCGGTAGGTACCCGTACCAGGCCTACGTAGGGAATTTGCTGGACCAGGTAGTTGAAGTCGCAATTGTTGCAATCCACAAACAGGGTGAAGGCCCGCTGGGCGCCCAGGTGTGAGCACAGGAATACGATACAAGCAGAGGAGAGCACGAACCGGGGCATTGGAATACGTTTCCAGTGGTACCCCGAATACCCGGCGGTAGTTTAGCCTAGTTCCGCTTCTTCTTGCCGAACAGCCGCTTGACCCAGCTTTGCTTGCGCTCCTCCCGCCGTTCGTCCCGGCGATCTTCCCGTTCCAGTTCGGTGGCGATGCGGGCGGCATACTCGCGGGCTGACTCGTTGGTCCGGCGGTGTTTATCCTCCACCATGTCCACGATCTCTTCGCGGCTGAATTCGCGCAGCCGGCGGGTGATCTCGCGGTCGGGGGCGAACTCGTCTTCGTTGGCCAGGATCGGAACCTCTTCCAGGTAGTCGGGGCAGTCGAGGAGCTCCAGGGTGGTGCTGTCCAAACGGGGGAAACTGCCGCCGTGGTAGGTCGCCAGTCGCCCATCGTCCTGCACCTTGCGCATGAAGGTGCCCCAAACGGGCAGGGCCGTAGCGGATGCCGATCCCCGCCGTAGGGTCCGGAAGTGCACGGCGGGGTATTCCGCCCCCACCCAGGTACCGACGACGAGTTTGGGGGTGAAGCCCAGGAACCAGCCGTCGGACTGGTTCTGGGTCGTACCGGTCTTGCCCGCCAGGGCTCCCTTCAGTCCGTACGTCGACCGCAGCCGGGCCCCGGTGCCGCCGTTCACCACCCCGGCCAGGAGGTAGGTGGTGATGTCGGCCGTCTTCCGGTCCAGGACCTGTTCCCCCGGGGCCGGCCGTTCGAAGGCGACCAGCACGTTGCCGAACTCATCTTCTATCCGGTCCAGGTAGTGGGCCGCGGCGGGCCGGCGCCCCCGGTTGGCGAAGGTGGCGTACACCCGGTTCATTTCGACCAGGCTGGCTTCCACCGTTCCCAGGGCAATACTCGGCAGGGGGCGTACCGCTTCTTCCACCCCGAGGGCGTTGATTCGCCCGGCCAGATGGGGCAGCCCGCTGCGAACGGCGAGCTGAACGGCCACGGTATTCACCGACTTGGCCAGCCCGCCCCGCATGGAGTAGGCCCCCCCGTACTTCCCGTTGGCATTACCCGGGCTGTAGTCGTCGTAGTCGGTATAGGTGAGCTGGCTCGCTACGGTATAGTCACAGGGCTGGATGCCCTGACCCAGCGCCGTAGCGTAAACGACCGGCTTGATCGTCGAGCCCACCTGCCGCCGGCTACCGACGTGGTCGTACTGTACGAAGCGGTAATCCACCCCCCCGACCCAGGCCCGGACGACCCCGGTGGCGGGTTCGGTCGCCAACAGACCGGCATTGAGCAGGGTGAAGTAATGGCGGAGGCTATCGATGGGGCGCATCATCGTGTCGCGGGCCTCGCCGGTCCGTCCGTCGTAAATGGTCATGGCGCGGGGGGTACGCAGGCTTCCTTCGATTTGCGCTTCCGTGTAGCCGGCGGCCGTCAGTTGCCGGAGGAAGGCCGTCTCCCAGGGGGCTTCCCGGCGCCCGCTCCAGTCTTCGGCGAGGCTTTTTTGCAGGGCGGGCAGGTGTTCGGCGACGGCTTCCTCGGCCAGTCGTTGCAGGCGGGCATCAATGGTGGTGTGAATGCGCAGCCCGTCGCGGTCGATGTCGTAGGCGCGGCCGTCGGGGTGTGGCAGTCCTTCCAGGGCGCGCTCCACGTCCGCCCGCAGGCGCTGGCGGAAGTGAGCCGCGGTACCGAAGCGGTCGGCGTCACGTGTGTAGTTCAGTTCCAGCGGCAGGCGGGATACGCTGTCGGCCACCGCCGGGGTGATGCTGCCGTTCCTGGCCATCAGGTCCAGCACAACGTCGCGGCGGCCCCGGCTCCGCTCGGGATGCAGGCGGGGGCTGTAGTAGGTGTTCGCCTTGAGCAGCCCGATCAGGACGGCGGCTTCCTGCAGGTTTAATTCGGCGGCGGACTTACCGAAAAACCGGTTGGCCGCCACCTGAACGCCGTAGGCCTCCTCGCCGAAGGGGACGGTGTTGAGGTAGAGGTTGAGTAGCTCCTTTTTGCTGTACACGTCCTCCAGGCGGCTGGCGATGACCATTTCCCGCAGCTTCATCTTCAGGATGCCGAGACTGCCGTACGTCTGCCGGGGGTAGAGCTGCTTGGCGAGTTGCTGGCTGATAGTGCTGCCCCCGCCGCCGCTGCGATCACCGAGCAAGACGGTGCGGATGGCCACCCGCGCCAGGGCCCGCGGGTCGATGCCCCCGTGCTCGAAGAAGCGGGCGTCTTCGGTAGCGATCAGCGCCCGGGCTACGTAGGGGCTGATCCGCTCCGCCGGGACGCTCACCCGGTTGACGGTGTAGTAGCGGCCCAGCACCTGCCCGTCCTCGGAAAAAATGGAGGAGGCATCGTCGTTTTCGATGGCCGCCAGCTCCTGAGCGTCGGGAAGGGGGCCGTAGGCACCGGTCATGACGCCGATGAAAAGAAACAGGAAGAGCACGGCTACCAGGGCGACGGGGATACCGAACGCCAGCAGTATAAGCCGGTACGCCGATTGCTTCCGTAGGTAGGAAACGGTGCGTCCGGGGAGGGTACGAATTTGGCTCAGTACCGGGGGGTTGCTCACTACGTGTCTCGTTTATGCGAAAGACCAGTAACGCAACGAAAGCCCCCTACGGTACGTGCGGTACCGCTAAAATGCATCCCCGCGCGTCGGTCAATTCCCGCCCTCCCGCATGAAGGCGTCCTGCTGCTGCTTCACCCCGCTGTGCAATCGCGCGTTCAGGTCCGGCTCCTCGCCCATCCAGGCCCAGAGTTTGATCAGACCGTTCTGGTGGGCGCTGACCAGAAAGCTGCCGTCCCGGTTGAAGTCGATGTATTCCGCGTGGTCGCCGGCCCACACCTTATGGGCGATGCGGATACGATCGTTCGCGTACTCGCGGATGTCGCTGACGCGGTAGACGAAGATGTACGGACTGTGACCGGTGAAGGCCACGTAGCCGCCCCGGGGGTGCCAGGCAATGGTTTCGATCTTCCGCCCGAGGTGGTTGAAGGTCTTGACCCGCTTCGCCTCCGGGTCGTCCCGCCAGTCCCAGAGGTACACCTTCCCGCTCCTATCGGCGGCGATGATGGAGGAGGCATCCGGGCTGAACCCCCCCGAAACGAAGTGGCCGTAGGGCTCGGGGGTGAAGTCGGCGATCTCGGTGTAGCCACTCGTTTCGTAGACCTTTACGCTGCCGTGGCCGGTCGCGATCAGGTAGCGATCGTCGGTGGAAAAGAACAATTCCTGCACGGTTTCTTCGAAGTCCATCCGGTGGGTTTCCTCTCCTCCCGGCATGCTATACACCCGGATATAGCCGTGCTTGCTGCCATCCGGGTCGTCGACCTCTTCCTCCCCGCTCACGAGCGTCAGTCCGGTGTTCGACCAGATCAGCCCGTCGATCCCGTTGGTGTGCTGGAGTTCGTTGCGCTTTTCCCCGGTCCGGGCGTCGAAGACCGTCACCAGGTAGTCCTCACTGGCCGCTGCCACGTAGGCGTTGTCTCCGCTAAAGGCCACCCGCTCGATCTCCTGGGCGGTATAGGCCCGCCACAGTTCGGTGCCGTCGCTGGTCCGCCATAGGATGACGCTGTTGTCGTACTTCGTTCCGCTGACGATGTGCTTGCCGTCGGGACTGAACTCGGCACTCTCCACCGATCCGTACTCACCCAGGGCGTCGGCCACCCGCGACCATACGGGTTCCAGGCGGAGCTGGTAGTCCTCGTACTGCTGGGCGGGAAGTGCGGCGGTCATGACCAGGAAAAGGGATAGGGCACGCATCGAAAGGGGGTTTGGTGGGAAAATACGGGTTTGGCGGGGATGTGGCTACTTTAGGGGCGGCGGCGCGCGGGTGCGGGCAAATCGGAATCACATGCAACAGAACCGGCGAAGATTTTTGACCTCCGTAGCTACCGGATTGGCGACCGCGGGCCTGGCTCACCCCATCCGCTCCGCACCTGCGTCCGCGCCCCCGGATATTCGGCCGGTAGTCGATCCCGGTGAGGTCCGTATTACCGACGTGCGCACTTTCCTGATCCGGCGGGGCATCATGGTACGGGTACGGACCAACGTCGGCATCACGGGCTGGGGCGAAAGCAGTTCCAACAGCCCCACCGAAGTGGTGAGCAGCTTCATCGAGCGGGGGCTGCGCCCGGTGCTGCTGGATCAGAACCCCTTCGATACCGATCTGCTCTGGAATCGGATGTACTGGGAAAATCACGATCTCGGTCCCGCCGGTGCCCTCACCTACGCCATTGCGGGCGTCGACCTGGCCCTGTGGGACATCAAGGGGAAAGTGCTGGGCGTGCCCTGCTACCAACTACTCGGGGGCAGCTACCGGGAGAGCGTACCGGCCTACGGGGGCATCCCCCTGCGTGGCGGGACCGTCCCCGTGGAGGAGGCCGTGGACCGCGCCCAGAAACTCGTCGACCTGGGCTTCAGGACCATCAAACTGCGGATGCAGATCCGGGAGTACAATCTGAATCCGACGCCCGACCCGACGCTGCGCTACTATACGGCCATTCGTAAGGCCCTGCCGGAGGAGGTGGAGCTATTCGTCGATCCCAACGAGGGCTACACCGCCGGCCGCGCCATCCAAATCGGCCGGGCCCTGCAGGAGATGGGGATGCCCTACTTCGAATCCCCCTGCCCCCTCGAGGCCTACGCCGATACCCGCCAGGTGGTCGAGGCCCTGGACATCCCGGTGCTGGCCGGCGAAAAGAGCTACAACCGCTGGCAGATCCGCGACCTGATCGTCCACGCGAATCCCGACGTCATCCAGCCCGACGTCATCAAGGGAGGCGGCATAAGCGAGTATAAAAAAATGTGCGACCTGGGCAGCGCCTTCTTCAAGACGGTAGCCCCCCACAACACCAAGCCCAGCCTGGGCACCGCCGCGGCCCTGCACTGCGTGTGCAGCATTCCCAATTTCGGCCCCTTCCTGGAGTTCGTCGAACTGGATACCTACGACGAAGTGCTGAGCGTCTTCGAGAACCGGGTCCGCTTCGAGGACGGGCTGATGTACCGTCCGGAGGGGCCGGGGCTGGGGCTACGGATGATCGAGGATAAGCTGGCTAGCCTGGCCCAGAACTGACCATGCCGTAGGCTACTACGCCAGAAACAACAGTCAGAACGTAACCCCCTCGTAAAATGCCGCCATGGGGATACTGACCCCTAACGTACTGAGCTCGATCTCCTGCTCCATATCAAAGGAATTCTCGATCCGCCAGAGGTCGCGCTTTTTTTGATAGTAGGTCTCGACCAGGTGACGGCGGCTATCGATGAGCAGGTACTCGCGGAAGGAGGGAAGGCGGCGGTAGGCACTGAACTTCTCGGTGCGGTCGTAGGGGTCGGAAGAATCGGAGATAACCTCGACTAAGAGTGCCGGGTTGATCAATCGGGCTATCCCTCCCCGCTCGTACTTAGCCTCCTCTTCACAAACGGCACTCGCATCCGGAAAATGGTAACGATTCGCGACCGCGATGGCCGTCTCACTGTTTTTAATCTGGCAGGTACTGCTTGCGGACCGCAACGCGAAGTAAACGTTACCCACGATATCGTTGTGTGCCGCCGTCCCCCCGGCCATCATCCGTACCCGCCCGTTTACGTATTCATACTTATGGGTAGACGTACGCAGCAGCTCGAAGTATTCTTCTTTCGTGTATTGTTGATCCTGTTGGGTAGCGGCACTCATGGTTGGTAAATATAGGGAGTAAAGGCTTTCTCCAAGAAGACCAGACTGATACGCAGGCGGGGACGCGGGTGCGGGATCGGTGGAAACGCCGGAGGCGAGACTATCGGTAAGTACGATAGATTGGTGGCGGATTCTACGTCAGGGTAAAGGGGCTGCGCCTAGAACAGTGTTATGCGCAGCTTTTAGTAAAAAACACTGAGTTACGCGCAGGTTTTGGTAAATTTACTCGCTAATCGATTGCTTTATGCGCACTGAGCGACTACCCGTTCTCCTGTTCTCCCAGTCTGATCGGTGGAGCAACGGTGCACTCAGGCGACTGCTAAAACAAGGTAGCATAAAGCGGTTACTGAAAGGCGTATATACCTCACGGACGGAAGAGTCAGCTAAGCACACGATCAAGACTAACGTATGGGAGCTCCTGGCCGTACTGTATACCGGCAGCTTGCTATCCCACCGCTCCGCCATCGAATTTAGGGCTTCGCCGGCGGGTATCCTATATCTGACTGGCTCACAAAGGCGAATCATCCGCTGGCCGGGCGTAACCCTCAAATTTACCGATGGCCCCGGGCGTCTGGAAGACGATCATGCTCTACGGGAAGGATTGTACGCCTCCTCCCTGGAGCGGGCCGTTCTTGAAAACCTCCAGCCCGCGCGGATAAGTGGCGGAGAGCGGCGCACCCTCGATCAGGCCGTCCTCGAACAACGGTTGGTTCAGTTACTGCAATCGCGCGGAGAAGATGGCCTGAATGCATTTCGCGACCGCGCCGCCGCAATTGCCCACGAATTCGGTTGGCAAAGCGCGTACACGAAATTGGATAACATCATCGGCGCGCTCCTAGCCACCCACCCGGGGACCGTACTCACCTCACCCCCAGCCATCGCGGTAGCGAAGGGACGCCCCTACGATACCAGCCGGGTAGAGCTCTTTACTCAACTGGCCGGCGAACTACGGCTGGCCCGCCCCCCCGAACGACCAGAAAAGACAGCCACCCCTACCTCCTTCCACAACCTTGCCTTCTACGAAAGCTTCTTTTCCAATTACATCGAGGGGACGACCTTCCGCATCGACGAAGCACGCCGGATTATCCAGGAAGGAGAAATAATTCCGCTACGGCGGGAAGACTCTCACGATGTAAAGGGTACCTACGATATCTGTAGTGACCGCGGAGAAATGACGCGATCCCCGACTTCCTTCGATGATTTTATCGATATGCTGCGCTACCGTCACCGCACCATCATGGTAGCTCGTCCGCACACCTTGCCGGGGGACTTCAAGATCAATGCAAATCGTGCCGGCCATACTTTCTTTGTACCACCGGCCGAAGTAATGGGCACGTTGGAGCAGGGCTACGATCTACTGCGCAACCTTCCCACCGCCTATGCCCGGGCTCTTTTCGTGATGTTTCTCATTTCCGAGATTCACCCCTTCGAAGACGGAAATGGCCGCTGCGCCCGCCTCATGATGAACGGGGAGCTTACCGCTGCCGGTGCCTCAAAAATCATCATTCCTACCGTCTACCGGGAGGACTACCTGCTCAATCTTCGTCGTTTGACCCGCAAAAGGGATACGGTCGCGTACGTCCGGATGATGGATCGGGCGCACGCCTTCACCCACTGGCTGGAACCGGCGGATATGGACCGGTTGCACCTACAGTTGGAAGCGAGCCATGCGTTTGAGGAAGAGGGGCGGGTATTGCAGTTTTAGCTACGATAGCGGCACCATCCCCTACTGCACCTGAAACAGCGCATTAGCAAACAACAGCTTCCCGTTCTCCCAGAAGGCCCGGTACAGCGGGTTATCGACCAGGTAGATCACCTCCCCCCGCCGCATGGGCTCGACCCCGTAGTTGAGGGTCTCCTGAATCCGGCCGTAGGCTTCGTTTCCGATGAAGCCCCGCACCTGCGCCCCCGCCCGGATGCGCCCGACGTTGTAGCCGTCCTCCAGGTAGTCGTAGGCGGCGCTGCTGCTCTTCAGGCTGGCGTACCGCTCGCCCAGTCCGAAGCTCAGGGGGTGGGTGGCATCGAACTCGGTGGTCACGATGGCCCCGGGGATGTAGCCGGCGATGAACCGCCGCTCCTGCCCGCCGTAGGGTTGCAGGCGTTGCTCCCGCTGCTCCTCCTCGCTGAGGGTGTCGGCCGTGCTCTCCTTTTCGGTCAGCCCGAATCCGTCCT
>CAZQNE010000084.1:0-14697 GCA_964594535.1 uncultured Lewinella sp.
GCCGCCGCCGTAGCCGCCACCGCCGCCACGGTAGCCGCCGCCACCGCCGCCGCCACCGCCTTTGCGGTCGTTTTCTTTAACAACAATGGTACGGCCGTCGAGATCGGTCTGGTCGAGACCTTCGATAGCGGCCTGTGCTTCCTCGTCACTGGGCATTTCTACAAAGCCAAATCCGCGGGAGCGACCGGTTTCCCGGTCCAGGATGATTTTTACTGACTCGACTTCTCCGTAAGAACTGAAGGCGTTACGGAGTGTCTCTTCGTCAGTGTCCCAGCTGAGCCGGGCTACAAATAAATTCATAATGAAAGTGAAAATGGATAAAACAAATGGTAATGCTGAAGGCGAAGCTTAGGGGTAAGCATGTTCATTAGAAAAAATAAGCCAACTTCAAAACCGTGATTTAAAGCGTTAATGAAACAACGCCGAACCGTAAAGTTCGGCTGGGCGACAAATATAAGGCCGAAAAGTATGCAAAACCCGTTTTTTTTACTATTTATCCTCTTTTGCTACGGTAGTTGTACCCCAAAGACAACGGAAGGAACAGCGAACAGCCAACTGGAAGAAAAACTGGAGGCGATGCGAGCCGCCTACGCGCCGGATTCCCGTACCGACCGGCTAGTCGTCGCCGTGGAGCAAACGGAACACGGCCGGGTGCTCCGGGGCTACACCACCGTACCCGCCGCCCGCCGGCTCGTGGACTCCCTGGCGGCTACGCGGAACGATCTTTCGGCCGAGCTACGCCTACTCGGTCAGGCCGATTCCTTTGCCCTCGTGCGGGTGTCGGTTGCCAATATCCGCACCCGACCGGGCCACTCCCAGGAGCTCACCTCCCAGGCCCTGATGGGTACCCCGGTCGCCCTACTGATGGAAGAGGACGGCTGGTACCTGGTCCGTACCCCGGACCGCTATCTCGCCTGGCTGGAACGGGGTGCACTGGTGGCCGTCGATCGGCAGGAACTAAGGAAGTGGTTCTCGGATTCCCTGCGCACCTGCGTCCGCGCCCAAGCGGAAGTACGCGCTACCCCCGGAGGAGAACGGATCGTATCCGAACTGGTGGCGGGAAACCTGGTCCACCTGACCGGGACGACAGGGGGTGCCTACAGCCAGGTTCGCTTGCCCGACGGACGAACCGGTTACGTCGAGACCGCCGCGCTGATGCCCTTCGCCCGGCTGGCCCAACCGGGGGGGTTGCCGACGGAAGAGTTGTTGGCTACCGCTTATGCCTACGCCGGCCGGCCCTACCTCTGGGGGGGAACCAGCCCGAAGGGCATGGACTGCAGCGGCTTCACCAAAACGGCCTACTACCTGAACGGCTACGTGATACCGCGGGACGCCAGCCAGCAAGTACGGGCCGGGCGTGGGGTGCCGCTGGATGACGACTTCAGCCGGCTGGAGCGGGGGGATTTACTCTTTTTCGGAAATTATCGGGATGACGGGAGCGAACGCACGACGCACGTTGGCTTCTACCTGGGTGAGGGGAGGCTACTCCACGCCGGGGCGGACAATGGCTACATCACGGAAAATTCGTTGCTACCGAATGACGTCGATTACGCCGCCCACCGCCGGGAGAGCTTGCTGCGTGCCCGCCGCCTAGCGCCCGGTACCGAGGGGGTCGTGCCCGTAGGCGAGGCCTTTCGATCCCTTTACACCAAATCCTCATCGCGGTAGGGGCGGCGGGTTTCGAGTTCGCGCAGTTCCATCCGTTCTTCGGGTTCCGCGTCCCGGGGTGCGCGGGGGTCACCGGTGTCGTGCCGGCGCTGTTCCTCGCTGGGGTGGGCATCTTCGGGGTCGGCCAGGGGGCCGTAGAGGCTCAGCGCCTGCATGGCCACGCCGATGCCCCAGCCCAGGATGGGCCAGATGGCCCAGCCCAGGGAGCCGATGGTGATCAGGTTGAGCAGGACGAAGAAGGCACTCATGACCAGGTAGGTCCGCAAGTGGCGACGGAAGTCGATCTGCTTCTCACGCAGGGTCTTTTCCTCGTACTTGCGGTTGCGTCTGCTCATGCCAGTTCGGCGATCACCGTTTTATTGCCCTTCACTTTCTGGCCGATCTCGACCTTAAGCGTGGTGCCCAGGGGCAGGAACACGTCCACGCGGCTACCAAATTTAATGAACCCGAAGTCCTCGCCCTGGACGACCTGCTGGCCGACTTCCAGGTAGTTCTTGATCCGCTTGGCCAGGGCACCGGCGATCTGGCGCATGAGGATCTCGGTCTCACCGGTATCGATCACCACCGTGGTGCGCTCGTTTTCGGTGCTGCTCTTGGGGTGCCAGGCGACCAGGTACTTCCCGGGGTGGTACTTGTTGTACTTCACCAGCCCGCTGACCGGGTTGCGGTTTACGTGAACGTTGACCGGAGACATAAAGATGCTGACCTGCAGCCGCTTTTCCCGAAAGTACTCCGGTTCGTACGCTTCCTCGATCACGACCACCTTCCCGTCGGCGGGGGCGTACACGAGGTGGTCGGCTTCTTCGGGTACCATGCGGGTGGGGTTGCGAAAAAACTGGAGCACGGTAAGAAAAAGGATCCCCGCCGCGACGCCGATGACGGGCAGCTGGTTGGGGGCCCGGTAGTACACCACCACTACGACCGCCGCCAGCACTACGAACAGTAAGGCCAACATCCGGCGGCCTTCCGGATGTATTTTCAGGGGTTTGCGCAAGGGGAGGGGGGTATTTAACTCGCTGTATGGTTAGGACAAACTACTAACAACGCTAAATCCCCATTGCTTCACGCCCGGCGTCTAAAATTTTTCTGACCTCCTCCGCGTCGGTGCCCTGGGCGTAGACGCGCAACACCGGTTCGGTGCCGCTGGGGCGCACCATGAGCCACCGATCCTCGCCATCGAGGTAGAACTTGGTGCCGTCCAGGTGCTTTACGTCCGTGACGGTGTAGGGGCCGATTTTTTTGAAGGGATCTTCTTTGGCCTGCCTGACGATCTCCCACTTGCGGTCGTTCTCCACGTGGACGTCGTCGCGGTTGCAGTCGAAACTGCCGACCTTGTCGTACACGTCCTGGATGAGGTCGTTGAGCGTTTTGCCGGTTTTGGCCATGTACTCGGCGATCATCAGTCCGATCCAGATCCCGTCGCGCTCGGGGATGTGCCCGCTCACGGCCAGTCCGCCACTTTCCTCGCCCCCGACGATCACTTCGCGCTCGGCCATGATTTCGGCGATGTATTTGAAACCGATCTTGGTCACTTCGTAGTCGAGCCCGTACTGCTCGGCGAGTTGCTTCAGTTTGTCGGTGACGGAGAAGGTCAGGATCACTTCGCCCTGGCGGATATTCTTGTACTCGTACTGGTACATCAGCAGCAGCAGTAGGATGTGGTGGCTGTCCACGAAGTCGCCGTTCTCGTCAAATAGCCCGATCCGGTCGGCGTCTCCGTCGTTGGCGATACCCAGACTGAGGTTCGGGTCGCTCTTGATGACGTCGCTGAGCTGGGTCAGGTTGCGGCCGATCGGCTCGGGGGCCTGGCCCATAAAGCTGGGGTTGAACTCACAGTGCAGGTGGCGCGCCTCCGGCAGCAGTTTGATCATGGCCGACTGCCCGGCTCCGTACATGGCGTCGTAGGCGATCCCGAAGTCGGCGTTGCGGATCAGGTCGAGGTCGAAGTTGGCCCGCACGTGGTCCAGGTAGATTTGCTCGAAATCGTGCTCCTCTACCAGCCCCCGTTCCCGCAGTTCGTCCATATCCGGCAGGTCGGCGGGTACTTCATCGGGGATGAGGTTTTCCACGGCGCTTACGTCAGCCGGAACGCTGGGCCCACCCAGTTTGGATTTCAGTTTATAGCCGTTGTAGGAGGGGGGGTTATGGCTGGCGGTGATGACCACGCCGAGGTCGGCCTTGGTTTTGACTACGCCCAGGCTGACCATGGGGGTGGAAATAAAGGCCGGGGCCAGCAGGCTGGTGATGCCGTGTTTACCGAAAACGCGGGCGGTGGTTTCCGTGAACAGCTCCCCGGCGAAGCGGCAGTCGTAGCCGATGACGACGCGGCTGCCCCCGTTCTGCCTGAGCCAAAGGGCGGTACCCTCGGCTACTCGTTTGACGTTGTCCACGGTGTATTCCTGGGCGATGATAGCGCGCCAGCCGTCGGTTCCGAATTTGATCTTAATGGGGTCCATTGGTCGGGTGTAGCTTGTGTGGTCCACGAAGGTGGGGAATTTTTTCCGATTCGGGCCGGTCCGGGCTACCTTTGCGGGGTGGAGACACTTTCCGCCGTTTTCCTCGGTCTCGCGGGCGCTTCGGTTGCCACCTGCTTTCCCGGTCTGCTGAACATGAGTGCCGTCAGTATCAGTCTGCGGGCGGGCCGTGGGGTGGGCTACCGCTTCAGTCTGGGCATGGCGCTGACCTTTGCGGCCCAGGCGGGGCTGGCGGTCTTCTTCGCCAAGTTTTTCACCCGTCACCCCCAGGTACTGTCCTGGCTACGGCTGTGGGCGGCTCCGATGCTGGTGGTGCTGGCCGGGTTTTTCCTACTCAAGGGTATCCGGGCCAAACGCGCTAGCCTGCCGGTTTCGGAATACGCCTTCGTCGGTCGTCCTCTGCTCCGGGGTGCCGGTCTGGCCCTGATGAACCTCCTGACCGTCCCGTTTTTTTTCGCCTTCTGCGGCTGGTTGCTGGCCGATGGGTACCTGGCGGCTACCCCGAACGCGCGGGCGGGATTTACGCTGGGCGCGGGCGCAGGTGCGATGCTGGTATTCGGGCTTTACGTGCGACTGGCGGGTTGGATGCACCGTCGCGCCGTCATTCTGACCCGGAACATCAATTTCGTCGTCGGCGGACTACTGATCTTGCTGGCGGTGGTACAGGGGATACGGGTGTACGGGTAGCCGGGGGTTCCGCTGAATGGCGGTATTTCTGATATTATAGCACTATCCGGGAACAAGCGCGGGTGTGGCGTATTCTAACTTCGCATGACCGCTGCCGTATCCTCTCCTTTCCCGGAAGAAAAAATTGCCACACTCCGACGATCTTTCGGGGAGTGGGCGGCTTCGACCTACGCAGGCGGCGATTTTCCCCACCGCGAAATGGAAGCCATTCGGCAGGCCGGGCTCCTGACCCTTACGCTGCCGGGGGAACCACTGGACGGGCGGCGGGGATATACAGCGGCCCTGCTCCGTTTGTTGCGGGAAATCGGCCGCGGAAATCTGAGCGTGGGTAGAATTTACGAGGGCCACCTCAATGCCCTGCAGCTTATTCGCCTCTACGGCCGGGGAGGGCAAAAGGAGCGGTGGTACGCCGAGGCGCGGGCCGGCCACCTTTTCGGAGTTTGGAATACCGAAATGGCGGATGGCATCCACTTTCATGAGTCGACAGCACGCCGCTGGACCGTAAGTGGCAGCAAAAGTTTCTGTAGCGGCTCGACCTACGTTACGCGACCATTGATTACGGGGGTTCGTCACGGTGCCACCGGCACTTCGGATGGCTGGCAGATGGCGGTGGTACCGTTGGACGAACACCAGCCCCCCGTGGACCGGGATTTCTGGAATCCGGTGGGCATGCGCAATAGCGTCAGTTACAAAATTGATTTTTCGGGCATCCGCCTAGGGGAGGATGATCTGCTCGGTAAGCCCGGTGAGTATAATCTGCAGCCTCACTTCAGCGGCGGGGCCATACGCTTCGCCGCCGTCCAACTGGGGGGCGCCGCGGCCCTGTTGGACGCTACCCGGGATTACCTCCGGCAGCTCCAGCGCACCGAAAATCCCTACCAACGTACCCGGGTGGGCCGGATGGCCATCCTGGTGGAAAGCGGCGCGCTCTGGCTGGAACGGGCCGGGGAAATTAATGACGGCCGGAATAAGCCGGAAGAGATAGTCCACTACGCCAACATGACCCGAACGGCCATTGCCGGCTACTGTAAGGAGTGCCTGAATCTCGCCGAAGCGTGTGTGGGAGCGCGTGGCCTACTTCACCCCCAACCCGTAGCCCGGCTGCACTGCGACCTGAGTATGTACCTGCGGCAACCCGCCCCCGACGCTACCCTGGAGGCCGTCGGAGAATATACGCTACATGACCCTAAGAACGGACCCCAAGACCATCGCTGAGCGTAAGGCCGAGCTGTACGATCGCGCCCCCATCCACCCCCGTGGCGACCTGCGGGCCTGGCGGTCGACCGTCATCGTAGCGCCACACCCCGATGACGAGGCCCTGGGCTGTGGGGGGCTGATCCGCCTACTCACCGAAGCCCGACAAACGGTGCGGGTGGTCTTCGTGAGTGACGGGGCTATGTCTCACCCCGATTCCCGGGACTATCCCTACGATCAGCGGGTTGCCCTGCGGGAAGCGGAGGCCAGGGAGGCCACCGGGATACTGGGCGTACCGGCCGACCGGGTCATTTTCTTCCGCCTCCCCGATACCCAGGTCCCCCGGGAATGGGACGAGCGGTTCGCTAGCACGACGGACCGGATCGTCCGGCAACTGGTGGAATGGCGGGTAGACACGCTGGTCGTACCCTGGCGACGGGATCCCCACGGGGACCACCGGGGGAGTTGGGAACTATTCCGGACCGCGGCCCGGCGGCACGACGGTAAGCTGCGCTGGATCGAGTATCCCGTCTGGATGTGGGAGGCGACCAATACGGTAGACTTGCCCCGCCCCGACGAAATGATCGCCTGGAAACTGGATGTAGTGGATCAACTGGATCGGAAGGAAGAAGCCATTCGGGCCCACCGCAGTCAGTGGGCGGGCGTAATCGCGGACGACCCCTCCGGTTTTCAGTTGACTGACGGGATGATCGGGCATTTTCTACGGCCCGCCGAACTCTATTTCGAAGATGCGCGCAAGCGGGACCATAGCCTGACCGAAAGCTACTTCGACCGGGTGTACCGAAGCAGTGACGACCCCTGGGACTTCGAGCACAGCGCCTACGAGCGAGCGAAGTACGAAGCTACCCTGGCCGCCCTGACTAAGCCCAGGTACCGCAGCGGATTTGAGATCGGTTGCTCCATCGGGGTGCTGACCGAAATGCTCGCCGACCGCTGTGATCGGCTGCTGGCCATCGATACCAGTGAACGGCCGCTTCGTCAAGCGCGCCGCCGACTCGCCGACCGTTCGGAAGTGTCATTTCGGCAGATGGAATTTCCCGCATCCTTGCCGGAAGAAACCTTCGACCTGATCGTGGTTTCCGAGGTCGGGTACTACTGGGGGTACGCTGATCTGGACCGCGCTATCGAGGTTATCGGCCGGCTATTGGCGGCCGGGGGAACGCTGGTATTGGTGCACTATACTCCTTACGTCCCCGATTACCCGCTCACGGGGGACGAAGTACACGAAGCGTTCAAAGACCGACTACACGCCTGCTATCACCTACGCGAACGGCGGTCGGATCGCTACCGTCTGGACGTGTGGCGAAAGCGGGGGAGCAGCGGGCCGAGCGCGTAAATCTGCGAAGATCCCGGATGGCCAGTTCGAAGGGGGTATCCGTAAACCCCGGCCTGGCCTCCAAAGCATCCCGAACCTCCTGGTACAGACAACCGAAGGACTCGGCGCGGGATACCTTGGTTTGCAGGTCCCGGGGCGACCAGCCCAGATAGTCCGCTAAGTGGTAAAGTGCTGGTGCCGAACCGATACGACGCTCCCGGAATGCACGCCGTAGGGCCACTTTCCACTTGTATAACCGAATGCAGTTCGGTAGCCCCACCACGAGCTGCTGTCCGCCCCGACTACCTAAGTCCGCCCACCGGTCAAGTTGCTGACTGAAGGCAATGCCATCGATCCGATCGCTGCGTCGATCCGAGGTGAATACCCGCACGGAGGGGTCGTGGACGATCGTTACGTCGATCCGCTCGAGCGCACGGGCGAGCGCTACGTCCTCAATGCACTTTAAGGCCGGCATTCCCCCGCAGGCGCGGTAGGCGTCAACGCGGATGGCGGTACTGGGACCGTAATTTTGGAAGTGACGGGGCCAGGGGTCGACGGCGTCCGGATCGATCATCGCTTCGAGTAGCATCTGAAGGTTACGGTAGGTCACATCCTGTAGATGAAGCTTGCGGTAGCTGCTTCGGGTACGGGTGGGGACGATAATGCGGCCGCCCACGGCCGCAGCCCCCCGGTCGAAGGCGCGCAGGGTAGCGGCTACCCAGTACGGGCCAACCCGCGTATCGGCATCGGTGGTGCAGATGATCCCCCCGGGGGGTAATCGATCGGCAGCCGCGTCCATCATGAGCTGGCGGGCCATGCCGACGCTGGCGATCGCGGCGGGGAGATTCAGTTCGCATACGTGGAGACGGAGGTCAGGATGGCTACGCCGGAATTTCCGGGCAACCGCCGCGGTTCCGTCCCGGGTATTATTTACCAAAAGTATGACCTCGAATACTTCAGGGGCCAGGTCGCTTCCGGTCAGACAGCGCTGATCGGCCAGTGCGGCCAGCGCCCCCTCGATGAAGTCCTCCTCATCCTTGGCCGGTATCGTAACGCACATCCGGCAGGCCGGTAGGGGCCGGGGTAAGGTAGGTAGGCAGATGGGTTGGGGCATGATCCGGGCTGTACCGGATAGAAGCATGTTTTTATTGGCAATGTTTGTAAGCGGAACGGCTAATTTCTATCATTTGAGAAGGCGACTTACTGCCCGACGAGCTGAACTTCCCGTTCCAGCCTTACTCCGTACCGTTCGGCCACCGTCCGTTGCACGTGCTGACTAAACCGCAGTACCTCACCGCCGCTGGCTCCGCCCCGGTTCACCAGCACCAGTGCCTGGCCGGCATAGCTCCCTACCGTTTCGGTACCGC
The DNA here is from genome assembly GCA_964594535.1 of uncultured Lewinella sp. Lineage (GTDB taxonomy): Bacteria > Bacteroidota > Bacteroidia > Chitinophagales > Saprospiraceae > Neolewinella. The sequence goes on from CAZQNE010000084.1 coordinate 8,727, forward strand.
TGCCGCGCAGTCCGGCCCGATCAATGAGCCAGCCGGCGGGAAGTTTAACCCGGCCGTCGGGAAGGGGATAGGCGGGCAGATCGGGAAATTCTCTTCGCAGACGGCCGTAATCCGACTCGCTGACTACTGGATTTTTAAAGAAGCTACCACTGTTGCCGTAGAAGAACCAGTCAGGTAGTTTACCCCGGCGAATGTTCGTCACGGCCCGGGCCACGTCACGGGCGGTCGGGTGGGTGACCCCCATGCGCTCCAATTCCGCCGGGATGGCTCCGTAGGTCAGTTTGAGGGGGCGGCGGGGGCTGAGGTCGAACTCCACCGCCGTGATCAGGAAGCGCCCCGGTTCCCGCTTGAACCGGCTGTCGCGGTAGCCGAAGCCACACTCATCCGGGCGCAGAATTCTTTCCCCCCTACCGTACTCCCAAACCCGTACGGTAGTAATGAACTCGGCCACCTCCGCCCCGTAGGCTCCGATGTTCTGAACGGGTGCCGCCCCGACCGTACCGGGTATCAGGATCAGATTCTCCAGGCCCGGGAAGTTCCGGTCAAGGGTATAGCGCACGAACTGGTTCCAGTCGGTACCCGCCGCCACCACGAATCTGCCGCGCCCGTCCTCTTCCAGAATGCCCCCCAGTAGAACGTGCACGGTCAGGCCGGGTACACTTTCCATGAGCAGCACGTTGCTACCGCCACCCAGTACGAGGTCGGGGGCGTTTTGGAATACGGAGTGCCGGAGTTGACCGGGGTCGGTCAGCGGAAGGTAGCGTTCGGCTACGGCGGGAAGGCCGAAGGTATTAGAGGACCGCAAATCGACGCGCCGTCGGATCATTCCGCCAGGTCGAATTGCAGCCGGGCCAGGGCGGAATAGGCACCGCGGGGGCGTGCGCTGAGCTCGTCGTGGGTGCCGGATTCAACGATCTTCCCGTTTTCGATCACGTAGATGCGGTCGACGTCCCGAATGGTAGCCAGCCGGTGGGCGATGATGATACTGGTGCGACCCCGCATTAGATTATCGAGGGCGTCCTGTACCACCCGTTCGCTCTCGGCGTCCAGGCTGCTGGTTGCCTCGTCGAGGAGCAGGATTTTGGGGTCCTTGAGGATGGCCCGGGCGATCGCCACCCGCTGTCGTTGCCCCCCGCTGAGTTGGATGCCGCGGTCGCCGACCAGGGTAGCGAACCCTTCGGGGAAGTTCTCGATGAATTCGAGGGCATTGGCCTGGCGGGCGGCGGCCCGTACCTCCTCGTCAGTGGCATTCAGGCGACCGTAGGCGATGTTGTCCCGGATCGTACCACCGAAGAGCAGGACTTCCTGGGGGACCAGGGCCAGGGTGTTCCGGTAAGCTTCCAGGGGATAGGACTCGATGGGGGACCCGTCCACCCGAATCCCGCCACCGGTGAGGGGATAAAAGCGCAGCAGGAGCTTAACGATCGTGGACTTCCCGCTGCCACTGGCACCGACGAGGGCAATCTTCTCTCCCGGAGCTACGTGCAGGTCGATGCCGCGAAGAACTTCCACGTCCGGTCGGGTGGGGTAGGAGAAGGTCACGTTCTGGTAGTCGATCGCTCCTTCCACCGGTAAAGCTTGCACCTGCGCCCCCGCCCCTTCCTCGGTTATTGATGGTGACGATTCCGATTCGTCGCTGTCCAGAATATCAATTACCCGGTCCGATGCGCCCAGAGCCGCTACGATCTCGGTATAAAAATTACCCAGGCTGGCGACCGATCCCCCGATCAGCGCCACGAAGACGATGAAGGAAAACAGGTCGCCTACCGGCAACTCCCCCGCCTGAACGAGCACGATAGCCCGGTAGAGGATAAAGAACAGGGCACCGAACATCACCGAGACGATAAAGGCCGAGAATAAACCCCGGGCGTGGGCCGTCCTGATGGAAATGGTTACGGATTCCTCGATACTACGGCCGTAGCGCTCCTGCTCGAAGCCTTCGTTCGTGTAGGCCTTTACGGTAGCGATGCTCTGCAGGGTTTCCTCCACGATAACGTTCGATTCGGCGAGTTTCTCCTGGCGGGCTTTGGTCATTTTGCGGACATACTTGCCGAAGAACATGGCCGCTACCACTACGAAGGGGAAGACGACCAGGCTGACCAGCGCCAGGCGGAACATGGTGAAGAGGATGAAAACGGAAGCGCCCAGTAGGATAATAATTTGCCGGGTGAACTCGGTGAGCGTAAGGCTGAATAAGCCCTGTAGCTGGCTGATGTCGTTCGTGATCCGGCTGGTGAGCTCGCCCACCCGACTGCGTTCGAAGAAGGAGATATTGAGGGAGGTGAGTTTAGCAAAAAGGTCGCGGCGCAGACTGGCCATAGCCCGTTCGCTCACCACGGTCTGGATGCGCACGCGTAAATAACTCAGGGGGGCCTGGAGGACGACCAGGACGGCCAGTAACAGAAACACCTCATTCACCGTAAGTCCGTACTTCCCCTTGCCCTGGTAAACGTTGATGGCTTCTCCGGGAAGCTGTAGCACGACCAGGAAGACCAGTGAGCTGACCACCAGGATGACGAAACTGAGCAGGAAAAGCCAGCGGTAGCGCCGCACGTAGCCAAAGATGCGCAGGGACCGGCGCATGCGGTCCCGCGTAAGGCGGGGCTTTTCGGGGGGGTGCTCGGGGGGGGAGGTGGCCATCGTTCAGCAAAGGAACCGCTTTCGGCAGGAAAAGGTGAGCGGGCGGGTTGATTTTGAACTTTCTGTGAAAAATTCGGGTACTAGCGTAGAGTCTTTATGTACCGCAGCGTAGGCGGCCTGAGTAGTATTCACTTGGTTAGTGGGTCGATGTGTTGACTTCGAAAAAATCTGGATAGGTGACTTTAACGGCGAGTGCCGTCCTAGCAACGGCACGGCCGAATGAGCGGAATCACAATTTTCCTTCCGTTTCACGGTTTAATCCCCAAGCCCTAACGTGTGTCTCCAATTCAGCAAAATGAAAAACCTTAGTTTAGCGAGTCTTTTTATCCTCCTCTCCTTAGCATTCACTACCCCCCTAACCGGCCAGTCTTATTTTGAGGTTGGACTTCAGGGAGGGGATATGCCCTACAATGGCGACCTGAGTGGCCCCGGGCTGGAGTTTCTGACCGAATGGAATTCCTTCGGTGGATTCTACCTCCGGTACCGCCCGATCAGCCGAATCGGGTTGCGGTTCAACGGAATATTCGGTCGCATCCAAACGGAAAAACTCACCGAGGTGCGGGTCAGTAGTAGCGAACGCGTGCCCATCACCCGCAACATCCGAACTCCGATCAATGAATTTGGGCTGGCGGCCGAAGTCGATCTGTTCTATCTGGGCGACCCCGAAGACCGCTTCGTAACACCGTACGTAATGGCCGGAATCGGGCATACTTCGTTCAACCCGCAATCAGCCAATGAGGACGGAGTGTACTTCGACCTACAACCACTACGGACGGAGGGGCAAGGCATAGGAAGCAGTGTCTACGCCGCTACGCCCTACGAATTAAACATTATTACCTACCACGTCGGAGGCGGTGTGCGGGGTAAGGTAACGGACCATCTGGTGATCGGCCTCGAGGCTAGCGGACGGGTGACGGGTACGGACTACCTGGACGATGTATCCGGCCTGAGACTGAACTACGATGATATTCTGGAGAATACCAATACCATCGGCGCTTATTTTTCCAACCCGGGGGTCACTCCTAGCACTGCTCCGGAAGACTTAGTTTACCGCCGGGGTGGTGCCGCTGACGACTTTTATTTCCTGATCAATCTGACCGTGGGCGTACGTCTGGGAGGTTGGGGCCGTGGCGGATCGGGATGCTATTCTTTCTAACGATCCTTCACAATTCCGGTGGCTGACGAACCTGCATCCGAAAGACCCGGTTGGAGTAGCATCATCACTTGAGCACCCTAATCTCGTTTACTATGATGCTACGCACATTACTCTTTCTGGCTTGCTTTGCACTGACCGGCGCCACCACCTCCCTTCGGTCTGCCGTGGTTGTACCCGTGGAATCACCCCCCACCGAAGCGGAGCTACTGGAATCCGCCCGGGCCTACGGAGAGAGCCTGAAGGAAATGTCGGCTAAGGAACGCCGCGAGATCAAGCGCGAAAAGCGCCGTGCAATTAAGAAAGCCATCAGGGAGCACCGCCAGGATTCGGACACGAACACGTTGCTGCTGGTGCTGCTCACGATCCTACTTCCCTTCGTCGGCGTTGCGGTTTACGAAGGCGGGGTCACCAGCAACTTCTGGATCACCCTACTGCTGACGCTGCTCTTCTATCTACCCGGGCTAGTGTACGCGCTTCTGGTGATCTTCGGTTAGGCCGGAGCTACAATGGCGGCGGCGGCCCGGCGGGCGGCCCCTCCGCTACCCAGCCGGTCCCGTAACATCTTCAACTGCTGAAGTTGGTGCTGACGGGCCGGGCCACCGAGAATACGATCAAACTCCTCAGTCAATCGATCTACCGATAGCTCGTCCTGAATGAGCTCGGTCACTACCGGCGCGTCCATTACGAGATTCACCAGGGAGATGTAGTTGATCCGACTCGCTACCAGCCGGCGGGCCAGCCAGTAATTCAGGGCGCTGCCCCGGTAGCAAACCACCTGTGGGACCCCGAAAAGGGCCGTCTCTAGGGTAGCCGTACCGCTGGTGACCAGGGCGGACCGGGCGGCGGCGAGTACGCCGTAGGTGTCACCACCCACGATCCGAAGGTTCGGGGGCGCGGGGCCCCGGCTCACTATTTCTCGGTACACGGTCGTTCCCTGACCCGGAGCCGCGGCGATGACGTAGTCCAGTTCCGGGCGGTGGGCGGCGGCGGCGAGCATGACGGGCAGGGTGCGGATGATCTCCTGGGTACGGGAGCCGGGGAGTAGCGCCACGTGATCCTCCGATCGCTTCCTTGTCCCTTCAACGACATCCAGCAATGGATGCCCGACGAAGATTGCCTCTACTCCGTGCTCCGCGTAGAATGACTCCTCGAAGGGTAGAATGACGAGCATCCGGTCCACGTTGCGGCGAATCTGCTTTACCCGGCTACTGTGCCAGGCCCAGAGTTGGGGACTGATGTAGTAGCTGATGTCGTAGCCGCGCGGTCGGGCCCACCTGGCCATGCGCAGGTTGAAGCCCGGGTAGTCGATCAGGATGAGCCGGTCGGGTGCGAAGGACGCGATATCCCGCTGGCATTCCTGAAAATTCCGCAGGATGGTCGGCAGGTTTTTGACCACTTCCACGAAGCCCATGAAGGCCAACTCCCGGTAATCCTTTACGATCTCGGCGCCGGCGGCGGCCATCCGTTCTCCTCCCCAGCCCCGGATGACGGCGGCGGGGTCGGTTCGTTTGAGTTCCCGCAGCAGGCTGGCGCCGTGCAGGTCTCCGGAAGCTTCGCCGGCAATGAGGTAGTAGCGCAAGGGGAAAGAAGACTAGTGAGGGGGTAAAGGTAAAATTGGGGGGCGGCCCCGTGTGTTTAGCGGTCGCAATTAGGTGCAGTTTGGGTAAATGCAAATTTTTTCGTATAACCGTCCGACGGTTTAAAGCGTCGGACGCCTTAACACAGCAAACCATGAAGGTCAATTGGGCATGCCGAGCCTTCGATGAACTTTCGCTACCGCAGCTGTACGAGATCCTGGCGCTCCGCCAGGAGGTCTTTGTGGTAGAGCAAACCTGTTACTACCAGGATGCCGACGGGAAGGATCAGGAGGCCCTTCACGTGGGAGGGTATACGGACGGTAAACTGATCGCCTATACCCGCATCCTTCCCCGGGGCATCAGTTACCCGGACTATGCCAGTATCGGTCGGGTGCTGACGGCACCCTCCGCCCGGGGCAGGGGGCTGGGCCGTCCACTCATGCGGTTTTCGCTGGATAGCCTCTACGAAGCTTACGGTCAGCAACCGGTGAAAATCAGCGCGCAGGCTCACCTGCAGGCGTTTTACGGCAGTCTGGGCTTCACCGGGGTGGGGGAGGGGTATTTGGAGGATGGGATACCGCACCGGGCGATGGTGCTA
>CAZQNE010000085.1:0-14173 GCA_964594535.1 uncultured Lewinella sp.
ACACTTACTTGCCCAGCGCGAGGTTGGCTCCGAGGGTAAATCCGGTGATGCGTGAACTTAGGCCATCGAGTAGCGCGTCATCGAAATCGGGCCCGAACGCCCACGTTGCAATGGAAAGCTGAACGCGCCGAAAGCCCACGGTGGCGGTCAGCGTATTACCCGGAAAGCTCGTGTCACTGGTTCCATAAACGTCTTGGTTTCCACTAAAACTGGAAATACCGGCGATCGTAGCCCGATAGCTGAGCGAGGCGGTAATGGTGCCGTTTCCGATCCCGACACCCGGAGCCAGGAACATATTCAACCCCCCGGTGAATGACGTTTCGCCTAAATCATCGCTACCGGCCCCGAAGGCCGTGCCGTCCACGCCCGCCAGCAGCCGCGGTACGAGCGTCCAGTCATTGGAAACCTCAACCCGATAGCCCGCACCCGCCCCGATGTGTGGGCGGAAGATCAGGTACCGGGTACCGAAGCCATCGTCGGAAGCGGGGCTGTATGCTCCCATGAAGCCGGAAGCAAGTATGATCCGAACCTCATCGACCGGTATCACCGTACTGGTAACCATTCGCGCCCCGACGGCACCCTGCCGGGTATCGACTCCCGTGGCACCAACGGTTGTATAGGTCAGGCCAATGGAAGATCGCCAAATTTTTGCCTCGTCGCTATACTGGGCGGTGAGGGCCAGGGGAGCCGCTAAGAGGATGAATAAAAGCGTAGTAAAATGCTGTGTAGTTGCCATAGTAGTGTCTTGTCCGTGCAGCCTACGGGAGGAAGCCGGATGGTGGAAAGTGAGCCAGTGCTGCGGACAGCGCTGACTGATATAAATATCGATTCGGTCGGTAGCGGCGAAGCGATCAAATCCACCACTACCGGATATGCACCAAATGTAGCTACCCCTTATTCCCGGGAGCCGCCCTATTTCACGTCCAGTTTCGAAAATGATTCGACCGAAGCGGATGATACTACCGTATTGCTGTAGCCGTCCCGTTTACCTACGCGGACAAACGTTTTGGCAAATCGGTCCGGGGCCACAATCGGTTGCGTTCCCTTCCGGCTCTGGTCCGTATATTTAGCGGGCCCGCTTTACTCTATCGGTGGGGTAATTGCTCACCGCCGAGCCGCACCGAGGCCCAAACGATGTATGCAACGATTGCGTTTTTATTTCTCCCACGCCGGCCGCAACAAATGGGTAAAGCCCAGAAATCAAATTTTGCTCTGGCTACCCCTGGTTCTAGAAAATGACGGATCCCGATTTCGAAAATACCTCGCCTCTCCCTTCCTCGTGGACCCGGGCAAAAAGCTCGATGTGCTATTTACCGCGATAGCGGAGGTGTACACCAGCCCGGATACGGAAGAACTTCCGGTAGCGTCCCTGCTCCATCGGTTGTTCGGCTCTACGGATTATAAAGCGTATGCTTCGAAGGTGCGCGATCACATACAGTTATTAATCGACCATTTCGCCAACTATGCTGCTCTGCAGGAATTGAGTGCCTCCCCCATTGACCGGGCAAACCTGGCGCGACGCTTTATCCACCCCGAAGCACATCCCGAACTGCATCGTAGCGTTTTCCAACGCCAGAGCGAAGAAGCGGAACGTCTGCCGGGGGGAACTCAGGGAGCTATTCATAGGTGGTTGGTAGCGCACCACGACCCCGGGCGGTCGGAAGCGAGCGGGCAGGCGGATCCGGGCGCAAAACATCTACTTGCTAGTCGGCGCCTCGCTACCTTGACTTCGGTAGTCGAAGCGATGTATGCCGTCGAGTACGCTGAATTAACCAGCGTTCTCGATCTCAGCGTTCCACCGACCCTCACCCATACCGAAGGGGAGCTCCGCGACAAGTTCCTCGTTCAACTATACCACGGGCTGGAGCGACTCCGGCGGCTCGAAACTGAAATACCCACCGCATTTCGTGCCTTTAGTCGTCAGTTATTTCAAGCGCGTGAATTGCTGGACCGGGAACAGTTGGTGAACTGTTACTTGACCCTTCGGAATTACGGGGCTTTCCTCAAAAAAACGGGCAAGCCCTTACCGGACCAACTGTATGCGCTCTGGCCCTCTTTCCTCGCCCGGGCCGGAGCCTACGGCGCATACTGCCCGCTTCCCCCCCTGATCGTTCTCGATGAGTTTAATCTATTGTCCGTGTACCGGGGTCCAGCGTACGCGTATGCCCGTTTAAACGAGATGATATCCGCGGTCGACCCAGCACACCGGGAATGGGTAAGTCTCGATGCGCGAATCGCTTATCACTTCTTCATGGGGAAGTATGCCGAATGCCGTAGACTGGCTAACCACCCCGATTTGCTCATTGCCGTATCCGATGACTGGCGGATCCTAATTCGAAGGCATAGCTACAAAACCAGGTCAAGCATGGAGGTATTTTTGGTTAATCGCCGTCAGCAGGATTACATGCTGTTACAAACATCAATCCGAAGTTTTGAAAATTACCTGCGCACCATGCCCTCCTCCCCCCACGATAGCACGGTAAATTACGTCCGCCCGTTCGTCAAAATTCTCAGAAGAATGCTGCTATTGGTCAATCCCAACCGCGAACGGGTACCTTCTATTCCTGCATTACGGAAATTAATCCCTCGCCGGTCCGGGTCAATTCATGCTTCTTCGTGGCTACTCAACGTTTTGGATCGGCTCGAACAGCTGGAAGTAGCGGGTGAGCTGCCCTTCAGTGGACTCTTTATTCCAAAACCCGGGGGGGACGAATAGCAAAAAAAGTGAACCGGGGTCCTGAGCGACGAACCCGCTCCGGCCCCGGTTCGATGCGAAGGGTACTAGTCGAGGATGATATCCGTCACGACAATGTACCAATCGAAAGGCTGAGAAATACGCAACATGAGTGGGAGGTTTATGACCCTACCTGGGCCGTCACCTCCCTTTGCCGCGACAAAGGACTCATTGTCCCGCAAGGGGACACATTATTTTCCTATTTTTTCATAAACCGCTGAGTTGCATAGGCTCCGGAGGTATCGGTGACGTGGAGATAGTACATCCCACTCGCATATTGCCGCACCGAAATTTCAATTATTCCGTCAGCGGATAGGGGGGCAAGCCGCTGGGTCGTTAATAACCGTCCCATCCCATCGTATATCTGGGCCTGAATCGAATTTGGAGCCGGGCCCGGAGGCAGGTGCAAGGAGGCCCGGAGCACGGAGGTTACGGGGTTAGTGGCTAAGGTGAGTCCAAATAATTCCCGACCGATTTGACGGACGGAGACAATCTGCCCGCTTTCCCGGGCCACCCGCGCGACAAAAATTTCGAGGTTCCCATCATTGTTGCGACCATCCGCCCAGACCGGAATCAGGGTATTGTTCGTGCTGACCGTACCGTTGTACTCTCCCACCCCGAACCCGCCGTTTCGCAGTCCGACTTGTCCGAAACTGGTCGGTTGACTACTGATTACCGTTTCCGGCCCGAACCCTCCGGAGTGAGAATCGTACCACCGCCCGTAGTAGTGCGTACTATCGGGCGTAGCACGCTGATCGTACCAGGTTAAAGCAAAACCGCCGTTGCGACTCAGCGTACCGGTAGGAAGGAAATTGTCGGTAGCGGGGTCCTGGTCCTGGTTCACCACGATGGGTGGGGACCAAGTCCTTCCCGCATCATCCGACCGGCTAAAGTATACGTCGACCCCCTCCGTGACGGCTTCCCGAAAGCCACTGGAATGCCAGATAGCATAGAGTTCACGGGTACTCGGGTTCGCATAGATGTAGGAGGACGAAGTAGTTCGACTCGCTACGACTCCGTCTACGCACGGGTCGGCTGTTTCTTCCTGCAGGAAGCAACTGAGGTCAAAATAGCTCACCCGGTTGGGCGGCCCGAACGATTCGCCGGCGTCTGAACTGACCGAGTGATAGAGGGCCGTGTAGGGATCGGAAACCGATGCACCCGCCACCAATAGATGCACCTCACCGTTCACCCCGATCGCGGCGTGGGGGAAATGGCAGAACAGCAATTGTTCGCTACTGATCGCTACGGTGCTATTCTCCGCCCACCCGGACTCCCGTGACCACCGCCGCATGATAATCTGGTAGGGCACGGAGTCAGCGGACTCGAAGGCGAGCTGCGTATGCATCAGGTAGAGTGACCCATAGTAGGGCGACCCCGGCTCGGTATCCGCTACGATCCAGGGTTTGTCCCCTATGCTGACGTTACCGGGATCGGAGAGGCCGACGGTATATTCCTCTACGGGTTTAGCATCTTCCGTCCAGGTACGGCCCCCATCTTCGGAATACGCATGCAAAATGCTGGCTTTAATATCGAGGGTGAAGGAGAATTCGAGCCGCAGCCAGACGAGGTGGACCCGTCCCTCCGCATCGTAGGTCAATACCGGGTCACCACCCCCCATTTTTACCGCGAACAGGGAAGAGGCGCGCATGGGTCGAAAGTCCGAGCGCTCCCAGCTAAGACCTCCGTCATCCGTAAAATAAATATCGATTTCGGTCTCATCCACCTCTTCGTTGCCGGTCGTTCGCATGGTGGATACGACCACCCGGTTGGTGTCAATCGGATGGATTGCCGCGGTGACCTCCGACTCCGCCAGGGGGCTGCTGGTGATGGCGACTTCCGTAGGGGAGGATACGGTATAGTCCGACCGATTGGAGCCAGCTAGCCACGATGACTGATCCGGCCGCAGATCGACCGCTTTGGCCCGGAGTCGCGATAGCCGGTCGTACCCGCGCCGGGCGGCTAAGTCTAACACCTCCGGTAACTGGGCCCGGAGCGGGAAAAACGCCGCAATACACAGGATTGCAGAAAAAAGGCGAATGGATGTTATGTACATGTTTCGTGTTTGTTTATATACCTTTAAACCCGGTCTCGAATAACCCCAATGTAGTCTTGCGCTAAGGGAATGACATGAATTTCAGTAATTTATTTGGTGCATCACCCCCTAAGCTGGAGCGGGTTTTACAATATCCTACGAAATATCGCGAACCGGCCATAGTTGAAGCCATCCTTCACGCCGCCTGCACGTGGTTGCACTGCACCCCGGTAATACTACAACGGGTCGATGCGGTAAGGGACAAGCCGGGTACCGTAGCGCGACAAGCGGCCCAACACACGGCTACGTCTATCCGGAAGGGAGTCATATCGGAGTTGACGGTTACCAAAGGCCGCTTTCTGGGTCACTTTGACAATGCGTTGCTGCTGGTCTACCGAAACACACCTGCTTTGCGGCAGCGTATCGATCAGTTCGTATACAACTCCTGCCGGTGGATGACGGCGGACAGTCGCCTATCGTCCGGTCTGGCCGAACCGCTTCGATTGGATGTGTACCAGGATTCATTTGCTAAAATGAGCCGCTTAATGCGCGATCCTCAGTTTACCTTCGAACGCTCGGCCGGGGTCTTTCTTCGCCGCCTTTACCGCGACCGGTGCATCGATGCCATCCGCCACCGGGATACACTAAAGGAATCGCAGGGACGACAGAATGCCGATTTGGAAGGGTTATCGGAGCGGGCCCGCCGCAAACTCAGCCAGCCCCCCTTCGAACTGGTCGATGACATGCTCAACCTAGTGAAGCGTAAGTATCCCCGGTGTTTCGCCCTGCTGCGACGGCTGGATGAAGGGTACTCGTACGAAGAACTAAGTCACGAATTCGGTAAATTAGCAGGGGCCCTGCGAAAGGAAGCCTACCGCTGCCGGCAGAAACTATACAATTATTCCCAAAGCCTAGGGTATGACGGATGAGGAAAAAAGCCGCCTGGTGAACCGCTTTCTGGACCGCACGATCACGGATGCCGAGCGCAAAAGCCTGTCGGACCAGGTAGAGGCTGACGATGACCTGGCGGCACGACTGCGATTCCACCTTTCCCTGCGAACCTCTAACCAACGTGCCTACAGCAATGCGTTGGAAGCGAACTACCGGCAGCAATCCTCGGTCAGTACCGCACCTGCGCTCCGCCGCCCCCTCCTCATACTGGGCCTGATGATTCTGGTTGCCCTACTTGTTTATTTGATCCTGGCCAACCGGGATAGACTCCCCTTCACCCCGGAAGAGGGCCGGGAACTGCTGGAGGAAGCCATTGCCTACGAAGAAAACGTAACCCAACAGATTGGCGTCGTCGCCGGGCCGGCTAGCTGGGAGAATTTATTGCTGAACGATGAGGCCCGACCCGAGTCATACCGCCGTGCTTTATCGGAACTGGAATCCCGTATCGACCAGGTAGGTCGGTGTGAAAATGCGCGCTACGAATATTTCAGTGGCCTGTTACAACTGTACTTCCGCCGGGACCCCAATTTGGCTAGCGCCCATTTTGAATGTCTGGCCCAGTCGGGGGATGATCGCTTCGCGGCACAGTCCGTGACCCCCAGAATACTACTATTGGTGAGCGAGGGACGACTGGAGGAAGCGAGAGCACTCTATACGGACGCTACTTACGACCCCGTAGGGCTTCCCCGGGCCGTCCGCCGGCAGTTGGAGCTACCCGCTGGGTAAGCATATCCGCATTTGCCGAATAGCTAACATCGGGATCACCGAAATACACCAGACCGTTCCAGGCAAATGGGTCAAGTTGCTTGTTCTCCCGACGGTACGTCATCTTCGCCGCGTGGAGGGCATCGGCCGCCGTACGGTTCTCCCGCATGAACTCTCCGTTGAATCGCTGAACGATTTCGGCGGTATGTAAATCCGGCAGATTACCCTGCCCGGCGATCACTCCCCGGGAGCCAGCGTAGCTCAGGGCCCGCGCGATACTCTTCTTCCCCTCGAAATTATGCACCAGCCCCTCCGCGCTTTCACAATTAATCGCGAGGCTCAGGTCGGCCCGCAGTTTAAGCCCGTACAGGTCGTAAGTCGTCAGGTATCCCTCCGTTCGGGACGTGTTGAACTGGAGGTAATACCGCTCGGGGAGGACTTCATCGGTGAAGCCGTGCGCGACGAACATGAGGTAGCGGTACCGGTCGGCTTGTTGTAGGATCTGTTTCCGGTGCGCCCGTTCGGCAACCCGGTCCATTGCCGGATTAAGAAAATCGTTCTCCATCCGATCGATACTTGCGGTCAGTCGGGGTAAGGCGGGGGTAGCATCCCGATCGGCCCCGGTTTGCGCGTGGGTGGCGGTAAAAACTCCCCAGCGATACTCCGGTTGTCGTTCTACTTTAGCCAGTTCCCGCTTAGCCAGTAGGGAAGACAGGCTGTAGGCATAGGTCAGGTTGTAGTCGTCATACACCATTGGCTGTTGACCCCATATGGCCCCCTCCGCGGGCTTCCGCGTCGGCAGCAACCCCACGTCGAGGGCCGGCAGGCGGTGATCGCTGGCTACGATTAGTGCTTTTGCTTTACTATTCTTGCGCAGCCAACGAACTGGTTCGGCGAATACGGCACGATAGACATCGTGGGCATACGCGAGCGCCCGGGGGCCGGCCGCTTCGGAATACGGGTACTCCAGCGCGTCTACCAGTGCGGCGCTCACCGGCGTCAAAAACTGGGCTAAGTCGTTTGCGGTGACTACCGTCACCATAATCTCGCCGTTACCGTAGAATAGGTCGATCGCGGCCCGCTGATCCGTTACAAATTCCCGGCGGAGTTCGGACAGGGATAGTGGTTTCAGCGTCCGAAAGTTTTGGAGGAGCTCCCGTACCTCCGGTTCATCCTGAGCGGCGAGGCTATCGAGGAAGCCCTCGTAGGTTTGATTGGCTAGACTCAGGGCGGTCACCTGGTTGGCTTGTTTCGCTTCCCGTATTGCGGTTGCCAGTTCTCGTTCCCGGAAAAGTAGCCTGGCCCGGGTGAGTGAAGCCCGATCGAATTCACTTTTCCTTTTCTCGAAGGCAAGCCGAAGAGTCAAACTTTTCGTACGGTCGGAGATGGCGAGTGCTTCCCCGACGAAGTCCTCTCCAGGGCGCCGCAGGATGGTCAGGAAGTCGGAATAGAAGCCGGCAAAGTCGCCTCCCATAAATTCCAGTTGGGGTTCGGTAGCGCGGGCCAGCAGAAACGCTTCGTAATCCGTTATGGCCCCCCGGGCCAGGCGATGGGCCAGCTGCTGACGGGACTGATCTTCCGTGCGCTCGCTGCATCGGTACTCCAAGCTTGCAATCCGTCGGCGCAGTAGAACGTGGAGTCGCTGCATGTCCTTAGGTAGATCATCCATTTCAATACGTTCGGTAAGCTGGAGTGCATCCGCTACCGTTTTCGCCCCGGCCGGTGACGTGCAGCTCTCGCCAGCCCGGATTCGGGCTAGTACCACGCCGAGGCAAACGTAGTTGATCACCACCCGAGCGGGGTGGGATTCGGGAAGCTCCAGGGTCTCGGCCCAGGATACGACGGAATCGAGTTTCGCCGACAACACGGGTAAGAGAAACGGAAATTCCACGGCTGCACTCGCGGCCAGTTCCCCCGTTGCGATCCGGTAGTTCGCTTCGTCGTGTAGCCCATACGCACGGAGCAAACTGTCGGCAAGTAGCAGGTCCGCTGCAACCTTACGGGCTAACGACCTGGCTTCTTCCTCCGCACCGGCTAGCTTCCGCCGGCGCGCATGGATGAAGGTGGTGCGCGCGCTATTGTAGGCTACGGATGCCACTGCGGAACGATCGTTATCGGATTGCAGGCAGTCCTCACTGGCACGAACCAGTTTCCAGGCGGTACGAAAAACTTCCTCCTGGCGGTCCGGCATCCCGGACATCAGTTCCGTAATGCCCAGATTGACGACGTCCTTGACTGCTTCACTAGAATACCCATAGTTCATGTTGATGTCCAGGGCGCGCTCCCCGTACATCAGGGCTTCTTCGGGCCGAAAGACTTCCATTCCCGCCAGCGAAAGTAGATTATAGTGGTAGCCGAGTTCATACGCCTGCGTCCCGGAAAGGGTCGGTATGGCTTCCAGCCGTGCCGCGGACGCTAGCAATACGATCCGACTAGTGTCCCACTGGTGCAAATTTTGGTAGTGGGCCGCCCGCATCCGGTCCGCCCGACTGGAGAAAGCCGTCAGGGTCTGGTCGGCTAGACTATCTATCCGAACGCTCACGGCGGCAAGTCGGCGAACGGTATCCGGCGGGAGAGGAGATTGCACGTTCTCCTCTACGTAGTCGTGAATGGAGTTGATCCACCGCAAATCGCGAGCAAGGGCACTATTGGAAACGGCAGGTACCGTCAGTTCCGGTACCGGAACGCAAGGGGAAAATTCCGTTTCCGCCTGGCATCCGCCTAACAGGAATAACCCTACCGCGGTAAGAAAAAGCAGACTGGTGTAGTTCATAGTTCGATAGCTCCTTCTAAATGTAGACTAAGCATCCGACTATTTGCCCCTTAGTTTGACTATGAATTACGTTATCTAACTGTGTTATTACCAAAAAAAGCGCCCCGCCGGAGAGCTCCAACGGGGCGCTTTGTAGCACAATACTTGATGCGGGCTTACTCCGCCGGCTCCTCGTTGGCCAGTTCGGCTTCCTCGGCGGCCAGCGCGGCGGCTTCCTCCTCGGCGAAGGCAGCCTGCCGGGCTTCCCAGGCTTCCTGCTGCTCCTTGGTGGTGACGAAGAGGCGATCGTAGCGACGCATACCCGTACCGGCCGGGATGCGCTTGCCGACGATAACGTTTTCCTTCAGTCCGTCCAGGTAGTCGCGCTTGGCGGCGATGGCGGCCGTCGAGAGCACCTTGGTCGTTTCCTGGAAGGAGGCGGCCGAAATCCAGCTCGGCGTTCCGAGGCTCGACTTGGTGATGCCCTGTAGCAGCGGGAAGGAGGTAGCGGCCTGAGCGTCGCGGAAAGCCACGCTCTTCAGGTCGTTGCGCTTCAGGTAGCTGTTCTCCTCCCGCACCTCGCGCATGGTCACGATCTGACCTTCCCGGAGCTTCTCGCTTTCTCCGGCATCGGTGATCACTTTTTTATCGAAAATCCAGTCGTTCTGCGCGAAGAATTCGTAGCGCTCGACGGCTTCACCCTCCAGGAAGGTGGTGTCGCCCGAGTCGACGATCTGCACCCGGCGCATCATCTGGCGGACGATACTCTCGATGTGCTTGTTGTTAATCGTAATACCCTGCGAGCGGTAAACTTCCTGTACGCCGTTGACCAGGTGAGTCTGTACGGCGAAGGGGCCTTTGATGTTTAGGATATCGCGGGGCGCGATGGCTCCGTCGGACAGCGGCATGCCGGCCCGTACGAAATCCTGATCCTGCACTAGGATGTGCTTACTCAGGTTGATCAGGTATTTGCGCTTCTGCCCGTCCTTGGCCTCCACGATCAGTTCGCGGTTACCGCGCTTGATCTTTTTAGTGAAGGTGACGACACCGTCGATCTCGCTGACCACGGCGGGGTTGCTCGGGTTACGGGCTTCGAAGAGTTCCGTTACCCGCGGCAGACCACCGGTGATATCCGCGATCTTACCCAGCTTCCGGGGGATCTTAACGATCTTTTCCCCTACGGCGACCTCGGCACCGTCTTCGATGCTGATGTACGCGCCTACCGGCAGGTTGTAACTACGTAGCTCCTCCCCGTCCTTACTCAGGATAGAGATAGTAGGAATCTTCTTCCGGTCGCGGGTTTCGATCACGACCTTCTCTTCAAAGCCGGTCTGGTCGTCCCGCTCGGTGCGGAAGGTCACGCCTTCGTCGATGTCCGAGAAGCGGGCAACCCCCTTGAACTCGGAGATGATGACGGCATTGTAGGGATCCCACTCGACGATCACGTCACCCTTCTTGATGTTCTGCCCATCCTTCACGTGGATGGTACCCCCGTAGGGCACGTGCTGGGTCGTGAACACCTTATTGCTCTCCGGGTCGACGATTTTAATCTCGCCGGAACGGGACAGTACCACATCCTGCTCCTCCCCCATATCGTTTTCGGCCGCGACGACGCGAACGCCGTCAAAGACGATCTTACCGGTGAATTTCGAGACCAGCTCGCTCTCCGCCCGGGTGACCGATGCGATACCCCCGACGTGGAAGGTCCGTAGCGTCAGCTGGGTTCCGGGTTCTCCGATCGACTGGGCGGCGATGATACCGACGGCATCACCGATCTCCGCCTGGCGACCGGTGGCCAGGTTCTTACCGTAGCACTTCGCGCAGACGCCGCGCTTGACTTCGCAGGTCAGCACCGAGCGGATGGTCACTTCCTCGATGCCCTCGTCTTCGATGTACTTGGCGGTACGGTCACTGATGTACTCGTCGGCCTTTACGATCGTCTCGTCGCTGACGGGGTGCACGATATCGTGGAGCGCGAAGCGTCCGGCGATCCGGCTACTCAGGCTCTCGACGACCTTATCGTTTTCGCGCAGGGCGGTGGTGTCGATACCCCGTAGGGTTTCGCAGTCGTTCTCCATCACGACTACGTCCTGGGCTACGTCCACCAGTCGGCGGGTCAGGTAACCGGCGTCGGCCGTTTTGAGGGCCGTGTCGGCCAGACCCTTCCGGGCACCGTGGGTGGAGATGAAGTATTCCAGTACCGACAATCCGTCCACGAAGTTGGACAGAATCGGGTTTTCGATGACGGCCGGGCCCGAGTCGTTCGACTTCTTGGGCTTGGCCATCAGTCCCCGCAGTCCGCACAACTGCTTGATCTGCTGGGTACTACCCCGGGCACCGGAGTCCAGCATCATGTACACGGAGTTGAAGCCCTGCTTGTGCGTGGCCAGCTCCTGCATCAGCGTGTTCGTGATCTGATTATCGGCGTACGTCCACTTATCGATGATCTGGTTGTACCGTTCGTTGTTGGTGATCAGACCCATGTTGAAGTTGTCCATCACTTCGTCGACCTCGGTACGGGCCTGGTCCAGGACGTTCTGCTTCACCGAGGGGGTGATCAGGTCACCCAGGTTGAAGGACAGGCCGCCCTTGAAGGCCCAGGTGAAGCCCATGTCCTTGATCTTGTCCAGGAAGGTGGCCGTGATGGCGAAGTTGGACCGCTCCAGGATGTCGGCGATGACGAGTTTGAGGTTCTTCTTCGTCAGCAGCACGTTCACGAAGGGCATGCCCTTGGGTACGGCACTGTTGAACATCACCCGACCGGTGGTGGTCTCGGTCAGCTTCATTTTCAGGCTTCCGTCTTCCTGCTCCACGGGTACGCGGCAGTGGATGACGGCGTGCAGGTCGACCTGCCCCTCGTTGTAGGCGATCATCACCTCTTCGGAAGAGTAGAACTTGCGTCCCTCACCCTTCACTTTCACGTCACCCTCGCTGCGGCGCTGCTTCGTGATGTAGTACAGCCCCAATACCATATCCTGCGACGGTAGCGTCACGGGGGTCCCGTTCTGGGGGTTGAGCATATTGTGGGCCGAAAGCATCAGTACCTGGGCCTCGAGGATGGCGGCCTGGCTTAGCGGCACGTGGACGGCCATCTGGTCTCCGTCGAAGTCGGCGTTGAAGGCCGAACAGACGAGCGGGTGCAGTTGGATGGCCTTACCCTCGATTAGTTTCGGCTGGAAGGCCTGGATCGATAGGCGGTGCAGCGTCGGGGCCCGGTTGAGCATGACGGGGTGGCCGCGCAGGATGTTCTCCAGGATCTCCCAGATGACGGGCTCCTTCCGGTCGACCAGTTTCTTGGCCGACTTTACGGTCTTCACGATCCCGCGCTCGATGAGCTTGCGAATGATGAAGGGCTTGAAGAGCTCGGCGGCCATTCCCTTGGGCAGACCGCATTCGTGCAGCTTCAGGGTCGGACCGACCACGATCACCGAACGGCCGGAGTAATCGACCCGCTTACCGAGCAGGTTCTGGCGGAAGCGACCCTGCTTGCCCTTCAGAATATCGGAGAGCGACTTCAGCGCCCGTCCGCCCTCGGCCTTGACGGCGTTGGACTTCCGGCTGTTGTCGAACAGGCTGTCGACGGCCTCCTGCAGCATCCGCTTTTCGTTGCGTAGGATGACCTCGGGAGCTTTGATCTCCAGCAGTCGCTTGAGGCGGTTGTTGCGGATGATGACCCGACGGTAGAGATCATTCAGGTCGGAGCTGGCGAAGCGGCCACCGTCCAGGGGTACCAGCGGGCGCAGTTCCGGGGGAACGACGGGCAGGTACTGGATGATGGTCCATTCCGGCTTGTTGGTCACGTTGTGCTGGGCGTCCCGGAAGGCCTCGACGACGCGCAGCCGCTTCAGGGCCTCACTCTTCCGCTGCTGGCTGGTTTCCGTATTCGCCTGGTGACGCAGCTGGAAGCTCAGTTCGTCGAGCTTCAGTCCTTCAAGCAGGTCACGGATGGCTTCGGCACCCATCTTGGCGACGAACTTGTCCGGGTGGCCGTCCTCCAGCTGTTGGTTTTCGGGCGGTAGGGTTTCGAGGATATCGAGGTACTGCTCCTCGGTGATCAGCGTCTTGTGCATGATCTCCTCACTCTCCCGGATACCGGGGTTGATGACCACGTAGCGCTCGTAGTAAATGATGCTTTCCAGGTGCTTGGAGCTGAAGCCGAGCAGGTAGGCGATTTTATTAGGCAGCGACTTGAAGAACCAGATGTGCACCACGGGCACCACGAGCCGGATGTGGCCCATGCGTTCGCGGCGTACCTTCTTTTCGGTCACCTCTACCCCACAGCGGTCACAGACGATCCCCTTATAGCGGATACGCTTGTACTTGCCGCAGTAACATTCGTAGTCCTTTACCGGACCGAAGATGCGCTCACAGAACAGACCGTCCCGCTCCGGCTTGTAGCTGCGGTAGTTGATGGTCTCGGGCTTCAGTACCTCACCGTAGCTGCGTTCCAGGATATCGTCCGGGCTCGACAGGCTGATGGTGATCGCATCGAAGTCCTGCTTCTGGAGGTTGTTACTCTTCTTAAATGCCATAGTCTATTTATAGGGTGGTTCGGGCGGCGGAGCGCGGGTGCGATGTTCACCGGGGAAGATTGCACCTGCGTCCCCCGCCCAGACCAGAATTTTAAGGATTGCCAGCGTCCGTTGATGCTGGGGGAGCAGTGCAGTCGGCAGACGAGCCTCACGATTTGCTTTGGGCAAGTCGTGAAGGACTCGGCTGACAACTACCGGCTAGTCGAACTTCACGTCCAGTGCCAAACCACGGAGCTCGTGGACCAGTACGTTGAACGACTCGGGAATATTCGGCTCGGGCAGATTGTCGCCCTTGACGATGGCCTCGTATGCCTTGGCCCGTCCCTGAATGTCATCCGACTTGATGGTCAGCAACTCCTGCAGGATGTTGGAGGCACCGAAGGCTTCCAACGCCCAGACTTCCATCTCACCGAAGCGCTGGCCACCGAACTGGGCCTTACCCCCGAGCGGCTGCTGGGTGATGA
>CAZQNE010000086.1:0-14165 GCA_964594535.1 uncultured Lewinella sp.
TGTTGAAAAATTTCTCGTCGGCACTCCACCAGAAGGGGTTGTTGATCACGGCCGTGCCGGTGGCGGCGGCGTTCTTGAGCATGGCGCGGTAGAAGGGCACGTCCTGGCTGATGCGGTCGATGATGACGGCGTAGCCGGGGTTCAGCCCCTGGCCGACCTTATCGATCTTGACCGGTTCGGCGGTAATGCCGTCGACGTTCTTGTCATTAATCCGCTGGATAACGGCGGGGGGGAAGGAGCGTTCGCGGCCGTAGAGGATGCCGATCTTTTTCATTCAGGTGAGCTTTGTAGGCCATAAGGTAGCGACCGGGCAAATGTTTATGGGGCGTTAGTGCGCGGCGTTTTTGAAACGGAAGCTCATTCCTCCGCTACACTCCCGACTAGTAACGACAAACTCGCTTCGTTTAATCGGACCGTTCGGGCCGGACTGGGAGGTGGCTGGGCGGATAGGTACACCGTATCGCGTACTAGCAGCGGAAGTGGGCGGCGGGGCGCGGGTGCAAAGACGGTGTCGGTGCGGTAGATGCGGCGTTCTACCGTATCCGTCCGGTATTCCGTAATTCGCTCGGGCTCAGTGCCGGAAGGTAAGTGTACGTACCGGACGACGGGCCTTTCCGACGCCCAGGCTAGCCCGATACCCAGGGTCAGTAACCAACTGGCGGCTACCAGCCATAGGGGTGCACGAACGGGTTTTTTTCGCCGGGCGATGGCGGTTCGGTATGCACCCCGTAAAGTCAGCGGAAGAGCTACGCCGCCGGCCATTTGCCCGACCATCCGGAGCCGTTGGTTGTATTCCTCCGCCGATATTTCCTCCCTGACGTCGGCCGGAAGCTCGGCGTAGGTATGGGTAGTCAGGTATGCTAGGTATTTCATTTACGCGTGCATTGTTCTTCCGGTGAAACGGGGCGGAGTATTCGCCCGAGCCGCTTCAGGGCGTAGTGTAAGCGGCTCTTGACGGTTCCGGGCGCGCAGTTGATCACGGTAGCAATGTGATCGATCGACATTCCGTGGCGAAAGCGGAGCAGCAGCGGGCGGCGGTGGTGGTCGGGAAGTTCGGCCAGGGCTCGCTCCAGTTCGGGTTCGGTTGGGTCCGGATGGTAATCCACGGTATCCCGCTGCGCCTGAAAACGAGATTCCCGCGACTTGCGACGGCGGTCGTTTCTCGATTGGTTGCGAACCAGATTTTTTGCAATAGTGAATAGCAGCGGACGTAACGACTCCGGCCCTGCTCCGGGCGTACGAAAAGCCTGGCTACCGAGAAGTTGCACGAATACCTGCTGCACCAGGTCGTCCACTACCGTGTTCCCGGGTAGGGCGCTCAGGAAGTACTGCTTCAGCGGTAGCGTATACCGATGGTATAGCCGGGCGAATGCAGACTCCTCCCCGGCAGCGGCGGCAATCAGTAGGGCGCGGTCGGTAACCTCACTCATTCGTCGGTGTATTCCATAATGAGCCGAAAGCCGGTAGAAGGACTGGGCAAGCTGCGTTCCGTGATCAGGCCGATCCGCAGGGGTTCGGGGTCGTCGAGCCAACTACCCCCCATAGTCTGACCATTTACGTCAGTCATTTCAGCAACATTTCCGCTCATATTGTACAACCCGAATGGGTTGGGGTAGTAGGCGGTTACGCTGGCGGTCAGGGGGGCACCGTCTAGTTGGCAATCGAAGTCCGGTCGCCCGCTACGTTTTCTCCCGGCCGCTACTCCGGTAAAGTCCCCGGCGGGGTAAGTATCTCCCATCCGGGTTACATCTAAATTGGCCAGAATACAGCCCTTCGAATTATAGAGGTAGGGGCCTCCCCAGGGATAGGGAGCGTATTTTTTTCCTCCCCGGGCCGCTAACGCGAACTCAGTTGCGGTCGGTAAGCGGAAGCGGACGTTGCGCCCTTCGTCCCGGTTCGGGTCCTGGTTGTATACCTGGGTGAGCCAAATGGCGTACAGTTCGGCGGCCCGGTGCGAAATATTGACTACCGGATGATCCGGGTCGTCCGGTTTTCCCGCCGCGTACAGTTCGGCGGCGGGCAGATTGGCAATCGAATCGGGGACGAGCGACGTCCAATCGGTCGCCGAGATCGCGGCGGTGTCCAGATAGTCGAATTTCCGCTGCCGAAGTAGATCTTCGAGGAAGAGCTGATAGTCCGCGTTGCTGACCTCGGTTTGGTCCACGTAGTAGGGTAGGGGCTCGTGCGAGGGAGTACGGCGGGCCCGACGGTTACGTGGTGTATCGCCGTTGCGGTAGCGGGACCGTATCTCCCGCGCGCTGACGCCGGCTTCTGGACTAGCCAGCATCGGTCTGTTTAATTCGTCCTCTAGAATACTATTTACCCGATCGATCAGCCCGTGGCGGCCGGCAATGGTTCGAATCAACCCGCGGACCTCCGGATGCGACTGACTATCCAGACCGAGCAGGGGAATCAGATAGTTCGGTTCGAACTCCGCTCCGGCCCGGGCGGCGGGGTCGTCGGCAAGGGGGCGGCGCAGATGATCGAGACGCCACGCCGCGCGGTACAGTTGCGCGTTCAGGGTACCGTTGTTGACGGCGGTGTCGGAAAGCTGAAAGGTCAGTCCCACCGGGTATACCTCTTCCGGTACCGTAGATCGGACCTCGGCCAGTATATTTCCCGCCGTCGCGGCCAGGTGCAACGGACGGTCGCTGCGGCGAAGCGCCCGGATCAGCGCCTCTCCTTCCCGCACTGAATTGACGGGAACGGCTAATAATTCGCCGGTTCGCGCGGCATAATCCGGAAAACGGAGCAGGAGATAGTAGTTTACCACGAGTACGTCGGTCCGTACGCCAAATTGTTCCTGTAGGACCCAGGCGGGGTAGGTATCCGCATCCCCGAAAGTGAGTAGTATGCCGTCGGGGGCTACACTCTGTAGGGTATTGTAGGCATAATCCATTATTCCCGTGGGATAGGGCAAGTAGCGTAGCAGTCGGTCTGACGTTCGGTCCGCCAGTTCTTCATCCCCCGTAAGCCTGGCGTAGGTCAGCATACTCGACTGCGCGTATGCGTTGAGACTATCGGCGGCGTAGGCCCGTCGCAAATAATCGTAGCGGGTGGCGAAGTCGGCCTGCATATACCGAATATAGTTGATCGCAAAGCCGTCGGGGTCGGTATTCGCCGCGGCCGTCGAGGTAAGTTTGGTCAGGTCATAGTCCGTTGCGTCGAATCGGTTGGCGTAGCGGGCGTACAGGAAGTAGTGGAGCCAGTCCTCGTCCGCACCACACCCCGATCGTGCCCGGTCGGACCACCGCTCCGCCTGTTCGGCATAATATCCCGCCGGGTAGACCCCGTGGGTGACCGGACGAAACGGTTGGGCCGGCGAAAGCTGGGCGACCTGAGCGAGAAACGGGATAAGGAAAATGAGCGGCACAACTTAATTTTTTTGGAGTAAACCGCCGCTTACGAAACGTTCAATGCCCAGCTAAATTTCTGTTGTAGACGCAGCCGTACACCGAGGGGAGAGGGCCCGCTAGATCGAATAAATGTTAAATATGGCAACTTGCTTGGAAAAGTGCTGCTGTTGTACTAAGGCGTCCGACGCCTTAAACCGTCCGACGCCTTAAACCGTCGGACGCCTTATATTCCAAACCGCAGCCGCGTAACATACCCTGCCCCCTCCGCCCCCTCCGGCCGCTGCAGGGTCGCTCTCAGTTTTTGGGCCATCATCGCGATCAGCTCGGTACCGAAGGCGGTACTGGAGTCCAATGCGGCGGCGGCGTCCTGACCCACGCCGTTGTCGCTCACGGTCAGTTCGACTTCCCCGGCGGTGGTTCGCTTCAGGACGATCCAAATCATTCCACGCCGCCCGTCCGGGAAGGCGTATTTGAGGGAATTGGTGATGAGCTCATTCACGATCAGGCCGAGGGAGATGGCCTGGTCTACGTCCAGGTCGACCTCATCCACCCGGCAGTCCAGGTCCACGCGGTGGTCGAGGCGGTAGGTGTCCAGTAGCGACTCACTCAGTTCCCGCAGGTAGTCGGGTAGGTAGATGGTGGTGACCTCCTCGCCGTGGTACAACCGTTGGTGGATCAGCCCCATGGCTTCCACCCGAGCGCGGCTGACCCGCAGCGCCTCCCGCGCGGCGGTACCGGCCAGCTGCCGCCCCTGCAGGGAGAGTAGGCTGGAGATTACCTGCAGGTTGTTCTTTACCCGGTGATGCACCTCGCCGATGAGGGCCTGCTTCTCCGTCAGTAGCTGTTCTTTCTGGGCGTTCCGGCGACGCAGTTTCCTGGCCAGGATGTAAAATATCGTTCCGGCGGCAAGGGCCAGGATCAACCCGCCGACGGTGGCGTAGAGCTGGGTATTGCGCCGCTGCAGTTGGCTGGCCTGTAGCGCGATTTCGGCTTCCCGTTCGCCGGCGGCGTACTGTTCTTCCAGTTCGAGCACGCTCCGACGGGCCTCCTGCCGCTGGAGACTGTCGCGTATGCCATCGGCCAGTTGCAGGTAATGGATCACGGTATCCCGTTCGGCCGGCGCCAAATTCGCCGTAGCGAGCGCGAGGTAGACCTGCTGCAGGGCCGGTAGGTTCGAGCTCCGCTCGGCAATCGCCACGGCCCGCCGGTAGTACTGCCGGGCCTCCTCCCCGCGCCCCATCTGGAGGAGCAGGGTGGCCATATTGCTCAGCGTGGCGATGTTGGGACGGTCCCCCTCGATGGACTGGACGACCCGGAAATCCCGGAGGGCGGCCTCTAGCTCTTCCCGGAAATGGTGAACGGTCGCGCGGGTCCCGTAGGCCGGGATACGGTATACGGGGCGGGCGTAGGCATCGGCCGCGACTACGGATTCATTCGCCAGGTGGAGGGCCGTATCCAGCCTGCCCCGGGTCACGAACAGGAAAGCGAGCGTGCGGGTAACCTGGGAGATCGTGCCCTGGTGGCCGCTCAGTTTAGCCATCGTGACGGCCCGGCGGCCCAGGTCGGCGGCCTGCTCCGGTAGGCCCAGTTTCCGGTGGGCGGAAGACAGCTGGGTAAGCAAATTGGCGGCCCCGCGGAAATCCTGCCGGCGTACGTTGCCCTCCAGGGCCGCCCGCATGTACCGTATGGCTTCCTCCAACTCCCCCCTCCGCAGATGGTAGGATCCCAGCGCCTGGCGGCTCCGATCCAGGCTGGCACTATCCGCCGCCTCCCCCGCGTGGGTATAACTCAGCCGGTGATAATGAAGCGAGGAATCGGGCTGCCGGATTACCCCGTACCACTCCCCCAGGAGATAGAACAGATCGGACTCCCAGCGTGGACCGGCCCGCCGGGCCAGGGGAAGGGCTTCCCGGGTCAGCAGCAGGAGGGAGTCGTCGCGCCGGTCCAGGGCCTCATTCGCGGCACGGAGTAACTCGGCTAAGCGTACGGTATCGGTGGGCTCGGTAGCCCGGGCAAAAGCCCAGGAGCCAAGATTGAGGCAAGCCACTAAGAACGCAATCCTGATCACGGCATTAAATGTAGTGCTCACGAGTTCAACTATCCACTCCGCACCTGCGTCCGCGCCCAAAAAGCAGTACTTTTGCCTATCACCTCCCTGGTTTATGCGGTATATCCTTTTTTGCGTGTTTGCACCCCTATTTATGTATGGTCAGAGCGACTACCAACTTTTCCGGCCGGGGGTGCAGTACCTCTACGAAAACCCCGATACGAGTCGGTCGGGTTGGGGTACGACCAGTACGCAGTACTACGGCGCGAAAGTCGACTCTACGGACTGCACTGAGTTGTACGGCAGTATGCGGTATATCGGTGGTGCCGTCCATCGCTTGCCCGCTCCGTTTGGCTACCGCGTCTGCCAGGGACCGGATAGCACGCGGATGTATATGGACAGTTCGCGCTACCTGCTGTTACTGACTAAGGGGGCGGCGGGGCGCAGGTGGATTGCCTACCGGAACGATACGCTGACCGTGGAAGCCCGGGTAACGGGTATCGAGCTAGGCAATTTCTTCGGTATCGCGGATAGCGTAAAGACCATCGCCTTCAGCAGGCAGGACGGAAGCTCGCTGGGTACTACCCGGATCAGCAAACGGTACGGACTCATCGGGGGCCGCTTCTTTTACGATCTGACCGATACCCGTAGCCTGCCACTGGCGGGTATGAGTAGTCCGGAAGTAGGGGTGCAACTGCCACCGCCGGCCGCCTACAATACCCTGCGGGTTGGGGATGTCGTGCACACCAGCAGTCGCCTTACCCGAAGCCTCTCCCCCGAGCCGGACGATATCTGGAACGTGTTCGAGCACCGGGCCATCGAGGTAGTGAGTGTGGATAGTGTCACCACCGGAAACTTCGGGATCGACTACCTCAACTACACCGCCCGGGTCAGTAGCTTCGAATACAAACTGTTTCGCCGCGATTCTACCCGCGGGCGGGATTCGAGTCTGGTGCGCGATACCTTGCTGCCGCTACAACGCCGCCTGTTGCCCGAATACGTGAACCAACTGCAACCCGGTGCCCGCTACCTGGTGGACGTGGATACGGTAGTGCCCCCCAACGATACGGTGGCGCAGGTTTGGGAGATGTTCCGGACCATTGCCCTGTTCGACGGCCCCTGCGGGCTGATGATGAAGCGGCCTACGCTCAATCACTATATCCGACGGGGGCTCGACGTAGAAACGGAATATCCCTGTGTCGACTGCGGTGACTGGGATCGGGTGTATGCGCCCTACTTTCCGCTCCGCCTGGAGTTCGTGCCCCAGTGGGGAGCCGAGGGGCTGGTGATCACCCCCCGGTACATCGATACGGAGGACGTGACCTGCGGCACCCCCTTCGATTTTTCCGACATCATCATCGGTACCGATGACCGCTTTTTATCGGAACTCGACGGGCAGCTACGGGTCTTTCCCAATCCGGTCGACCGGCTGCTTACCATCGAATCCCCCACGGCCGTAGCGGAATACCGCATCAGTCTGATCGACGGCAGGGGCGCGGAAGTGCTCCGATTACCCAGCACCCCCGCCCGCGCCCGGGTCGACGTAGGGGCATTACCGCCGGGAGTTTACGTGTTGCTCGTGGCGGACCGGCACCGGATACTGGCGCGGCGGCGGGTAGTGATTCGGTGATGTACGAAAAACGGCTGCGCGGAGTATATTTCGGATACACCCGAAATCCGACATATGCGTACGCTCCTACTTTTTGCCATACTTCCCCTCGGTCTGCTCGGGCAGTCGCCGTACCAGCTCTTCCGGCCGGGGGTGCAGTACCTCTACGAAAACCCGGGCTTCGCCATCTTCCCCACTACGGCGACTCAATTTTACGGGGTACGGGTGGATAGTTCGGACTGCTCGGAGCTGTACACCACCTTTGGGTACGGCGATAGCAGCTTACCATCCGACTGTGTGTTCCGCCGGCCCGCCCCCTTTGGGGATACGGTATGCCAGAACGCGGACAGCACGGTGATGGATTACGGAGACTACGGACGGGTCGTCCTCTACCAGAACGCTCCGTTGGATAGCAGTTGGACGATACGCACGACCTCCGACCGGGAAATAACGGCCACGGTCACCGAAGTTGCCGTAGATACCTTTCTGGGCCTCAGCGATACCGTGAAAACCATCACCCTCACCGCCTCCCCCGATGCGGAAGAACAGGGTGCTACCCCGATCCGCATCAGCCGGCGCTACGGACTGGTGGGCGGCTTGCGGTTTTATACATTCCCCCTGCCCGGTAACGAACTGCCACTGGCCGCTATCCATCCGCCTTCGGCGGGAATGCGGTTGCCCCCACCGGAAGTGTACGGGCTGGCCGCCGTGGGCGATACCTTCCAGGTCGAAATCATCGGGCGCTATGCCTTCGGTCTGCTGGGCGCGGGTTCCGGGGAATACGGACGGCTGGCTACGGTAGTGGTGCAATCGGTCGATAGCTCGCAAACGGATGTGTACACCTACGAAATGCGGGGCGATATTTATGACCTCGGCCCGGCCGGTGCCGATACCGTAGCGCTGGATACCACTTTCAGTTATTCTTTTTCCCGCCTGCCCGAGTCGTTGGCGACCACTCAGCCCGGCACCGTCGTAGTGGATAGTTCGCGGGAGGCTACTACCCGCTTCCTGCACCGTGCCTTTCTCGGTCCGGGGGGGGTGCTCCAACGGCAACGGAGCACGGGCGTCGGGTTTGCGAGCGACAGTACCTGCGGCTTCGATCTGGCCGGACTGGACGAGTCGCCCGGACCAGCATACACCCCCTACATTCCCTTTTCCCTTTCGGTCTTCGGCACCGTCGGCGGGCCGCAGGGGGTACGGTTACTGTACTATCGCAGTGGCGACCGACGCATCGGTAAACTCCGCACGCTGGATGAGATCGTATCGGTCGATCACCCGAAGCGGGAGTCGCTACGCATTCAATTGTACCCGAACCCGGTTGGCGATCGACTGACCATCGAGGTACCGGAATCTAATGGGGCTTACCGATTTGAGGTATGGGACCAAAATGGGCGGCGACTCGGTAGCTACCCGACTACCACGACGGAAACGGTAGTGAATGTAGGCGACCTAAGCCGGGGCGGCTACTATCTGATTGCCCTTCGGGAGGGCAGGGTGGTTGGGCGCAAGCGGTTTATTAAGCGTTAGCCCAATTAAAAATCATCATCCCCCCCGCCGTCACCCCGGCGCCCGCCGCCGCGGCGGTCCCGCCCGAGTTCCTGGAGGCTGTACTGAAAACCGATGTAGGCGATGCGGCTTTCCCGCTGAAATTCGCTGCGGGTGCTGAGCCCGCCCGTTTCGGTGAGGAAGCGGTAGCGGCGTTGGTTGAAGACGTCCGTCACCCGGGCCGTGATGGCACCCCGCCCGTCGAGGATATCCTTGCGGAAGCCGACGTCCAGGCTCTGAATGGATTCGATGCGGCCCTGCGGCCGTACGCCGGGCGAGCGGTAAAAGTAAGTAAATTGGGCATCGATGTCCCAGGGCATCCGGTAGCTACCCTGTACGTTGCCGCTGAACAGGTAGCCGTTCTGGTCGATACTCTCGTCCTGGTTGTTGCCGATGATCTCGCTGCGGTAGCCGTTACCGCTCACGGTCAGATCTAGTTTGCGGGTGGGGCGGTAGGTAGTGATGAGCTCGATACCGTAGTCGCGGCCCCGGTCGAGGTTCTCGCGGGTGCTTAGCGACACGCCTCCGTCGAGGATACGGGTGATCCGGCTGATGATGTCGTTGCGCTGCCGGAAGTACACGCCCCCGGTAATGGTGCCCTTTCCGTACTGCTGCTGTACGTTGAGCTCGAAACTGTTGATTAGTTCGGGCAGCAGAAAGGGGTTGCCGGCCCGCAGATTAAAGGGGTCGCCGCGGTCCACGAAGGGGTTCAGGGCCCAGGCCCGGGGCCGCTCGATACGCCGGCTGTAGCTCATCTGCACCGAGGTCTGGTCGCTGAAGGCGTAGCCGGCAAACACGCTGGGGTAGATCTTGAAGTAATCATTCTCGAAGGTCTCCGGTTCGGGTTCCAGTAGCCGGCTGGTGGTATAGGCCTGCTCGGCCCGTAGCCCGACGTTGAAGTTGAACTTGTCGACCTTGCCTCCGAAGGTAGCGTAGAGCGCATGGACGTCTTCGGAATACGCAAATAGATTGCTCAGGCTATCGATCTTTTCGAAATCGCCGAGCTGGAAGGTCTGGAATTCGGCATCCTCCGTCAGGTCCTGAATGGTGGAGCGCCAGCCGGTGGTGAATTTGAAGTCTTCGCCGACGATCATTTCGTAGTCGAGCTGCCCGAGCCACTGTTCGCGGCCCTCGAGGGCGGGGGAGCGCTGGCGGACTTCCTCCCGCAGTACGTTCAGGGCGTCGACGATGATCTCGTCGTAGTTCTCGATCTCGCTTTCGTCGTTGTTGCTGTACTGTAGCTGGGCGGAAAGCTGGCTGCCCTCCCGGGCGAAGGTGGTGACGTAGTTGGCCTGGAGCTCGTAGTCGGTCTCCTCGCTGGGTTCGGTTTCCTGGCGGTTGCTGGTGCGGTCAATGGTCCCCTCGCTATCGAAGAAGCGGGTCACGCGCAGGTTCTCACTCTCGCCCTCCTCGATCTGGTAGTTGGCCTGAATGCCGAGGGTGCTGCGCTTCCCCAGGGTGTATTCCGTGCCGATCTTACCCATTAGGGATTGCCGGATACGACTACCGTCGAAATCGAAGAAGCGGCTGAACAGGGAGTCGCCCAGCATTCCCTCCTGGTCGCGGAAGCCCCGGAAGAAGCGCTCGTCGTAGCGCCCGCTCACCCCGGCGAAACTGTTGAAGCGGCCCTTGCGCCAGTTCAGGTCCAGGTTACCGTCGAATTTATCATTCGTACCGGCATTGAGGCTGACGGTAGCGTTGAAACCATCGTCCCGCTTCTTTTTCAGTACGATATTGATGATGCCCGCCGTGCCTTCGGGGTCGTAGGCGGCCCCCGGGTTGGTGATCACCTCTACCCGTTCGATACTGGAGGCGGATAGGCTCTTCAGGTAGGTGGCCGGGTCGCTACCTACGATTCCACTCGGGCGCCCGTTGATCAAAAATCGCACCCCGCCGCTTCCCCTCAGGCTTACGTTGCCCTCCAGATCGACCGTGATGCTCGGTATCTGGCGCAGCAGGTCCTCCGCCGAGCCCCCACTGGCCGCCACGCTTTTTTCTACGTTGAAGGACTTTCGGTCCAGGCCCAGTTCCATGATCGCGCGCTCCGCGGTGACGACCACTTCGTCGAGGTCGGTGGCACCGCCGGCGCTCATATCAATGGAGCCGATCTCCAGGAAGCGCTCGTCGTCATTCAGTTCGAGCATCATTTCTTCCCCGTCGTAGCCGATGAAGGTGACTTCCAGGCGGTAATTGCCGTAGGGGAGGTCCGTGATTGTGAATTTTCCGTCGATGTCCGTAGTAGTGCCGCTGACCAGTTCGCCTTCCTCGACCGTATAAACGGCGACGTTCGCGAAACCGACCGGTTCGTCACTGCCGGCATCGCGGAGCTGACCGCCAAGGCCGCCGGTATTCGGGGCCAGGGCAGGGGGCGTACCATCCTGGGCGCGGACGCAGGTGCCGGGTAGAAAACCCGCCATTAACCCGGCAACGAAAAGTAAGGAATACAGGGGCTGGAACGGTTTCATCAAGTGGGGCTAAAAAAGCTGGGAGGTTATGGTCGGTTCAACGTGCCGGTAGCCAGTGCGTTTAGCGATCGGGCGGAAAGGAATACGCAAACCCGCCGAACGACACGGTTCCACCCCCGAACGGAATATCAAGCCGGCGGCCGGCTCCTGACTTGCGCTAAGCCGCCGGCCGGCATTTGGGAGCCTAAGCGACCTTGTGTCGTCCGCCGGCTGGGTGAAACGGGACAATGCTGAATAGTTTCTACCCGCCCCGTCCGCCGGGCCTTACGCAGCGGCAGCGGAGTTTGGCCCGTCGGCCGGGGCGGGTAGGGGCCTTACGCAGCGGCAGCGGAGTTTGGCCCGTCGGCCGGGGCGGGTAGGGGCCTTATGCAGCGGAAGCGGAGTTTGGCCCGTCGGCCGGGGCGGGGATGTGTAATTTCACCCATGCCACGCTACCTCGCTATTTATACCGTCGCTCTGCTGCTGACCCTCGGCGTGCTGATGGGGGGGATGCTCTCCTGCAATCCCGAATCCTCCGGGGGCGAACGCCTGGCCCGGCAACACTGCGCCGGTTGCCACGCCTTTCCCGAGCCCGATCGCCTGAGCAAGCGGGTGTGGCGCGATGAGGTGCTGCCCCTCATGGGCGTCTTCCTGGGAGTGCCGGGAAGCGAAGTCGTCGACCCGAGCTCGGTAGCGGTGCATCCGAAACTGCCGTTGCTTAGTCCGGAGGAGTGGAAGCGGGTGACCGACTGGTACCTCGAACAGGCCCCCGATACACTGCTGGGCGCACGGACGCAAATCCCCACCGGCCTATCCCTATTTCAAATCCACCATCTGGCCCCGGCCCCGGGTGGATCGACGACCACGATGGTCCGAATCGAGGGGGGCAAGAACAGCATCCTATTCGCCGACCGCCGGGGCAGCGGAGGACGCCTACACCGGCTCGAGCCCCGGACCGGGGAGTTAACAACCACCCCGCTCAGTCGAACCGTTACCGATATCGATACGCTATCGGATACCGTCTACCTTACCGTCATGGGCGACCTGATCGCCTCGGAAAATGCCTGGGGGACTATCGAGGTACTCGACTCCCCCTACGCCCGGCCCCTGATCGCCGACCTGCACCGACCCGTGGCCAGTATCGCCTTCGACCCGGACGCGGACGGAGACCGCGACTGGCTGGTAGCCCAGTTCGGTAAATACGGCGGTAATCTTGGCTGGTACGAACGAATGGCAAGTGGCTGGGACCACCATTTACTGGCCCCCCGCCCCGGCGCCCTCGCCCTGCACCCGACCGATTTCGACGGGGACGGACTTACCGATTATATCGTCCCCTTCGGTCAGGGCGACGAATGCGTCAGCGTTTTTATGAACCGGGGCGGGGGTATCTTCACCGAGCGACGCCTGCTCAGTTTTCCTCCGACGAATGGCACCGTAAATGTCCAGTTAGCTGATTTTAACGGAGACGGGCGTGAGGATATCCTCTACTACAACGGTGACAACGCCGACTACGACCACCCCGACCTGAAACCCTACCATGGCTACACTATTTTCCTGCGGGACGGGGGGGATACGTTCACGGAGGCGTACCGTATAGCCATAAACGGGGCTTACGGGGGCCGGGTCGCCGATTTCGACCGGGATGGTGACCTGGATATCGCTACCATCTCGTACTTCCCGGACTTCACCCGATCACCGCGGGAAAGCTTCGTTTACCTGGAGAACGTCTCCGAAGACGGATCGATGCTGTCCTTCCGGCCCCGGACCATTCCCGATTTCGCCGCCGGGCGCTTTCTCGTGATGGATGCCGGGGACGTAGACGGGGACGGGGACATCGACGTCGTGCTGGGATCCCACACCGATTTTCCGGGGGAGGGGAGGGTAGAGCCCGCCGGCGCGGACTGGTTCACTAATCCGCCGGCCGTGATCTGGCTGGAAAATACCCTCCGCTAGGGGCGAACTCCGTACCCGGCCCCTCGTTCCCTCACCATGCCCACCGCCCCCCGCGCCCTCGTCGATTCCGTACTCGCCAACCCCGCCGCCGCGCTCGGGGGCACCGATCTGAGCATCACCCTGCCGCTGAGCCGCATTCTGATCAATAAGGTGTTATCCGCCCGCCCCGCCGGCACCCCCATCCAGGAGATCTACCTGGAGCCGCTGCCGAGCAACTACTTCCGGGTCAACCTGTCCGCTATGGCACCGGTGATCGGCATCGTTACCCGCCATATCCTACTGGCTCCGGGGCCGGCCGTCAGCTTTCCCGACCAGCCGTGGCTTCGCTTCGATATCGTGAAGGGACTCAAGTTCCTCGATAAGCCCCTCATCAATCTGGTGCGGGGGCAACTGGAGGCCCGGCTTCCCCGCGGGGTCAGGGTCAGTTCCGACCACCTCCACCTTCACGTTCCGGCCCTGCTGACCAGCCTGGGCTACCAGTCGCTCGTGCCCCTGCTGCACCGTTTGCAGATCACCAGCGAAGCCGATCGCCTGGTCCTTCACCTCCATCTACTCGTTCCCACACCGACCGCCCATGAACCCCGTACTCGACCACCTCATTAATTCGGAATTTGCCGACCTGGAAGGAAGCCGGATCGAGGGGCAACTCGTGCTCACCGACACCCTCGTCAATGCCGGACTGACCAACCTTCTGGTTCAGATCATGCGTCCGGCATCCCCCGAAAAGCCCGCACCTGCGTCCCCGCCCCCTTCCCCCGTACCCACCACCGGCGCGCCCGGCCTCGACGTCAAAAAGCTACTGGAAAAGGTGACCATCGACCACATCCACTACCGCACCGAGCATGGCCGGACCATCCTGGAACTGAAAGCCGCGCTGTAGGCTTGCAAGATTGCGGGGAAAACCCTACCTTTGCGCTCCAAATCAAAAAAATATGAACGCTTAATGCTCATTATCAACGTACGCGAAGGCGAAAATATCGACCGCGCCCTCAAGCGCTACAAGCGCAAGTCTATCAATACCCGCGTGATCCGTGAATTGCGCAACCGCCGCGAGTTCACCAAACCCAGCGTGAAGCGCCGCAAGGAAAAGCTGAAGGCAGAATACCGCCTCGAAAAATATGGCGAGCGCTAGTAGCCCCTACCGCTTCCGAATCGGACGGCCCGTGGATAAACTTCCGCGGGCCGTTCGTATTTAACCCCTGCCATGACCG
>CAZQNE010000087.1:0-7941 GCA_964594535.1 uncultured Lewinella sp.
ACCACTACCACCGAGGAAATTATCGTCACGGGGAGTAAGTTTCCGGTGGCGGCCGCCGAAAGCCCCCAGCAGGTCACGGTCATCGACTCGGCGACCGTCGCGCGCTCGAGCGACATCGGCCAACTGCTGAACGAGCAGGCCGGCATCGTGATCAACGGAGCCTACTCGAATCCGGGTAAGGACCGCAGCATCTTCCTGCGCAACGGGGCCAATCAGTACACCCTCATTTTGGTGGACGGGCAGCCGCTCGTCGACCCCAGCAGTCTGGGCGGGGCGGTCGATCTGCGGCTCCTCTCGCTGGACGGCATCGAGCGTATCGAAATCCTGCGGGGGGCCCGCTCGCTGCTCTACGGCTCCGACGCCGTGGCCGGGGTCATCAACCTAATTACCCACCGGGGTAGGGAGGATGGGAATTCAAGTTCCGAACCGACTATCCACCTGCGCGCCGCCGCCCAGCGTTACGGGACCTTCGACGGGGGCGTTGGCATCCGCCACCGGAGCCAGAAACTGGACCTCGACGCCCGCTACGATCACTTCCGGACAAACGGCATCAGCGAGGCCCGCGAACCGGCAGGCAGCACGGAGGAATTTGAACGCGACGGAGCCGCACGGCGCAGTCTACACCTGGGTGCTACCTACCGGCCGAACGCGCGCCTCTCCATACGCCCCGCCGTACGCAGGGCGAGGTTTCGGGGGGAATACGATGGCGGCTCTTTCCAGGATGCCGACAATAGGTATACCAACGAGCTCTGGCTGCCCAGCCTGGCCGTCGATTACCGGCGCGATGCCCTCTCCCTGGGGGGCATCTACAACTACGCCATCACCGACCGGGTGTTTGACGATGCGACCTTCGGCAGGAGTGACTTCCTCGGACGGGCCCAGCAGGGGGATATCTTCGGGGCCTACCGCTTTTCGGAAGCCTTCATGGCGACGGCCGGGGTACAGGTCCGCTACGAACGACTGGAAAATACGGAACTGGAGGCGACCAATACCGCCCCCTACCTGCTCCTGAATGGCCGACTGGCCGAACGTTTTCTGGTCGAGGCGGGGCTGCGCTACAACGACCATTCGGCCTTCGGGGGGCAGCTCAACTACTCGCTATCCGTAGGTACGGACGTTCTGCCGGGCTGGTCGGTGGGGGGCTTCGTGGCTACGGCCTTTCAGAGTCCGACCTTGGACCAGTTGGGGGGACCATTCGGGGCCAATCCGGAGCTCCAGCCGCAGGTAAGCACGTCGTACGAGGCGCGGACGCAGGTGCAATCTAAGTCGGGAACGTACCGGGTGGGGCTCACGGTATTCCAGCGGGAAATCCGGGAGTTGATCACCTTCGACTTTACGCTCGGTTACCAAAACCAGGACGAACTGCGCGACCGGGGCGTGGAAGTGGAGGCCTCGGTCAGGCTTTCGGACCGGTTCTCGGTCAACGGCAACGCCACCTACGTACGGGGCCGGCTAACGCAAGGAGACGGAGCGGGGGGAACGACGCAGACCGAAGACTTTTTCCGCCGCCCGCGTACCACCGGCTTCCTGGGACTGACCTACACGGCCAACTCCCCCTTCACGGCCCGACTGACGGCCAACTACACCGGCGAGCGCCCCGATGTGTTTTTCGACGCGGCTTTCGAACGCTTCGAGACCCAACTCGACCCCTACCTGATCGTAAACGCCTACGCTGAGTACCGCTTCCTGAAGCGGCAGCACCTGACCGTCTTCGCCGACGTACGTAATCTGACGGATACGGACTTTACGGAGGTAACGGGCTTCGGGGTGCTGGGGGTGACGCCGCGGGTGGGGGTGAACTGGGCGTTTGGGGTCGATCAGTAGCCGGGGGCTTTAGGGGTGGGGGCGTTATCTTCGGCATATGCGCCAAAGGTGGATCGGCACGGTAAGTTTGTTCCTGATCGCGCTGGGTGGCTGGGCGCAGACCGTGGTAGAGGGGCAGTCGCCCGAAGGGTACTACGGTGGGGTGGCCTACCTGGATCTACTGGATAGCTACGGCCTGATCAACACGCTGAGCGATGATATGACGCTGGCCCGGGCTGAGGTGGATTTGGCGGGAGCGTACCGCTTTCCGGATTTGACGTTGTCCGAGTCACCCAACTTTTACCGGATACGCTTTTTGCACCGCGATGACCCGGAGGTGATGATCCGCTTCGGGCGGGAGCATAATGTCGTATGTGTTTTGCGGCGAGATGATACACTCCGGTTGCGGGGGCACGAGCTTATCCGCGGGCCGGCGGTACACGCCGCGGTTGCGGAGGTAGTCCGGGGAGAAAGCCGCTTCAGTGCTCGCTACGTGAGTGGGCTGCCGGAACGGCGGGTCGATCTGCTTACCGACGAACGGATCGCTTATCTGCGCGGGGTAGTGCGGGATGCGGCGCAAGATCCCTACGCCCGCACCTACGCATTGGGGCTACTCGGGTTGGATACGGACGCGGCTATTCTCCGGCAGGGGGCAGCCGCCTTCGCCGAGACGGAACTACCCCCTGAGTTCCGGCGGGAGTTGGATATTCGGCTGGGGGGGTTAGACTACCGCAGGTTACTGCTCATCAATCGCTCGCTGCTGGTAGCACTGATCGTAGCCGGAATGATCATCGCGTGGCTCGGCTACCGCTTGCGGAAGGGGCATTCACCCGCCGCGCTGGCGGAGACCCTACCGCCCCCCGTGGTTGACCTGAGCGTAAAGGAGAGTGAAGTGCTGGAGCTACTTCACGACGGTAAGACGAACAAGGAGATCGCCGCCGAACTCTTCGTGTCGGTCTCTACGGTCAAGAGCCACCTCAATAGCATCTACCGTAAACTGGGGGTACGGTCGCGGCGGGAAGCGGTACGACTACGGGATTCCACCCCGGTCTAGTCCATTTATCCACCCGGCGAAAGTTGTCCATCGTAGGTCAACGCCTTGTCTTTGGGGAAACCGATTTGCTATGCGCGTCTCCTCCTTCTTTGTTTTCCTAGTTGCCTGCACCTGCGTCCGCGCCCAAACCGCTGAGCGGGTATGGCTGGAAGAGGATGCGGCCCGCTACGCCCGCGAGCGTTCCGATAGTACGCTCTGGGACCGCGAGCAATTACTCCAGGACCTACAGTACGGCTACGACCCCAGTGAGCTACGACCCGCCCTGAGCGACCTACCCGCTCCCGTGCCCGCCTACGACTATGGCTACGTAGCCATGCGGCCCACCACGCTTGCAATAGGTGAGGCACACATCGAGGGCATCACCCTGGCCTACGCCTTCGGGCCCTACCGACCGGCCCCGGAGGGGGATACCGCGGCCTATTACGCTACGCACTTTACGCTCTACGTGCTGACCGACCGGCCGGACCGCGACAGCGCGACCCACCACGTTAGTTCCCGCAACTACCCCCACTACCTGGCGACCGGCACCTGGCGGACTTCGGTCGGTGACGTGGACTACCTCAATATGCAACTGGCCAGTGGAGAGAGTTGGGCGGTAGTCAGCCAGCGCTACTTCGACCTGCGCTTCGGGACCACCCTCCTGGCCGCACCGCTGACGGAGGGTTCGCTACGGCTCCTTCAACTAGCGGATACTCCCGGGATCGTCAACCGGGGTAGCTTCCAGGATGCGGTGACCAACCGGCGGCTGGCCGACTTCGAAGCGCGGTTGGAACAGAACGACCGGGTGCGTACGTTTTTTACTCAGGCCGGTGTACTGCGGATCGACTAATCGCGCATCAGCTCCAGCACGCGCTCTACCGGTAGAGCCTCCCGAAAGTGCCCGTCGCGCCCCACCATATCCTCGGCGGCAAAAAGGCTATTGACGATGGCTTCCTCCGTAGCCTCGATGACGGCCAGGAAGAGGGGGGAAACGGCGTAATTCGCTAATTCCTTTACCGTACGCACCCGATCCTCCCCCATCTCAATCCGGTTCTCCGGCGCGGTAGAGAAGGCGATGACGTAGTCCCCGCTACCGTTGCTGGCGATACCGCCGGTGCGGGCCAGTCCGAGCATGGCCCGCCCCGCCAGTCGTTCCAGGTTGCGGGGGCCGAGGGGGGCGTCGGTGGCCACCACGATCATACAGCTGCCGTCGGCCTGACTTTCCACCGCGTCACGGAGGTAGTACTGATCGAGTGCCTGCCCCACCGGAAGGCCGGCAATCCGTAATACCCCGCCGAAGTTGGTCTGCACCAGCACGCCGACCGTATAGCCGCCCGTATTTTTCGGCAGCTTCCGGCTGGCGGTACCGATGCCCCCCTTCCATCCAAAGCAGGAGGTACCCGTTCCGGCTCCGACGTTACCCTCCGCTACCGGGCCCGTAGTGGCGGAGGAGAGGGCGGCCAGTACATCTTCTTCGGTGACGTGGCGGCCACGGATGTCATTGAGGTAGCCATCATTAGTTTCTCCGACTACGGCGTTGACGCTCTGCACCCGGGGGTTGGCGCTCAGGCAGGCGGTGACCAGGGCCCGCGTCCCGCTGGGTACGCTGAGGGTATTGGTGAGGACGATGGGGGTTTCCAATTCCCCGAGTTCCTTCACCTGGGTGTAGCCGGCCAGTTTGCCGTAGCCGTTGCCGAGGTGGATGGCGGCGGGCACCTTGTGGCGGTACATATCCTCCCCGTGGGGCAGGATGGCGGTGACGCCGGTGCGGATACTATCCCCGCCAATGATCGTACAGTGGCCGACCCGGACCCCCGCCACGTCGGTGATGGCATTGAGGGGGCCGGGAGGCAGTACCCCGAAGGGGATGCCGAGTTTACGGGGGCGGTGTTGATCGGGTGGGGTCATGATGCGGATGCGGCGGTAGGCCGTCAGGGGAATATCCCCGTTATCGGTTACTTCCAGGATTAGGTGCAGGGTCCGTCCGGGCGGCACGTCATCGGGTACCTTCAGGTGGAAGATCGCCCCCCGTACCGTGTCGGTGAGTGGCTTGCCGGTCCGGGGCCAGTCGCCCGCTTCGGGGTAAGCATACCACCGGAACGTGAGGTCGTCCCCGTCAACGTCCGTCGAGTTGCTAGCATCCAGGTGTACCGTCTCGCCCGGGGAAGCGGCGAAGGTTGGGGTACGTTGGGTGCCCTCCGGGTTGAGCTGGATCGTCGGGTGGTGGTTGGCGGCCGCGAAGTCCAGCGTGCCCCAGCTGATGCGGGCGGCAAAGTCCCGCTGAAAGGCCGGTCGCCAGCGGTGCACGCTCGCGATGGCGGTTATTTCTTCGCCCAGGGTATCTACGGCATCCCGGTAGCGGTAGGGGTGGGTCGGAAGAAAACGCCCTCCCCAGCCGCCCCACTCCGGATGCTCGGGAGCGTTCAGTCCGTTGGGAATGAAGTAGAGAAAGGACGGGCTATCCCCCTCCTTCAGGGCGCGGTGGGGGTTGCGTTCGTCCCCTCCGGTGTAGGCTTCGGTGGGATAGCGCCTCGATAGTGGATTTCCGTTCAGGACGTATTCGTCTAACCAGCGGCGGGAGGTCAAATCAAGGTCCCCCCCGAGAAACATACCCCGGTAGGTGGAGGCCCAGCGGTCGCCGCCCGGGTCCAACCCGACTACGGCCCGGAGCTTGGGGTAGCGGTCGAGCAACCAGTCTACCGAGCTATCCTGCTTGCCGATGAAGTAGACCCGTAGCTTGCTTACGAAGTCCGCCAGGTCCGATCCGCTCAGTTGCCGTTCCGCCGACCAGAGGGCCTGGGCCAGGTCCGCCCCGCCGCCCCAGACGGAGACGTAGACCGGCCCCGTGGCCTTCCGGACCTGGGAGACGATCCACTGCGAGCCTTCCGTATCCTTGCCTTCGCCGATGTAGTCGGTCGCCGGGACGTGGCGGCTGTTGCCCGCCCGCCCCCGTTTGACGAGGGCGTGCAGGTCGGCCGCCGTTGGGTAGCGGGCATCGTGCAGGCGGAGGTTGTCCTCCATTTCGCCGTAGGCGGCGATGAGGTCGTGCAGCAGGGTATCGGCCAGAATGGGGAGCTCGTAATCGTTGTTGGCGTCGGCGTTGACGATGAGCCCCCGCAGGTCGAAGTCGTTGGCGTAGTGGAGCAGGCGGACCATGGACTGCTGGTCGTCGGGGTCCTGCCCGAGGTCGGTGGTGACGATGAGGGCGGGGCGCTGGGCGGCGAGTAGGCTACAGCAAAAGAGGAGGAGAAGGGTAGCGTTAAGGCGGGCTTGCATGACGTAGCTAAGGTAAGCATCTATCTTTGGGCATGTCCGCCCCCCAATCCTTCCGTAGCCTACTTACCGACGCCCTCTTTATCGTACTGGGAGTGGGCTGCGCCGCCTTCGGGTTGGAGGGCTTTTTGCTGCCGAACCAGTTCATCGACGGGGGGGTGACGGGGGTTTGCCTCCTCCTGGTGGCTACCCTGGGCTGGCCACTGTCGATCCTGCTGGTGCTGGTCAACATCCCTTTTCTGATCCTGGCACGGGCCGTCGTTGGTCGGGTGTTTGCGATTAAAACGGCCGTGGCCATTGGCTTACTGGCCGTAGTGGTCGCCTTCGTGCATTTTCCCATCCTGACCGAAGACCGCCTACTGGTGGCCATCTTCGGGGGTTTCTTTATCGGGGTGGGGATCGGGCTGTCCATGCGGGGCGGGAGCGTACTGGACGGCACCGAGGTACTGGCCATCTTCCTGAGCCGCCGGGTGGGGGCCAAGGTGAGCGACTGGGTCATCCTGATCAACGTAGCCATCTTTCTGGCGGCCGCGACCATTCTTTCCGTCGAGCAGGCGCTGTACTCCCTGCTCACTTACATCGTAGCGTCTAAGGCGCTGGATTTCATCATCGACGGGGTGGAAGAATACACCGGGGTGACCATCATCAGCGCGGCGAATCGCGACATTCGCCAGGCACTGATCGAAGAGATCGGCTGCGGGGTGACGGTTTACCGCGGGCAGGGGGGCTACGGCTACACGGGGGCGAGGGACAAAGACCACGAGATACTCTATACCGTGATTACCCGCCTGGAGATCAGAAAGCTGACGCTACTGGTGCAGGAGATCGACCCCCGCGCCTTCATCACCATGGGTAGCATCAGCGACGTACACGGGGGCATGATCAAGCGGCGGCCGCTAGCGGATGACTGATGCCTGCGCTTCGCCGACCAGCAGTTTACTGGCTACTACCTGGCTAAGTACTTCGGCGGGGTGACCGGCGTAGGCGATAGTGACCGAGCCATCGAAGGCTTCCCGGGCCGTGACGCGCAACTTGGTATGCAGAGCGAGGTCGCGGCCATTGAGGAAGTGAAGAAAGGCGTTGGAAGAATGACCTAGGGCCCGCAAGTAGACGGTTTCCCCCACGGCGACCTCGTCTAGCGGGCGGTAGGTTTCTTCGACGATCTCCCCCTCGGCGGTGGGGATGGGGCTACCGTGTGGGTCGATCGACGGATGGCCCATCAGCTCGTCCATACGCGCGAATAGGGCCGGGCTGTCCACGTGTTCGATCTGCTCTGCGATGGCGTGAACCTCCTCCCAGCCGAAGCCCATGCGCTCGACCAGGTACATCTCCGTTAGCCGGTGTTTGCGGACGACCAGGGCGGCGGCCTTGCGGCCCGTGGGGGTGAGGGTAAGGGGCTTGTACTTGCGGTAGTCCACTAAGCCGCGTTCGTGAAGTCTACGCACCATGCTATTAGCGGAAGGGGTGGATACGCCAAGGGACTGACCGAGCTCGGAGATGGTCGTTTTTCCTTCTTCATCCGCCAGGGCAAG
Organism: uncultured Lewinella sp.; assembly: GCA_964594535.1. Taxonomy (GTDB): domain Bacteria; phylum Bacteroidota; class Bacteroidia; order Chitinophagales; family Saprospiraceae; genus Neolewinella. The sequence continues at coordinate 7,642 of CAZQNE010000087.1, forward strand.
CAGGGCCTTCAGGTAGTTTTCTTCGGTCGGCGTGGCCATGGGGGGAAGATAAGGGTTGGGTGGCTGGGTTACCGTCGATTACCCGCTAACCCGCCCCGGCCGACGACCGAAGCTGCGCCGGCGGCCGGCGGGGATGGATTAGATCAAGCAGCTAGTTTCTTACCCGCCCCGGCCGACGACCGAAGCTGCGCAACGGCCGGCGGACGGGGCTAACTCCGTCAAGCCGTCCGCCGGCGTTTGGGAGCGCGAGCGACCTTGCACCGTCGGCCGGCGGGGATGGATTAGATAAAGCAGCTAGTT
>CAZQNE010000087.1:8041-8118 GCA_964594535.1 uncultured Lewinella sp.
GCTAGTTTCTTACCCGCCCCGTCCGACGTCCGAAGCTGCGCCGGCGGCCGGCGGACGGGGCTACCCCCGTCAAGCCG
>CAZQNE010000087.1:8218-13929 GCA_964594535.1 uncultured Lewinella sp.
TCCGCCGGCGTTTGGGAGCGCGAGCGACCTTGCGCCGTCGGCCGGCGGGGATGGATTAGATAAAGCAGCTAGTTACCCGCCCCGGCCGACGACCGAAGCTACGTAACGGCCGACGGACGGGGCTACCCCCGCTAAGCCGTCCGCCGGCGTTTGGGAGCGCGAGCGACCTTGCGCCGTCGGCCGGCGGGGATGGAGGCACAAGTAAAAGTTAGCATACCCTAACTTTATAGTAAACCTTTACCTACCTTCGCTCCTTATTTGACCGCACCCGCGCGCCGCCGCCCTATGTCGCTACGTCTATTCATCATCCTGCTGGTCTGCTTCCCGTCGCTTCAGCTGTTGAGCCAAGTGTCCGGTTATGTAGTAGACGCCGAGCGGGAGGCCCTGCCCTTTGCGACCATTTCCACTCCGGATGGTAAAATGGGTACCACCGCGAATGGGGAGGGCTACTTCAGCTTCACCCCGCCCGCTGGAATAGACTCCCTAACAGTCTCCGCCCTGGGTTTTGCCCAACGCCGGGTAGCTATTTCGAATACCGCCCCCCTGACGATCGTGCTGGAACCCACCGCCAACGTGCTGGAAGACGTAGTCGTCACCGGCACCATGAAAGCGGTAAGTCGCAGTGCCAGCCCCGTGCCCGTAGAAGTGTTCACGGCCCAGTTTTTCCGGGCCAACCCCACCCCCAGCGTATTCGAAAGCCTGCAGACGGTGAATGGGGTCCGGCCCCAACTGAACTGCGCGGTCTGTAACACCGGCGATATCCACATCAACGGACTGGAGGGGCCCTACACCATGGTCCTCATCGACGGCATGCCGATCGTGAGCGGGCTCTCCACGGTCTACGGGCTTACCGGCATCCCCCAGAGCCTGATCGAGCGGGTGGAAGTGGTAAAGGGACCCGCCTCAACGCTCTACGGAAGCGAAGCGGTGGGCGGGCTGATCAACGTCATCACCCGTTCCCCGGAGGACGCTCCCCTGTTTTCGGCGGACGTGATGGCCTCCGGCTGGGGGGAAGTGAACGTGGACGTAGGCGGGCGGCTAAGCGCAGGTGCCGGGTTGGATGGGTTAATCGGAGTGAACTACTTCAACTACCAAAACCCCATCGACAATAACGACGACGGCTTTACCGATCTGACGCTACAGGACCGGATCTCGGTCTTCAGCAAGTGGTCCCTGGCCCGAAAAGCGGACCGGGTGTTCAGCCTGGCCGGCCGCTACGTGTACGAAGACCGCTGGGGCGGACAGATGAACTGGACGCGAGCGGACCGCGGTGGCGACCAGGTGTACGGCGAGAGCATCTACACCAACCGCTGGGAAACCTTCGGCACCTACCAGCTGCCCATCCCCGGAGAACGGGTGATGCTGCAGTTCAGCACGAACGGCCACTACCAGGATTCCTGGTACGGGGAGACGGAATACCGGGCCAGCCAGTACGTCGGCTTCGGGCAGCTGACCTGGACCAAAACCCTCGGCCCCCACGAACTACTGCTCGGCGGTGGCTACCGCTACACCTACTACGACGACAATACGCCGGCTACGGCCGAGGTTTCCCGCGTCCACCTACCGGGTGCCTTCGTGCAGGACGAGCTACGGCTGAACCGCCGCAACGTACTGCTACTGGGCCTGCGCTACGACTACAATAGCCGGCACGGCAGCATCCTTACGCCGCGGCTGAATTACAAGTGGAACTCCGACCACCAGGATGTCGTCCGCATCAGCATCGGCAACGGCTACCGGGTAGCCAACGTCTTCACCGAAGACCATGCCGCCCTGACCGGAGCCCGGGAGGTCATCTTCGCCGACGAGCTGGCCCCCGAAACCAGCTGGAACGCCAACGTGAACTACACCAAGAAGTACTTCCTGGACGGCGGCACGGTCGTCGGTCTGGACGCAAGCAGCTGGTACACCCACTTTGGCAACCGTATCCTGCCCGACTACGATACCGACCCCAATGCGATCATCTACGCCAACCTGAACGGCACGGCCGTCAGCCGGGGGGCCAGCCTGAGCGGCGACCTGAGCTGGAACGGTGGCACCACCCTCAATGTGGGGGTTACGGCCCAGGATGTATTCACTGAAGAAGAAGGCGAACGCGACCGCCAGCCGCTGACCGAAAGCTTCATGGGCGTCTGGCAGTTGGGCGTTCCCGTGCTGCGCTACCAGTTGCGGATCGACTATACTGGTAACGTTTACGGGCCGATGGAGCTACCCACCCTCGGCCCGCTGGACGAGCGCCCCGACCGCTCTCCCTGGTTTTCCACCCAGAACATTCAGCTCACCAAGACCTTCCGCAACGGCATGGAAATCTACGGTGGCGTCAAAAACTTGCTCGACTACACCCCGCCGGCGAATAGCATCGCGCGACCCTTCGACCCCTTCGACCGGGGGGTAGACTTTGCCGCCGATGGCAGCGTCATCCCAACGGCGAGTAATCCGAACGCGCTGACCTTCGACCCGACCTACGTGTATGCGTCCAATCAGGGGCGGCGGTGGTTTCTGGGGTGGCGGTGGAGTTTGGCACGATAGTTGCAACCGTCCGACGGTTTAAAGGCGTCCGACGCCTTAAGCCGTCGGACGCCTTACAACGCCAGCCGCGCCCCCACAAACCCACTCCGCCCGAAGTCGATCAACTGCCCCCCGCCGCCGCCACCCGAGTGTGCCCCACCGCCGCTCCCGCCCGTGACGGGTACCCGATCCCGGTTAAGCAAATTTTTAACGCCGGCGGTGAGGATGATGCGGTCTTCCCACAGCGATTTACTCGCCGTAGCGTGCAGCAGGTGGTAGTCGCCAATGAAGCCCTGGGTGAAGTTGCCGTCATCGGCCAGAATGTAGCGATCGCGGCGGCCCACATAGCGGTGGTCGATACGCAGGGTGAGCCCCAGGGGGTCGGGTCGGTAGATCAGTTCGTTGCGCAGCTCACCGAGGGTGAGGTAGTCGGGCAGATGGCTTTCTTCGGCGGCGGCCGGATTGGTCAGCCGGGTCAGGGCACCGCCGGTGAGGAGGGTCACTTGCTCCGAGGGGGTCAGTTCCAGTTGTAGGGTGGCTCCGTGGGTTTCGTAGCGGTCCAGGTTGAGGTAGGAAAAACGGACCTCCCCCATATCGGCCAGGGTGATGCGCTGGCGGATCCGGTTATAGAACAGCTCCCCGCGGACGGTGAGGGGTAGCCGCTTCAGGTCGATCCACTCCCCGCTCAACCGCAGGTTGGTGCTGCGTTCGGCCTCCAGGTTCTGGTTACCGACGATGAAGTGGTTCACGTCGATGAAGTTGAAGAACAGCTCCTGCAGGGAAGGTGCCCGGAAGCCCGCCGCGTAGCCCGCCCGCCAGCGCCAGGCCGGAGAGGGCTTCCAGAGTACGTGCAGAGCCGGGACTACGGGATGGTCGTAGCGATTATTGTAGCCGGAGCGGGTGGTCGCCTCCACGGTCCACTCTTCGTGGGGTCGGTAGGTGAGTCCCGCCCAGGCGGCCAGGTTGAGGAGCACGGGGTCGCGGTCGGCACTGGCGGTATCCAGGATGCGGCGGCCCGCCCCACTCTCGCGGCGGTATTCCAGCCCGAACTGGGCGTCGAAGCGCGCCCCACTCGCCGAACTCAGGCTCAGGCGGCCCAGCGTTCCCGTATAGCGGGTCGTATCCTGCTCACCCGTAAGTAGGCGAATGGTGTCGGGCTCCAGGTCGCGACGCTCGGCGCGGCGGTAGCGATCGAAGGCGTTACTACCGGCGGTCAGATCGGCCGTCCAGACCGGATTGAAGCGGTAAGTAGCCGACAGGGCGTGGTCGCGGCGGTGGGTGTCGAAGAACTGATCCCGTACGTAGGGACGAAAGTGAGGCCGCCGCACCTCCCCGAAAAGGCTGAGTTCTTCGGCAAAGCCGCGGTAGCCGTAGCGGATACGCAGGGAGTCGTTGGGGGCGTAGACCAAACTGGCGTTGTAGCCCACCTGCTCCTTCGGGTTCCAGGGTACGGTACCGGCCCGCAGGCTATCCAGGGGAGCAAAGCGGGCCCGGTAACGGTCTACGCCAGCTTCCAGGTGGAAATCGCCGAGCTTACGGCCGATCCGGATTTGCTGCTGATCCAGATCAACGGTTTCGTACTGCCCACCCGCTTCCAGCGACCACTTCTTATATTGCTCCTGTCGGGTAATCAGATTGATGACCCCGCCGGCGGCATCGCTCCCGTAGCGAGCCGACTGGGCTCCGGTTACGATCTCGACCCGCTCGAAGCGGGCCAGGCTGAGCTGAGTCAGGTCGATCTCGCCGCCCAACCGGCCGATCACGGGTACCCCGTCGATCATGATCTGTACGTTCTGTCCGCCCAGCCCCTGAATGGCCAGCCCGTTACCCAGGATGGGGTCGGCACTGATGCGCATGGTCAGCTGCCGCTGCAGGAGGTCGGAGAGATTGACCAGCCCCTGCTCCCGCCACTCCCGCTGATCGATCACCTCTACGCGCTGCACGGCGTTGCGGGCAACGGTGGGGGTGTACTGGGCCGTTACGACTACATCTTCGATATCGACGGAGAGCAGGATGGAGTCGGTCTGCCCCGGTAGCAGCAGGGGGCCGAGCAGGCAGCACAGTAAACAGAGAGGGTAGTGCATGATTGACGGTCGCTTAAGCGCTTACCGGTACGAGCGACTCGGCGATCTCCGTCCACCCGCTCAGCTCCGGCTTGCCGGGTTTGCGGGCACCGAAGAAGTAGGTGATCAGTTCCCCCGCCGCGGTGTACAGCTCCAGACTGGTCACGATGCCGTCGGAGGTGGGTTTGCGGACGACGTAGGCGCGGTCGATGGCTTCAGTGTCCAGGTGTAGGTTGAACTTGGGATCGAGCACGCTGAGCCACCTGCCCATTTGCTTGATGCGCTTGACCGGCCCGGTGTGGATCTGAATGCAGCCCGGACTGTGGACGAAGCACATGATCGGCACCCCGCGCTCCGCCGCCAGTTGTAGCATCCGCTCGACGGCCAGCCGGTTTACGGTCGACACCATCCCCTCGGGGGCAAGCCGGAGCGCCTGGGGGCGACTCACACCGTAAGACTTCAGCATGCCGAAGAACTGGTGGGTATCGGTGAGCGACCGCCACGCTTGCTGAAAGCCGGCTACGTCGATCTCGGCATCGGGCTTTTCCGCTGGGGGAGCCGGCCGCTCGCGCTCAGTCAGTACGATGGGCTCCTGATGGGTGGTGTACTTATCGACGATGGCGGCCCAACCCTCCAGCTGACTCCGGGGGGTGGCGTAGATCTTATGGACGGTCTCGCCCCGTTTATTGAAGAACTGGAGCCCGTGGAGGTCACCCCGCTCCCCACGCCGGAGGATGACGGCCATGCAGTACACCCACTCGTTCATGAAGAGCCGCAGGTCGATGTCTTCGTTGACCGCTACCCCCATGCCGTGACCGCCCTCGTAAAAGGTCAGGTTGTCGTAGACGCCCTTGCGCTCGTGGACGACGTGGTCGTTGCGGGTCAGGGCCATGACGTAGCCCATGCGGTGTACGTCGCCCAGGATGTTGCGCATATCCGGGCCGAGGCGGATAACGTCTTTGCCCAGATCGAGGGAGAGGAGTTCGGCCTCGCTGATGCCGAGTCGCTCGGCGAGCTGGCGGGCGCGGAGTTTGGGTTCACGTTCCCGAAGGGACGCGAGCCGGTCGTTGAGTTGGGTAAGGGGAAGTGTGGTCGCCATAGGGAAGAGGAGTGATGAGCGGCCGGTCGAGGGTGGGATGGTCC
>CAZQNE010000088.1:0-13905 GCA_964594535.1 uncultured Lewinella sp.
AGGCCCAGCACCCACCGACCAGCTGCCTCGAACCCACGAAGGCGCAGGTCGACGGTATGGGTACCGTCCGGCTGCCGGCGTACGTCGCGAACGGTAGCCGGATATTCCTCTACGAGCAGTAGGCGGGCACGGTTACTGAGCCGGAGGGTTACGTTAAGCCAACCGTCCTGACCGGGCCAGCCGAACACATCATTGTCGGCGAAGCGAATACCCCCGGGAACGTCCTCCTGGCTTACTTCTACCTGCCCGATTCGGTTCAGGACGAACTGCCGGGACTGCTTACCCTCGGGAGCCTCAAGGTCCGTGGCGTGGATGCGTCGGTTGCGGTCCGATAGTCCGGTGACGGCGATGCGGCGGAGCGGACTGACCTTACCCGCGCTCCCCACGTAGTTATACAGATGGACCACCTTGCCCTCGCTCACCGCCCGCATGATCTCCCGTAGTTTGACGTAGTCGCCGTTGCGCTGCAAACTCTGCACCAGGGGGGAGAGCCGGTATTGCCGGTTGAGTTTCAGTAGGATGCCCTTCAGTAGCGGGGACTCATCCCCCGCCGTGCGCAACAGATCGTTCAGCGCCCCGGCCTCCTCGGGCGAAAAGTCGTCCGAAAGTCCGCTATCGATGAAGATGAAGTAGCGGTTCCGCTCATCCTTGTCGATCTGGTAGCCGAAGCGTTCCAAAAGTCGGTAATATCGCTCCACCGTCGTCCGGTCGCAGCCCAGGCGGCGGGCCAGTTCGGCGGTTTTGTAATAGGGCGGGGCGCTCAGTAGCTCGATAAGTCGGAAAATGCGTTCTAGCTTGGCGGTTTCGCTACGGTCGGTCCTCACGACGAGCAAGATAAGTCAATTTATGTGCAGTTACCGCGCATATGCTTTTAGTATTTTACTTGCACCTGCGTCCGCGCCTGACCCCCGAACGTACGCTGACCGGGCCATATTCAGCGCCCTACCCCCCCGCCACAAAGGGCACCACCAGCACCGGCACCTCACTCCGGCTCACCAGCCGACCCAGGTGATCGCGGCGAAAGAGCTGCTCCAAAAAGGGCCGGCGGCGCCCACCCAGGACCAGTAAGCCTACGGTTTCGCGTTTGGTGTAGATCAGCAGTTGATCGACCGGGTTGCCGGGGGGGAGGGCATCGAACGCGAAGGGATGGGAGGGAAAGTCCGGACCAATGCCTAGCTCGATTAGTTCGTCTTCCAATTTGTCCTCCGCTGTTTCGTCGTAATCCCGCACGTGGACCAGCCGTATGCCGGGCCGCAGGGCCTCCGCCAACCGCCGGGTGAAAAAGCCCATGTGCCGGAGATCGGCAACGGTTTCGAAGGCGATGGCCAGTTGGTCCACGCGTGGCTCGCCGTACCCCTTCGGGAGGAGGATGACGGGGCACTTCCCCTTCTTTACGAACTGCTGGGCTACGGTACCGAAGATTTTCGGGGCGTGGGGGCCCTCCCCGGCACCGACGCCGCCCATCACGACCAGTTCGGTCTCGTCCCGTCCGCTTTCCCACACCAGTTGCTGGGCCGGATCGCCTTCCCTCACTTCGGTCCGGACGGCGGAGGCCTTATCGGGCAGGTGGGTGGCCACGAATGCATCCAGCCGCTTGCTCAGTCGCTCGTGCTCCCAGTCCCGTGCCTTCCCCGACAGGGCATGGATCGTACTCTGCAGGGTATCGAAAACGTGGAGCACGTGAACCTCATGGCTGAGTTGCGTGGACAGATAATGACCGAAGCGCAGGGCGGCGGCGGAAGTATCGGAGAAATCTACGGGGATGATGGTGCGGGGCATGGCAAGGGGGGGGTGTAAGCGTACGTCGACCGGACTTTCGGAAAATATATCGCGGACTTCATTTTCGTAGACTGATGCGTATCAGCCGGAGTATTGATCTGAAGCATACGACCACCCGGTGGCCGACCCGTAGTTGAGTGGGAAAAGTTGTAGTTCGCCGACCCCATTCATCCCGAATTCCCAAAGCCTTACACCCCATGCCAACGGATGCTATGGTTGAGAACGCCCACGCCCTAACGGTCTCCGAGCTTGCCCAACGGCTTACCTCATCTCCGGAGACCGGCCTTGCAACCGCCGAGGTGGCGCGACGCCAGAACGTTTACGGTCCGAATCGGGTGCCGCTGGATTCCGGTCCGGCGTGGTGGTCCTTACTGCTGCGACAATTCTGGAGCCCCCTGGTGGCGGTGCTCGTGCTCGCGGCCGGCCTGTCCTACTGGTTCGACGAGCCGGTCAATACCTGGGCCATTGTGGTGGTACTCCTCCTCAACGCGGCGATCGGTTTCGCCATGGACTGGCAGGCCCGCCGCACCGTCGATGCCCTTCGGCAGCTGAGTGAGCACCACGCTACCGTAGTCCGTGCCGGCCGGGTAGTAAACATAGCGGCCAAAGAAGTAGTCCCCGGTGATCTCATCCAGCTGGAGGCCGGCCAACGGGTTCCGGCCGACGCGCGACTGACGGTACAACACGACCTGCGGGTGGACGAATCCTCCCTTACCGGCGAGAGCGGAACGGTGGCCAAACACACCGACCCCCTGGCCGAGAAAACCGCGCCGGCCGACCGCCGCAATACCGTCTTCAGCGGCACCATCGTCAGTCGGGGCAACGCCACCGCCCTGGTCACGGCAATCGGAACCGGAACGGAACTGGGCCACAGTTTGGGGCTGATGCAGACGGTAGAGACGGCCGATACCCCCCTGGAACGAAAGCTCACCGGCCTGACCCACCGGCTCATCTACCTGACCCTACTTCTGGGGGCCGTTATTTCCGCGCTGGGCTACTACCGGGGAATGGGAATCTACAGCGTAGCGGAAACAGCCATTGCCCTTGCCGTCGCCGCTATCCCGGAGGGGCTTCCGGTAGTAGCCACCATTACGCTGGCCATCGGGATGAGCCGACTCGCGCGGCGGGAAATCGTCGTCAAAGCATTGCGCGCGGTGGAAACCCTCGGGGAAACGCAGGTCCTCATCGTCGATAAAACCGGTACGCTGACGGAGAATCGGCTTACGGTCACCGAGATCGTGGGGGTAGCCGATGAACAGGCGGAGAAGTTCCTACTCCGGGCCGTGACCCTCTGTAACACGGCCACCCTTTCCGCCTCCGACGAACAAACCGGCGTGGGCGACCCCCTGGAAATAGCCCTGCTCCGCTACGCCACCGACCGGGGTGTGCGGGTCGGTGAATGCCGAAGCAAGTATCCGAAACTGGACGAGCACCCCTTTTCGAGCGCCACCCAGTACATGGCGACCCTGCACCGGGAGGAAGCGGACGGGCCGTCCAACCGCGTTTACGTGAAGGGGGCCCCGGAAGTCGTGCTGGAGCGCTGCGTCGGGCTTTCGGCGGCGGAGGACTGGCAAGAACGGGCGGCGACCGCCTCGGCCGCGGGGCTGAAGGTGCTGGCCATCGCCGACCGCGACGGGGGTGAACGGGGCGAGGACTTCGCCACCGACCTGCGGTTGTTAGGCTTGGTCTACTTCAGCGACCCCCCGCGGGAGGACGTGCACGAGGCCGTAACCAGGTTCCGGAGGGCCGGCATCCGGGTCATCATGGCCACTGGCGATCACCCCCAAACGGCCCGCTCCATCGCCCACGCTACGGGGCTGATCGACGACCCGTCCGCGCCGGTCCGTACGGGCAACCAACTCGTTCCGGACACCTCTGGGGAGGAAAGCGACGTATACGCCCGGGTCACCCCGGCACAAAAGCTCGAATTGCTGCACGGCTTACAGCGCAGGGGCCACGTGGTCGCTATGGTCGGGGATGGAGTCAACGACGCACCCGCCCTCCGGCAGGCCGACATCGGGGTCGCGATGGGCGAGGGGGGCACCGAAGCGGCCCGGGAGGCGGCGGACCTCGTCCTGAGACGCAACGCACTGGGCGGCATCGTGGAAGCCGTACGCCAGGGGCGGGGTATTTTCGATAACATTCGGCAATTCGTGGTGTACCTGCTGTCCTGTAACCTGGCCGAAATTCTAGTGGTCGGGGGAAGTTTTTTCCTGCCCGGCATTTCCCCCCTGCTTCCCCTGCAGATCCTGTTCTTGAATTTACTGACCGACGTATTCCCCGCCCTCGCCCTGGGCTATACGCGTAGCGGAGAGGAGGTACTCGATCGACCGCCGCGGCCTACCGGGGAGGGCATCCTCACCGGCCGTCACTGGCGTAGCATCCTGATTTATGCCCTTCTCATCGCGGCCTTCGTCCTGAGTGCCGGGCATCTAGCCGTCGGGGTACTCGGTCTGCCGGCGGAGGCTACCGGTAGCCTGGTGTTCCTTACCCTCTTTTTTGCCCAGTTGTGGCACGTGCTGAGTCTGCCCGACCACCTCACCACTCACTTCGCCGCTCCCATCCTGCACAATCGGGTACTGGGGGGAGCGGTTCTTTTCTGTATCCTGTTGGCGGTAGCGGCCTACGCCTGGCCCGTATCGCGCTCGCTACTCGGACTGGAGGGGGCGCGGACGCAGGTGTGGGCCTGGTCGGTTGGATTCGGGCTTTTACCCGCAATTATGGTAAGGATCGGAAAAGACTGGCCGTTCCCCGCGAAGAAATGACCAACTTCAGCACCGGGATGATTCGAAAGCACGCTCCGACCGGTTAGCGACCTACCCCAGCGAGACGGATCGTACTCCAACGAACACTACCGTTACCTACTTTACGGAAGACCCAGAAGGTTCCAGTACGCAAGGACCGGTAGCGTCCCGAGAATGGCAAAAATTACGGTAACCAGCCAGGTGTGAGCCCACCAGCTCCCTTCACGGCGCTTCATCGCCAGACCGAGCGGAACGGTAGCGGCTAGCGCACAAACGCCACCAATGACGGGTAGCACGAAGGCGAATCGCACCCACCCGGGAAGCCCGTACACCAGGCCCTGTGGCCCCAGCGAAAGGAAGGCTGCCACCAGCGCCGCTACGAATCCAAACAGACATATCGCCCCCAGGGTAGCCAGCACTCGCGCCCTGCGGAGCGTAGTCGAAACCTGCTGTCCGCGCCAACCGGAAAAATGCATAGCTACGACCGCTACCAGCAGCAAAATACCCGAACACCCCAGTGCCCACGCGGTAGTCCGTCGCGTAGCCCACCACGGTAGCCGCTCCAGCGATGCGTAGTCGCCGTGCAGAACCAAGCGCCCCGCTCCGTCACGAACGAAAGCGAAGCGCCGCGGGGCCAAACCCGGCTCTACGAACGCGCCGTCGCCCACCGAAATCACCCGTCGCACGGAAGGTCCGGCCGTGAGGAGCAGCACCGTATCCCCCGCTGCTTCGACTTGCAGGTCCGGCATCGGGAAACCGGCGAGAATCGCTACCCGGTCTGCCCCGTGGTGCACGTGCCGCGCCAGCCGGTACTTGCCCTCGTAGCGGTTTAGGTTCCCATCCGGTACGGCGCTTACCGCTAGCGGGCCGCCCAGCACTTCCGCCGCGAAGCGTTCGGCTAGAGCAGCAAGTAAGCCATGGTCGTCGGTATTTACCGCGACTACGTACCCCACCCCCGCCCCCGGCACTACGATAGCCTGCGCCGACCATCCGGCCCACCCCCCCGCGTGGCGCAGGGCTTCGTAGCGGCCCAGTAGCCCCCGGTGCCAGCCGTAGCCCATGCCGGTGAGTGAAGGGTGCCCCCGCCACTGCGCGGCCTGCATCGACTGCAGGGTAGCCTGCCCGAGCACCCTCCCCGTGTCAGTGAGCTGGGCGGCGGCAAAGCGCCCCAGGTCGGATACCGTGGTTTGCAGCGCCCCGGCGGGAGCAAAGGCAAGGTAGTCGTAGGGCAGCGGGACACAGCTTCCGCGGTCGCCCCCGCACGCATGACCGGTTGCCAGCCGGGGGCGCAGCTGCGGGGGCGGCGGTTGCGCGAAGGTCGAAGCCGTCATACCCAGTGGTTTCAGCACGAGTTCATCCATGGCACCGGGGAACGATAAGCCGGTGGCGTCTTCCAAGAGTGCTCCCAGCAGTCCGTACCCATGGTTGGAATAGGCATGGAGGGCACCGGGTGGGTACACCCGTTCGGGAAGGGTAGCCGCCAGATACTCCTGTAGGTCCGGGGCAGCGGTGGGATCGCCACCCCCGAAAATCCGCTCGTCGAATCCGGCCGTATGCGTCAGTAGGTCGTGGGGCCTGATCGGCACGCCAAACACAGCGGGAACCCGGAGTTCACCGAGTTGCGCATTGACGTCGACGTGAAGATCGAGTTGGTGCCGCTCGGCTAAAAGTAGAATAGCGGTAGCCGTCACGGGTTTGGATACCGAGGCTACCCGGAACAGCGTCCGTTCGGAATCGATGGGTACTTGCGAGCGAACGTCCGCTACCCCGTAGCCCTGCATAGCTACCGGCCCGCCCGAATCAACGACCGCCAGTGCCGCGCCGGGTACCCCGAACGAATCGGCGAGCACGGGGAAGGTCGTTCGGGCGAAGTGCTCCAGGGGGGAAGACTCCAGCGGCGGAACTGACTGGGCGGCCAGGCCGCAATCCGTACCAGCCACCACCATTACGATCAATACCCAACTGGTCACCCACTTCCGGACGCTGTAGCGTGTTGACGGCCCGCCCCCCCGCCCGACTATCGTGACATAGCGGGCTGAATACGTATCCCTTTCCAAATTTCTCCCGGTCGTCATGTTCCGCCTCCGTGGGTGTACCGCAGGTCCGTCACCTCGATGTGTACCCACGTCCAGTCTCCCTCCGGCAGTTTCCAGGTGGCGTGCATCCTGGTGGGTACGGTAATCCCCCCGAACTCGCCGTACTCGTCGGCCTCGGCGATCCAGGTAGTTCGTTCGCCGGATGCCGGATCGCGGTACCGCTCGGTCGTGAAGCGTACAAACCGCCCGCCCTCGTCGAATTCAAACAGCCCCTCCGCCGCCAGTCCACCCACGGTGATCGTGGCCCGTGCTCTTCGACGATCAACGGACTCCCATTCTATGTAAGGACTAAGCGCGGCGGACGGAAACCAGGTGATTTCGGCCAGGTACCGTTGGAGGGCGGCCTCATCGATCTTCGGATTATCGCTGACCTGACTGACCGGCCACAGCCCGTACAATCCCATCTGCAACTCGGCCTCCCGCGCCATCAGTACGTCCTGGCCGTAGACCGTGACCAGTGGGTTCATCGTCACCCGAACGGCCCAGCTGAAGGCCGGAGGCTCCAGAGAAAAGAGCTGGCTGGCCTCCCCGTCGTACCACGTCTGCTGCTCGGGGGTCAGGCGCATACGCAGGTGCTGGGTTAGGAATACGGTACGAATGGGTTCACTACGGTCCATCACCCCACAAGCCGAAAGCCACCGACGTACGGGTGGAGGTAGCCCGTTGGGGTCACGAACGGGCGGTCGGGCTTCCTGGGCTGCCGCGAGCAGGGCCGATCGATTGCGTTCCACCGCCGCGGAAAAACGATCCGCGCCGAAGGCGGCGAGTACCGGTAGCAGCAAGATCACGTTGGCGATCGTACCGTACTTAGCCTCCGACCAGTAGGTGAATATGAGGGCCTGAGAGATGATTATACCGACCAGCGCGACCGACCACCAGGAGGGCACCTTCGTGAGGTACAGCCCCGCTGCGACCAGTAGTATCGTGCCCGCCAATAGCCAGCCCAGACCGGCTGTCCGACCGATTGGTTGGGCGAGGGCGGCCACCTCCGCCAACCCGAAGGCCTTCAGGAAGCCGGCCAGGTGAATGATGGCGTGAACAAACAGTAGACCAAATAGCAGGTAACGCATGCCGTGATAAAATTTAATCTTCCCCCCTCAGTGGTTTTCGCGTCCCGCACTCATTTCCCCACCCAGACCGACCAACCAGAGTAGGATTGGGTAGGCTACCCACCGCTCCGTGCCCCCACTTCCCATCCACTCCGCGATGGAGGTGGACAGGAAGAGAAATGCGAGGGAAACGGCTCCGAACACCATCCCCGCTAACCGGTAGGTGGAGGTCGTGATCCGAAAGGTGGTCAGCGCGGATACCGCGCCGAAAAAGAAGGTTGTGAGCGCGAAAAGACCGTGCCAGGGGGCCCTGTCGCCGGGGAAGAGCCCTACCCCCAGTACGCTGATCCCGAAGACGAGGAAGGGAATGTTGAACAGCCACCGTTTCGCACGAAGCAAGAAGATGGCGACCAGGCTGATCAGCAGACCGCTGATGCGCATGGCCCAGTTGAAGATGGTAGCCGAGGGCTGATGAATCACACTATTGGGAGGACGGGTAGCCCCGAGATCGCTGATGTCGTTGAGCGCCGTCGAGTACCCGGGGGGGTAGAAGATTTCGCCCGTGATGATACCCATCAGGATGACGGAACCGGCGGTGACCAATACTAAGCCGGCTTGGGAGTGGTGGGCCCTCAAAATATGAAGCTTGCACCCAGACCCACCGAAATGTATTCGTGCTTGACCTCCGCCTGCCGGGAGCCCATCTCCATGTCGCGATGCAGGGAAAAGTGCTTAATGCTCGGCCGCAGGTGGATGAACTCGAGTAGGGCGTAGTCCAGGCCAAACCCTACGTTCCATCCCAGTCCGTGGCCCGTATCCTCAACGATGTCACCGGCTTCGTTTTCGAACTCCAGGTGGTTGAAAAGTCCACCTCCGGTAACGTAGAGTTTTGTCGGTCCACTGCCCACGGGCACGGCGTATTCCAGGCCGAAGCGGTAGCCCGTCTCCTCCACGTCGATGTCCTGCTCGCTCACCAGCTCATCCGATCTCATCCGGTTCCAGCCCCAACCGGCGTAGACCGTTCCGTTTTGTATGATCTCGTAGTGGAGCAGCAGTTCAAACCCGGCGCCGAGTTTGAGACTGGCGTTATCAAGTTTTGAGGTGGGTATGGACCCGGCTCCTCTGACTTCCATGCCAAAGGCACCCTGTGCCAGCGTAAAGCCAGTGGTCAGAATAAGGGAAAGTACAGAAAGTATGAGTGAGCGCATAGCAAAGGTTTTGTATGTTCACTCATTAAAATCAGAACCTAAACCATCATATTGGGTGACCAACATCACCGCACAAACTGATACTTATCAATTTGGGCCCCTGGATTAGGTAGGTACGGCTCCTCCGACGGACGGGACGTTGAATGCGCGGGCGGCTCACGCCTTCCGGTAATCCTCCAACTTCGGCACCTCCCGATCGATGAACTTGATCAGGTCGAGGGTGGTGATGATGCCGACGATCTTGCCCCCGCGCACTACGGGCAGGGCGTGGAAGCGATTGAGGGCGAACAGGCTGGCGGCGGTGCGGACCGTATCCTCCGGCTCCAGTTTGGCCAGGTGGGTGGTCATGATGCTGGATACCGAGGGCTCGACCGTAGCGGGGCGGGCCACCTTCAGGAAATCGGATTTGGAAACGATGCCCTCCAGCCCGCCCCCGGCATCCACGACGGGCAGGTGGTGAATGCCGTGCTTTCGGAGCAGACCGGCGGCTTCTTCCAGGGGGGTGTGGGTACCAATAGTAATGAGGTCTTTCGACATCAGGGCGGAGACGGGAGTGAGTAAGTTCATACCCCTAAGGTCCCGGTTTTTCGTCATTCGCCCGGATGACGCGGATCATGGCCCGGGTTGACCTCCGTCATCGCCGCCGGTAGCCCGGGGGTCGACCTTTGTCGTACAACAAAACCACAACGACCATGCGCTTTTACGCCATCACCTTCGACCAAGTCGTCATCCGTTTTTACCTCATGATGGGGGTCGTGCTGCTCGGCATGTTCTCGGGAGTGTACGCCATCGCCCTGCTGGCCCTACCGCTCTTCCTGAGTGCTATTCTGGGCCTTCGGTTCAGTACGAAGCCCGCACCCGCGCTCGCCGCCAAAAAGGCTCCCGCAGTACCCGCTACCCCAACCACCCCGGCTACGGTGGTCGAACTGCCCGAAGCTACTCCGGCCCAGCCTGCGTTGGTGGCGTAACTCCGCACTTACCCACATTCACGTTCCCCAATTTTTCCACTGATGAGGCTTTTGGGGTTTAGGCAAGCCTTCCGGTCCCTGGATCGGGGGGCTGCTTTATCTTGTGGGCTATGGATGAGGCAAGCGGGCGGCGGCTACGGGCGCTTTTCAATATGGCGACCGACGGGATTATCACCATGGGGGCGAACGGCATTATCGAGGAGGCCAACCCGGCCGCCCACGAGCTGTTCGGCTACGAGCCGGGTGAACTCAAAGGCCGTAAAGTCAACATCCTGATGAGCGGCCGGGACCGCGATCACCACGACGAGTACCTGCGCCGCTACCAGCAAACCCGCGTGCCCCACATCATCGGTATCGGCCGGGAAGTGACCGGGCGCTGCAAGGACGGCACCGAATTCCCCCTCCGGCTGGCCGTCAGCGAGGTACAACTGGAGGGGGGGACGGTCTATACCGGGATCCTGCACGACCTGAGCGAATTCCGCGCCGCCCAGCAACGGGTGGAAGAACTGAACCGCGACCTGGAGCAAAAGGTCAACAATCGCACCGCTAAACTCGCCGAGCGGGAAGCCGAACTCAAGCACGCCCTCAGTAAGGAGCGGGAACTGAACGAGCTCAAAAGCCGCTTCCTGAGTATGGCCAGCCACGAGTTCAAGACCCCCCTGAGCACCGTTCTGAGCTCCGCCGAACTCATCGAACTGTACACTGACACCGGGCAGCAGCCGAAGCGGGAGCGACACATCAACCGCATCCGCGACGCGGTGAACCAACTGACCGACGTCCTCAATGATTTTCTATCCCTCACCCAACTGGAGCAGGGGGAGATCCAGGTGGCGCCCCGCCCCATCGACCTGATCGCCCACCTGTCGACCGGCATCGAGGCCAGCGAGGGGCAACTGAAGCGGGGCCAGCAGATCGTACTGGAAGCCCCGACCGAGGCCCGGCCCCGCATCGTGACCGACCCCAAGCTACTCCGCCACGTCCTGATGAATCTACTCTCCAACGCCGCCAAATACTCCCCGGAAGGCAGCCCGGTGACGGTCCGCCTCTCCACCGCCCCCGAAACCGTGACCATCGCGGTGATCGACACCGGCATCGGTATCCCGGAGGAAGACCAGCCCCACCTGTTCGACCGGTTCTTCCGGGCGAACAACGTGGAGAACATCAAGGGCACCGGCCTGGGGCTGAATATCGTGAACCACTACGTCCAATTGCTGGGTGGCTCCGTCACGTTCACCAGTACGCTGCGGGAGGGAACTACCTTTACGGTCGCGCTGCCTACCGAATTGACCCCCTGAATACCATGGACCGACCCACCCGCATTCTGATTATCGAAGACAACGAGGACGTACGGGAAAACCTTTCCGAAATCCTGGAACTATACGGCTACGAAACCATGACGGCCGCCGACGGGCTGAGCGGGGCCAAACTGGCCATCCAGGACCCACCGGACCTTATCCTGTGCGACGTGATGATGCCGGAACTGGACGGCTTCGGCGTGCTCAACCTGCTTACCGAGCACGACCAGGTCGCCACCGTGCCCTTTATCTTCATCACCGCCCGCACCGAATCCGAAGACATCCGCCGGGGGATGAACCTGGGGGCCGACGACTACATCACCAAACCCTTCTACAAGGACGAGCTGCTGCAGGTCATCCAGACCCGTCTGCGCAAGGCCATCACCCGACAATCCGCCGCGGCCGGCACTTCTGATACCGCCCCGCGGCTCGACGATCCGGAGCGGGGGCGGGGGCGGCTCCGCGAGTCGTTCGCCGAGGATGGGAGCCGGCGGGTCTTTGAGCCGGGCACCGCCATCGTACGGGAAGACGAACACCCCCACTTCGTGTACCAAATCGAGGAGGGGCGGGTACACCTTAGCCGGACGCACGATTACGGGCGGGACTATATCCTGACCGAACTGGGGCCCGGCGAGTGGTTCGGCATGCCGTCCGTGCTGGAGCGCAAGCCGCTGCACTACACGGCGCGGGCGGCAACCGAACGGGTGACAGTACAGCAACTTCCGCGGGATACTTTCCTCGACCTGGTGAACCGCGAACGCAGTGTGTCGGATGCATTAATCCACATCCTGGCGGACCAGCTCGTACACCGCAGCGAGCAGCTCGTCAACCAGGCCTACGACAGCGTGCGCCGGCGGACGGCCCTGGTGCTCTGCGATTTACACGACCGGCACCCGCAGGGGGGCATTTCGCTCTCCCGGGAGGAGTTGGCGCAGATGGTCGGCTCGACGAAGGAAAGCGTGACCCGCGCATTATCGGAATTTAAAAAGGACGGGCTGGTGTCCACCGATGGCCGTACCATTCGGGTATTGCGGGCGAAGACGTTGCGGGGGTTGTTAGTATAGGCTACTGGGCTAAACCGGGTAGCGGATCGGTAGGGGTAGCGAAGAGCAGGAGCAGATCCCAGAGTGCCTCGGAAACCACGTTGGCCTGCTGACGGATGAGTTCGGCATCCCCTTCCCGCAGTCGGTCCCGGAAGGCGCCGACCGCGTTGTCCAGATTAGCGTGGTACCCGGCGAAGGCCTTCTCCTCCGCCGAGTCGCCAAAGTAATCGAACGTACTGGGCTGCCGGCCGCGCACCGATCGCCAGCTGCCGTAAATGTCCTTACCGCAACTGCGCAGTTCGGCCACCGTGAAGGAGACGTCCGGCTGCCGCAGGGAGTAGTCCACCTCCATCCAGGCGGCCACGAAGTCGTAGATACTGCCGACGTAGTAATCCTGTAGCCCGGCGGGGTCGCCGGCGGCCAACTCGAAGACGGCCCGGTCGAGTTGCACCAGGGCACGGTCCAGATTTCCTTCCTCGATGGAAGCCCGGGCATCGCCGTAGGCACATTCGGCCTGGGTCAGGTGGTACTGGAAGTTATCGAACGCTTCATTCGACAGGGGGAAGTAGGCCGACTGCCGGAGTTCCCGAACGCTTCCGTCGAGGACCCGGGCGGCCCGGCGACTGCTCGTGGTGTCCCCCGCCTGGAGGGCGTAGAGCAGGTCGACGTACTGCCGCTCGGCCTCCAGTCCGACGGCGCGGCTATCTTCGGTACAGGCAGTCGGGAGCAGGCCGGCGACTAGCAGAAAAGCGGTGAGGATCATCAGTTTATTCATCATGGCTTCCGTGTAAAATCAGAACGGGAATGCGGGAACGTAGGGCGAGATCCTGGGTCAGCGTGGCCTTCAGCAGGGCGGCCCAGCGGCTACGGCGGCGGTTGACGATAACCAGCAGGTTGGCCTTTACCCCGTCGGCGTAGTCGAGCAGGCCCTGGCTCACGTCGCGGTCTTCCACCGAGACGATCTCGAAGGCATAGTCCACCCGCCGGTCTTCGTCGATCAGGTGCTCGGACAGATCGTAGGGGACGAAGCGCAGCGGCAGATCCTTCTCGGGGGGTTCGACGTGAACGAAGTGCACCTTCGCCCGGTAGTGGCGCGCCAGATCGTTGAGCTGCCACAGCGGGTAGGGGTCCGCCGTGCCGTGGTTGTTGGCTACTACCATGCGCTCGGGGGTGCGGTAGCGGGCGTGAGGCGGGATGATGAAGACCGGCCGGTCGCAGGACTCGCTGACCGTGGTCGAGGTACTGCCCAGCCACTTATTCAGCAGTCCCTTCTTGTTGCGGGGTGCCATGACGACCCAGTCGATATCGGGCTGGTGAGCGCGCCGGACGATGGCCGCGGCGGCATCCAGGGTCACGTCCGTTTCGTACCTGATCTCCACCCCGACCGGCGGTTCCACCAGGGGATAGTCGACGCCGTCGTTACTCGGATAGGCGAACTGGCGGAGCCGCTCCTCGAAGCTCCCCTGAATCGTACCGTCCCCCCCTATGTACAGGGAGGCGCGGGGATCGATGGAGCCACTGTAGAAATGGACCAGGACGACGTTTCGCCCCAGTTCCTTCGCCAGGTGAAGGCCGTAACGGTAGGCATTATGGGAAGGGACGCTAAAATCGACCGGAATAAGCACGTTGGCCATAGGAGATGCAGGATTATTCTACCCTAAAGATCCGTGCGCGGGCGCTCGGTCGGACTGCGAAAAATCAACGGCCGGGGTGATTCCGCGCA
>CAZQNE010000089.1:0-13657 GCA_964594535.1 uncultured Lewinella sp.
CTTGATGTCGCCGCGGCGCATGAGGCGGTCGATCTGCTTGCCGAGGAAGTCGGCCTCGTGGTTGTTCTTGCCGCCCTCGTCGTTGTCGTTTTTCCACCACTGTTTGTAGTGCTTTTCGATCTCGGCGGGCCACATGCCGGCGAAGATGGCGTTGCGGCTGTACTGGGTGGCGGTGGGCAGGATGCTGTAGAAGTAGTCTTCCTCCTCGATGCGGTAGAGCTCCGAGATGTAGGGCTCGATCACCTTCCACTGGTCGTAGCGCATGTTATCGAGCAGCACCATCACGGTGGGCCGCTCCTTATTCAGGTGGGGGAAGACCTTCTCCCGCATCAGGTTGTGCGACATGATGGGGGCTTCGTGGCCCTCCACCCAGTCGATGTAGTTGCGCTCGACGAACTTCGAGAACTCGGCGTTAGCCTCCCGCTTCTGTACGGAGAGGATTTCGCCCATCTGGTCGGAGTTGCTCTCGTCGAGTTTGAGCTCCCAGTTGATGATCTTCTTGTACATGTCGACCCACTCGGCCTGGTCGAGCCCGGAGTTGATCTGCATGAGCAGCTGGCGGAAGTCCTGCTGGTAGTCGCTGGTGGTCTTTTCGCGGACGAGCCGCTTTTCGTCGACGATCTTTTTCAGCGTCAGCAGGATCTGGCTGGGGTTGACCGGCTTGATGAGGTAGTCGGCGATCTGGCTGCCGATGGCCTGCTCCATGACGTCCTCGGCCTCGTTCTTGGTGATCATCACGACGGGGATGGTGGGGCGGATATCCTTAATGCGGCTCAGCGTATCCAGGCCCGTGAGGCCGGGCATACTCTCGTCCAGAAAGACGATATCGATAGTACCGTCTTCCTCCATTTCCTCCAGGGCGTCGTGGCCGTTGGTGACGGTGACTACCGCGTAGCCTTTCTTTTCCAGAAAGAGTAGCTGGGGCTTGAAGAGGTCGATCTCGTCGTCGGCCCAGAGGATTTTGATGTTGTCCGTGGTAGTCATGTCGTGCTGCGTTGGTCAAACTACGCGGGAGGGTGTAGCGATGTTGTGCCCTTAACGGCTTGTTTAGATTCTGACCCGGATGGGGGATGCTTGCCTACAGCGGAGGGGGGCCGCCGATAATGGGGATTGCACAGATGCCGGCGGGGGGCAGATTGTTGCGCGGGCGGCGGCGCGCGGGTGCAAAGGGGGGAACTTCCCGATCGGGGCTCCACGGTCCGGGCAGAAAAAACAGTACGCGTGAACTATCTTTGAAAAAGCACGGCCACGGCTACCACCCGCTATAGCTATCGGTGGTAGCTGACCCGGTGCTTCAGCTATTTGCCCTTATTGCACGCTGCCCCCACAGCGACAACCCTCAGTTTTGACTCGCCGTTCTTTGCTTATTCCCCGTCTACGTTTATTTTTGAAGCACTACTTACTGGCGGGTCTGGCGCTGGGCTGGGTGGTTCTCTCCCCCGCAACCGGCCAGAGCGTAGCTCCCGATACGGGGGTGGCGACCATCGGGCAGGGGGCGTACTGCGGTCCCTACGCCGAACGGTCCCTGGAGGAGAAACGGGCCTACGCTAAGGAGTTCCTGCGGTGGCAGCAAGGGCGATCCACCCGGCAAAAATCGTCTGCGCGCCGTCATATCCCCATCGTGTTCCACTTGGTGGACGAAGCCTCCGTTACCGACCAGGACGTGGAGAAGGCCGTGGCATCGCTCAATAATGCCTTTACCCACTCCCACAACGACCCCAACGGTACCGACTTCAGCCAGGGCAGCCGGGGGGTCGATACGGAGATCGAGTTTTGCCTGGCCCGACGGGCCCCGGACGGTGGCCTCACCAGCGGCATTGTACGCTGGGATGCCGGCTTCGGTCGCATAGACGGCGACGTAGACGATGCCGAGGTCAAGACTCAGGGCCAGTGGGACCCCCGCCGCTACCTCAACGTATGGGTAGTGCCCGGCGGCATCAGTCTGGAACTGAGGGCGACCTACCGCGGCAGTACCGGATGGACCCGAACTTCCACGGCGGGCGGCTACGCCGGCGGCCCGAGAGGGGTGGTGAGCCAGGGCGCATACACCGACGGCGTGGTCGTGTCCAGTTTGGGCGCACCCCTCCTGGCGCACGAGATCGGCCACTATTTATCGCTGGCGCACACCTTCGCGGGAGGATGCAAGAACGACGACTGTACCGTAGACGGGGACGGGATCTGCGATACGCCCCCCGACCGGGTCCGATCGGGATGCGGCCAGAATTCCTGCGATACGGACGTCCTTTCCAACAACAGCAATGGCAACTTCCCCACCGACGTGCCGGACATGACGTCCAACTTCATGGACTACAGTTCCTGCCCGACTGAATTCACCCAGGGGCAGGCCGATAGGATGCACTTTACCATCGATAGCTACCGGACCCAGTTGGCCGTAGAATCTCCCGGGGGCAACCCGGGTTGCGATCGCCCCTGCACGGCAGACTTCACCGCCTCGTTCACGGTAAGTGGCCGCCACCGTGAGCCGAACGTGCCGTATGAGTTCACCAGCACTATTGCGGGCACCGCTGCGGCCGACAGCTACCGCTGGTCCATCGAACGACTGGGCGGCACCGGTTCTAACTACCCGATCGCCTGGGGGGAGGGGCAGGCAGCGGAGGTGGCTACGACCGCGAACCTGCGGCACTCATTTTCGGAAACCGGCAGGTATCGCGTTACGCTGCGCGCCTGGAACCGTAGCGATCCGGACTGCTTTGCTTCCTACTCACGGGTCATTCTGATCACCTGCGGGGGGATCGACGCGCGTTTCACCCCGAACAAGCGCCTGATCGCCTCCAAACAGCCCGTCGGCAAGCTGATCGACTCGGTGCGCTTTACCAATCGTTCCGTAAACGCAGCGGAATACGAATGGCGGGTCACCCACCGGCCGTACGATAATCAGCGGCCCGCCCAACCCGATTTCATCAGCACCGATATTCACCTGGAGCATACCTTCCTCGAACCCGGTGATTATGCCATTACGCTGGTCGCCCGTAACGGACCGACGTGCACCGCGACCGCCGGCCCGTTCATACTGTCGGTCGAGGATCCTACGATCGACGCGGTAATTCGGTTTACGGAAGTGGAGTGCTACCGGGAGAACAGCATTCGGGCGGCCGTCCAACTGTTCAATCTCGGGTACGATACGATTCGCGCCGGAATGCCGGTAACCTTCTTCGATAGAGACCCACGGAGCGCCACTAGCTCCGCGAGCGTACTGGGCACCTATTACACGAAGAAGGTCGTGTACGGCAAGGACGAACCGATCGAGTTTGCGGTGGTGCTCCCTTCCGACCGGTTACGGCGGAGCGGCATCTGGGCCGCCTGCAACGTGGATAGTACGGATGCCCTACCGCTGCGCTGGCCGGCCTCCGATCTCAACGTCATGTCGGTAAACGCCCGGTTCCCACCCTCCGGCCAGAACGAAACCGAGTACCGAAACAATGTAGCATACCACGAGGTCCTCCCATTTGAGGCCCGCCTGGCGATGGACGGGGCCGGGGCCTGTGAGTTTTCCGACCTGCAGTTACGCGCCGGCTACGTTAACAGTCAATCGGTTAGCAAGGTAGAATGGCTACCCGCGGGCGATCTCTCCTGTTCCGGCTGCCTGAGTCCGCTGCTGGCCGGGGGGTCGGACGCCCGGATGCAGCAAGTCGTCCTGACTTCCCGGTACGCCTGCGTCGACACGGCAACGCTGTCGATCCCGAAAATTGAAGTAGACCCCCCCACCTTAGTGCGGGACGAAGCGCCGAGCATCTGTAGTGGGACCAGTGGAATCGATGGCAATACCTACTTCTCCGGCCGGTCGCTCCGGTGGTACACCAATCCGACGAATGGCGCGGGCCAGCCAGTCTCCTCCCTGCTACCCGGCGACCGGGCCGGCACCTTCAGCTATTACGTCAGCCAGCTAGGGCGAGGGTGTGAAGGCCCCCGTGCCCGCTTCACCTATACCGTAAAGGCACCACCGCCCGCCCCGACCGTCGAGCCGCTACCCGATATATGCACCGGTGAGAATGCGGCGGCGCTATCGGAAAGTGCAACCGGCGTCGATCTGCTATGGTACGACCAGGCAACGGGAGGGAGTAGCACCGCCGCCGCCCCGGTGGTGGACCCGAATCGTCCGGGAACGCATAGGTACTGGGTCACCCAAACCGTAGAAGAATGCGAAAGCCCACGGGTAGAGATCGGCTATGCAATTAATCCCATTCCCCCTGCCCCGAACGTAACGCTCCCGCGGGCTTACTGCGTAGGGGACCCCGTTATCGATCTGCCCCGCTCGACCGGCCATACCGACCTGGTCTGGTTTACGCGGCAGACCGGGGATGAGGAAGTCGTGCCCCCACCGCCGCCGATCGGGGCCGAAGCCCACAACTACGATTACTGGGTGGGGCGGAGGGTCCGGGGCTGCGACGGGCCCCGTGTTCCGGTGGATGTGACCGTCCACGGGATCGACTTGGTAGCGGGTGGTCCCTACCGGGTCATTGAGGGGCAGTCCATTCCGGTAGAAGTCAAATTATCGACCGCCCCCGTGGATCTGCCCTATACGCTGTGGTGGGAGGACGAATCGGGTCGTGAGATCGGTCGCGACGTTTCTACCCTGGTGGTCGAGCCCCGGGCCTCCACGACCTACCGGGTACGTGCCAACTCCGAGTACTGCCCGGCGGAGGCGGAAGTAATGGTTGACCTGGTGTACCTGATCGACCCGACTAAAATGTTCTCCCCCAACGGCGACGGTGTGAACGAAACCTGGTATGTGGGTGACATCGATCAGTACCCGGAAGCAACCGTGCGGATATTTAATCGGTGGGGCGGTTTGGTGTATGAATCAACTGGTTACCGGAACGACTGGACGGGTTTAGGAATGGATAAGCTCCCCCTCCCCGTGGCTACCTACTATTTCACGATCGATCTTCAGCAACCCGAATTGGAAGTTAAGACCGGTAGCGTAACCATCATCCGCTAAACGGTACCCCAAGGCCTGCCTGCCCGATAGTTCACTTCCCCAACACCCGTGTCCCTATTCGCACGACGCATATCACTAACAAATATGTCTGCTAGATATCTGTTTCTACTGAGTCTCGTATTGGCGTTGACCGCCACCCGTGAAGCTAGCGGACAGCAACTCCCCCAGTACACTCAGTTTGCACTCAACCCCTACCTTATCAACCCGGCCGTAGCGGGAACGGAAGATTTCATCGACATTCGCGTAGGCTACCGCTCGCGGTGGACCGGATTTGAGGATGCGCCCAGGACTGCCTATTTCTCCGCGCACACCAATTTTAGCCCCGTTCAGACCCTACCCCCCAGCCGCCACGATACCCGCAACAAAGTGGCCGCCGGGGTGGTCGCGTTGCAGGATAGAACCGGCCCCCTGAGTCAGACGATTGCCCGCCTGACGACTGCGTATAACTTCACGCTATCTAATAGAGGGCTGCGGGTATCGGTAGGCTTGAGCGGAGGTCTGCGCACCTTTTTGTTTGATCCGAATGGTTTCATGGGAAATCTGCCGAATGCCAACGATCCCGCCCTGCAGCAACGGGTAAGCCGATCCGCTCTTGACCTGGGGACCGGCGTGTGGGTGTACAACAAATCGGCCTTCGCAGGTATTTCCGCCTCCCAATTATTCTCCCCCGCTTCCGGTTCCTCCGCCGGCTACGGGGAGTTGGGCTCGCGGCTCACTCAACGTCGTCATTACTACGTTATGGCGGGTGCCCGCTTGCCCCTGGGGCGTACGATGTACCTAGTACCCAGCGCCTTGGTACAGTTGGTCTCGGGGGCGCCCCTCTCCTACGACATCAATTCCAAACTCGTCGTAGCGGATCGGTTATGGGGAGGTCTCGGTTACCGCAGCGACGAGTCGGTATCGGTGTTCGCCGGCCTGCTCTTCAATAAGCGTATAACCATAAGTTATTCGTACGATCTGGTGACTTCCCCGCTTCGCCACGCCGCCGCGGGAAGCAACGAGTTGCACTTAGGCTATCGCTTGTTTCGGGACGGTGGGGTCGAATGTCCGAGCCGATTCTGGTAGGGTAGAGCCGGGGATGTAGGGAATCGGTTCAGGTCTCGGAAGTTTCTTTTCACCCGCGCGCCGCCGCAAACATGGGAGAAGTAATTCGTTGTTGCTACAATGACCTACTTTTGCGACCGCCATTCACTAAGCGCCCGATGAACAACCTTGCCCTCCTCCAGAAAATATGCAAAGCCCCCGGTGTATCCGGCTTCGAGCGCCGCATCCGCG
This sequence comes from uncultured Lewinella sp., assembly GCA_964594535.1. GTDB lineage: Bacteria > Bacteroidota > Bacteroidia > Chitinophagales > Saprospiraceae > Neolewinella. Next base: position 6,236 of record CAZQNE010000089.1, read on the forward strand.
ACCTGGTGCTGGCCGAAGTCCGTCCCCTGGCCGACGAGGTACGCCTCGACAATATGGGCAACGTGATCGCTATCCGAAGGGGCCGGGAACGGAAGCGTGTGATGGTGGCCGCCCACATGGATGAGATCGGCTTCATCGTCAACCACATCGACGACACCGGCTTCATCCGCTTCCTGCCCCTGGGCGGCTTCGACCCCAAAACCCTGACCGCTCAGCGGGTGATCGTGCACGGTAAGCAGGACCTGATCGGCGTGATGAGTACCAAGCCCATTCACATCATGAAGCGGGAGGAGCGCAGCAAAGTGGTACCCATCTCCGACTACTTCATCGACCTGGGCCTGCCGAAGGAGGAGGTCGATAAGCTGGTCGGTATCGGCGACCCCATTACCCGCGAGCGCGACCTGATCGCCATCGGCCGCTGCGTCACCGGGAAATCGCTGGACAACCGCGTGAGCGTCTTCATCCTTATCGAAACCCTGCGCCGGTTACGGGGCCGGGACCTGCCCTACGACCTCTACGCCACCTTCACGGTGCAGGAGGAAGTAGGGCTGCGCGGGGCCATGGGTAGCGTGGGCCACATCGATCCCGATTTCGGCTTCGGCCTGGACGTGACCATCGCCTACGACGTACCCGGCAGCTCGGCCCAGGAACGGGTCACCTGCCTGGGCAAGGGCGCGGCGATCAAGGTACTCGACGGGTCGGTCATCTCCGACTACCGCATGGTGGCCTACCTGAAGGAACTCGCCGGCCGCCACGACATCCCCTACCAGCTCGAGCTCCTGCCCGCCGGCGGTACCGACACGGCGGCCGTGCAGCGCTACGGGAAGAAGGGCAGCATCGCCGGGGCCATCTCCATCCCCCTGCGCAACATGCACCAGGTCACCGAGATGGCCGACGGCGGTGACATCGAGGCCTGCATCGACCTACTGGCCGCGGGGCTGACGGAGTTGGATGGGTACGACTGGTCGTTTGTGCGGGGGGGGAAGGACTGGCTGGGCGGCCCCAATAATCCGTAACTTCGCGGCGTTGACCGACTTCACCTCCGTCGCCTTATGGGAAAATTGCACCGCCTCCACCAGCTGACCGGTTGGCTCGTTTTTTTGATCACCGCCTCCGTTTTACTGCTCAGCGTCGAGCGGACCGGTAGCCTATGGGACGTAGGGGAATTCATCCTCGGCGCCTACAAACTGCAGGTCGTCCACCCCCCGGGGGCCCCGCTCTTCCTGCTGATCGGGCGCATTTTCGCCGGCCTCGGCAGTCTGCTGAGCGACGACCCGGCCCTAATTGCGGCCTTCGTCAACGGGATGTCGGCCCTGTGCACGGCCTTCGGGGCGACCTTCGTGGCCTGGACGACCATACGGCTGGGCCTGCTTTCCCTGACGGGGCGCGACGCCCGGGCCGGGGTCGGTGGCGGTCAGGTCATCGCGGTGGCCGGCGGCGGGCTCGTGGCCGGTCTGGCGGCGGCCTTCACCACCAGCGTCTGGTTTTCGGCCGTGGAGGGGGAGGTCTACGCCATGTCCTTCTTCTTTACCTGCATGACGGTCTGGGCGGCCGTGCGCTACTACACCACCCCGCGGGAGCGGGACTACGTGGCCTACCGCTGGCTCATCTTCAGCATCTTCTGTATCGGGCTCTCCAGTGGGGTCCACCTGCTGAGTATTCTGGTGCTGCCCTTCATTACCATCCTGTTCTTCCTGCGGGAGCGGGGGCAGCTCTTCCTTACGCGGGTCGGCAAAATCGTAGGGTACCTCTTCGCGGCTAGTTTGCTGCTGACTTCGGGGGGGCTGGCCGGCAAACTCGTCGGGATGGGCGCGGTCGCGGGTGCGACGTTTTTCCTGGGATCGAAGCAACTCCCCAAATGGGCCCAGTTCGTCGTGGCCGCGGCCTGTGGGGTACTCATGATCGGTATCATCCAGACCTTAGTCATCATCGGGGTACCCTCGGTGTGGCACTGGTTCGAGATCGGCCTGGTCAATGCCGGGCTGCCCGTACACATCGGGATTTTACCCACCCTAGCCGCCTACGCCGGGGGGCTTTACCTGGCCCTGCGCTACGCCCATAAGCACAACGACCAGGGCGTGCAACTGGCGGCGATCGGCATCGGCACCATCCTGATCGCCTACAGCGTCATCGCGGTGGTGGTGATCCGGGCCGGAGCCAAGACGCCGGTGAATATGAATAACCCGGACAACGTGACCGGCCTGCTGCCCTACCTCAACCGGGAGCAGTACGGGGAGCGCAGCCTGATCTACGGGCCCCACTTCGGTGCCGATATGATCGCCACCGACGTCGAGGATCGCTACGGCCTGGTCGGCGACCGCTACGAATACACCAACTTCAAGGTCACCCCCGAATTCGAGGAACGCAAGCAAATGCTCTTCCCCCGGATGTACGATAACACCCAGGGGCGGCCCGGCCTCTATAAGCGCTGGATGGGGCTGGACCCCAGCCAGCCCCTGCCCGCCGGCCGGCCCAATCAGTTCGACAACATCAAGTTCTTCTGGAACTATCAGTTGGGCTGGATGTACTGGCGCTACTTCATGTGGAACTTCAGCGGCCGCCAGAACGGGGAACAGGGCTACTTCAGCTGGGACGAGAGCTCCGGAAACTGGATCACGGGCATCAAATTCCTGGACGAACTGCGGCTCGGCAACCTGGACGAACTGCCCGAGGACTTCCGCAACGACCCCGCCCGCAATACGTACTTCCTCCTGCCCTTCATCTTCGGGTTGGTCGGCCTGTTCTGGCACGCGGGCAAGCGTGGAGAGGAGTTCCTGGCCCTGCTGGCGCTCTTCACTATTACCGGCATCGGTATTATCATCTACACCAACCAGCCGCCGAACGAGCCGCGGGAACGGGACTACGTACTCGTCGGCTCCTTCTTCGTCTTCTGTATGTGGATGGGCCTGGCCGTGCCCGCGATCTACGAGTTCCTGAAGCGCCGATTCCGGGCGCGGGGCACCGGTGCGGCCCTCGGCGTGACGGCCCTGGTGCTTTCCGCCCCCCTCCTGATGGTCACCCAGAACTGGGACGATCATGACCGCTCCGGCCACACCGCCGCCCGCGACTACGCCCACAACTTTCTGGAGTCGGTGGACGAGAATGCCATCCTCTTCACCTACGGCGACAACGATACCTACCCCCTCTGGTACGCCCAGGAGGTAGAGGGCATCCGGCCGGACGTGCGGGTCGTGAACCTGAGCCTGATCGCGGTAGACTGGTACATCGACCTGCTGCGCTACAAGATGAACGACTCCGACGTGATCGACCTGCAACTCACCGAAGATCAGCTGCGGGGCCGCAAGCGGAACAACGTACAGTACTACAACCCCCGCAACCCCCAGGCCCCCTGCTCTTCCGGCCGGCCCATTTCCCTGGAGGCCTTCATGAACGAGATCGCCACGGATAAAAACCTGCCGACCCAGGACGGGCGCATCATCGAGACGGTCTACCCCACCTGCAACGTCAGTATCCGGGTCGACCGCAGCCAGCTCGACCGGGCTCCCTGGCTGGTGCCCGAAGGCCAGGAGCCGGTAGCCAATATTCCCATCCGGATCAACGAGCGGTCCATGCAGAAGGACGAGCTGGCCATCCTGGACATCATCAACTCTAACTTCTACAAGCGGCCGATCTACTTCGCGGTCACCGTCACCCCCTCCAAGTTCCTCGGGCTGGAGGACTACCTGCAACTCGAGGGGATGGCCCTGCAACTGACCGCGACGCGCACCCCTTCCCAGACCCAACGCTACCAGAACGTCGGGGCGGGGGGTATCGACGTGGATAAGAACTACGACCTGGTACTCAACGAGTGGGACTACGGCAACTTCGATAAGGAAGATACCCACGTCAATACCAGCTACGCGCCGGCCATCCAGTCGATGCGGGGCGTCATGCTCCGGACCATGGACGCCCTCGTAGCCCGGGGCGAGGTGGAACGGGCGCTGGAGATCGGGGACAAGTACTTCGAGTCCTTCCCTGACATGAACTTCCCCTTCTACTACGAGGCCTTTATCATGCTGGACGCTTACTTCCGTACGGGTAATACCGAGCGGGCGGCCGACGTCATCGAGCAACTGGCGATCAATACCGCCGATCGCCTGCGCTACTTCGAAAGCCTCGACCCGCGGATCGTGCAACAGAGTTACCTGTACGAAGAGCGGCAGGGGCAGGTCATCGCCCGCCAGCTACTACTCCAATTGCAGCAAAGTGAGAACACCGAGCTGCGGGAACGCGTAGAGGACATACTTCAGGATTACACTTACCTCCTAGAGGCGGCTCCCCTGCCGGGCTAAGCTCCCCGATGAATCAACAAAAGTTCGGTACCGCCCCCGTATTCTTTACGGCCATTTCCACCATCCTGGGGGCCATCATGTTCTTGCGCTTCGGTTTCGCGGTGGGTATGGTGGGGCTGTTGGGCACCTTCGGTATCTTGGTCATCGGCCACGCCGTGACGATTCCTACGGCCATGGCCATCGCCGAGATCGCCACCAATCAGAAGGTGGAGGGCGGGGGCGAGTACTACATCATTTCCCGCAGTTTCGGGCTGGTGATCGGGTCGACCATCGGTATTGCGCTTTATTTGTCGCAGGCGATCTCGGTAGCCTTCTACATCATGGCCTTTACCGAGGCTTTCTCTCCGCTGCTGGATTGGATACGGGAGACCTACGTATTACTACCCTGGTTCGACACGCTGTTAAGCTATCCGCAGACCATCGGGATACCGGCCCTGCTGTTGCTTACCTTGCTGATCCTGACTAAGGGGGCCGATCTGGGCGTGAAGGTCCTCTACACCGTCGTAGCTACCCTGGCCCTCGCTCTGGTAGCCTTCTTTGCCGGAAGCACCGATTACGCACGGAATACCGACGTCGATTTTTTCAATCGCTACAGTGCCGACGCCGAAGTCACGGCCGAGGCGCTGAACGATCTGGTCGACGAGGCCGGCCGGACACTACCCGTCGATACGGTTCGGTTCGCTGACGGTGAGGTCATCGCGCGTGCCGCCCCCCGCCCCGGGCGGGAAGAACCACGCCCGGATATTCCCGAGCTTAGCTTCTTTACCGTCTTCGCGATCATTTTCCCCGCCTTCACGGGTATGACGGCGGGCGTAGGGCTGTCCGGCGACCTACGCGATCCGGGCCGCTCCATTCCCCGCGGGACCCTGGCGGCGACCATCGGCGGCATGATTATCTACGGGTTCATCGCCTGGAAGTTATCCGCTTCCGCTCCACCCGAAGCGCTGGCCGACACGAGCCGATTGATCATGGCCGAGATTGCCTGGGAGGGGTGGTGGATCATTCCCCTGGGGCTGGCGGCGGCTACGATCTCCTCGGCCCTGGGTTCCATTCTGGTGGCGCCGCGGACGCTACAGGCCATCGCCGCCGACCGCATCTTCCCCGCCCCCGGCATCAACTCCTTTCTGGCGCAGGGAAAGGGCGAGCGCAACGAGCCCTATAACGCCAGCCTGATCACGGTGGTGCTGGCGGCCTTTTTCATCATGTTGGGTGCCCTGGACAGCGTAGCGGAGATCATCTCCATGTTCTTCATGGTCACCTACGGCTCGCTCTGCCTCATCAGCTTTCTCAACCACTTTGCCGCCGACCCCAGTTACCGCCCCACCTTCCGCTCGAAGTGGTACGTGTCGTTGTTCGGCTCCCTGGCCTGCTTCGGGCTGATGTTCTTCATGAACTCCACCTACGCGGCCGCGGCCGTCGTACTCATCGGCCTACTCTACGTGTACATCTCGTACAGCAACCCGGATAAGCGCAGCCTGGCCGTGATCTTCCAGGGGGTCATTTTTCAGATCAGCCGGCGGATCCAGATCTTCCTGCAGAAAGCCGATAAGGAGGAGAAGACCAGCTGGCGCCCCAGCGTGATCGCGGTCAGTAGCGCCACCTTTACCCGTCTGGGGGCCTTCGACCTGCTGCGGTGGCTCTCGCAGAAGTACAGTTTCGGCACCTACCTCCACTACATCAATGGCTACCTCAGCCACGATTCCTCCCTGGCCGCGGCCAGTAGCAAGGAGCGGATCATCCGCATGGCGGAAGCGACCGAAAGCCGGATCTACGTGGATACTATCGTCTCCCCCTCCTACACTTCGGCCATCGCCCAGATCATTCAGTTTCCGGGTATCGCGGGCACCGAGAATAACCTGTTGCTGCTGGAATACTCCAAGCAGACCGGGGAGGGGCTGGCCGATATCATCGACAACTTCAAGCTCATCAAATCCGTCGATTTCAATATCGGGGTACTGGGACTGAGCGAGCGGGGCTTCGGCCTAAAGACCACCATCCACGTGTGGATCACCCGGGCCCACTACGAGAGCGCCAACCTGATGATCCTGCTGGCCTACATCATGACGGGCCACCCCGACTGGGCGGACGCCGAGATCAAACTCTTCGCCGTCTTCGAGCAGAGCAAACTGGCCGCCGAGGAAGAAGCGATGTACGACCTCATCGAGACCGGGCAACTTCCCATCAGCCGCAGCAACGTCAACGTCTTCTGCCGGGAGGACAACACCGACTCCCGCGGCGTAATCGCCCGTAAGTCGGGGGAGGCCGACCTGGTCATCCTCGGCTTCCGGGACGAGGCCATCAAGCGAATGAAGGGGGAGGTGTTCGCCGGCTACGACGAGATCGGGAACGTGCTCTTCGTGAATGCGTCGGAGGCGGTGGAGATCCGGTGAGAAACCTCGCCGCCCCAGTTGGTGTTACACCGAAAATGCCTATTTATGGGGATCACGATCGAGGTGCCGGACGGATTGGGGCTCTCCGATCAAGAGCTGAGGATGATACTCGCGGTCAAGTTATGTGAACGACGATTGATCACCTCCGGCCAGGGGGCCCGGATGGCGGGCTTGCCTAAGCAAGATTTCATCCGCCAACCGGGGACGTACGAAATATCGCTTTTTCAGTACGATATCGACGAAGGAATGGATGACGTACGGAATGCCGGAAGTAGTCGTCATTAGCGATGCCAGTCCCCTGATCGCCTTATCCGATATAGGCTATTTGCATATTCTCCAGGAGTTGTATTCCAAAGTGATCATCACCGACGTAGTCCGGGCTGAAATACGCGCGGAACTTCCAGCATGGTTTTCGGGGGTATCCTCTTACGACGACGCTACGTTCAGGTGGCTTGCTGCGTCACTCGATCCCGGCGAGGCAAGCGCGATAGCTTTAGGGTTAAACTATCCGAACGCACTATTGATAACGGACGAAAGGCTAGGAAGGAAAATGGCAAAACAAAAAGGGCTTCGCGTTATCGGCGTACCGGGTATCGTCCTGGTAGCAAAACATCGAGGGGTTATTCCATCCGGTCGCGTCGTCCTGGAAGCCCCGGTAGAACATGGTTTCCGGCTCTCCCCCCTACTAATCTAGACTTTGGCCATTTTCGACCATCAAACAGGAACCCTGACGGGAAGCG
>CAZQNE010000090.1:0-13555 GCA_964594535.1 uncultured Lewinella sp.
GTCAGTCGCGCGGTGGCAATGCCGCGGGCACCCCCCATAATGGTCGGTTGGTTGGTGGCGTGTACCGGCCCGTCCAGGATAATCAGGTGGTCGGCGGCCAGGGCCTCCCGGTGGGTTTCCACGGCGCCGGGGAGGTCCGGACTACTGGCCTCCTCCATCGGGTCGATCACGAATTTCAGATTATAGCTAGGCCGCTTCCCGTCGGCCACGAGCTGGTCCCAGGCCACCAGAAACATCATGATCGGGGCCTTCGCATCGGAACTGGCGCGGCCGAATAGCCGTACCTCACTTTCTTCCGGGCGGGCGGGCAGTTCGGCGGTAGCGTAGCTCACGGCTCCACTTTCGTCCACTTCCATCGTGCCGTACACGGGTTGGAAGGGCGGGGCGAGTTCCCACTTGGTAGGATCTACGGGCTGTCCGTCCACGTGGCCGTAGAAGAGTACCGACGGGGCATCCGGGTCTTCGGCCGGGAAGCTGGCGAGAAAGATGTCGATACCTTCGTTCCCGAGCCGCTCGGTGGCAAATCCACGCTCCCCGAACTCTTTTTCGAGCCACTGTAGGTTGGGTTCCAACTGCCCCTCGATACGGGCGTCGTTGGGCAGGGACAAAAACTCCCGGTAGGCGGGCAGACTTTCCAGCGTACGGTCGTACAGCGAAGTTTGGGCGCGGCCGCAGGTGCCGAGCAAAATCAGTACCAAAAGCAAAACTAATCGAATCATATGCGAAAGGTAACCTTAGCGGGCCGATTCGTAGCGGTAGCGCAGTTCGTGGGTGCCCGACCCCAGTTCGACGACCTCGCTATTCACTGCCGAAGCCTGCGGTGGCGGATGTACCTCGGCGGTAGCGTTCGGAGGTACCGTTACGGTCAGGACCAGTTCGTCATCGTCTAGCACCCAACTACTGGCGGCCAGACCGTAGGGAGTAAGTAAATTAGCCTCTGCGGAAGTCAGGCTTCCCCCCGGGTGGGGCTGAATGCGCAGTTTACGGTAGCCCACCGTTCCCGGTACCTGGTCCAGTCCGGCGACGTAACGGTACAGGAAGTCCCCCACCGCACCGTAGGCGTAGTGATTGAAGGAATTCATGCTGGTGACCTGAAAGGTGGAGTCGGGTTTGATGCCGTCCCAGCGCTCCCAGATCGTGGTGGCCCCCATGGTGACCGGATAGAGCCAGGAGGGGTATTCGGTCCGCTCCAGCAGTTCGTAGGCTACATCGAGGTGGCCGTGACGGGCCAGTACCTCCAGCAGGTAGGGCGTTCCCAGGAAGCCGGTCGTCAGGTGACCGTATAGTTCGATATTTTCCGCCAGCCGGTCGGCTGCCTGTTGCCGCATGTCAGTGGGTAGCAGGCCGAATTGCAGGGCGAGCACGTAGGCCGTCTGGGTATTGCTGGCTAGCCGACCGCCCGGCGTGACGTATTCCCGTAAGTAGGCCTCCCGCAGCCGCTTGCTCAGTTGATCGTAGTTCGCAGCGTCCGTATCGCGACCGAGAATGCGCGCCGCCCGTACCAGCAGGTCGGTAGAATGAATCGCGAAGGATTGGGCCGTGAGGTAGCGGTCCGTCACCGCCGACCAGCCCCCGGTATCGTCATCGCGACTGAAGAACAACCAGTCACCGAAGTGCCAGCCGGTCTTCCAGAGGTCGTCCTCGTCGATGGTCGCGGCGATGTAGTCCACCCACTCCCGCATGCTGGGGTACTGCTCCTCCAGCAACCGGCGATCCCCGTAGGCCCGGTACACCGCCGTAGGGACGATAGTCGCCGCGTCGGCCCAGCCGGCGGAGGCCGCGGCATCCTTACCGAGCACGTTGGGAACGACGTGGGGTACGGCCCCGTCGGGTCGCTGGTCGGCCGCCAGGTCCCGCAACCATTTCTGAAAAAAGCCCGCTACGTCGTAATTAAAGGCCGCCGTGCTGGCGAAGGCCTGGGCATCCCCCGTCCAGCCCAGTCGCTCGTCGCGTTGGGGGCAGTCCGTAGGTACGTCCACGAAGTTGCCCCGCTGTCCCCACTGAATGTTGCGCTGCAGTTGGTTGATCAGGGAGTCCGAAGATGTGAAACTACCAGTAGGCCGCATGGCGGAATGCAGCACTTCGGCGCTGAAGTCCTCCGGCCTCACCTCCCCCGGCCAGTTCCTCAGGCGCACGTAGCGAAAGCCCATAAAGGTGAAGGGGGGCCGGAAGCGTTCCGGAGCCCCGCCGGCCAGGGTGTAGATCACTTCCTGACGGGCGGATCGCAGATTGGCGGTATAGAAATTGCCGTCCTTGTCGAGTACCTCGGCGTGATCGATTTGTACGGGGTGGCCGGCGGGGCCGCTGACCGTAAAGGTGAGGCGACCGACCAGATTCTGCCCGAAATCGAGCACCGTATCCCCCTCCGGGGTGATGATGCGCTCGGTAGGCTGTAAGACTTCGGTGACCCGAACGGGCGGTCCGACGGGCTCTACCAACCGATCCAGGGGATGATCGACTACCCTGACCCCGGACCAGTCCGCACCGTCGTAGTCGGCTTCGGCAAAGCCCGTTCGCGCCAGCCGTGCGTCGTATTCGATGCCGTGGTAAATATCCGCGCTGCGAATCGCCCCGGTACCGGCCCGCCACCGCCCGTCCGTCCCGACCGTTTGTTTGCTGCCGTCGGCGTAGGTAACTTCCAGTTGGGCCAGTAGCGCGAGCGTTTTACCGTAGTGATTGCGCCCCCCGACCCAGGCCAGGTTGCCGCGGTACCAGCCGTCACCCAGGTAAACGCCGATGGCATTCCGGCCCCGCCGCAGCAAGTCGGTGACATCGTAGGTGAAGTACTGCAGTCGCTCGTCGTAGGCCGTCCATCCGGGGGTCAGTTCCAGGTCGCCTACCGGCTCTCCGTTAAGGGCCGCCGCGTAGAGTCCGTGACTGGTGATGTACAGTCGGGCCGAAGCCACCTCCCGGTCCAGATCGAACTCCCGTCGGAGCAGGGGGGCCGGCATCGAGCTATCCGGGTTTTCTTCCAGTACGGGTTCGATCCACTGGGCTGTCCAGTCGGTGGTGTCGAGCAGTCCCCACTCCCAGTGGGCGGGTTCGCTCCACGGACTTACCGAATGTTCCCCCGTCCACGCTCGAACTCTCCACCAACGTTGCACCCGCGACCGCGCCCCCTCCTCCGCCGAGTAGGGCAGCAGTACCGATTGATCGCTGGTTACCCGCTCGCTATCGTAGACCGGATGACCCTCCAGCAGATCGCGTTCCGATTCCGCCACCTGGAGTTGGTAGGCTACTTGTCGTGTATTTGGCTCGTCGGTGAGCAGCTTCCAACTCAGGCGGGGTTCCGTTTCTCCTACGCCGAGGGGCCGGGGCTGGTGCTCGAATCGGAGATCAGTGACCACGACGGACTGGGCTGAAATCCAAGCAGAATAAAGTAGGAGCAAGGTCAGACAGCGCATACGTGGAAGATAAGTTGTTTTACCGGCTTTTCCGGTAGGCTGCCATGGTGATGGCGTATTTGGTGAGCATATTCGTGCGCTCCCATTCCGGCAGTTCACCATCGGATAGGTAGTCCAGAAACTGTTCCGTTACCTGGGCGAAGTGCGCCTCGTGCCCCACCCGGAGGCGGTCGGGTATGGTGATGACGTAGGCGCCGTTCGCCGTGGACCGGTAACCGACACCGGGAAAGTCGTCCTGCAATGTAGCGAGGGCATCCTCTAAAATGGATATATCGAAGGCATCAGCGGTAGGTTCCACGTAGAGGGTGGCCACGTAGTCCTCCGCGGCATCCTGGCGGATCACCAGATTGGCCCTACTGCCCCGCATCATGCTGTAGTGGATGTCGGCCGCGCCGGGAGGGGCTTCGTAGTTCCAGATGACGGCGGCCCGCCCGTGAACGCCGCGGACGGTAAAGTCGATGGCTCCGTTAGAAAAAACCTTCAGGGAGTCGCCCGCGACCGATTCCGTGAGGTAGCCGGGGAATTCGGAACCGCCCGTCACCCGGGCGAACTGCTCCCGGCTGATCGGCGTGGCCCAGCGGCGGGCGCCGACCACCTCCACTTCCTGCTCCGGGATGGGCTGGCCGGGGAAGGTTTCCCACAGGATGAGATCGACCAGGTGGGTGGCTACGTCGACCATGCCCTCCCCCTGCTGGCTCACGTCGAAAAACCAGGCCGGGCGAATGAGCTGCCGCCCCGATACCCGCTTGCTGAAGTGGTGGACGCTCTCCTTCGAGATTGCCGGATCGGCTAGGCTTCCCCGCTCCAATTCACCGAACAGGGCCGGCACCCGCGCCAGCGCCCGTTGCAGTCGGGTCGTGATTTCGAAACGCTCCGTCATGATGTCGTACACCAGTTGGCCGTTTGCTTCGGCCGTGACGACGGCGGTTTTTAGCTCATCGAGCTCCTCCGGTTCGATGACCATGGGTTTATCGGCCAGCACGTTGAAGCCGGCACCGACGGCGGCGGTGATGTACTCCATCTTTCGTCCGTTATTGCCGGAAAGAACGACTACGTTGCCCTTCTTTTCGCCGAGCATACGCTCCAGGAAGTCAGTACCGGTGTAGACTTCGTTCCTCCAGGCGGTGGATTGGGGCCCTTCGTTGTAGCGGACTACACGCGCCAGGTGCTGGTCGACATCGTCCCCCTCCGGAGCGTAGACGTGAACGGTGGAATCAACGCCGGGGTACATCGACTTTTGCACGAGGGCGGCGTGGAAGTGACCGGGATCGAGGGTGACGAAGCGGACGGGAAGATCGTTTTCCATGGCTACGGGGGTGGGCGTACAGGCGGCCAGCAGACCGGCCACCGCGGCGAGCAGGAGAGGTAAGCGCGCGGTGAGGCGACTAGGCGTCCAGACCCGCCAGGGCCGGGATGTGCTTGTAACCGTAGGGGTAGCGCTGGGGGCGGGAGAGCATGGCGTTGGCCTCGTCATCATTCCGGAAGCGTTCGGTGATTGGGTTCCAGTACAGCTTGCGGGGCAGCTTCATGGCGATATGGGCGATCAGACAGGCGCTACAGGAGCGGTGGGCGACCTCCACCGGGGAGACGGTCAGTTGGCGCGACTGCATACAGTCCAGCCAGTTACCGTGCTGGTCGGCGCTGGCGTAGAGTCGTACATCTTCCTCACCCAGTTCCATTTCCTCCTTGGTCAGGGTGGTTTTGAAGGACTCGGAGTTACCGAAGTTCGGGTCCGAGGCGGTCACTCCCGTGCTGCCCCTGCTGACGAAGATCGAGCCCTCCGTACCGTGGAAGTGGACGCCATTGGGCAGCTCCCCGTCGATGATCATCTCCATCCCGTTGGCGTACTTGCTTACGACGTGGTAGGGGCCGTGGACCGTCCAGAGCCCTTCGGTCGGAAACTCGGCGGAGGCTTCGATCTCCACCGGGCCGGTATGCTCGGTACCCATGCCCCAGTGGGCGATATCGATGTGGTGGACGCCCCAGCCGGTGATCATGCCGGCCCCGAATTGCTCGCAGCGGAGCCAGCCGGGCCGGGAGTAATCGTGCTGGGGGTGGACGCGCTGCTCGGCGTAGGGAACATAAGGAGTGGAGCCGAGCCACCTATCGTAGTTCAGGTTATCGGGGATCGGCATGGGGGTGGCATCCCCTCCGGCGGGATCGCTGGGCAGTCCGATCTCGACCCGTTCGATGCGGCCGATGCGGCCGTTGCGGACCAGCTCACAGGCCCGGCGGAATTGCGGCCAGGGGTTGGCCGAGCGTTGCTGGCTACCCAACTGAAATACCACGCCGGTGCGGTGGACGATATCGCTCATCATCCGCCCTTCCTCAACGGTCAGGGAAGTCGGCTTTTGCAGGTAAATGTCTTTCCCCGCCAGGGCGGCCTCGATGGCCGGCTGGGCGTGCCAGTGGTCGGGGGTGCTGATGATGACCCCGTCGATGTCGTCGTTGGCGAGGAGTTCGCGGTAGTCGTCGTACGTCACTACGTCGCGGGCCGTTCCCGGTTGGTTGTCGCGGTACCAGCTCTCGACGAAGGCCTTCCCGTCCTCCTTTCGCTTGCTGTCGACGTCGCAGACGGCTATGACCCGTGCCTTATCGAACCGCATGGTGTCCGGCAGATCGTGGCCCCGGGCGATGCGGCCGAATCCGATCTGCCCGATGTTCAGGCGGTTGCTGGGTGCAAGGGGGCCTTTGATGACGTGGGCGGGTACGATAGAGGGTACGGCAATGGCCCCAGCGGCGGCCAGGCTGCGTTTCAGGTAATTTCTACGGTTCATATGGTGTACAGGATCGAATGGACAGAAAGATACTTATTCCCCGGCGGCCCAGCGAATGCCCCCGAGGATGTGCCGCAGGAAGAGGGGGTCGCGGTAGTGTTCGTCGCGGTGACCGAGGGAGGTATACCACGATCGCCCCCGCCCCACCGCGTGGCACCAACTAACCGGAAAGCGATCCCCGAAGGTATCGGCGGGGTAGTCCGCCTTGCCGAGGGAATCCGTCACCGTAGTCAGGTCGGCGGCCAGCAAGACGTGCATGGCCGGATTGAGTCGTTTGAGGTAGTAGCACTCGTCGTCGCGAATGTGCCAGGTGGGCGGCAGGAAGTCGGTGGACGGGTGATCGTAATCGACGACCGCCACGTCGAAGTCCTGCCGCTTAGCGTGGCGGTGAAAGCGGCCCCCGAGGATTCGGGCGAACCAGTCCGCGTCCCGCTCCGACCCCGAGGCGGAGTGGATGCCCACGAAACCGCCACCCCCGGCTACGTAGTCCCGAAAGGCTGCTTCCTGTTCCGGCGTAGCGAAGATGTCGTTGTTGGTGTTCGAAAACACGAGTACGTCGTATTCCGATAATTCTGCTTCGGTGAATACCCCGGCATCCTCCGTAGCTACTACCGTGAAGCCGTGTTCCCTCCCGAGTTGCCGCAGGGCTGCGATGCTGGCCGGGATATTTTGGTGGACGTAGCCCTTCCCGTTGCGGGTGTAGACCAGCACGCGTTTGCCGGTCAGATTGCCGTTCTCAATGATTACCTGCGGGGGGCGGGCGAAGTCCCGCCAGTAGCGCTCGGCGGTCAGGCTGTCCAGGGTGCCGTCGTAGACGACCATGCGGTACTGCTGCCGGTAGCTACCACCGGGGCGGTAGGGCAGGTCGCGTTCCTGGGCGGGGTTGAAGTTGACGAAAACATTCTCCTTGCCCCCGTTCGCCCCTTCCGGCCAATTGCGGATCAGTTGGGGGCTGTCGTAGTTCTGGGGGTGGCCCAGAAAGAGGATACCCGCCCTACCACCTTCGGTCGGTCCTTCCACCCGCAGCCAGCGGGCCCGGGTAGCATTTCCATCTGCCTTACCGTAGCCTTCGGAGGTCAGCAGGGTAGCACTCTCATCGTCCCAGTCGGCCCGCGCCCTGAGCCCGAAGCCCTGGTAGCGGTAGGCTCTGACGGTGAAGGGGTCATCGGTCAGGTTCGTTTGGGTGCTGCGGTAGTCGAGCAGGTAGCGATCGGGGTGGGCCGTGGGGTAAAGCCGCAATTGGAGTTCTTCGTCGAGTAGTCGTTCCGACCGGTCGGTTGCCGCGCTGTCGGGGAAGGCGAGGTAGTCGAGTCCGGCCGTTAGCCCGGCGTATACCGGCCCTTCGTAAGTCGCCTTGGCTTCCCGGTTGGCTACCGTTCCGTCCCCCTCCTTCAGGTTCCAGAAGTCGCGTTGCACCCCCCGGTGTTCGGTACGCGTCCAGGGGTTCCAGAGGCCGTAGTGGTGGTAGTGATCCGGGGGTTGGATCCGGGTCAGCACCGCCCCCGCCGGGGTGCGCAGGGGATGAACGAAGCCGCTCCGGGAGTAAATAGGGTCGACTCCTTCGGGGACGGGCTTCGGGCTTAGTCGCCAACTCAGCACCTGCGTCCCCGCCAACCGGATCGCTACGGCCGAATCGCTACGCTCGATCGTGGCTACCGGCCTGACGACCGCCCGCTCCCCCACTACGAAGCGGTAGTACCGCTGCGTTTGTGCTTCCGTACTGCCGGTAAGCAGAAAACAGAGGCGGTCCGCCTCCCACTGATAGGGGACGTCCGTTTCCTCCCCACCGTCAACTTCACGTAAGCGCAGCCGGTCACCGTAGGCCGCTAAGGAGTCGGGCAGGCTCACGCAGACCGGGGTATCGAAACGGTCGTAAGGGCCCGCTTCCACCCGTAAGTCGGGCAAGGGTTGGGCGGTGGTCACCCCGAAAACGAGCAGGGTGCAGAGAGCAGCAAAAAACCGGCGGTACATGACCCGAACATACGCTTTTTCGTCCTACCGCTGGTACACCCGCACGTAGTCAACCAGCATGCGGGCCGGGAGGGGCGTTTCGGCCAGGGAACCGCCGCTGCGCCCCCCGAGGGCCAGGTTGAGGAGCATGTAGTGGGGCTCCCGGAAGGGGTTATGTCCGCTGCCGTCTTTGTTGTCTAGTTCGCAGAGGGCTACGCGGTTGAGCAGGCGGTCGTCGAGGTAGAGGGCGATAGCCTGTTCGTCCCAGTCCATACGCCAGACGTGGAAATCATCGGCCCACTGGGCTCCCCCGAGGTTATCCACCGGAACCGTATTGATGAACCATTCGGGGCGCCCGTCGGGACCGAGGCAGGCTACGTTGGCCAATAGCTTCGCGTCGTAGTACTCCATAATGTCGATCTCGCCGCCGGCCGGCCAGTTGCCGCTCACCCCGAGGGTCCACCAGGCGGGCCAGAGCCCTTCCCCTACCGGGATTTTGCCGCGCATCTCGAAGCGGCCGTAGGTCCATTCGTGTTTGCCGCGGGTGTTGATACTGGCGGAGGTGAAGGAGATGTCGGGGCGGTTTTTGCGCCAGTCGCCGCTGCCCGTTACGTAGTCGGGGTTGGGCTTGCTTTCCCGGCGCCCTTCGATGATGAGGAAGCCGTCTTGCACGTAGGCGTTTTCCTCCTGGTACCACTGATCCTCCTCGTTGCGGCGGAAGCCGCGTTCGTAGCCCCAGTTGGCGGGGTCGGGACGGCCGTCCTGGTTAAATTCTTCGGACCAGACGAGCCGGTAGTCCGGGAGCAGGGTATCGGCGGGCATGGCTAAGAGCAGACTGGACAGCAGGGGAAGCACGGGGGAAATATTTACCGGGCTTAAGATAGGGGGCGGGGGGGGTTACGGGATGGGGCGGCGGGGCGCGGGTGCGGGGCGTAAAAAAACGAGCGAGGCATAAAAATCTGGCGGCGTGGATTTGTATACTTTAGGGGCTTGATGCCGATCGTCGGTATTTTCGGTTAGAAGCCAAACCCCCGAATACCCCAACCTATGCTCCGACTGATTTGCGTACTGCTGATCCCTACCTGGCTACCGGCTCAGACGAGCGACCTAGCGCTGATCCGTGAGCGGGTGGTGGCGCAGTTGCTGGATGAGCCGGTAGACGGGGGGCGGATCGAAAATCTACTGGCTGAGCTCACCCCCGACGGCTATTGGCCCGACCTCGACTACGTCGATACCTCCCGCACCGGCTTTGCGCACAGCCGCCACCTGGACCGGCTCGTACTGATGGCCCAGGCCTACGCCAAACCCGGCAGTTCGCTACAGTCTGACGAACGCCTACGGAAGGGGCTGACCCGCGCGATCTTCCACTGGACCGAAAACGACTACCTGAGCGCCAACTGGTGGCACAACCAGATCGGCACCCCCTGGAAACTGGTGCATACCCTACTTATGCTCCCGGAAGCAGACTGGAGCGGCCAGCTGCGTGCGGCAGCACTACCCGCGATCGGTCGGGCGAACCTAAGTGCCTGGGGCGCGCGGCCGGGGGGCGACCTGATTAAAATAGCCGGCATTCTGGGGCAGACCGCCCTGCTCACCCGGGATACGACCACCCTGCGGCGGGCTACCGATGCCATGGCCCGGGAAATCCAGTTCGCCACCGATCGCGGTACCCCGGGCGACGTGCGCGGACTGCAGCCCGACATGAGTTTCCAGCACCGCGACGATCAGGTGACCTCCATCCTGAGCTACGGACTGGGCTACGCCCGGGCATTCGCGGAATGGGCCGACTGGCTCAGGGGGACCCGCTACCAATTTCCCCGCGAGCGTATCGAACTGCTCGTCGACTACTACCTCGATGGTATCGGCCACGCGCTGGCCTTCGGCACCTACCCCGATCCGGCGGCCAAGAATCGTTCGCTGAGCCGGCCCGGGGCACTCCACCCCTACCCGAGTTTACTTCCGCGCCAACTGCTCCGGGTCACGGATTACCGCTCGGCAGCGCTCCGTCAACTCATTGCTTGTCGCGAACACGGCACCTGCGCTCCGCCGCCCCACGCTACTTTTTTCTGGCGCACCGAGCACTTCACCCAGCAGCGGCCCGACTACTTCACCTCGGTGCGGATGTACTCCGACCGCAACCACAATATGGAGGTGCCCTACAACGGGGAGGGGCTGACCAACCACTACCTGGGCGACGGGGCGAACTACCTCATCCGCGACGGTGACGAATACCCGGACATTCACCCCGTCTGGGACTGGCGGAAGGTGCCCGGCACCACCGTCGTACAAAAACAGGGCCTGCCCCCACCGGATAGCATCCAGCAGCCGGGATTGACCAGTTTCGTTGGCGGGGTAACGGACGGTGAGCTCGGGGCGGCGGTGTTTGACTTCGTTAGCCCCTTCGATAGTTTGAGCGCGAAAAAATCCTGGTTCTTCTTCGCGGATGGCTACGTCTGCCTGGGGGCCGGGATCACCTCTTCGGAAAGGGAGCCGGTGGTGACTACCCTGGACCAGCGGTGGCTGGCGGGGGAGGTCGTCACCAAAGCATCGCCCCGGGGTGAGGTAGTCGAACGGGCATTAGCCTACGATGATCCGCCCTTCGTTTGCCACGATAGCGTGGCCTATCTGTTTCCCACCGGCGGGCGTGTATTCCTGCGGGGGGCCATGCAGCGGGGCCGCTGGTATGATCTGAACCAACAGGTCAATTCCTCAAAGGAGGAGGTAATGGGCAGCGTATTCAGTCTCTGGATCGACCACGGGCGGCAGCCCCGGTCCGCCACGTACGCCTACACGGTTCTGCCGGGGGTAGATGCTTTTTCGGCAGCCGCCCGGTCGGTAGCGCCGCGCTACGTCATTCTGCAAAACACGGAGGGGGTACAGGCGGTGACCGACACCCTGACCGGCATGACGCAGGCCGTCTTTTACCGCGCGGGGTCACTGGAGTTACCGGGGGGGAGAAAGCTCACGGTTTCGGCGCCCATTGCTATCCTCGTCGCTCCGGCTGAGGGGGGAGCGTATAAGGTTACCGTAGCGGACCCGGGGCGGGAGCTGGAAGAAGTGAGGGTTGAACTGGAAGGTATCGGGTCGGAAACGGTAGTGCTTCCGGGAGGGGACTATACCGGAAAAAGCACTTCCGTATTATTCCGATATCCGCACGGGGGCGGCTAATTCGAGTTGGTAGGTCAGCAATTTCTGCTTGTACCGGAATACGAACTGATCGCGTAGGTAACTTACGTAGTCGAGTACGCGGAACAGCAGTTGTAACTGATCCTGCCGCAGTTCCTGGTAGACCAGGTACTTCGTCGGTTTTTCGGTGTATTGACTTAGATCCGCACGCATTGTTGTGTGAATGGACTCTTGCGGCAGCGGGTCGGACAGGTACTCCCGTACTTCCTCGCGCAGCATTTCCTCGTGGGGGAGCAGGCGGTCGAAATGAGCGTGCGCTTCTTCAACGGAGATATTTTCGGACAGAAATTGCAGGCCGCCGATAATGGCGTCGTGGTTTGCCTGCCTGTCCTGCCGTTTGCGGTCGGCCATACACAGGTTCTCGTAGTGTTGTTGCAGTTTAGGAGACTGGTCGGACTCCCGTTCCCGAGCTTCGAAGTAGTCGCGTACCTGCCAGTCCTGCGCGCGCAGCCGTTGACCTAACTCCTGACCGTGCGCCCGTAGCTGCTCGATTAGCCGGGCGGCATCTTTTTGGCGGTACTTCTCTCCGTCGTAGTCGAAGGTACGCAGGTCGATCTCCCCCGCCTGAATTTGTTGCAATACCTGGATATCTTGCGTCAGGATTGCTAGTTCATGAGGAATCGCAACTCGCTCGGGCGAGAAGAGCTCGTCGAAGGAACTGGTAAACCGTTCCGGCCGATCCGCCGGCTGTTCTTCGGCGCACGGCAGTGGGGTGTGGCTGTCGTAATATCCCCGGTACGCCGGCGGTAGTTCGTGTTGGTGCAGCTGCTCCTTCATCGCGGCGGCGAACTCCGTAGGCGAGAGGGTACGGGGCTCCTTCGCGAAGGTTACCTCCCGGAAGACAAGATCGGTCAACTGACGCTTCCGTTGGGCCGGATCGTTCAGTAAATCAATTGCGGGGGTATCGTTGGCATGAGACGCTCCCTGGCGCCCGGTCTGCCGTAACCTTTGGACGCGGTCTTCCGTAGACGGGTGACTGGCCCACTGCTCGTTCATCACTAGTTTTGAGGAGTCGAAGCGGGACTGATCGGCTAGTTCCACGGTGGGAAAAGGGTCGCGACATTTCACGCCGGCCTTATCGGCAAGCATACCGAGTAGCAGGCGTTGTTCGCCGTACACATCCTCACTCCTTTCGTTGTCGCCTATGCGGGAGGAATAGAAATTAATAACGCCGGTTAGCGACTCCTGAGCCAGGTCCATCCGCAGGAGGGAGGATGCCAGGGGTTCGTATCCGGTGACGTGGGCGGCCACTTCATCGGCGTGAAATTCCATTTCCCGCGATAGGGCGAGATATTGACGGTTGACCAATTTATATACCTGCATCAGGACCCACTGGATCGCGCCTACGACCTGAACGGCAATCCAAACGAACAGACTGAGGATGCCGTTCACCTCGCTCCACCCCTGGATCATTCGGTCGTAGCCCTCGTTCTCGTAGAGCATATTGTAGATGACCCGGTTGGCCGTATAGACGTAACTACCCACAACCATCGTACGCTGGGAAAAGTGGCCGAACTCGTGGGCAAGTATAGCCCGTAGTTCCGTCACGGTTACCGTATTCATGAGCCCCAGTCCGATTACCAGGTTCTTCTTTACCGGAAGGAACATGCTCCAGAAGCTGGAATCGTAAAAGACCGATGCGTTAACTTCCGTAGACAGGTACACCCGTTTCGGTCTCTGGGTCCCTACCTCCCGCACGAGTTCTTCAATCATAGCGAACAGTGCGGGCTCCTCACGGGCGGTTACGGCAACCCGGTTTCCACTCTCACTACTGCTTGAACTGAAGATGAATTTGACCAGAAAAACCAGCACCAGTATCCCGAGGCTGGCTACTCCCGCCCCTATGAGAATCGTCGCCGTGCCGGGTCGGAATAAAATGATATGCATGGCTCCGTACAGCGTAGCCAGCGTCAGAAGTACCGCCGCCACTAGCAGCAACAGGTAAGTAAGCATAAAGCCCAGTACGGCGGCAATGGCCCGCAGGGTCTGGGCGCGAAAGGTGGGGGAAGGGGTAATATCTACAACGGCCACATGAACGAAACTAAGCTCAGTATAGGTACTGCCAAAATTTTCTCGGATCCGTCCCGTAGCAGCGCGAAGAGCTCATCCGAGGTACACTTTGGCAGCTAACCTAGTAAATATTTCGTTCAGCACCCAGTCGGCGGATGCTGGCCTAGCTCCGCCTACTTCTCCTGCCCCTTCTGCACCGCCGCCTTCGGACTAGCGTAACCCAGATCG
>CAZQNE010000091.1:0-13514 GCA_964594535.1 uncultured Lewinella sp.
GCTTCCCGTCAGGGTTCCTGTTTGATGGTCGAAAATGGCCAAAGTCTAGATTAGAGCTTGTTTGGACTTTACCTCTCGACCTTATTTGCGCCCTTGTGGCCTTCACTTTCGTTACGAAAATCCTCATGTAGCGGTGCTACACTCCGGTTTTTGCGCCTCAGTCAAGACCAAAATGACGGCAATGCGGTCAGTTCGGCAATGTCCCAACAAACTCTTACCTAAGTCGGTATTTTCCGGCCACGCGCTAAGCCCATCCGATCTATCCCTCAACCCGAAGGAATATCCTACGTTTATTCCGGTAACGCTCGCACCTGCGCTGCGCGCCCGTTTTTTTCTAATCATTAACCCACCCATTCATGTTTACCCTTCCCGATCTCCCCTATGCATTCGATGCCCTGGAGCCGCATATTGACGCGCGCACCATGGAAATTCACCACGATAAGCACCACGCCGGCTACACCAACAAACTCAATGCCGCGCTGGAGGGCAATGATGCTTCCGGTAAGCGTATCGAGGATATTCTGAAAAATATTGGCTCGTCATCCACCGCGATCCGGAATAACGGGGGCGGATACTATAACCACAGCTTGTTCTGGAAAGTCATGAGCCCCGACGGCGGGGGGAAGCCGAGCGGAGAACTGGGTGATGCCATCAATAGCGCATTCGGTAGCTACGATAGCTTCAAAGACCAATTCACCCAGGCCGCGGGCAGTCGCTTCGGTAGCGGATGGGCCTGGTTGATCGTCAAATCGGACGGCTCGCTGGCCGTGACCTCCACCCCGAATCAGGATAACCCCCTGATGGACGTAGCCGACGAACGGGGCACCCCGATCCTCGGGATCGACGTTTGGGAGCACGCCTACTACTTGAACTACCAGAACCGCCGCCCCGACTACATCTCCGCCTTTTTCGAGGTGGTGAACTGGGAAGAAGTCAGCCGTCGCTACCGGGAGGCGAAGCAGTAATCCATTAGCCGGAGCTTCCCCCAAAACGGAAGCCGCCCCCCGCATGCGCGGGGGGCGGCTTTTTCTATTGGTATCAGTAAGTACGAAAACTAGGAAGCCATAGTCTCTTTAGCGGCCTGGCGGTAGCTTTCCATACGTTCGTGATCGGCACTGCGGTAACGGGGGCCACACTTCATGAGTACCTCCTTCATCTTATCGTCGGATAGCTGGGAGAATTCCTCGACCGATTTGATGCCGGCTTCCTCAAACCGGGTAGCCATGGTAGCTCCGACTCCGGGGATTTTGGTCAGCGGGCTGGGGGCCGGCTTCGTCGAGGGGCGGCCACGGCGGCCGGTTCCGGTCGATTTTTTGGCGGTGCTACCCGTCTTCTTCGGCCGGGTGCTCTTTTCTGCCGAAGGAGTCGAGCTGCCGTTTTTTCCCGCTTTGGAGGGGCGTTCCCGGCGTGCCTGCGGCGTGGTTTTCTCGGCGGCGGCCTCGCTCACCTTGGCGGGTGCTTTGGAAACGGCCGTTGCCATATCCTTCGCGGTGGTGTCGGGCTTGCTCGCTTTGGATTTCGTCTCGGCGGAAGTGGTTGATTTCTGGCTTTTGCCGTTGGTCTTCCCGACCCGCGTGGAAGGCGCTTTGGTGGCGGATCGCTGAGCGGCCTCGGCCTTCTTCGCCGAGCTTTTCGCATCGTCCTTGGCCACCTTGAGCTCCTGCTGCAGGCTGGCGACCTTTTGCTCGAGGCTCTTGATGCGTGCTTTCGCGGCCTTGAGCTTTTTCTTGCTTTTCTTCCGCTTCTTTTTTTCGTCATCTACCCCACGGGTAAACGCTTCCTGGGCGGCGTCGAAACGCTTGATGATGCCCTTTAATTCTTTTTTTAAACTAGCCATGTAAAAGTGGTTTGAGTGAACGGTTACGAGAGATACGCCCGCTTGATAATTCGGTACGCGGGTAATTAAGGTACGGGTAGCCCTTACGCGAGCACCCGGTTGGTTGTGAAAACAAAAGATACCTATGGTCGAGGCTATCCGGGGGGGCCATCTTTGAACAGATGGTTGTTGGATTTCACCGTTTGATCGACTGACTACGCCACCGAATATACGGTGAAAGTAGCCGATGGATAAAATTGTTTGCTTTCCGGGGCCAAATATATATATTAAAATAGAATTTCTAATGATTTCGGCGATCTTCCCCCCAATTTAGCTTCCCCCTGAGCGTATCCATAAAGGTAATTTCGGGGAGTTTGATTAGCTCTACGGTGAAGTCATTCTTACGAATGGCCAGTTCGTGAATGGCCGTGACGGTTTCAAACCGACTGTCCAGGGTAGCGAGAAAATTCTCGGCCCGCCCCTCGATCTGAAAGCTGACCACGGCGTCGTCGCTGATTACAATGGGCCGAACGTTTAAATTATGGGGGGCTACCGGCGTTACTACGAAATTGCCACTGCCGGGGAATACGATCGGCCCCCCACAACTCAGGCTGTATCCGGTACTTCCGGTGGGAGTAGCCACGATAATCCCGTCGGCCCAGTAGCTATTCAGATAGGCCCCGTTAATGTAGGTATGGATGGTAATCATGGAACTGGTATCCCGCTTCAGCAGCGTGAAATCGTTCAGGGCATAGGGGGTATCGCCGAAAACGGGTAGATTGCTTTCCAGATACAGCATATTTCGGTCCTCGGTCTCGAAGCGGCCGCGGGCCAGTAAGCGGAGGGCTTCCTGCATTTTCGTCTTTTCCACCCGTGCTAAAAAACCCAATCTACCCAGGTTTATTCCAAGAATAGGAATGGAATAATTGCGGATGGTCAGCAGCGCGCTCAGGATCGTACCGTCACCGCCCAGGGTAATCAGCATATCGAACTTCTTAATTCGAAAATCCAGGTGGCTTTCGAAGATGCCGACATCGCGCGGGAACTCAATATGGGGCCGAATCTGCTCCAGGTAGGGGCCGTATACATAGGTAGAAAAGCCCTCCCGGGCCAGCAGATCGAACAGGGTCTGCACGTGTTGCCGGTCCGATTCCTTAAATACCTGACTGTAAATCACTACTTGCATGAGCCGGAGGGTAATCGCCGTAGGTGCAAGATTACGAATTATTCCGAGGGTTACAGCCCCACGTTCACGTTCAGGAACACGCCGCCCTCCCCCAGGTGGTTACGGTTGTACTGTATCCCCCCGACCAGATCGAAGTACAGGACTACGTCAACCCCAATACCGAAACCGGTCAGCAGGGTATTATTTAGCCGGTTACTGGTATCGGCAAAGGGCGCATTGGCAACGCCCTGGTTAAACTGCCCGGAAAGGAGCACGCGAATCGGTATCCGGCGAAAGGCATCGAGGATGGCCCATTCCCCCAACCGAATCTCCTCATTGAGTATTTCCCGGCGTAGCCCTACCCGCCAGATGAGCATATCCAGACCGTCGACCACGTAAAACTGGTACCCGATCAGCCCACTGTTCCCGAACCCGATAGCCCGGTTATCCAGAAAGGGCTGCCGGGTCCGGATGAGGCTGTACTTCCCCGCGATGGTGTAGTTCAGCGCGTAATGCTTACCAAAGGGAATGAAGCGCCGGTAATCCCCGCTGACCACCAGGCCGTCCCGCTGCCCGTATATCCCCAGCCCTTCTTTCGTGATACCAAGTACGAGTAGCTTTCCGGCCCAGGGGTACTTACGGACGTCCCGGCGGTCGTTGGTGAACTGGTAGCCCGCCCGAAAAAACTTCTGCTTGGACCGCCCGCCCCCGAAAAATTCGGGATTGAGCGTGAAGGCTATGGTATCGGCCACCTGCTCCTGCCGCCAGCCCAGGGCAACCGTATGGAAAATATATATTCGCCGCCGGTAGGTAACGGCCAGATCGAGTTGGCCGCGGCGGTACACGAAGTCATCCGGATTGTTAAAGAATTCCTGCTGATTATTCCGGGTGAGGTAATTCTGTTCCCGCCTGCGCAGGTACCCAAACCCGAGGCTGGCCCCGATCGACCCGGCCCGGTTCAGGTAGGGCAGTCCGTAACTCACCTCGGCCGTCCTACTGTAACCCGTGGTATATCCCAGCCGCAGGCGGTCGCGCTGACCGGTAAAATTATAGTAGGTTAATTTTCCCCCGATATTGACCCGGTCGAGAGATCGGTCCTGCTCGTTCCACCATACGTTGAAGTTGCGGTCCGCCAGACTGAATTCGGGAACGGGATAGATATACCACCGTTCCCGCAAGTCAACGTACACGCTCACCACCCCGCCTTCTACGACGTGGCTACTGTCGTAGCTGAATTCGGCCGAAGCGAATAGCCCCGTATTCATCAGGTTATTGTAGCTGCGTTCTACCTCTTCCGGGAACCGGTCCACGGCGATCATCTGGCCGCCCCCGAAGGTCATTTCCCGCAGAATGACCCGCACCCGCGTTTTCTTATGGCCGTCCAGTATCACGCGGTCCACATACACCGAATCCCCCGGCGCCGCCGCCCGGGTCAGTAGGGGGAACGCCAGAAATAAGACCATCAGATAGTGCACCATCATACGCCGCTTCGCCGCAATCGGTAAGAACGCAAATGCCCCCGAGATGATTTGTCCCGTCACTTGCGCTTACTTAAAAACACGCCGAGCAGCACCAGTAGGATACCCGGGAACTGCAACCAGTGCAGAGCTTCCCCATCGGCCAGCCCCCAACCGAGGGCAACCAGTGGGATCAGGTAGCTCACCGTACTGGCGAATACCGCCCCGGTACGCTGGACGAGCCGGAAAAAGACCAGGCTGGCCAGTACCGTACTGCCCACCGCCAGAACGCTGACGTACGCCAGGGCGGCCAACCCCTCAGCGCCCGCGGTCCGTACCGTCTCCACGACGCCACCGCCCGTCAGCGACCACCCCAGAGCCGGTAGCCCAACGATGAAGAAACTGACTACGGTGATCGTCAGCGAGGGGGTGTGCCGGAAGTGGCGCGCCACCAGATTGGACGAGAGCGCGTAGCACAAACACGCCCCCAGTACCAGAGCGGCGTAGGCGAAGCGCGTCGTCGTCGTCCCACCGCCGGGAGCGGCGTAGGCCAGCAGGATGGCCCCGGCCAGGCCGATCGCAATCCCGACGAACTGACGGCGGAGCGGCTGATTGCCGAACAGCAACCACCCCACCAGGAAGGTGCACAGCGGGGTCAGGCTGCTCAGCACCCCGGTTACGCTACTACTCAGGTAGGTTTGGGCGGCCGGAAAGAGAAAAGAGGGCAGCGCCGTACCGGTGATTCCTACGGCCACCAGCAGGGGCAATTGCGCCAATCGAATCCTCCGCAGGTGCGTGATCACCAGCGGAGCCAGGGCCAGGGCCGATATACCCAACCGCAAGGTGGCCACCTGCCGGGGGGTGAACACGTCCAACCCCCACTTAATAAGAACATAACTGGAACCCCAGATCAGACTGAGTCCGGCCAGCGTAAGGAAGTCACTCACCCCGGGGCGCTCGTGCATCCGGCAAACATACGGCGGGCGGGCGGGGACGCGGGTGCCGGCTCAACCGGGAGGGCCGGTGTACTTTCACCCATATGAAAGCAATATTGATTCCCCTTCTACTGTACCTGCTTGCTTGTTCCGAACCGCCGGAGGCACCGGCCCGCTACGCCGCGGCCGAAGAACGGCCCACCGCGCAACCGGTAACGGACAGCGTGCCCCGCATTCCCAGCTACACCTACCTCACCGGAAAATTCGACCCGACCGAGCATCCCGACTTCGTACCCGTAGCCGATCGCTATACCGATGGGGACCCCTACGTACTCCACCGGGATACCTACGCCGCCTTCGAGCGAATGCACGCGGCCGCCGCCGCGGACGGCATTGATCTGCGTATCGTCTCGGCTACCCGAAATTTCGAGCGGCAACGGCAAATCTGGGAGGCTAAGTGGGAGGGCCGCCGCCTGCTGGAAGGCAACGAGAAAGCCGATGAGGTCTACCCCGACCCCGCCGACCGGGCCCGGGCCATCCTGCGCTACTCCAGCATGCCGGGAACGAGCCGCCACCACTGGGGCACGGATATCGACCTCAATGCCCTGACCAATGAGTACTTCGAAGGGGGAGAGGGAAAGCAGATCTACGACTGGCTCACTACCCACGCCGGCGACTACGGGTTTTGCCAGCCCTACACGGCAAAGGGAACGGACCGGCCCACCGGCTACGAGGAGGAACGCTGGCACTGGAGCTACCTGCCCCTGGCCACCCGTCTGACGGACTACGCCGCTACCGAACTGAAGGACGCCGATATTAGCGGTTTTGCCGGTGCGGAAGCCGCCCCCCGGGTCCGGGTGATCGAAAACTACGTGCTGGGAATAAACCCGGCCTGCCGCAAGGAGTAGGTAAACTTATGGAGGGGGAGCCGACGTTACCCCTTGCACACCCGCACACACCGCCATGGACCTTTACGAGATCAACCGCTACTCCCTCATCGTCACCCCGAGCGAGGCCCTCCTCCGCTGGGCGATCCGCGAAGACGCCAGCCTGGAATCCGAGATCGACCTCGATGACACCAGCGACCTCACTACGGTCTACCTGCTCCCCGACTTCGACGATTTGGAGGACGCCGAAGAGTGGCTGGAACGGAACTTCCTACCCATCCTCGAAAATCTGCTCGCCGAATGGGTCGAAGACGAAAGCAACTGGCCCGATAATCTGGCTTTCAATCACTTCGAAAAGTTCAGTGACTACACGATCACCAATATGGTCATTGATACCCAAGACGCTAGTTACGATGAGGAAGGGTAGCGAGGGCCGGGGTGGTGAAGTGCGGAGTGGCGGGCTGATCCGCACCCCGTACCCCGCACCCTATGCATAGCCTCGCACCCAGCATTTAGTCTAGTACCTCACCCCCCTACATGCCCTACCGCCGCCCTCCCGCGTCAATTGCTGCCCTCGTCAATCTGAAGCCGGACCCCCTGATGCTGTTCGGCCCCGATCGCCATTACATCCTCACCGCGGACCGGCCGATGTACCCCAGCATCGAAGAACTGCAGGAGCCGAAATTAAAACTCGCCGGACGGCAGATCAACCCGGAAAGCTGGACGCCCTACGGTACCCGTGGCTACTTCAATCCCCGCCTACGCCATATCGCATCCGGCTCGGAACGACCCCTGCTCGGACTGCCGGAGGAGGGCAGTTACCGCTATTTCAGTTGGTCTCCCGACGGTACCCGCATTGCATTCTGCCTGCTTACCGATGCCGGCTTGCAGCTCTGGACCGCCGATCGCGAAAGTTTGCGGTGCCACCCCGTCGGAGCCAACGACCTCAATAACTGTCTGGGCGGGATGCCCTACGACTTCGTCGGCAACGACCGCTTCCTGCTCAAGCGCCGCCTGCCCGATGCCGGACCACCCGCCACGAATGCGAACGTGAACGGCCCGAACGTACAGGACTCTTCCGGTAAGGAGGGGGCCAACCGGACCTACACCAATCTGCTGGAAACGGAACAGGACGTAGACCTCTTCCGCTACTACGCCAGCAGCCAACTGTACCGCCACGACCTAGCCACGGGCCGGGAAGAGCCCTGGGCCGAGCCGGGCATTATTGCCGGCCTCGGCGACTCTCCCGACGGCAACTACTACCTCGCCACCTACGTTATCGAGCCCTTCAGTTTTAACGTCCCCTACGACAAGTTCGCCGACCGCGTGCTCCTCCTCGACCGGGAGGGCCGGCAGATTCGCCAATTGACCGAGCGGCCGGTCGTGGAGCACCTCCCGCCGGCCTTCGGCTCGGTCATCACCCACCCCCGGCGGTTCAACTGGCGCAGCGATCATCCCGCCCAGCTATACTGGACCGAAGCCACCGACGGCGGCGACCCCCGCAACCCGGCCGACTACCGGGAGCAACTATACTGCCTGGAGCCCCCCTTCACGGGCGACCCCCGTAAAAGCATTAAACTCCCGCTGCGCTTCGGAGCCTTGCGCTGGGGCCGCGGCGATCTGGCCATCGCCGTAGACTGGGAGTGGGCCACCCGCCGGCAGGTCACCCGCCGGTGGTACCCGGACGAGCCCGAACGGAAACCCGAGATTCTCTTCGACCACAACTGGGAGGATAACTATAACGACCCCGGTGGGGTGGCTACCGTCAGCCTGCCCAGCGACCACAACGTGCTACTCACCCGGGATGGCGGGCAAAGCCTGGTCATGGTCGGAAACGGCCACACCCCCGCTGGGCCCCGCCCCTTCGTGGATACCTTTAATCTGGAAACCCACCGGAAACGTCGCATCTGGCAATCTACGCCTCCCCACTTCGAACGGCCGCTCTTTTTCGTGGACCGGGAGCCCGACTACTTTCTCCTTGCCCGCGAACGGGCCGACGAACGGCCGAATTTTTTCCTCCGCCACCTGCAAACGGGGGAAGAAATTCAGATTACCGATTTCGCCCACCCCTACCCCCAACTCAGGCATACCCAGTACGAACTGATCACCTACGAGCGCGAGGATGGCGTACACCTAAGCGGGGAACTGCATACCCCGGAGAACTTCCGACCGGGTACCGATGCTCCCCTACCGGTACTGATGTGGGCCTATCCCCAGGAGTATAAGGACGCCGATAAGGCCGGGCAGGTAACCAGCAGCACTCACCAGTTCCGGCGCATCAGTCCGCTGTCTCCCCTGCCCTTCCTGGCGGCCGGCTACGCGGTCTTCGATGACTTCGCGATGCCCATCGTCGGGGAGGGTGAGGAGGAGCCGAACGAAACCTTTATCGAGCAGGTCCGCATGAATGCCGAAGCCGCCGTGGCCCGCCTGGTCGATATGGGGGTGGCCGACCCCGATCGCATCTTCGTCGGCGGCCACAGCTACGGGGCCTTCATGACGGCCCACCTACTGGCCCATACCGACCTCTTCGCCGGCGGTATCGCCCGCAGCGGAGCGTTTAATCGCACCCTGACCCCCTTCGGATTCCAGGCGGAGGAACGCACCTTCTGGCAGGTACCGGAGACCTACGTACGCCTCTCCCCCTTCGTGCACGCCGATAAGATCGATAGCCCCCTGCTGCTCATCCACGGGGAAGACGACAGCAATAGCGGCACCTACCCGGTACAGAGCAAGCGGATGTTCGCCGCCCTCAACAATCTGGGCAAGACCGCCCGCCTCTGCCTGTTGCCCTACGAAGACCACGGTTACGCCGCCGAGGAAAGTATCCTCCACATGCTCTACGAGATGCACCGTTGGATGGAAATGCACCGTCGGAAGTAAGCAGTTCGTTAAGTTTGTCGCATGATCCGCCCCCTTCTTCCGCTTGCCCTCGCTTTCCTGACCGCCTGTAGCACCCCCCTGGTGTACACCCATCCCGACGTAAGCAAGTGGCAGAAAATGACGCTGGACTTTCCGGGGCCGGAAACCAGCGAGCAAGAGGAGGTCAACCCCTTCACCGATTACCGCCTGGACGTCACCTTTACCAACGGTACCCACCGGATCACCGTACCCGGCTACTACGCCGGCGACGGAAATGCGGCCTACACCGGGGCCGGGGCGGGTAATGTGTGGCAGGTACGCTTTCGCCCCGACCGGGAGGGCGAATGGACCTATACCGGAGAGCTCATCGGCGGGGAAGATGTGTACCTGGACGGGCGGGGGGCCGCAGGTGCCGGCAAAGTCCGTAAGGTAGAGGAGTACGAAGGTGCCTTCGTGGTCGGACCGGCGAAGGCCGGAGAAACGGGCCGATTGGTTCGCAATCACCCCCGCTACCTGAGCTGGGCCGAAACCGGGCAATACTTCATCAAGTCAGGGGTGGACAGCCCCGAAAACCTGCTCGGCTACGCTGACTTCGACGGGACCTACCGCCACAGTACCGATTTTCGGGAAGGCGAGAGTAAGGCCGAGGGCCTCCACGAATTTGCCCCCCACGCTAGCGATTTTCGAACCGGGGACCCCAACTGGAACGGCCGCGGAAAAGGTCTTATCGGCGGCATCAGCTATCTCGCAAGTGCCGGAGTCAACAGTATCTACTTCCTCACCCTGAATATCAACGGAGACGGTAAGGACGTCTGGCCCTACGTCAGCCACGACGTGTTCGACCGCTTCGACGTCAGTAAACTGGACCAGTGGGAGATCGTCTTCGACCACGCCGACAGCCTGGGCATGATGCTCCACTTCGTCCTGAACGAAACCGAAAACGAAACCCTGCTGGACGGAGGCGATACCGGCCCCCTCCGCCAGCTCTACTTCCGGGAACTGGTCGCCCGCTTCGGGCACCACCGGGCCGTGACCTGGAACCTGGGGGAGGAAAACGGCCCTAATAATTGGTCGGAAACCGCCCAGACCACCGAGCAGCAACGAGCGGTACTGGCCTGGTTCGCCGATCATGACCCCTGGGATAACTACGTCGTACTGCACACCCACCCCGGCGAAGAGGCCGCCGACCAAATCTACCGCCCCCTGCTCGGCAACGAAGATCTGGACGGCCTGGCCCTGCAGCTCGGCTACCCCTACAATACCAATGAAGTGACCGCCCGCTGGCTGCGCCTGACCGAGGAAGCCGGGGAGCCCTGGATCGTTTCCCTCGACGAAGTGGGGCCCTGGTGGCGCGGCCTTGATTCGGATGATGCCACCCCCAATAACCAGGATAGCCTCCGCGCCCTGACCCTCTGGGGCAGCCTACTGGCCGGTGGCGCCGGGGTGGAGTGGTATTTCGGTGCCCGCAGCCCCCACAACGATCTCAACCTGGAAGATTGGCGCAGTCGCGACCGGGCCTACCGCTGGACGGCACACGCCCGCCGCTTTTTCCAGGAACATCTCCCCTTCTGGGATATGGAAGCCCGCAACGATCTGCTCGATTCAGAAGGGCAGTACTGTATGGCTAAGGAGGGGGAAGTCTACGCCATCATGACGCCCTTCGGCCAACCCATTGGCCTGAAATTGGGGCATACGGACGCCACTTTCGGGGTACGCTGGTACGACCCACGGGAGGGAGGGAAGCTGATCGACCACGGTGAACGACTTACCGCCAGCGAGGATGGCCGGGTGGAGCTAGTCCCCCCCGGGGCGGGTGATTGGGTTGCCCTGGTAGAAGCTCTGAAAACAACGGAATAATTCGGTTGCCGGGAGTTCATGGCACCCGCGCGCCGCCGCCCGTAACCCCGCGCTACCGCCACCGCAAGCTCAGCACCCCCAGCACGGCCTCCCGAATGATGGACTTATGCATCTTGCTCTTGCCCGCTATCCGGTCGGTGAAGGTGATGGGTACCTCGACCACTCTGAAGCCCAGTTTGCGGGCCGTGTACTTCATTTCGATCTGGAAGGCATACCCGATGAAGCGAATCTTGGAGAAGTCCATGGCTTCCAGTACGGGCCGGCTGTAACACATGAAGCCCGCCGTGGGGTCGCGTACCGGCATTTGGGTCACCAAACGGGTGTACAGGCTGGCGCCGTAGCTCAGGATGATCCGATCGAGGGGCCAGTTTTCCACCTTGCCGCCCTTAACGTAGCGGCTGCCTACGGCTACGTCTCCCTCCCCCCCGTGGCAGGCCGCCCGTAGCCGAATCAGATCGGCGGGGGTATGGCTGAAGTCGGCATCCATCTCAAAGAAGTAGTCGTACCTCTCTTGTTGCGCCAGGCCGTAGCGGAACCCGTCCAGGTAGGCAGTGCCTAACCCGAGCTTGCCGGCCCGCTCTAGCAGGTGCAGTCGGTCCGGATAGGCGCGCTGAAGCTCCTGAACCAGCTCGCCCGTGCCGTCGGGAGAGCCATCATCCACCACGAGCAGATCGAAGTCGACGGGCAGCCCGAAAACCGCCTCCACCATACGCGCGATATTTTCGCGTTCGTTGTAGGTGGGGATGATAACCAGGCTATCGCTCAAAGGGGGCTTGCGTTTTGGCCGACAAAGATAGGATTTGGTATGAGAAAGCTTTTCGGTACCGGTGGCGGACGTTTGGGCGGGTACGCAGGTGCGATGTGGGTACTCTGGGCAAGCCAACTCGTGGCACAGGGGCCCATCGGCGGTTTTCCCGTTCCGGTAGGGGAAGTCGTGCTGGCCCCTACCTATAGCATCGAGCGGTACGAGCGCTACCATGGGGCCGGCGGTGTGCTGGAGGACCGCGAGGTGGAAACCACCAGCTACAGCCTGTTCCTGGAAGCTGGCCTCAACGAACGGACGGCCCTGGTGGCTACCCTCCCCTACCTGATGACGAACGACCGCCCGGGCAGCCTGCAGGACGCCTCGGTCTGGATCAAATACACTAACCTGGACCAGCGCGCCAAGCGGGGCGCCCACCGGGTATTCACCGCTGTCGGACTGAGCTTCCCCGTGGGGAACTACGAGACGACGGGCATCGCGGCCCTGGGGCAGCGGGCAACGGTCTTCCAGGGCCGCCTGGTGTACCAGTACCAGTTCGATAGTGGCTTTTTTGTGCACGCCCAGTCGGGTATCGATGTACAGTTCGCCCCGGAAAGTCGGTCCACCTGGCCGCTCCTGCTACGTACGGGCTACGGCACCCGCTACTTTTACGTGGAGGGTTGGTTGGAGTTCATCACCGCCCTGGAGGCGGGCAGCGCGGTGCAGACGGCCACCGCCGGGGTGGGTAGCAGCTGGCGGCGGGCCGGGGCTACGCTCTACGTTCCCATCCGCGAGTGGATCGGGGTGGTGGCCGGGGGTGCCTGGGTACTGGGGGGAGAATTTATCGGGCGGAGCCGGCGGGGCAACGTCGGGGTGGTGGTAAAACTGTGACTGCCATATTTTCAGACATCGGATGTCTGTCAATTTGACAAACTTAATTTTGGTGATAAATTGTTTATAATCACGTATCTATGAGTGGGACATCTTCTGACATTTTGACAGACATCGGATGTCTGACAAAATGTCAAAAACTACCTACCATTCAATAATTCCGCTACGTGCATCACCCGCAAGGGCAGCCCCTCCCGCCGAATCAGGCCCTCCATATGCATCAAACAGCTCATATCGCCGCTCGTGATTACCTCCGCCCCGTGCCGTAGGTGATCGGCGATCCGGTCACGGCCCATTTTGGTCGATAGTTCGGGTTGGTTGACACTGAAGGTACCACCGAAGCCGCAGCACTCATCCGTACGGTCGAGGGGGATGATTTCCAGCCCTTCCACCATATCCAGTAGGTAGCGGTAGTGGCTGAACGCCTCCACGACCCGCTCGGAACCGGATCCCAACCGTAAGCCCCGCAGCCCGTGGCAACTATTGTGCAGCCCCACCTTCCCCTCGTACTTCGCACTCAGTTTGGTCACCCCGATTACATTGATCAGGAAATCCGCTAACTCGTAGGTCCGTTCGCGTACGGCCTTCACCTCCTCCGTTTGTTCCAGCACGTCGTAGTGTTGATTGACGTGGTAGACGCAGCTTCCCGAAGGGCACACGATGTAGTCGTATTCCGCAAAGGTCTCCACGAAGTGAGTATAGATCGGCCGGGCCTCCCGCTCCATCCCGCTATTGGCGAGGGGTTGCCCGCAGCAGGTCTGCTCCTTTGGGTAGATCACCGTGCACCCCACTTTCTCGAGTAACTCCAGTGTGGCAATACCGGCCCGGGGGTAAAACTGGTCTACGTAACAGGGGATGAAGAGGGCTACGGTCATGGTCAGGGGGTCAGGGGGTCAGGGGGTCAG